>JAJCYG010000099.1 GCA_029263055.1 Actinomycetes bacterium
AAGAACGTTTTTCTTTTGCTTTGAATCGGTTCTTCATTAGATTGGCCCAAATGCGCCGAGCAGCACGAAACTTGGCAATCTCTTCAAAAAAATCATTGTGGCAATCAAAAAAGAATGAAAGGCGCGGGGCCACATCATCGACTTTTAAACCCCGTTCTTGAGAGGCTTCTATATAGTGCATGCCATTGGCAAGGGTGAAAGCTAGTTCTTGAACGGCTGTCGCTCCTGCTTCACGAATATGATACCCGCTGATTGAAATCGTATTCCACTTAGGTGCTTCTTTGGCGCAATATTCAATCATATCGATAATGAGTTGGATCGATGGTTTTGGAGGATAAATATAAGTGTTCTGCGCAAAGTATTCTTTTAAAATATCGTTTTGAATGGTGCCGCGCAATTTTTTTAAAGAAACTTTTTTCTTTTGAGCGGCTGCAAAGTAAAGAGCAAGCATCACATTAGCGGATCCATTAATGGTCATTGAGGTTGAAACTTTGTCTAATGGAATCCCTTTAAAGAGAGTCATCATATCTTCAATTGAATCAATGGCCACACCTGTTTTACCCACTTCACCTTTAGAATAAGCATGATCTGAGTTGTAACCAATTAAAGTAGGAAAATCAAAGGCTGTTGAAAGGCCTGTTTGGCCATGCTTGAGCAAATATTTAAATCGTTGGTTCGTCTCTTCTGCCGAACCAAACCCTGAAAAAAGGCGCATGGTCCAAAGCCGCCCTTGGTACATATTCGGGTAGACCCCGCGAGTGAAAGGATAGTCACCTGCTTTGCCAGCCTTCTTTTTTTTGTCCCAGCCTTTTAGATCGCTTTCGGTATAGACTGATTTGAGTGGGATTCCAGATTGGGTTTTAAATTGTTTTGGCATTAGAGGTAGTTTAAACCTTTTCAATCACCATGGCGAGTCCGTTTCCACCCCCCATGCAAATAGTGGCTAAACCAAGGTGGCCTTTTTCTTGATGTAGGATTGAAGTGAGAGTCGTGAGAATACGAGCGCCACTAGCTCCTACAGGATGGCCTAAGGCAATGGCGCCTCCGTAAATATTTACTTTCTTGCGATCCCACTTTATCAGTTTTTCTGTGGCGAGCATTTCAGCTGCAAAGGCTTCATTGCATTCAATGTAGTCAATGTCTGATAGTTTTAATTTTAGTTTCTTGAGTACTTTTTTTGTCGCTTCAACAGGTGTGATAAAAACTAATTCTGGTTTGAGTCCTGACACAGCAGAACCAAGAATTTTAGCTTTAGGTTTGAGTTTGTATTTTTTAACAGCCTTTTCTGAAGCAAGTAAAAGTGCAGAGGCACCGTCATTTAAACCTGGTGCATTGCCTGCTGTCACGGTTCCCTTTTTTTGGAAGGGAGGAGAAAGAGCGGCTAGTTTTTTTAAGTTGGTGTTGGGTCTTGGACGTTCATCTTGTTTGAGTTGTTTAAGAGGGATCAGTTCTTTTTTGAACTTACCTTTTTGTGCGGCTGCAACAGCAAGTTGATGGCTGCGTAAGGCATATTGGTCTTGAGCTTTTCGTGTGATTTTATATTTTTTGGCAATGTATTCAGCCGCATTTCCCATGTGCCAATGTTTGAACGCGCTTGTGAGTCCATCCTTTTGATTGGCATCTAAAAGATTTTCAGCTTTGATTTCTTCGCCAAATTCAGAGCGAGGGAGAAGGTAGGGGGCTTGAGACATTGATTCCATTCCACCGGCAATCACCAAGTCTGCTTCCTCAGCAGAGATCATATGAGAAGCAAGTACGACAGCTTTCATGCCTGAGCCACAGGCTTTATTTACAGTAAAAGCAGAAATAGTGTTGGGTAAGCCGCCTTTTATGGCCACAACACGCCCTGGGCTCAGTCCTGTTCCGGCAGCGACTACATTTCCAAAGATCAGTTCGTCTACTGTTTTAGGATTGAGTTTATTTCGTTTTAAAAGAGCAGCCACGCAATGAGAACCGAGCTGAGTGGCTGAAATTTCTTTTAAGCTTTTTCCAAATTCACCAATGGGGGTTCGAACAGCATCCACAATATAGATTGTTTTCATTTGTCACCTGACTTTTTTATTTCAATAAGAGGGGTGTTGGTTTCAACGCTCTGATTTTCGTGCACATAGATGTGGGTGATGATTCCTGACTGTGGGGCTACAATCTCATTTTCCATTTTCATGGCTTCCAGAACAATAAGAGACATTCCTTTTTCTGTTTGATCGCCGACTTTAATATTGATTTTTTTGACCATCCCTGGCATCACGCTATTAATCTGAATCGATTTAGACTGCTGATTGTTTTTTTCTTTTGAAAAAGTAGGTGAGAAGACTGATGCATTAACTTGGGTGTTTTCGATCCAGTAGGTGCATTTGTTCGAGTCAAATTGGGTGGTTGCGAACTGTTTTTTCTTTTTATGGGTAAATGAAAAAAGAGACGATCCGAGCTGGTTTAAGTCAGAAAAAGTAAATCGTTCTTTTCCTACTTCAACAAGCCAGTCTTGACCTGATTTTTCTAATTTAACCGGAAAACGCTTTTTTCCAATTTCGACTTTGTAATTCATTATGTACTCTATTTTTTGTTTGCCACTTTGTTAGCTTTGTTTCTTTATCTTTAAATGATGTTGTTGTCTCTTTTTTTAGATGATGTAAAAGAGCAGAAAGAGCCGCTTGAAATGGGGTGGCTTGTTCTTTTTTTTCTTTTTGAGTGAAGACTTGGTCTAAAAACTGTGTGTCTACTTCGCCCTCTTTAAAAGAAGGGTGGCTGAGTAGTTGTTTGAAAAAGGGAATGTTAGTTGCAATCCCTGAAATATGAAAATCCGATAATGCCTTCTTTAATTGTTGAAGAACTTCTTTTCTTGTTTTTCCCCAGCTAATGCATTTTGCCAGTAATGAATCATAGTGATGGGTGACAGTCATATTCAAAAAAAGAGAAGAGTCGAGCCGTAGGTTTTTATCGACTGGTTCCTCCAAGTAATCAATGGTCCCTGTTGAGGGATAAAAGTTGTTGTCAGGGTCTTCTGCACAAAGCCGTAGCTCCATGGCATGTCCTTTTGCTCTTGGCTTTTTCAGAATGCTTAAGCGTTTGCCTAATGCAATTTGGATTTGTTCTGCTACGAGATCAATGTTGTAAACCATTTCTGTAATAGGGTGTTCGACTTGTAGCCGAGTGTTTACTTCTAAAAAGAAAAAGTTCTTTTTAGGATCAACTAAAAATTCGACAGTTCCCGCATTGACATAGTTTGACGCTCTAAAAAGTGCAACAGCCGCTTTTTCCATTTCTGATCGTAATGTTGCTGTCATAAAAGGGGAGGGCGTCTCTTCAATTAGTTTTTGGAAACGACGTTGAATCGAGCATTCTCGTTCTCCAAGGGGAACAATGTTGCCTTTTGTATCTGCAATCACTTGGATTTCAATATGCCGCGCTTTTTTTAAATAAGGTTCTATATATATTTTGGGATTGTTAAAAGCGGTTTGAGCTTCTGAGGAAGCAAGTTTAAAGGCGCTTTCAGTTTCGCTTGCTTTGTTTACAATACGAATCCCTTTTCCACCTCCACCGTCAACTGCTTTAAGTAAGATAGGGAACTTTATGTTTTTACAATAAGTGTGAAGTTCTTTGATGGTTTTTATTTCTGTACTCGAGTCAGAAAGAATAGGCACTTTGCATTTTTTTGCGAGTTGTTTGGCTTTAAATTTATTTCCAAGTAGTGAGATGGTTTTGCTTGAAGGGCCGATAAAAGTTATCTTTTCTTTTTCACATGCTTTGGCAAAAGAAGCGTTTTCAGATAAAAATCCATATCCAGGATGGATCAGTTTTGCTTTTGCTTGTTTGGCTATGGCTAGAATCTTTTTTTGATTGAGATAACTTTCTGCGGAAGGGGCTGGACCTAATAAATAAGCTTCATCTGCTTCTTGAACATGGAGCGCTGTTTTATCTGCTTCAGAGTAAACTGCAATGGAAGGGAGGCCTAGCTTACGAGCTGCTCGGATAATTCTTAACGCAATTTCACCCCGATTAGCAATCAGTAGTTTCATTAAAGGGGAATATTGCCATGTTTTTTGGGTGGATTTTGATCTCGTTTATTTTTCAGCATGTCTAGACCCGCAATTAATTTGTCGCGTGTTTCATGTGGGTAGATCACTTCATCAACATAGCCGCGAGAAGCAGCAATATATGGATTGGCAAATTTTTCTCGGTATTCTTTAACCAGTTCATCTTGTTTTTTCTTTTTATTGCGCGCGCTTTTGATTTGATCTTTAAAGATCACTTCAACGGCACCTTGAGGGCCCATCACAGCAATTTCAGCAGTAGGCCAAGCAAAGTTTAAGTCGCTTCGAATATGTTTGGAGTTCATCACATCATACGCGCCGCCATAGGCTTTGCGTGTGATCACCGTAATTTTAGGCACGGTTGCTTCGCAATAAGCATAAAGAAGTTTGGCGCCATGTTTGATAATGCCCCCTTTTTCCTGAGCGGTTCCAGGTAGAAAACCAGGCACATCTACAAATGTTAAAACGGGAATGTTAAATGCGTCACAAAAACGAATGAAGCGAGCTCCTTTTAAAGAAGCATTAATGTCTAATGTTCCTGCAAGTTGAGCCGGTTGATTGGCGACAATCCCAATGCTTTTTCCATTTATCCGAGCAAAACCAACAATCAAGTTTGGAGCATAGTTAGCATGCACTTCAAAAAAACTGTCTGAATCAACAACAGCATCTAACACTTTGTGCATGTCATAGGGTTTGTTTGGATCATTTGGAATGAGCGAATCAATAGAACTCTCTTTTGCTTCGCTTATTTCAACTTCAGGAGCTGATTCCATATTGTTTGAGGGAAGATAAGAAAGAAGTTTTCGAATATGTTTGAGACACGCCTCATCATTTTTAGAAACAAAGTGGGCCACGCCACTCTCTTCACCGTGAACAGTGGTGCCGCCTAAATCTTCAAATCCCACTTTTTCATGTGTCACTGTTTTGGTGACATTGGGTCCAGTCACAAACATGTAGCTGGTTTCTTCAACCATAAAAATAAAATCAGTAATGGCCGGGGAGTAAACTGCGCCGCCGGCACAAGGACCCATCACAGCTGAAATTTGTGGAATCACTCCAGAGGCTAGGGTGTTTTGCAAAAAGATGTCGGCGTAGCCACCTAAGCTAACCACCCCTTCTTGAATACGGGCCCCACCACTGTCATTGAGGCCAATAACCGGCACCCCATTTTTTAATGCCAATTCCATACATTTTACGATTTTTTCCGCAAAAGCCTCAGAAAGAGAGCCGCCAAACACAGTAAAATCATGGGCAAAAACATAAACTGTTCGGCCATCAATGGTTCCATGGCCAGTGACCACGCCATCCCCTAAAACCTTTTGTTTTTTCATCCCAAAGTCATCACAACGGTGGGTGACAAAGGCGCCGATTTCATGAAATGAGCCAGAATCAAGCAAAAGCTCAATCCGTTCTCGGGCAGTCAGCTTTCCCTTGCTGTGTTGGGCTTGAATTCTTTTGGCACCGCCGCCTGTAAGGGCTTGCTGCCGTGCTTTTTGGAGAGGATCTTTTTTAGGTATCTTGTGTGCCATAAAGGAGATAATACCACACCTAGGATTGACTTTTCTCCTTTTTTGTAGTATAAATATAGTATAAACTGGGTAAAACAAAACGACCTAGGGTATAAAGGATTTTTTATATGAAAAAAGGGATGCATATTCTTGTTGTAGATGATGACCAAAAGGTACTGGATCAACTCCAGAGCCAGCTGGCAGAAGAAGGTTTTGAAGTGACCACAGCCCTTAATGGGAAAATCGCTTTAGAATTGGCTGAAAAGAAACAGCCTGATATTGTGACTTTAGATGTGATGATGCCTGAAATGGATGGCTATGAAACCTGTTTTCATTTAAAAGAAAATCCAAAGACGAATCAAATTCCTGTGATCATGGTCACGAGCCGTGGAAAAATGAAATCTCGTTTAACAGGAATGACCTTTGGCGCTGATTTTTATATTGCCAAGCCTTTTGAAATAAATGATTTGCTAGAGATTATGGGCAAGGCATTGCCTGCTTAAGGAGCAGGAGAGGGGAGGGACTGTACAGTGGGTCCCCAAGAAGAGGCACAAGAAAGATCTTATCCTGAACGGATAGAGTGGAATGGAGAGTTAAGGTACAAACCTTATCATCATTCTAACAAAAAGCCTTTTTCCTCCTCGATGATCAAGAACATTGGTCAAAAAGGTCTCTGCTTTATTACTCCTCAAGACATTCCTGTTGGTTCTATTCTCATCATCAAACTTTATCAACATCAAGATTATTCACCTGCTAAGGTATTAGTTAAAGTTGCTTATTGTGATCCTGCACCTGAGCATGAAGGGTATGCGATTGATTGTCATTACCATGATCTGACTCCGCAAGAACAGGCTGCTGTAAATGAAGTGGTTGAAGAGGTCTGTTTTATTCGTCGTATTCATGCCACAGTAACAAATACAATTGATGGCGCCACCTTATTAGAAAAAGGTTCTTCAAAAAATGGGCACAAAAAAAACAACACCTCAAGACGAAAAAAATCTCGAAGACAAGCTAAAAAAACTGACCGCACAGCTTGATCAAGAACGAGTTAAGAGTCAAGGTTTAGAGCACAAGCTAAGCCAACAACCTTCATTTTCATTTGAATGGGTGATGCTCAAAATCAATGAATTCAAAGCAAAATCAAAGCTCCCTTTTTTAGCTCAATCAACTCAAAAACAGGTTAAGAAAAGAATGCCTAATCCTGTCCCAGTGGCGCAGAACGTCTTAAATGAAGACTATTCAGATGATGTGCCCACCTATAGCAAAAAGCTCAAAACCTACAAATTAGACGAACTAGAAGACATATTCCTCCACATCGATAAAGAGCTCTATCCTGAGAAATATACAGCTCTAATCGAAGAACTAAAATCTCGCCAATAAGCTGATAGTACGTCACTTTTAGAAATTCTCTCTCTTGATAAAATGCCAGAAATCAGGTATACTTAAATTAACTTTAAAGGGTTAACAACGTGAGGTCCCGAATGATATTTAGGGGACAGATAAATCAAAGTTATAGTGATATCAAAAAACTAATTCTAGTTTTTTTCTTAAGTTTTTTTCTAATCATTTTTATTTCTTCATTTTCTTTTGCCACACAAATTAATTGGACCGGAGGAACCGGTAATTGGAACAATGCGGGTAATTGGTCTGCAAGTGTTCCTGGTTCTTCTGATGACGCGAAGATTGATAATGGTGATGGAGGAACTGCATCTGTTGTCACTTTGGATACGAACGGAAATATTCTTGGCTTAACAATCGATTTGGGTGACAAACTTCAAACAACGAGTGGTTCTAGAAATTTTAATGTAGGTGCTAATGGAGCAACTAATAATGGGACGATTTCTTCCTCAGGCAGTTCTACTTTATTTCTTAATTCAGGAACTTACACAAATACAAATGGTGTTTTTGAAGCTCAAAATGGATCTACAATTGCACTTAATAATTTTACGACCATTAGTGGTGGAACACTGTCTACAGTTGGGACAGGTTTGATTAAAAGCGGGAATGCTAATGATGCTATATTAGATGGTTCCAGCAATGCGATTACTATTAATGGTCACTTTAATGTAGCAGATAGTACTGATGCGCAGTTTAAAGGCAACTTTACCAATAGTGGCACAATCTCTATGAGTGGCTTCTCATCTTCCGATCTTTTTATTGAGGCTGATACCACTATTACCGGTACAGGAACCTTCTTAGGAAATGATGGTGATACGAATAATATTAATTCTCTTTCAACAGATCTCTACAGATTAACCTTAGGTGTTAATCAAGCCTTTCAGGGGTCTGCTCTTCTAGGTGGCAACAAAATAAGAATCACCAATAATGGAATCATTATTGCCAATCAAACCAATGTATTAACCATTGATCCGAGTGCAGGTGGAATGATTAACAATGGAACTTTGCGTGCTACGAATAATGCGACCATGAATTTAAATAGCGGCCTTTTCACAAATACCGGTGCGTTAATAGAGGCTGAGACAGGTTCGACCGTTGTTATGAATGCAGCCTCTATAGATGGTGGGACATTATCAACGAGTGGTACAGGAGTGATTAAGGTTATAGGTGCCACTGATACACTTCTTGATGGCTCTACCAATGCAATCACTAATAGCGGAAGTTTTAACATGAGTAATAATTCGGATGCTCAATTTAAAGGTAGCATTGTTAATAATGGGACGATTTCTATGAGTGGGATTTCGTCAGCTGATCTTTTTATTGATGCAGATACGACAATAAGTGGTACAGGAACCATTTCTTTAGATGATGTTGATAGTAATAATATTAATTCCAATTCAACTAATCTGTATCGATTAACCATTGGTTCAGGGCAAACGCTTAAGGGAAGTGCTAACTTAGGCGGTAACAAAATAGGAATCACAAATAATGGAATAATTGAGGCCAATCAAACAAACTTGTTAACCATTAATCCGAGTGCCATGGGATTTATAAACAACGGAACATTAAAAGCATCGGGTGGAGCTAAGTTAACATTGAGTGAAGCGGTTACTGGTACAGGTGGTTTTATTATTGATGGAGCTGAAATCGAAATTGGGGCTGTGACGATTCACGATGTGGGTAATACCGGAGACATTATTTTGCAAAATGGTGGGACGTTAGATTTGAATGGTTCGACAGTTAGAGGGGGTGACTTTTCTATGGATGCGACTAGTGTGTTGGAAGTTGCTAGTGGTTTAGAGATTGGTGGCGATTTTACTTTTAGCACAACAAATGAAGCGAATTGGGGTCTAGATGGTGGCACAGCGACATTAACTATGACTGGCGGGGTGGGTGCCAACGGAAATGAAGCGAATTTTGCTTCTTTAGAAATTGGCGGAGTGGATCATGGTGATGACCCTTATCCAGGGACGGTAACACCCGATGCAGCAGGTTTTATTAGCAACTTTAGCTTGAATGAATTGGTGATTGATACCAATGCCAATGTGAAGTTAGTTGATTTAGTAAATAATGGTAATCGTAATGGTCCGTTTGCTGCAGACGAAGCATTGTATGTTGATACGTTAACGATTAATGATGGCGCGCAATTATTTGTGAATGGGTTGAACTTATATTACAACTCATTAAGTTTGTTAGGTTCTGGATTAATTGTAGAATCTGTTTTTAATACACGTGATGGAGTGCATGATGCTGGCACACAACTTAATTTAGGAGTGGGGCCAAAACTAGCATTTACAGATATCACAGCCGATGGCGATACCGCTATTTCCGCTGCAACACCTCAAGCAGAATTACTGAATCAAGATATTAATTTTATTTTAGATGTGGGTGGCAATCCACTTTATTTTGATATCACCACTTCAGCTACCTTTACCGGAGATTTTACTGTTGAGTTTGACTTAGCTAGTTTAGATATTCCTTTTGGTCTTTCTATTGATGATGTTTTTGGTGTTCACTATCGCGGGGTAGGGGACTTTGACATTATTACTCCCACAGTGAATGGTAATTTAGTCTCATTTACCGCTAGCAGCTTTTCTGATTTTGGGGTTGGTGTGAACCCCGAACCAACCACCCTTCTTTTATTAGGAACAGCTTTGCTAGGCCTTTTCCGCCGCCGCTTTACTCGCAACTAATCTTCACTCAAGCAAACCTAAGAGTTATCCACAGCCCAAGACCAACACAAGTCTGTGGATAGCTGGGCCTGACCCCGGTTATTCGTAGGGGGAATGGGGTTTTTAATACTATATATAGTAGTTTTTGGTATACAAATACTACTAGTAGTGTATAATTAGGTAAAATCGGTTTAGGAGGATAGGTTGAGTCTATTAAAGAAGGGGATTTGTTTTTTAGGGGTTGTGATTCCTTTGATGCTTCTCTCGTTTGATGTGGTTGGACAAGATGGGGAAATGCGTTTGGCTAATGCCAAATCTGTTTACCACGAAATTTTAAAAAGTTTGAATCAAGAGGGGACTTATTTTATTGCCCCTGCTCCCCAAAGAAAACCTCAATCTCTTGCCTCCATCAAAAAACAAGAGACCCAATCTTTTGTTGAAGAGATTCGATTTGAAATTCAAGAATCAATTCAGTTTCCTCATTCATTAAAGGGAACTGGGTATCAAGCAACTGTTGTTGTTGAATTTGCTTTGAATTTCGATGGAACAGTTCGGGATGTGAAAGCTCGTATCCGAAGTGGGCGCTCTATTCGTGCTTTTGAATTAGGTGCCATCGATGCTGTAAAGCGTGCTTCTGAATTTTTTCCATTGATTCCAAAACAAGTTAATGTGCAAAAACTTAAATTTAAAATTCCAATTATTTTTCAAGAGACAGTATAACTGGATGATTTAAAGAGATAAAACATGTTTGATTTCAGCAAAGTAATGCATCAACTTATCTTTGATATTGCCAAGTACTCTCCAGACTTTTCTCATATTCGCCCAGAACAGATGTTGGTTGGCCTCTCTCAAGCACGGAGTTCTCGTCGGCATGGTATGTATGCCAAAATTGTTTCAATGCGGTTTGAAAATGGAAGTCTGTATACTAAAGAAGGGCGCAAAACATACGAAGTAGAGCGATTGCATCATAAAGGCCGAGAAATTCTTTATATTGTTTACTTTGTGTTGCCCCGTTTTCAGAACCTTGATTTTAACGATAAGATGACCACAATCTTTCATGAACTCTATCATATCAGCCCTTATTTTGATGGCGATATTCGTCGGTTTTCTGGAACAAAGTATGCGCATTCTTGCCGGCAATCAGACTTTGATGATGAGGCTAGCCGTATGGCAGATCGTTATTTGGCCCAAACACCTAATAAAGATCTGACTGATTTTCTTCAAATAAAGTTTAGAAAGTTAAAAAATCGTCACACCCAAATTGTGGGCCAAAAAGTGCCTATTCCTAAGCTTCTGCCCGTGATTGATCCGGTTCCTGTCGAGGAGAATGGGCAGCTGGTTCTCGTCTATTAGTTCCATTGAGAAGATCGTCCCCTTTTGCTATTATATGGCCTATTACTTTTAAATAGGAGTCCTGCCATGTCTGATATGCTTAAAGAGATTTTCGACCTACAAGAAAACTTAAACAAACGAATTGGTATTGATACAGCTAATCTTAATGAGGAAGAGCAAATTAAGTGGACGCTCAATTATACACGTGCCTTGAGTCAAGAGACTGCTGAGTTGATTGACAGTGTGCCTTGGAAGTGGTGGGCTAAATACCAAAAGTTTGACAAGCAAAATGCCAAAATTGAAGTGGTTGATTTGTTTCACTTTGTTGTTTCTTTAGCTCAAACATTAGGCATGAGTGCTGATGATGTGCATCAGATTTACACTAAAAAGAATGAAGTGAATCATCAGCGCCAAGAGACTGGTTATGCTGTAAAAGATGACACAGACAATCGTTCGATTAACGTTTAGTTTCTTTCTACTTTTAACAGGTGTTGTTTTTGCCGAGCTTCCTAAGTTTGATTCAGATAGCCTGTATCAACATGGAAGTCGTTTGCGGCAGGAGAATCGTTTTGATTCGGCTCGTCTGCAATGGGAAAAAGTTTTAGACCAGTCACCAGATCACCTCCCAACCCTTATCGCCTTAACCGAATTAAATCATTTTTTAGGCAAGTTTGAACTCTGTATTGATTATGGAACACGCGCGCTTCAACAAGAGCGGCGTGATCCAGATCTTTATTTTTATGTGGGGACCACACTTTCTTATGTGGGACGCAATAATGAAGCTGTTGATCTTCTTCAAAGAGGGCTTCAGCTTGATCCTCGTCGAATAGAATTCCTCTTTCATTTAGCTGATATTGAGATGGCTCAGAGCAACTTTTCTTTAGCTCGAAAATGGCTTAAAAAGAGTTTGAATCAATTACCTCGTAATCCTGAAGCTGCTCAGAAAATAGGAATGACATGGGGTGCTGAAGGAAAGAAGAAAAAAGCAACGGAGTGGTTTAAAAAAGCGCTTAAGTGGAAAGAAGATTTTGCGCCCGCTCTTTTTTCTTTGGCTTTACTCGACATAGAAAATAAACAATGGCCGCGTGCTAAACAACGTTTGGAGCAAGTGATTGAAATTGAAAAAGTTCATCCGCGCGCCTTCTTTTATTTAGCCTTACTTGCTCAAAAACAAAATCAAACACTCAAAGAATATTATTGGCTGAATCGAGCCTCTGTTTACTTTTCAAAAAAGAGTGATGAGTTAGCAGAAATTATCCAAAGAAAAAAAGAGATTGAATTAGAATGGGGATGCTCTGCCTCAGAAATGGCTGCTTTTGTGACCGATGATTTTCCTGTTCAACTAGGAGATTCTAAGCAAGAGGTCAGGAAAAAAATAGGCGAACCTTTCTTTAGAAATGAAAAAGGAACGTTTTTTCTTTATTCAGAGCAGCACTTTGCACTCCGGTTTGAAGGGGAGCAATTAGTCGAAATTCAGATAGATCCTGATTTTAAAGGAAATGTGCATGGTGTACGGCTGGGTGAAGAGAGCGCTAAGTTGCAGCAGATATATGGCCCGCCTATTGAGGAGGCACAAAATAGGAGGCTTTACCGATTTAAAAATCAAGTAGTGACCTTTCTTGTGAATCAGGGTAGAATAACCGAAATCATATTAACCTTGGAGATATAAGTATGTTATATATACGAATAATGTTGATTGTGTTATTTCTTTCTCCAAACTTGGTTTGGGCCGATGCTCAAAAAGGGTTTCATTACTGGGAAACAGGTCAGCACGATAAAGCCATTCAAGCGTTTCAATATTCTTTAGCTCAGAACCCTTCTAATATCAAACTTCAAATTGCTTTGGGCCAAGTCTATTTAGACAAAGGGGATCTCTCTGGCGCTCAACAACAATTTGAAAAAGCCGTTGATTTGGATTCACAATCTTATGAAGGGCATTTGCAGTTAGGCCTTCTTTTTAAACGACAAAACAAATACGAAGAAGCGGTTAACTACTTTAAGAAAACAACTCAGATTAACCCTGATAATCCTAAAGCCTTTTTTTACTTAGGCCTTTCTCAAACTCGCATTCGCAATTATAAAGATGCTGAACAAGCTTTTTTAAAAGCCAAAAAACTTGATCCAAGTAATCCAAACACATTGCTTAATTTAGGATTGGTTTATGAAGCAAGTGGTCGAGCAGACAAAGCAATAAGTTATTATCAAAAAGTTGTTTTGGCTGATTCTCAAAATAAGAAAGCCTATTATTATTTGGGCATTGTGTTTGCTAAAGGGGGCCGATATCAAGAAGCATTAGGTTCTTTTGAAAATGCCTTGAAGTATGATTCTAAAAATGCGTCCCTTCTTTTTAATATGGGTTCGATTTCTGGAAAAATGGAAAAGTATGAACAAGCGCTTTCTTATTATAAACAAGCTTTAGACTTAAACCCTTCTTTAGCAGATGCTCATTATAATGTGGCGGTGATTTACGATAATATCTTAGCTGATAAGCGCGAAGCCTCTTATTATTATCGTCGCTATTTGTCTTTAAAGCCTGAGTCAGAATTGTCTGAAGAGGTGAAGATTAATTTAGCTCGATTGAATGATGAAGAATTAGAGGTTGAAGAAAGTTCTGTTGAGGTGGCTCAAGCTGAAGTTGAAGAAGAAGTGAAAGAAAATATTGTGGTTGAGTCTCCAATTGAAGTGACTCAAGCTATTGAAACAAAACAAATTCAAGAGCCAGCTATTGCTTCTGTTCAACCAACAGGTGTTTCAGATGAAGAGGTAGAAGAAAAGCTAGCTGCACTAGAAGAAGAATTGACTGCTTCGTTTGAACAGGAAAGAGCAGAGTGGGAAGAGCAGAGTCAACGATATGAAAAAAGTATTGCTACTTTGACTCAAAAGATTGATCAAGTTCAAGGAGATGGAAGTGGTTTGATGAGCCAGCTCAAACAAGTTGAAAGCGAAAACGAAATGTTGCGCATTGAAAATAAAGAAGGGCGCAAGTGGAAAGAGTCTTTAGAAAAAGAGCGTTTGGTTTGGGCAAAAGAAAAGAAAAATTTATTAAAGGACACAAAGCAATTAGAGAACAATCAATCTGTAAACAAACAAGCTCAGATTGATGAGATGGAACAATTAAAAGAACAGGTTGCTCTGATCCAACAAGATCAGTTGGTCAAATTAGAAGAAAAAGAAGCCCAGCTAAAGAGTTATCAAAAAGATATAGAAGCGTTGAAAGCTGAAAAAGAGGGCCAACAAGCCCTTCTTTCTAAGAAATTTGATGAAGCTCAGCTTCTTTGGGAAAAAGAAAAGGCTGTCTATGAAGAAAAATTAGCGGCTGAACTTAAGAATGCCTCTGTGGAGCGAAATAGTCTGCTGGCCACGGTTGAGAAGTCAACTCGTGAGATTAAAGAGTTGAGGGCTAAAAATAAGCTCTATTTGAGTAAAATGGAAGCTTCTGAAAAGGTCGCTTCTGTTCTAGATGAAGCTTTGACTCAAGTAAATGAAGAGATTGAAGGTCCGGAAGAGGCTGCAGCCTTGGCAACGTATAAGGTTCGAAAAGGGGATACGCTTTGGATTATCTCTGCTTATGATTCGATTTACGGAAGTGGTTCCAAATGGCGCCGTATTTTTGAAGCTAACCGCGATACAATCAAAAACCCTAAATTCTTGACCCCAGGCCAGGTCTTGGTGATTCCAAGAGATTAGGGGTTTTTTTTCCTGCTCTATCTTGCTACACTAATCGTATCTAGGCCATATTAATGGGAGGTCCTTCGTGAAAAAAGCTTTTCTCTTTGTTCTTTTCGTACTTCTAGTGATCCCAATCGGATGTTTGCCTACTCACAGTCCTCGGGAAAAGTATGTTAAAGAGAATGCTGATCAACTAGCTGATATCGAAAAACAAAAGATTTTAGCTGGTAAGCTCTACATTGGAATGCCTAAAGAAGCTGTGCTAGCTTCTATTGGCCGACCTGCCCGTATTAATGCTGATTTTCTGGGACATCAAGTGGTTTGGTATTATGATTACGATCGCAACTTTGGGACTCGGGATCGCAATGTTTTTAAAACCACATTTATTGTGGAATTCGTAGAAGACAAAGTTTTTAACTGGCGTGAAGACTAAAAAGGGTTTAGATATGAAAAATGTATCGCTTATTGCTTTGTTTGTAATGATTTTTGTTTCTCCTTTAAGAGCAGATGTTTATTTGTTTGAAGAAGATTATGATGCGGCTCCAGTCACAACGATTGCTGATTTAGGAGAAGAAGAGGTTATTGAAGAGGTCGTAATTGATGAACCTGAAGCTCGATTTGAAGAAGAAGTAGTGGCTGATTCCTCTTCTCGAAGCAGCTTCTATAAATATAACTCGATTACCTTTAAAAACTTTGGAACGGTTTTTATTAATTTAGCTAAAGGGGTTGGCGTTTTATATAAAGATTTGTTTACAGAAGCCTTTCCTAGTTACGGAACAGACTTAGTTTCAATTCCTGCTGTATCCGCTGAGTTAGGGAGTCAGATGATTGACATTGAACGCAAAGCTCTTTTTGAAGCTAATGCCAAACAAAAAGAAATCGATGACTACCGCGAAGCATCTCAACGACCACTAACTCCAGAACAACAGCAGCTCCTAGAAGAACTCCAAGCTAAACAATAAGCCGCTGCTGAGCAGAGGCTTATTGAGGTTAAATTTTTTAAAGAGAAGATTGTATTGGGGTGTGGTAGGGGGAGGTCCGAAGAGGTCTGTTGCCGTTTGAGCTTTGGGCTCTTGGCATAAACCAGGTTGCTTCTCCGTTTAATCTTGCTAATGCGTTTTTAATATTTCCTAGCGCTGTGATCACAGCAGCGACTCCTTGTTCTCGTACCATTTCAGCCGCTTCTACTTTAGGGAGCATGCTCCCTTTTCCGAGTTCTCCGTTTCGTCTTAGGCGACCTGATTCATCTGGATTAAGTTCGTCATAATGTATGGCGTCTGGAGTGCCAAAGCTACTTGCGACCTGTTTGACTGCGGTTAAAATAACAAATGTTTTTGGTTTGAGTAAAGTGCTGGCTAAGCCGGTTGCGCGGTCTTTATCAATGACAGCGATTAATCTGTTTCCTGCTGTATCAATAGGGATGCCGCCCCCACCAACCATAATGGCAATGCCCCCTTGTGTCATATGAGCTTTAACTTCGGCTAGGTGGGAGAGTCCTATTGGTTGAGGGGAAGGGACCACTAGACGCCAGCCTTCTTGTTTATCTGGGTCAAATTCTTTAGCAAAGATGTTGAGATTAAACGTTTTCATTTTGTGTTCAAGCTTTTTAGCTACTTTTTCAGAAAACCATCCCACAGGTTTTGTTGGTTCTTGAAAGGCAGGGTCATTGCTTTCTACAATTGTCTCTGTATTAAAAAACTTAACAGGTGTTTTTTTATTGCCCAGTGCTTTTTCAAGTTCTTCTTTAAGTATGCGCCCCATTTCATTTTGAGTGGTTTCGACGTGGTCGGCTAAATGGGTATTGGGATCATCATTTAAAAGTTTGCCTACTTGGGGTCCATTTCCATGAGAAATAATGACTTTGTTCCCACTCAATACTAAGGCTGCAATCTCTTCAGCTGCGGTTTTGATTTGAGGGCGTAAGGATTCCCAGTACTCTCTCCCTGATTTAGTGGTATCTCCTTTACCAAAGGCATTCCCGCCAAGAGCGATGATGTAATCTGGCTGAACCTCTTCAATGATTTTGACTGCGGTATTTGGAGCTAAAAAATGAGCTGAATGATGTGAGGGAAAATTTAAAGAGAATAAAAGAGAAAGAGATAAGGATAGTTGGATGAGTTTGAACATCTTTTTCATGACTAGATACTTCTATCTGGTAAACGAACTTGGCCTGCTTTGATCATTTCTTCAATGACAGCACGTGTTCCCACTTTGTAGCTTTCAACGCCACCTTGAGTGAATGTTTTGTGCCCTAATCCAATCACATGGCCATAGACCATGGTCATGACTTCAAAGATATACATTAGTTTTGCCAGTTCTACTTCATTCATTTCTTTTAACGCGAGTGTGGCATTTGGAATGCCTTCGCTTGTTTTGGCATTACGTGTTCCACGAAGAGAAGCTAATAATGATTGAGAAGGGGTGAGGCCTTGTTCGTCGTAGAAGCCGCTTTGTCTTTCGGATTCTACTTGGGCTTCAGTTAAAATCATTTCAATAAAGAGCATGCCGACATCATTGGCATTTTGAATAAAGCTATGATTGTCTTCTGTGCCTAATGTTGGCTTAATAGTTGGACCAGTTCGTCTTTTGCCGCCACCTGGTAGGTCGATAAAATCACCGAGACTCTCTTCAACCAATTGCTCCATCCAGCGTCCTAAATTGACGAGGTGTTTTTGAGCAAAGTAAAAGAAGATGACAAAGTGATCTTTTGGATTTTCACTGTTTCTTTTTAAATCTAAGAGAGCAAGGTGAAGGCCTAATTGAAAACCAATGTTTTCAGGATCTGAATAAGGTTTTTCTGTTAACTTTCTTCCTTCAGTAACTCCATTTAGTAATGCATCAATATCGATTCCTGTAATAGCGGCAGGAAGGAGGCCTACATGTGAAAAAACAGAGTAGCGTCCTCCAAAACTATTCGGTACAGGAAAAATTGAACGGACCGTGTCGATCCAGTTTCCATCTTCTCCCATTTTACCGAAACGTTGTCTTAACTTACTTGAAGGGAGCTCTCCATTGTTTTGGTCTAGTCCTGTGACTAAAACAACTTGTTTGGCTAACTGATCTCCGACAATTCCTTTAGCCTTAAATTTATTTAACACAACTTCTGTATTAAATTTAGGCTCAGGTGTGCCTCCTGATTTACTAATCACAACCACGGCTGTTTTAGTTAAATCAAGTCTGTCGAGAATAAGAAGATCTTCTAATCGAGTCGCTTCTAAAACGTGCATGCGAGGGGCTTTTTTACCATCACGACCCCGAGTTTCAGCGTCACTCGCATTGTATCTTCCATTAATATTGTTGTTTAAGGGTTGGTGTAAGGCTTTAAAGCCCATTGATGAACCCCCAATTCCAATGACAATCACATCATTAAAGTTTTCTCTTAAATCAGCAGCTACTTTTTTGATTGCTGTTAAGTCTTGTTCATCAGCATGGAGCCAGCCCATCATTCGTTTTTCGTCTTGTGCCGCTTCACTCATTGCGGCATGGAATTGAGCGAGTCCGGTTCTTTTAGAGACGTCTGTTTTGTCTGCTTCTGAAATACCGGTATCACCTATTACAGCGTTTGTTGTGTTTTCTAATGCTGCTTTTGCTTGTGCGTTTCTTAAGCGTTGGCGCAAATCATCAATAGAGAATTCATCCCCTTCATGAGGCGTGAGCCAGGCAATTGCATCTTCTAAAATTTCAACAACGCGACCCCAGGTAGGGCCTTCAATCATGCTGGTGTATTTAGCAGAAGTGTTTGAGGTTCTAATTAAAAAGGCAGAACCATCTTCAAATAAAATCCGAACGCCATCAGTCACTTGATCCATGGTGACTAAGGAGCCGACTTTTCCTCGAAAAATAGTATCACCTTTTTCAACTAATTCTTTTTGTCTGGCTGCAACAAAAGCATAGCGGTCATCAATACTTTTATGTCCTTTGTAACGAGGTTCGTCCGGAGAAGGAAGTGCAGGAATACTTTCGGGTGAAAAAATATCTTTTAGCAAATAAACCTCTTTATTTGGGAGGGCTATGTTCTCATCTTTTCCCTCAAAATCATTCCATGTGTCTAAAATTTCTAAGACACGAGCGGCATAAAAAATACCGTCATCGATCATGGTATCGGGATGGGTGTCGTCTGTTGCGGCAAAGTAGTGGCCTGAAGCTTCAGCAGAAACAAATGAGTGAATAAGTTGATCTATTTCAGCCTCTGAAACAGAGGTCACTTCGCCTTTTTGGATTCGTTCTTTCAAATTATTTAAGGTTTCAATTTCTTTAGCGACGTGATCTCGGTGCGAAGGATAACCTGCAGGAATGTAAATTCCTTGTACGCCTTGATAAAGTCCTTTTTTTAATACGTCACCATTTGGTTTAACCACTCCTGTGATGCTTTCTAAAACATTAGAGCTTCGAACATCAAGAGCCAGTTTAATCGGTTCGCCCATGGCATGAAGTTTTTCTAAAGTGGTTTTATTTTCTAAAATAAATCGGCGATAAATTAAGATCGCAATCGGTGCTGGGCGAATGGCTTTTCCATCTTCATCAATCATGCCGCTTCGGTCTCCATCGCCATCTGTTAAGACACCAATGGCTGGAAGTTGGCCTTCCGGAACAGTGGCATTGATTTCTTTGATGACTTCAATACAAGCGCGGCACCCACTTTTTTCTAAAGCCGCTGTTCCTGAAGTATCTTTTGACGGATCGGCTGGGTGAACAGGACGTGAATTCACATCTAAATATAAACCGCGTTCAATAGTATTGCCTTGATGTTCTAAAACAGGGACCATGGCTGCACCCATTCCATTACCAGGATCAACAACTAGGCGACGGGGCGTGTTGAGTTTTCCAAAGCGTGCTTTGAGTGTGTCGACATAGGCTTGAACAATAGCGCCATAGTTCGGGCGGTTTGGCTCCATTCCTAAGTAAGAGCCCTCTACATTGAGTGGATTTCCATGAATATCTATGAGTCTTCCATTTGTGTCTGTTGCTTTTATTCTTTCTGCATCCTCTGTAATAATTGATGCAATTGACTTGAGTTCAAAAGCCCGTTTTCCTTGGTTGCCATAAAGCGCGCCTAATTTTCCATTAGGATCAAAGAAGCCATTGGCATCTTGGCGGACAGCGATTTTCATTCCGTTATGGTGAAAAGGATTGTGAGAACCTGTCACTTGAATGATCACATCGTAGTTTTCGCGCAAGCCGTAAAAGTTTAAAGCTCCCGTGGGTACATGCCCTGAATCATAATGAATTTGAAATCCTTGGCTTGCTGCTCCAGCAACAGCAGCCATGATTAATTTTTGTGTGGTTTCACGGTGATCACCTGTAATTAAAATGCGTGGTGCTTGATCTACTGCTTCTGGGTTTGCTTGTTGGTAAGTAAAGGCAATAGCTTGAGTGATTAAAAAGGCATCTTCAGGACGAAGATTGGCTTTGTCGTCCTCATGATCTAACGCGATTCCACGCACATCATAACCTTGAAAAATATTAATGCTTGTTGTGCCTCTTGCTGCTTCAGCACGTTCTTCAATTGATTGAAGAAAAGCGAGTCGTTCTGTTTGAGTAAAACCTTTTGCTGTGACTGTAGCAGGTGAAAGGTTGTGATGTTGTGTTGTCTTTGGGTTTGGAACAGGTGTTAAAGGAGTAAGGAGTGAAAGAGAAAGGATAAAGCTAAGAACTTTTGCCGAGAACGAACCGTGTGACTGATTCATAGGTATAACCTCCTGAAAGAGCTGTTTGCGTCAGAGTCCCGGCTGACAAGCAAGAATCTAAAATAGCTCATGATTCTCTCATCGTCAATGATTTTTAATAATGGTGTTCTTGTAACTCTTTTTATTAGAGTGGTATATGGCTTATAGGTGCTTCTTGTGCTACAATAACCGTGTGAGTTGTATCCTTTGAAAGAATGGGGAGGAAGCGGTGCCAAAGAAAAATCATACTGGTATGACGTTTGACAAGCTCATTGAACATTACTTCAACATTGCTGCAGATAAAATCAATCTCAATCCAGAATATCTTACCTTTTTAAAGAACCCTTATCGGGAACTTCAGGTTCAAATCCCTGTTCGAATGGATACAGGTAAGCTCCAGATTTTTTTAGGTTATCGTGTGCAACACAATGCTGCGCGTGGACCTTATAAAGGAGGAATCCGTTTTCATCCGAGGGTTGATTTGCATGATGTGCGTGCTTTAGCCTCGCTGATGACATGGAAGAGCGCGCTTGTGGATGTTCCTTTTGGTGGAGCCAAGGGTGGGGTGGCGTGCAATCCTAAAAAAATGAGTAAAGAAGAGCTACAAAAAGTATCCCGTAGCTTTATTAATAAAATGGATTTGGTAATTGGGCCACACCGTGATATTCCGGCTCCTGATGTGGGTACGAACGAACAAATTATGGCTTGGATGATGGACCAATACGGCATTAAGCATGGGCACACGCCTGCGATTGTGACAGGCAAGCCGGTTGTGTTGGGGGGAAGTCCAGAGCGGCAAGGGGCCACAGGCCGAGGTGTGATGTACACAGCTTTAGCTGCGATTAAAGATATGGGGATGGAACCTGAGCAAGTCTCTGTGGCGATTCATGGGTTTGGGAATGTGGGGCAGTTTGCCGCTAAATTGTTACAAGATGAAGGGTGTAAAATCGTGGCTGTGGGTGATTCTGCTGGAGCGGTCTACAACCCAAAAGGGTTGAATTTAAATGATTTGATTAAACATAAGCAGAAAAATGGCTCTACAGTGATGGGTTTTTCTAATGGAAAAGACATTAGTAATGAAGAATTGTTGGCTTTGAATTGCGATGTGTTGATCCCTGCTTCATTGGAAGGAATCATTGATGAGCGCAATGCGCCTAACGTTAAAGCTAAAGTGATTGTCGAGGGAGCAAATGGCCCGCTTACCCTAGAAGGGGATCGCATCTTAGAAGAAAATGGCGTCATTGTGATTCCTGATATTTTGGCCAATGCAGGTGGGGTGATTGTCTCTTACTTTGAATGGGTGATGAACCTTCAAGAGTTTTCATGGGAATCAAAAGAGATTAATCGTGAGCTCTATAAACGTTTAGATAAAAGTTATAAGGAAATGGTTAAAGTCGCCAAAAAAGAAAATGTCTCAAACCGGATTGCCGCCTTTATGATTGCCATCTCTCGGGTGGCTGAAGCCACTCATATGAGGGGCATATAAGTGGAAACGTTGACAGTGGTGCCTGACCTCGGTGTCAATGTTTTGTCTCAATGAAAAAGTTTGGTATTCTGATTTTATCTCTCATTCTGATTCAACCTAGCTTGGCTCAAAACCTCACTCTTTCAAAAAGAGATAAAGAAGCTGCGCGGCAGCATTACCAGCAACAACGACTCTACCTGACCTCTGACAATATCAATGGTTATCTTGATTTGGGCAAGTTTTGCCAAGACAACGGGCTTTTTCCGGAAGCGCTTCAGCTTTATAAGAAGGTCATGGCTTTGCCGAATATCACGCTTGATTCACGGCAAAATGTGGCCCGGTTGATTCAAGTGACAGAAGAGAATGGGGCGATCACTCTTTACAACAAGGCGGTTGTTGCTTGGCAGCAGGACCACAATTTTCTAGTGGCGCAAGGGTATTTGGAGTTGCTCGGGGTGCGCTACCCCACAACGGATATGGCGCCTAAGGCAATAGAGTTTCTCCAAACCTTAAAAGAAGAAGAGATCACGCAGAAAGAGCTGCGCGATTTTGAGGCGCGTCTGAAGCGGGTTGAAACAGACAACTTTGTGGTTTACTCCCCTGACGAGGAGATGTCAAAACGGGTGGGGCAGCTTTTAGAGGCGAAACGGATTGAGACCATTGAGCGATTTGGTTTTCTGATCTTTCCTAGTTGGGGGAGAGCCAAGGCCAAAGTAACCCTGTTTCCTACACGGGAAGCTTTTTTAAAATATGCTTATTCTCAAGATTGGTCTGGAGCCTGGACATGGCAGGTGTTGCAAGAAGGTGAGGATGGTCAAAAGCGGGTGTCGGAGCGGGCGATCTATACCTATGCTGAAATCCCAAATCTTGAGACTTCGGTCTTGCCACATGAAGTGACTCATTTGGTTTTTAGGGAGTTTTTTGGCTTTAGCCAAAACATACCAAAGTGGTTGGATGAAGGGGTGGCGCTCTGGACAGAAGATGTGACCCCTGTAGAAATGGAAGAGATTGTGTACAAAAGTGCACTTACAGGTGAGCTGATTCCTTTAGAGCTCTACTTCTATATTCAAGAATATCCTAAGAATCCAGCTCTTTTCTATGCTCAGGCTTATAGTTTAGTTCAATTTCTGATAAAACAGTATGGAATTGGGCAGTTTATACAATTTATTAAATCTCTTTCTTTAAATAATCCCTTAGAGGCCTCTCTTCTGGATGTTTACTCAAATGAATTTCTGGATCTGCTTGATTTAGAGGTGATTTGGAAAGCTTATTTAATGGTTCCTTCCTCGTAACCTTCCCTTTTTGACTATTTCTCATTTTTTAATTGACGCTTTTGATAAATTCATTTAAATTTAACCCCCTTATGTTAATTGGGTTTAGAAATAATTTGTTTATAAAACTCTTTAACAAATAATGTTCGATGTAAAAAATGATTTCTAATTAAAGTAAATTTGAAGAATATTTGTATAAAATTAATTGATAAGGAGTGTTAACGATGAACAGTCTGCTTTTAAAAGGAATTAAAAACTTATCGAAGGGGATTTCGCTTTTCGTTGCACTTACTTTTCTTTCTACTTCTACATTAACCTCCAGTCCTTTTGCCAACAGTGTTGTTCAACCCCAAAACTTAGCTGTATCTTCACCAATGGTTGTGCCTCCTGAGCCAGAATATCGATTTGAAATTCCAACAGAGATCGATCCTCAGATTGAAGCTTCTGTTAAGGAACAAATTCAAGAAGTGTTGAGTTTTACTACAGGTGCTTCTGAAGAAGATATTATTACTGCTGTTGCCAGCAGTTTGTCGATTTATGCTTCAGATTCAAATTTACCACGTATTTCATTTTTAGCTTTTTTAGCATTGGCAGATCATTTTGGCTGGGATTTAGATGAAGCTGATTTAAATACTTTTTATGGGAGTTTTAGCCAGCGCTTTAGAAAGCACAGTGCTCCAACTCGCTCATTAGTTGCTTTTATGATCTTAAGTCTTTTTTTACCGTTCTTATATGGTTGTATGTCAACCCGACCTGTTTCTCCTTATCCTGACATTACCCGAGCTGCAAGCGATGTGGATCTTTCTCGTTTATTGCGTTATGCCACTGAAGACCCTGATTCCGGGCGTCGTTTATCAGCTGTTCAACAAATTAATCATCTGCTCAATGAAGAAAAAGACAAAAATGCCAGTGAGCGGACTTTGGCTGTGATGAATATCTTAAGAGGTTATGCCGATCGTTTGCCTAATGAAACCAATGCTGAAGTGCGACAAGCCTTAATCACAGGTTTGGGAATTGTCCTTTTTCTTAAGCGTGGAGATACTCAAGCGCGCCAGGTTTTAAACGAAGTTTTTAGAAATGTTTATTTGATCTATTATCAAAATTTGCGTGATATTGCCCGTTTTAGTGCTTCAACAGATCGAGAAGATATTGAAAAGAAGAACAACCGTGAAGCTGAAAACAGAGTGATTGTCACTTCATTGTCAGTAGCCGGACGTCCATTTAGTTTTTCAAGTAAGGTTGATTTTGTGACAGGATTGGCTTCGTTGCCAGCGCGTCAACAGACACCTGCTGTAATAGCAACTATTACAGCTGTGAAGGCTGAGTTGGCTGCCGCTGTGGAAGGAACCTTGGTGGATGGGGTAAGAACCTATACCTTTACAAGCAGAGATATTTCAGCTTTAAATGCGCTTTATACAAGTGATGCCTTTAGTAGTTTGACTCCAGCTGCAGGCAAAATTAATCGTTTGGCCATTCTAAATGCGCTCGCTTCGTTGGAATCTGTAGAAACCATTCCTACTTTTTTAACGGCATTAGATCAAGACAATGCTTACAAAGGAGCTGCTTTAAGAGCTTTGCTTGCTATTGGAACACTAGAAAATTCAAATACCGAACATAATTTTGGCACACAAAGAGATGCGGTTGCCACTAAAGCAAGAGCGATTGTTGTTTTGCCTGCTTCAGTTGATAATCTTAGAGATTTAGCCGCTCAAATTTTAATTTTAGTTCAAGATCCACAAGTTGCAGGTCAATTACGAGCTTATGTGTCTGGTCAAGCAAATCTGACTAATTTAACTCCTTTGGCATCTACTTATGCTAAATCTGTGATTGCTTCTTCAAACTTGAATGCGGCTCAAAAAGCAGAGCATGGAGCTCAGTTGATTCGAATCGTTCAATTAACAGCTAATAATGCTTCAGGATCACGTCTCTTAGCTGCTCAAGCATTGCAACATATTGGGCATACCCCGGCGATTAATGCTTTATTGGGTGCTAAAGGAAGAGTGGTTCTTCCTACAGGAAATTCATTGAGTCCAGCTCAAACAACTTTAAAAGCAAACTTAGAAGCTGAAATTGCGGCTATTAATGCGGCATTAACTGCTTTAGGTTTTACAGGGGATTATAATTCTCTCAAAACCCGCGCCTTAGATAGGCTCGCACCTATGGATTTGCGTGTGGCAATGCTTCGCACATTGGATGAGAACTTTCGTGCGAATCCAAGACTGGAAGGCTTTAGTGCGGATACAGCCCCTGTTTCATCAGACATTGCTCCAATTATCTCTTTGACAGGAACGGCTAATGACCGTCTTGTTTTAGGTGGAATTCGATTACTCGGGTCTGTTCCGTTAGCTCGTATTTCTCCAGTTGTTCGCACACAGCTTTTAGGAAAGATTTCGGATTCAAATAGCGCGATTCGAGTTGCTGCGGTTGACTTAATCCGAGAAAAACAAATCCCACTAACAGATGTTGCTGTTACAGCCGTTGTAAATAATATTACTTCTCAAACACCAGGTGAAATAACAGCACGTCTTAATTTGTTGCTTCAAGCGACTCGTTCTTCAGATGCGGCTCAACGGACTTTAGTTAGTGGCACTAATGTAAAAACCGAATTAGAAACCATTGCTCAAGCAACAAGTAATAGTGATGCGCTTCGTGATTTGGCTGTGACGATTCTTTTAGCCATTGAAGGACCGACTGTGGCAAAACCTCGTTTGCAAGTATTGAGTGGAATGGCACGTGCCGGTTCTGCAATTAAAGCTGAACTAGATGCGCTGATTCAAAAAGCAGATTGGAATCCGATTCAAACCAACTTTTATGGATTGGTTCAACCTTTAAGCGGAGATGAGTTAGCGACATTTTTAAATGCTCAAGTTCCGACACGATTGAATGGGGCACCTATTATTTCGGTTTTAAACTTTGTGATTCAAGAACGTGCTCGATTGGCAAGAAGTACCGCGGCACAAGACCAAGTGAGTGCGGCATTAGCCTTAGTCCGTTTAGGGGATGTTTCCCAGTTTCCGTTGTTGACTCGAGAATTAAATGGAACCGTTTTAAGTGTTTCTCAAAAGAGAGTGGTTCAAACAGCATTGGTCACATTCTTAAATAATTCTAGTACAACTGAATCGATTCGACTTGCGGCACTAGCTTCTGATATTCCTGTTATTTTAAATGCGGCACTTGGATCAGAAACAAGTCCCGTTACATTTACAGCAACAGCTTATCCTGTATTACGAACCGTGATTGATAATAATCGTTTGAGTTTTGAAGTTCGTGTTGTGGCTGTTGAAAGATTGGCTGCAGCAGGTTCAAGGGATGCCGCAGATCAAACGCGTGTCAACCGGTTGAGTACTGATTTAAGAACGGCTCAAGGGGTGGCTGCAAATGTGAAAACAAATCTTGGGGCGCGTTTGCTACAAGCGTTGATTCAAATGAGTTCGACTGCTCCTCGATCAGGTGGGGATATTGGACGTGGTGACCAAGCTGTGATTGATATTTGGAATGCGGGTCCAACCATTACCAACGAAGCGATTCAAGCTCAAGTTCAAGCTGCTGTTTCTTTAGCGCTTGAGACATTGGAAGCGGCATCCTTTACTGAAGGTTTGCCACAAGATTTAGCTGATATTGCGAAACGTCGATTAACAGAAACTATTTCGATTGAAGCTTTGCCTGTTCACGTTGAAGCAAAGTCTACAGATAAAAGTGCTGATCTCTTTTTCTTAGGACGTGGGGAAGCTTCTATTGTAAAACTTTCAATCGCTCTTTTTGAAGATAACAGTGATAACGCTCAGCTTAACTTAGCTCGTGCCATTACTCACGAACTTTTAGAAGGAGCACGTAAGGAAATTTTGGGAAAACATCCAGCGATTAAAAAACAATTAGCGAGTAACCCAGAAGCGTTGCACCGAGTGATTATTGATTCCTTAGAAGCGGTTGCATTTACTGAAGCTGATTTAGGTGAATCTTTAAAACGTATTATTGAAACGACGCTTCAGAAAAATGCAAAGTTGGATGCACTTAAAGTGAGTGAGCTCACTACAGAAGCAATCACAACAGCATCGGTTACTCTTGCTGACAAAGCACTTGAAGAGGGCTCTTCTGAAGAAGCCGTTCAAGCTGGTTTGGCTGCTGCTTTTCTTGAAGAAGATGTGACCTTGTCTGAAACAGTTGCGGCTCACTTAGTGTTGCCTGGTGATGTGATTTCGCCGTTGTCTTCAGCTGTGCTCCCTGTTTTAGATTCAGATGCTGTGATTGTTTTAGATGCAGCTGTTTTAGAAACAGAGCCTAAGTTATCTGAAGCATTAACTAAAGCAATTGCTAATGGCCGTGTCCTCTTTTTTGGAGAGCCAACTGGTTCGGTTTCAACTGATGCCTTTGTTCAAACAGCCGGTGCATTATCTTCAAAAGTGAGTGAGTTAAAACGAGCCACTCAAGTAGTGACTCTTTTAACACCAACTCAAATGAGAGCACACTTTAACGAATATGGTTTGACTCAGTTGGGTGACGCTCAGAACTTTGTGGCTCCATTAAATACTAGTTATGATCTACCGGTTCACTTGGCATTGGCCAGTGAATTGTTGAGTATTAATTTTGATCTCTCAAAACTAAGCGATGCAGCTAAGCTCTTGCTTGCTTTGGAAATTGATTCCTTAGGATTAGAAATTGGCGACATGCGCTCGATTTTAACTGCCTTGGGTCAAATTCCTTCAGAGATCATCCGCGAAGGTAAAAAGCGCCTCCAAGAAGATCTCATCGGAGCCGCATTAAAACGTATCGCAGCCTAATCGCGGTCTGTAAGACGCGAGCTTTAGCCCGGAAGCCTGTCATAGGCTTCCGGGTTTTTTTTGTCACTTTGCCTAATAACAGGCAGGCTCTTTGCTTCTTTTTTATCTTTTTCCCTTATGAAGAGCTCATTTAATTTGGCACGCAACTTGGTAAAGACTAGGGGACTTTATAGAGGAGAAGTGATATGTTGCGCATTAATTTATGGACTAAAAGTATAAGTGTTTTATTGGTATTTACTTTGTCGATAGGGATTGTTCCTGGATCGCTCGACTCTCAAACAGAAACATCGATTCATTTGGCACCGGACTCTTTTGTTCAGGCTCAAGCTCAATTGGTAGGAACAGGCTCAAGCTCGGCGGTGATTGGGGCTCTCGCTACAGCAACTGCTGGTTTAGTGCTCACTTCAACTAAACCAGCTCAGGCAGCACCGAGCGACTCAAATGTAGCTCCTTGGAGAAAAAGCATTAATGCAGGATTGGCGCGCGTTCGAGAAGCTCAAGCTCAGATTGATGAGCAACCGACATTAAGTTTTTTCTATTATTCGAAGCTTTGGTTTGGGCAATCTTTTGTTTCTATTTTTGCTGTTTTTGCTGTGTTTACAGCTATTATTGCTTCTTTTAAGTCAAGAGTGACTCGTCGACGTTTTATGTCGGCAACTGGAGTTTTGGCCGTAACAGCAACAGCAGGTTGTACGACTACCGGTTCTGATCGTGTTACGGGAGCTGATATTACCCAAAACTTTAATAGTGGCAATAAACTTCCAGATGTTTTGAACTTTTCTTTAGAGCGTTTTTTAGGTGATGCCATTAAGTTAAATATGGGATTACGACGACTCTTCTTTGATCACTACTTAGCTACAGTGGTGAAGCCATTAGCTGAAGAAGCTTCGGGTGATCTGAAAATCACTGCTTCGCTTAGTGCTATTTTTAATGGGAGTACAACTCCTGATTTGGCTGCAGGTTTGTTTGCATCGGGTGATTTTTTAGGTGGAAACTGGAATAGTGCTTATCAAACACATGGTCGAGAAGAACAGATTGGAACGATTAATACGGTTCCAGCTAATTTAACTGCAGCCACAATAGCTAATGATGCCACGGGTGCTTTAAATGCTATTAATCCTGAGCTTTATTATACGATTCCTGTCACAGGCGACACTGTTCCAAATCCAGATGAAGTGGTGCCAGAAGCGATTCGTGCCAGCTTTCGCCATGAATTAAATAAAATCACGCATGAAGTGGGACAAGCCTATCAAAAGATTGTCGAATTAAAACAAGATTTGACTTGGTTGCAACAACAAAAGGCGTTGATTGAAGCGATTCCTGCTGGAGATCGAACGAATCCGTTGACAACTAAGTTAGGTGAAATTAATACGGCTATAGCAAATACAAATCATCCATTGCAGAGTGCTTATCTTGATCTGTTGAAAAAAGTAGGCTATCGCGGCACTGATTTTAATGTAGAGGTTGATCGAGTAAGAATTAACCCGCAAAGTTCGATTGCCTTGGTTTTTGATGAAACCAATACCACAACGGTTCCAGTTTTAAATCAAGCGCAATCACGCGAACGAATGCGCACCAATAGCATTCAGTATGTTCGATTAACACAGCAAATGAATCTTTCTGAAACTGCGATTGGGGCAGCTAAGTACAATGCCAGTCGTCCGAATGTGACATTGGCTTTTGGTTATGAACCCCGTGCCGCAGGTTTGGTTGGTCTGTTAACTGAAATTCGTCCTTGGCGTTTTCGCGCAGCTGAAGCGCAGATTATGGAACTGCGAACCAAGTATTTAGGTTTTTCAGCTGCTCGTGCACAGCAACTTACAGGAATCACTTATAGTGTGGCCCAATTTGTGGTTGACCGCAGCGAGGCTATTCGCTTAACTGTGGCGAAAAGAAATGCATTCCAATCCTTAGATACCTCTGTGGGAACACGGCGTGCTTACTTGGCAAATTCAAGCCATGTGCCGACAGCCCCGGCTCAGCTTCAAGCGAACATTGCTTCAGCTTTGAGTGGCAGTGCCATTACAGTGGCTAATGTGGCTGAATTGGTTCAATTGCTTGAGGCTAAACGTGGGTTTCAATCTGAAATCCGTAAGTTTAATCATTTGGAATCAAGTCGCCATCTTTTAGAAGGAACACATATTGGGGACACGCGAACAGGTCAAGTCTTAGCTGGATTAAAAGATTACTTTGATCCGTTTATTCGACAAGATCCAATCTATTTTCACAACCTTCTTTCAGGTGGCGTGAAAATGTTTTGGTGGGTGATGCTTTCAATTGGTACGGCTTTAGGGGCCACTCTTTTTCCAACCACAGCATTAGCAGCTCAGTCACGGGTGCCGACATCACCGCCAGCGATTAGGTGGTCTGCTCCTGAAATGGCGCCACTTTATCGTGAGCCTGCCTTTGCAACAAGCTTGTAATTTGATTTCTCTCCCATGAGGGCTAGTTTGGTGACATTCTTGTGCTGTCGGAGGAGATAGCTGGGGATAGAGCCTCGGAAGAGGCTCTCGCACTCTGGGAGAGAGTTTGCTTTATTAAGTTGTTACTGAGTCATCCTGAGCGTCTGTTGCGTCATCCTGAGCGTAGCGAAGGATCTAAACTTGACTTCCTTTTAGAGAAGCAGTATACCGGTAGTATGAAAACAATATTCTCTATATTGTTGTTTCTTATCTTCTTTTTGACCCCCTCTCTTTTTTCTGAAGATGAAATCGAAGTGCGTGTGATTTCTGTTGGCTTTTATGAGGTGGCTCAAGCTGAAGCGTTGGCTCGGTCGATGTTGTCTTCTCAAGGCAAAGTAACAGGGGATGAGCGGACCTTGCAGCTTGTGGTTCAAGACTATTCACAAAACTGCGACCAAATCGAAGCTTATTTTAAAGATCAGACACTTCCTAAAAATATTCGAATCGAAGTGACATTTGTGGGACAAGACTCGGGCATTTTTGAAGCCCGTTATGTGGGTTGGGACAACGCCGTTAAAAGCCGAGGCCGAGAAACACAAATGCTGACAGTGTTTGATGGAGGCAAAGGTTATTTACATGTAGGTGAAAAAATACCTGAACCACGTTGGTTTTTTACGTATGCCAAGAAGCAGGGAATCGTCGTTGTTGATGTGGATTACCGCGATGTGGGCTCGCGGTTAGTGGTTTCTCCCCGTATTCGTGGCAACCGAATCGACATCACCTTAACACCTGAAATCAGCTATGTGGTCGATGGCACGTTGCGCACCATTGCGTTCACTGGTTTATCCACACGTGTCTTTGTGAGTGATGGGGGGACCATTGAATTAGGAGGCTTAAAAGGGGATAAAGCATTTAGTGATCGCTTTTTTCGCTCTCGAACTAGAAAGTTGATGCAGATACGCCTTACACCCAAAATTTTATAATCGTCTAAGGAGCAAGCATGGCTAAGTTAGAATTAACGGATTCGATTTTATTAGAAGGGGAATTTGAACTCCTCTCTGATGCGCAGTTAGCTTTTCAGCCTGATGATCCTTCAGACTATCAAGGCCTCTTAAATCAAGAGCATAAGTTGATTGTTTTTGGTGAGTGGGAGATTGATCCGCAGCATGATTTGCGCTTTCGTGTTCAAGAATCACTAACCGAGCGTTTAGGTAAAGAACTTGTTTTTAAGGGAGAGTTTCTCAAAGCTGAGGCGGGTGAATTAGATTTTACCTACCGATACCGTATTAAAGAGGGTAAAGAAGCAATCCGAACGTTTCGTTTTTTTGGAAAGTGGGAGGCTGATAAGAATAACCGACTCACCTTTGTCTTAAATAATTCAAAAGGATCAACTCAAACACTTACGTTAAATGGTGCTTGGAAAATAAACAAACGCCATGAAATTGTTTACAGCTATCGCAAACAAGAATTAAAAACCAAAACAAAAAAGACAAAGCGTTTAGTTTTTCGTGGCAAATGGATTATCACAAACAATCGTTCTGTTTCTTATGTGCTAGAAGGAAATTCCGTTCAAGCTTTTCGATTTCGTTTGACCTTTGAAACCCCCATCATCTTAGCCAACCAAAACGAGATTCGTTTTCAAATAGGAGTTGAAGTCACAGGCCGGCGTTATTCAAAAGTGCGCGACATTGTTCTCTTTGGAAAATGGAAACTAAAACGCGATTTTTCTTTAGCCTTTGAAGTGACTTACCGCAATGCGGTTTGGTATGAAATTAGTTTTGACGCGAAATACAAAATCAATGATCAAGCTGGAATTGAAGCGACTCTCTTTGCCCGAAACGGGGAAGATTTAGGCCTAGCTATAACCCTTTCTCGTTCTTTCTTAGATCAAGAAGGAGAAGTCTTTCTAAGCCTGGAGAAGTCCTTGGAAGAGACTCGCTTAGAGGTAGGGGCTTCCCTTCGTTTCTAGTCTTAGGCTATTTTCTTAATTAGCACTAAGCGAGTATATTATCGTTGACTAGATAACGATAATTCTGTACAATCTCTCTTTGCGTCTATGAACCGGTTTATACTGAAGTTGTTTCAGCTTGTGTTAACCGTTTTACTTCTCTTTCCTTCTAAGAGCTATGCTCTTTCTCCATCTTCAGGTATCACTCAATCAGAACAACATCAGCTTTTTCTTGATCTGCATCAAATTAATATTGTGCTTCATGAGTTGAATAATGCTGTTAGTTCAGTCATAGGACATGTTCAGCTTTACAGAAGAAAAGAGTTAAAGAGTACTGAGAAAATAGAAGAGCTTGTTTCTATTATTGAAAAAGAACTGACGCCTTCGGTTCATAATGTTTTTTTAATAAGAAGATCAATGCATGGAAATGAAACAAGAGCTGGTTTTTTAGAGTTAAAGGAAGAGTTAGAAGATCTTCGAGAGACTGTTATTGAGAGTTATGCTCTTGCTCTTCAGATAAAGCCTGAGACAGATTTTAATCAGTTTTCAGATACAGTTCAGACTATTGTTGAAACAGTTTTAGCAGAGTTTGATAAAGCTATTTTTCTAATTAACTTTGCTTTTAAAGAGGATGATTTTATTTTTGACCAAGTTAAGGTTGCTCACTTTTTAAATAAAGAGAAAGAAGGCTTTAGTCAGTACAGCGATATTGAATTTGATGTTCAAGAGAGATTAGATTCTATTGTTGGGAATGAATATGCTCTTTCTATTGTGATTAAAAACTTGATTCGTAATGCAAAATATCATGCAAAACCAAAGAAAGTTTTAGTTTTAGCTTATGTTTCAGAAAAAAGTTGGGTCATTGAAGTGGTTAATGACATTCAAATAGAAGATGGGCATGTTGATCCTTATTGGCTTGAGAAGATTATATTTTTAGATGGTGATGAACCTAAAAAAGCTCAACGCTTATTTGCTCTTCCTTTTTCAACGTCTAAGCAAGATGGAAGGCTTCATGGAATCGGCCTTAAACTAGCTTGGGGTGTGACTAGCGCAATGGGAGGGACGATTCAGGTAGAGAGTACCCCGGGCATAGAAACTCGTTTTCGGGTGGTTTTGCCCCTAACAGGAACAAAGTTATCCGTCACTGGAACAGGGTCCATGCGCTTGCCTGTTTTTAAAAGTGACCTTACTTTAGAAGAAGATGTGGTTACTTTCTCTCTCTAAGCCTTTCTCTCATAGTGAGATAAACTTATTGACAAATTAGTGTAAATATCTTATATTCAACACCTTATGTTTAGTTTTTTTAAAAGGTGTTTCCCTCTCTTTTTGTCTGTTTGTTTGTTTTTGACTAGCTCTCCAGCTTTGGCTTTAGCCCCGCGATCTGTATTGGTTCCTGACAATTACACGGTCACTGGGTTTGGTCATCAAGTTCATTTTCGTTTTGAAGCAAACTTAAAAAATACTCAATGGGTTGATTCAGCCCCGTATGCTCAATTGGTTTCATCTGATGCCTTACAAGAGTTTGGCTCTCTTTTAAATCAAGCAGATCATTCAAAAAAAGTGAATGTCATTATTGATCGCTTAAAAGGAATGCGTTTGGTCCCCTATTATTTAGAAACTTTTTTAACTGATTCGCGTTATTTAAAAATAGCAGAGCAAATCGATCTTTTATTTGAAGAGACAGAGGCGCAAATAAAAAAAAGAGAGATCCGGTTAAGTGTGCATCCTTTATCTCAAATTGGTTTTTTTAAAACACGTCTGTGGACTACGCTCGATTCTCATATGAGAGAAACCAATCTCCCTTTATTGGTTGTTGCTGAGGAAAGAGAAGGACGTTTGATTTTTCATGTCACCCGTCAGTTTTATATCCAATATGGTCAAAGCAGCGACTTTCAGAAAAGAATGGTCTTTTACGAAGCATTGCTTCATTCATTGCTTAAAAGAGCACTTGCAGACATAGTTGATACCCGTGGTGAACTACAGGTTCAGTTTGATTTGGATGAGGTTTTTGCTGCAACGTTTGAACGTTTGATTGAGCAATGGGGTTCTGAGGATCAGGTGCCTGAGATGAGTGCGCTTCAGCGTTTTAAAATTGATTGGGCCTATGAAAAAGGAAAAAAAATCGCTCCTCATTTTCAGGACATGAGATTTCAGCATCATCGTTATGATAGTTATTTAGAGCAAGCAACATATGAGTTTCCGCACGATTTTAATGGTGCTGTTGCTAATTATGCTGCTGAAAAACTACTAGAGTTTTACCCTTATATTCGACAGGCAATAGAGGGGAGCTTTGACATGATTTTAAAAACAACTTGGTTAAAAGAGTTTGGTTATGCCCCTTTTCTAAAAAACTTTTTTTATAGAGGCGAATACTACATGCATCGATTTGATTCTTGGCAGTCTCAGCAAAAGTTAGCTCATCTGATTAAAACTAAGCGAGATGCTCGAATTTTAACTGAGTTTGAATTTTACTCGCGTGACCTCTTTGACGAAGTAGCAGATCTTTTTCTTCTTTTAGAAAAAAGGCTTCAAGTCAATAGTCTGAATGCAGTGATTCAAGCAACCAGCCTAGAAAGGCATATTTTTCCTTTTGAGTTTGTTGTGCAGCTTTTAGTTTTACTTTACAAGAAGAGTGGTCTTCGATTTGTTGAGTTATTTTTGCGCCATGGATTAGCCTCTTTAATATTAAATGATGTTATTCAATCCTACGATGATATTAGAAAGTGGATTGATATTATGGAAAAGAGTGAGTACCTTCCTGTTGCCATGGCTAATGTTGTTCGTATTGATGCTGTGTGTTCAGATGGAGAAGTATTTATTGCTGATTTAGCCAAAGCCTATTTTGAAAATCCGCCTAGTACACCTAAGGAAGAGCTTGAGCTGTTAATCGATTATTACCTTCAAGAAAAAAATCAACAATCCCGAAATTATCTTATTTTTTCGCTGAGATATTCTGAATTAATTCACTATTTTGATGAAGAAAATTTTAAACGCTTTTTATCAAATGGACCCTCTACCCAGTATGAAGATGCTTGGTTGTTAGAGGGCTTTTTTCAGATTTTAATATTAAGGCGTCCTGGTTTTATGACTCCGGAAGTTGTTGATATGATGGATGGTTATTATAGCCGCGCTCAATATGGTTATTCTGTTGATAAGGCGGTGCAGTTGATGTTTTCTCGTCATTTATTAAAAATTAAAGAGATGCCTCAGAGAAAGGTTTTTTATAATGCCCCGCATCTTCCCGTTGTGCATTCAGTGTTGCATGATAAAGAAAATCCAAAAGTGCTGATTCTTCATAATATTGCAGATGGAATGGGTGATGAGTTGATTCGTAATGGGACTGTGATGCCGGCGCTATTAGATCTTAACCCTGCCCTTGAGATTTTTATTTACACTCAGCGTCCCTTTCTTTATTCACATCCTCGAGTTCATGTTTCTTCGTACTTTGATTTAAAAGATCTTGATAAGTTGCCTCATCAATTTGACATGATTGTGGATCATTACGATAAAAAACAAAATTATTTTAACTTAGGTTCTCGGCGTGAAGAGTGGGATGCGCGTCCTTTAGTGTTAGCTTATTTAGAGTATGCAAAGGCCCCTGTTTTCTATCGTACAGATAAAGAAGATGATCTGTTTCAGTCAAAAGATTTTGCTGTTAATGGCAAGAAAATAGACATGCAGGTAAGTACTCATAATGTATATGATCCGATCTATCAAATCTGTGCCAAATTAAATCTCCCGTTTCGAGTCGGAACGCGACCGGTTCAATCTAAAGAAGGTTTTCTGTTTACTGCGATTAAGGGGCCTCAGATCGATTCTTACTGGGATAGGATTCAAAAGCAGAAAGAAAAAGTAGGGGCTGATAAAGTGGCTGTTTTTAATCCTTTTGGAGGAGAAAATGGAGATAAAGGGTATCCAGTAGAACGAATTCGTGACATGATGCGCATTATTGATGCTTTGATTAAAAGAGGTTATTTTGTGGTGATCTTACCCAGTGGCCGTTGGTTTGAGGGGGCACTTTCTCCTGAATGGTTTCGGTCAAGTCGTTGGAATGGAACCGCCCATTTACAAGGCCATATGATGTTAATGCCTGAGCCGGGTCAATACCCGCTCCTTCACAAGCAGCTCATTGATCGAAGTGATTTAGTGGTTACAGTTGAAGGGGGAATTCAACACCTTGCTTTTAATCTAGGGAAAAAAATGATTGCCATGATGATGAAAGGCTCGGGTTATGAAAACAAATGGGCCCCCTTAGCACGCTCTGCAACCCAAATCGTGATCCCAATCGTCACCCTAGATCGTATGACCGCCGCCATCGATCGCATCCTTGAACTCGAAGCCGAAGAAGAAAAACCTGCATTAGAATTAGATATGGGTGGAGTGTTTACTGCTGAGGCGATTTAACTAAATCTTCTTAAGGATTTTTCCTAAGTCTTTATAGACTTTGTCATCTCGGCGGTACCCTACTTTTACAACAAGTATTTTGATCTCTTTTTTGTTTATTTGATAAATGACTCGGTAGTGGCGTATTTTTAATTTCCATAGAGTGTGAAAGGGGCCGCTTAAAGGTTTGCCGTATTCATCGGGATGGGTGGAGAGTTTTTTAATACATGTTTTTAGAATAAACTTTTGATCGTTTTGTGGAATCGATTTGAAATCTTTTTCAACGAGAGGGTGGATTAAAACTTTCCAAGACATCTTAAACTAAGCCAATCCTCTTTTCAAAAGCTTCAATCGAAAGGGGTTTCTTTTTTTGTTTGAGTCTGGCTTTTGCTTCTTTGCCAAGTGTTTGATCTTCAATCAAATCTATTAACTGTTCCAGTTGTTCATAAATTTCCATGGAAAGCAAGACCGCAACAGGCTTGTGCCGTTTTTCAATGACAACACGTCGTTTCTTTGCTGTTTTTAAAATGTCTTCTACCTTGGCTTTATCTCTTAACTCTGAAATGCCAACTAAAGTGGTGTCTTCTTTTACTGTAATCATAATTTTAATCCTCCACTAAAAGCTTATCACTTGACATTTAAACTGTCAAATTAAGTGTCAATTAAAAATAGAGCCAATTTTGTTAAATGTGATAAATCGGAAGTTTTAATCAGGGCAAATACGTTCTTAATGAAGATGGTGGCTCCGGCCGGGATTGAACCAGCGACACAAGGATTTTCAGTCCTCTGCTCTACCGACTGAGCTACAGAGCCACCTAAAATGTGCTCATTATAATAGCTAAGTTCCTTGATCCGTCAAGCTTGAAATCGTTGGGAAAGGTGATAGACTATTGGGCCTATGGACGAGAAACCAATTCTATCAATTATTTTACCGGTATTTAATGAAGGGCTGGCACTCCCATCTTGCTTGGATGCGCTCAAGTTTGGGGCAGATTCTTTGCCGGCTCATGAGATTTTGGTGGTGGATGGGGGAAGTTCGGATAAGACCTGTGAGATTGCGGCTAAGTATGGAGCCAAAGTGATTCCTGCCAAGCAAAAAGGCCGGGCGTTTCAAATGAATGAAGGGGCTGAGGCAGCGCAAGGGAAGTGGTTCTTTTTTGTGCATGCTGACTCCATGGTCTCTTTACAAGCGTGCCAAAAATTAAATCATATTATCTTAGAAAAGAGATTAGTTGGGGGTTGTTTTTCTCAAGCCATTGATCATAAGAGTCCGCTTTATGCTTACTTTGCTTGGACTGGAAATGTGCGCGCAAAAATCCAAAAAATTTATTATGGCGACCAATGTATTTTTGTGACCAAAGAAGCCTTTGAAAAAGCAGGGAAATATCCTCCCATTCCGATTATGGAAGAAGTGGTCTTTACTGAAAAGCTACGTGATGTGGGCCTTGTTGAAATTCAAAAAGAAAAAGTAGTGAGTTCGCCGCGGCGTTGGGAAAAAATGGGGATTTGGAAAACAGTTCTTCTTTATTCAAAGATTCGTCGTGGGTTTGCTAAGGGTATTCCTCCTGAACAGCTCAAAGAAATTTATTTGGATGTGCGTTAATGAATGTCGTCGGTGCGTTTCTTAAAGAACCTCAACCAGGAAAAGTAAAAACACGCCTTGTGGCGGATGGATTGGATCAAGACTTTGTGCTTGATTTGTACAATGCGTTTACAAATGATTCTTTAAATTTAATTCAATCTGTTTCTGCTGAAAAGAAGTGGGCTTTTATTGCGCCAGGTGCTTCTTCTGATTTTATTCAATCAATCGAACAAAAAAACTTTGAGTCGTTTGAACAGCAAGGTGATGATCTTGGTCAGCGCATGTTCCATTACTTTCAAACTGCTTTTGAGAACGGAGCCCAAAAAGTTGTTTTGATTGGAACCGACTCTCCATCTTTACCTCTTTCATTTTTGGAAGAGGCATTTACTTCTTTAGATCAAAACCAAGTGGTGTTAGGTCCTTCAAATGATGGAGGGTATTACTTAATAGGCCTGTCTTCTTTTGTTCCTGATATCTTTGAAAACGTGGCTTGGAGTAGTGAGCAAGTTTTAGAACAGACCCTTGATTGCTTGGAAAAATCAGAGAAACTTTCGGTCACTCACCTGCTTCCAATGTGGTATGACATTGATCAAAAATCAGATCTGCTGCTTTTGAAATATCATCTCAAATCCCTGCATTCAAAGAGCTCTTTCTTGTTCCCGGCTTGTTCTTATAATGTCTTATTCGAAACTAATTTTTTTTAACCTCTGTAGTTAATGTGTTTACGTTTTTTAAAGTAGATCTTTCTCTCGTAAAAAGATGTTGAGATTTCCCCTTTTTTTGATACTCTAAAAAGACTTTATTTTAGCGGTTAACATGTTGAAAATCAGGTTATTAGCCAAAATTAGAGGTGGTGTTTTTCATGGCAGAGAAAATTAAAATTGTTACGGTAGATGACAGCCCTAATGTTTTAGAGGTCGTTGTCTCGATTCTTGAAGCTGAAGGGTATGCAGTGACTACTTGCTCTGATATTGATCAGGCGTTTCCTCTGATTAAGAGTGTGCAGCCAAGTTTGCTTCTCTTAGATGCCATGATGCCGAGCAAAGAGGGAAATGACGGTTTTTCTCTATGTAACAGAATAAAAGAAGACCCAGAGACGTCTCATATACCAGTGGTCTTCTTATCAGGAATTGCCGCTGGCTCTGGTAAGAGTGAAGAAGAGCTCAAAGCAACATCTGGTGCACAAGACTTTATTCAAAAACCGTTTGACCCTAAAGATTTTGTTGAGCGGATTAAAAAGCAATTAAAAGAGGTTTAAAATGAAACAGATAAAGTGGTTAAGTTTTTTAGTGGCTATCTTAATGTTGGGTGCGGTGGGTTCTGATGCCGCAGATTTGGGACAAGCTCCAGACTTTTCTTTAACGTCTACATCGGGTGCTCCGATTAGTTTGGCCGCTTCAAACGGAAAAGTTCGTATTGTTGATTTTTGGGCAACATGGTGCCCACCTTGTCGTAAAGGAATTCCTGAATTTATGGAGCTTTACGAAACATACAAAGGCAAGGGAGTTGAAATCATTGGGCTCTCTTTAGACCAAGGTGGAGCTGAAGTGGTGAATCCTTTTGCTAAGAAAATGAAAATCAATTATCCCATTGCTTTAGCTGACAGTGAAGTGGTGCAAGCTTTTGGTGGGGTTAAAGCGATTCCAACTGCTTTTGTCATTGATCAAAAAGGAAAGATTGTTAAAAAGTATATTGGTTATCAGCCTAAGGCTGTTTTTGAAAATGACATTAAAACATTGCTTAATTTATAAGAGAGTCTTATGCGATTTATTTTCATCGACCGAATCAACAGCTTTGAAAAAGGCGCATCGTTAAAAGGGGTTAAAACACTCTCTTTAGCTGAAGAGTATTTAAAAGACCACTTTCCAAGCAAGCCGATTCTTCCAGGGGTTTTGATGCTCGAAGCTTTGGTGCAGGCAGGAGCGTGGTTGGTTCGCTTAACAAACGATTATCAGCATTCTATGATCACGTTAGTTCAAGCTAAGACAATCCGTTATGGAAAATTTGTTTCACCTGGTGATCGCTTAGATGTTGAGGTGGAGTGGAAAAAAGCTGAAGGAGAGTTTGTTGAATTGATTGCTAAGGGAACAGTGGATGGAGAACAAGCTGTTTCAGCAAAGCTTAAATTAAAACAACAAAACTTGGTTGATCTAGATCCTAAGCTAGAGCAACAAGATCAAAAGCTAAAAGACTTTTATAAGAATCTATTTCAACAAATACATTCTCAGAAAAATAAAGTTGCGACAGCCATTTAAAAACAGTTTGTTAAGGGGTGCTCATGAAGTTTAAAGACCAAGTTGTGATTGTGACCGGAGGGTCCCGTGGAATCGGGCGCTCGATTTGTCATCATTTTGCCCAAGAAGGGGCAACTGTGGTGGTTAATTATCTTCAGAACAAAGAAGCGGCTGAAACCGTTGAAAAAGAAGTCAAAGAACTGGGTGGCAAAGCGCATCTGGTTCAACTTGATGTGAGCAACCACGAGCAAGTTGATCAAACCGTTGAAAAGCTGTTTGATGATTTAGGGCGCATTGATGTGTTGGTTAATAATGCGGGTGTGGTTCGAGACGGTCTTCTCTTTTCAATGGAAAATGAAGACTGGAATGCCGTGATGCAAACCAATCTTAATGGTGTGTTTTATTTTACTAAAGCAGTGATTCGTCCCATGGTGATGCAGCGTAAGGGACGTATTATTAATATTTCATCGTATTCGGGTCAACGGGGTGGAAAAGGTCAGGCCAACTATGCGGCTTCTAAAGCTGCGGTGAATGCGTTTACTCGTGCTGTTGCCTTAGAATTGGCGGGTAAAAAAATTACAGTCAATGCTGTGGCGCCTGGCATGATTGAAACCGATATGTCTGCCAATATTCGAAGTCTTGCCAATGGGGAAATCAAAAAACAAATTCCGTTAGGCCGTTATGGTTTGCCAGAAGATGTGGCTAAGGTAGTTTCATTTCTTGCCTCAGAAGATTCGGCCTATATGACAGGGCAGTTACTCACAGTTGATGGTGGCTTGGGATTATGATTCAAGCTGTAGGCATTGATTTGGTGCACGTTGACCGCGTCACTAAGTTGGTCCAAGCTTATCCTGATCAGTTAGAGCGTATTTTTACAGTTAATGAATTGCGTGCTTCACGCCGCAAATCAAAGGGCACCCCATTAGCAGAACTGTTTGCTGCTAAAGAAGCGGTGTTTAAAGTTTTAGGAACAGGTTGGCAGCAAGGACTTAATTGGACAGATATTGAAGTTTTAAAAACAAAAGTAAATTTAAAAGCACGGGCCAAAAAAATTGCTAAAGAGTTGGCGATCTCTAAAATTATAGTCGATACCAGCTCCACAAAAACAAAAGCAGTGGCACAAGCAATAGGAATAAAATCTTAAAATGCGTTGGTTTTTAATTGATAAATTTGTTGAGCTAGAAAAAGGCAAACGGGCTAAAGCGGTTAAAAATATTTCGCTGAGCGAAGATCATCTTCATGATCATTTTCCTGGCTTTCCGATTATGCCCCCTTCGCTAATGGTTGAGTCGATGGCGCAGACTGGTGGTATTTTGGCGGGGTACACTAAAGATTTTGAAGAGAATGTTATTTTAGCCAAAATTCCTAAGGTAGAGTTTTTCGAATTTGTTCGTCCAGGAGATCAGCTTGTTTTAGAAGCAGAGCTGGTGGAAATACGGGACGAAGGTTCTACGGTCCATGCTTGGGGAAGCGTGGAAGGAAAAAGAGTTTTAGAGGGTGAAATCATGTTTTTTCATGTGAATGAAAAAAATGCAGAAGGCCCTGACTTTAAATTTGTGTTTACTGATGAATTATTAACCGCATTAAATTTAAATTAATTATGTCTGAAAAAAGAAGAATCGTCATTACTGGCCAAGGTCAACTCGCACCTAAAGCAATTGGTGTGGAAGCTTATTGGGATTTGATTTCAAAAGGTGAAAGTGGAATCAGTCCGATCTCAACCTATCATATGGGTAATTTTCGTTTGACCCATGGTGGGGAAGTGACTGATTTTGAACCGCGCAAAATGGTGCCCAATCGCAAGTCTTTAAAAGTGATGGCGCGTGACATTCAATTGGTTGTGGGCGCAGCAAAGCTTTGTATGGATGACTCTAAGTTACTTGAAGCAGAAATTGATTCAACTCGCCTGGGTGTGAGTATGGGGGCAGGTTATATTAATACCTCTGTTCAAGAAATGCGCTTTGCGGTTAAAGGTTCGATTGACGAACAAGGCAAATTTGATATTAAGAAATATGCCGCTGAAGGAATGAAAGGACTCACTCCTTTGTGGTTGCTGAAGTACCTTCCTAATATGTTGGCTTGTCATATTTCTATTCAGTATGATGCGCAAGGGCCGAGCAATTCATTGACAACCGGAGACGCAGCAAGCTCTCAAGCCATTGGCGAAGCCTACCGTATTTTAGAACGGGGCGACGCAGATATGATGCTTGTAGGGGGGGCTGATTCTAAATTAGATCCATTGAGTTGGTCTCGTTTTGAAATGATGGGACTGCTCACTAAAAATGGGTGTCCACCGCAAGAGTGTATTCGTCCGTTTGATGCGAACAGTGATGGTTTCCTGCCTGGTGAAGCGGCTACGGTTTTGATGTTAGAAGAGTTAGAGCATGCTCAAAAACGAGGGGCCCCTATTTATGGAGAGGTGGTTGGATTTGCTGCTTCAGCAAATGGCTCTCCGATTATTAAAAAAATTGATTCACGTGCACAAGCAGTTGCGATTAAGGCAGCCTTAAACGATGCCTCTATTTCGCCCGAAGAAATTGACTTGATTGTGGCCCATGGAATAGGTGTGGCAGAAACAGATCGTTTAGAAGCTGAAGCCATTCAATCTTCTTTTGGAGAAAAAGCAAGTCAGGTTCCTGTCACTTCATTTAAAGCTTCAACAGGATTTATTGGAGCGGCGTCAGGTGGAGTCGGCGTTGTGACTGCATTGCAATCAATTAAAAATCAAATGATTCCGCCTACACTGAATCATGAATCAAAAAAACCAAAATGTGATTTAAATTTAATTACAGGCCAAGCAAAGAGAGCTGAAATAAAAACATGTTTGGTTAATTCCTTTGGGTTGACGGGACAAAATGCTTGTCTGGTCATTCAAAAATTTGAGGCTTAAGCGTTAAAATGGACAAACGAAAAAATAGAAAACGTGTGGTGATTACCGGTATTGGAGCTGTCACTCCTTTAGGCCACGATGTGGAATCGACTTGGCAAGGGCTTAAAGATGGGCGCTCTGGGGTGGGTCGTATTTCTATTTTTGATGGTTCAGAGTTTCCAACGAAAATTGGTGGAGAAGTTAAGGGCTGGGATTTTAAAAAGATGTACACGCTTGCAGAACCGGTAAGGGGAATGGGGCGTAATACGCAGTTTGCCATGGTCGCAACCCAACAAGCTGTTGCTGATTCAGGCATTGATTTTCAAAAAGATGTGGCGCCAGAACGTTGTGGTGTTTATATGGGTTCTGGAGAAGGTGCGGTTCAATTTGATTCTTTTATGAGTTTGATTCATGAAACGAGTGACGAGACAACTTTAGATGGAGGCCACTTTATTCAGAAAGGATTAGATTTTTTTGATCCGATTACAGAATTAGAACAAGAACCTAATATGGCAAGCATGCATATTGCCGATGCGTTGCAAATTATGGGGCCGAATCAAAACTGTTTGACTGCTTGTGCGGCAAGTTCTCAAGCAATTGGTGAAGCCGCTGAAATTATTCGCCGCGGCGATGCAGAGGTGATGGTCAGTGGTGGGGCTCATTCCATGCTTCATCCTTTAGGTGTGACAGGGTTTAATTTATTAACCGCACTTTCAACTTCTCATGCAGATGATCCGACTCGTGCCAGCCGTCCTTTTGAAAGAGACCGAGATGGATTTGTTTTAGGCGAAGGGGCAGGTATTCTTATTTTAGAAGAACTAGAGCATGCCAAAAAACGGGGCGCAAAAATTTATGGTGAGTTAATTGGTTATGGAAGTACAGCCGATGCGTATCGAATTACCGATTCTCATCCTGAAGGACGGGGCGCTATTGCTGCGGTGAAGTTGGCATTACATGATGCTGCAATTGAACCGAGTCAAATCGATTATATTAATGCCCATGGAACGTCAACCCAAGTCAATGACAGTGTTGAAACCATTGCGATTAAAGAATCGCTCAAAGAGCATGCGTATAAAATCCCGATTTCTTCAAATAAATCAATTATGGGTCATTTGATTGCTGCGGCTGGAGCTGTGGAACTAATCACAACCTTGATGACAATGCGTGACCAAGTCGTTCCTCCTACGATTAATTACGACAATCCAGATCCTGAATGCGATTTGGATTATGTTCCGAATAAGGCTCGTTCACATAAAGTTGATACAGCTTTATCCAACTCATTTGGCTTTGGAGGACAGAATATTTCTTTGATTGTTAAGAAATATTCTGAGTGAATGTTATGACACCTCTTCTTTGGATCGTCTCTGGTTTATCTCTCATTTCCATTGTCTTATTTGTTTGGTTTATGGTTGTGCTTACCAAGGTGATTTTTAACATCTTTTTAAATCTTCCGATTAAAGCAGAACCTTTTCGACGAGAAGAAGGTATTTTGCGCTATTCAGTGAATCTAAAAACGCGTGATGGCGTTTCGATTAAAGGTTTTTTTCTTCCAGGTGAAAACACGAATGGGCGCACGATTGTTTTTTGTCATGAGATTGGAGCAGGAGCGGCCTCATTTCAAAAGTATGCCTATTTTTTAAGAGAGCGTGGATTTAATTTGTTTGCTTTAGATTTTAGAGGACACGGCTTGAGTGGTAATTCGGATGAGTATGTGCCGCGTCAATGGGTGACTTCTTATGAATTAAAAGATTTGAGAGCTGTGTTTAGTTACTTAGAGAGTAACAAAAAAGTTGATTCTAATCGAATCGGGCTTTTTGGTATTTCAAAGGGAGCAGGCACTGCGCTTGTGGCTGCAGCTAGGCATCCTGAGATTAAGGCTGTGGTTTCAGATGGTGCGTTCTCTACTTTATATACTGCCACTGATTATGCGCATAAGTGGATCCCTATTTTTCTTCCTTTTCGAAAAATGCCTTCTTTTGTTTATCGGATGTTGGCTTGGTGGGCTATTTTTACTGTTTCTAAAAAATTTAAATGTCGGCTTCTTTCTTTAGAAAAGTCGATTCCAAGATTAAAAGGTCGTCCTGTTTTTTTTATTCATGGTGAAAAAGATGGCTATATTTCAGTGGCTCAATCAGAGCGGCTTTTTCGATTAGCTAATGGCCAGAGTGAGCATTGGCGTGTGCCAAAAGCCCGACATAATGAGGCTGTTAAGATGGCACCTGAAGAGTATGCTGATCGGATTTCTCAGTTTTTTGATAAGCATTTATAGAAGGAAACAAGTGAGTGAATAAAGTTGTTCAGAAGATTCTTAAAAAAATAACTTTTTTGGAAGCAAACTTTCTTGAAAAAAAGTTTGTCAAGTCTGCCAAAAATTTTAAGCAGACCCAGCAAAATATTTTGCTTAAAAAAATAAGACGCGCTCAATCTTCTGAGTTGGGTCAAAAGTATGGCTTTTCTTCCATTAAATCAATTGAAGACTTTAGGCGCCAGGTTCCCCTTTCAACTTATGAAGATGTGGCCCCTTATATTGAAAAAGTAAAGCAAGGCAATATAGAAGCGTTATTTCATCCTAAAGAAAAAGTGGTGATGTATGCTTTATCAAGTGGAACAACTGCGGAGCCTAAAAACATTCCCGTCACATCTGATTTTTTAAAGCAATACGAGCAAGGGACTTTATTGTGGGGTGTGCTTTGTGCTCGAGATCATGAAAAGATGCTTGATGGAAAAATTTTAACGGTGGTCTCGCCTGCTCACGAAGAAGAGACTTCTTTAGGTGTGCCGTGTGGCGCAATTTCAGGATTGATTGCGGAGAATAAAAAACCATGGGCACGTATTTTATATCCTGTTCCAGGAAATGTGTATGAAATAAAAGATGTGCGTACGCGCGATTACATGATTTTAAGATTTACTCTAGCTGAAAAGCTTCGTTTTTTAACCACAGCCAATCCCAGTACCTTGATTCGTTTGGCTCAATCTGCTGAACAATTTAAAGATCAATTGATTCAAGATGTTTATGAAGGGACGATCACGCCTCCTGGTGAAGTGCCTGAAAAATGGTTGGCTCAGTGGCGCACTCTAGTTAAACCTAACCGAGGAAAAGGAATCAGTTTTCAAAACTTGATTCAAAAAGGATTTCCTTTTACCCCAAAACATTTTTGGCCTTCGCTGGCAATTGTTGCTTGTTGGAAAGGGGGAACCGTCTCTTCTTATTTGCCTCGTGTTAAAGAACTTTATGGCGAGGTGCCGATTCGTGATTTAGGTTTGTTGGCTTCAGAAGGGCGTATGACTCTTCCGTTACAAGATGAGGGGGCTGCCGGTGTGTTGGATCTTGTTCATCATTTTTTTGAATTTATTCCTGAGTCAGAACAGGACAATCCCAATCCAAAAACACTTTTGGGGCATGAGCTTCAAATAGGAGGAAAATACTTTTTAGTGCTCACGACTTCTTCAGGGCTTTACCGTTATCAGATCCAAGATTTAGTTCAGGTAGAGCGCTTTTTTCATCAAGCCCCTGTTTTAACCTTTCTTAATAAAGGGCGTAGTTTTTCTTCTCTTACTGGAGAAAAGATTTCAGAGTTTCAGGTGGTGCAAGCAGTTCAGTGCGCTGCAATGGAGCATCAGATTCAGTTAGAGCGCTTCATCATGGCCCCTCAGTGGGGAGATCCTCCTCATTATGTTTTGCTTGTTGAAGAAGATTTGTCTATAGAGAAGTCTACCTGGGACTCATTCTTGAGTTCTGTGGAACGGGAATTGCAAAAACTAAACTCAGAGTATGAAAGTAAACGGGCTTCTTTGCGATTAGCAGATCTGGATATTCGGCATTTGCCTATAGGGACCTTTAAAGAAAAGGATGCCCAAATCCAGAGAATGCGTAGTGGGAGGCAGGAACAGTTTAAGCCGAGCTTTCTTTCAAATGAACTGAATTCTTTGGAAGAATATGTTAGCTTAAATTAGCTAAAAAGGATGAAGGATGATAACAATGAAAGAGAACAAACATTCTGTAAATGTACATAAAGATGGTGTTGATTTTGAGTCGCCTAAAAAGAGCTCAAAAATAGCTAAAAAGTTTTTTGTGAACCCTCTTATTAACTATCTTCCTAAAAGATTTTTGCTTTGGCTTTTTAGTAAAACAAAAAGTCCTCTTTTAAAAGAATGTTTAGTTAAAGCAGGTAGCTGGAAAACCATGCGAATCAGTTATGAAAATAGACCGCATGTTGACTTAATGGATAAGTTTTTTCTTACCTTTGGTTCGTTTCCAATGGCTTTGCGTAATCGAAAACGTTTGGTGGCAAAAAAACTAACAGCTTGTATTGCCGCTCACGAAGAACGCCCGCTTCATATTATGGGAGTGGGAGCAGGTTCTGGTAGTAATACGATTGAAGCACTTAAAACGCTTAAAGATGAAAAAATTTATGCCAAATTACTTGATTTGGCCTCAGATGCATTTGAATATGGAAAATCTTTGGCTAAAGAGGCAGGTTTGCCAGATGGACAAGTCACTTTTATTCAAGGAAATGCGCTTGAGTTAGAAAAGCATCTTGATTTTACGCCACACATTGTTAAGTTGGTTGGCATTATTGAGTATTTAACTGACGAACAAGTTCAAGAGCTTTTTGATCTTGCTTATCGTGTGTTGCCTGAAAAGGGGAGTGTGGTGGTCAATGCCATTAGTAACAAGCATGGTAATGATCGATTTGTTCGCCGTGTTTTTAACCTGCATTTAAATTACCGTACGCCTCAAAAGATTATAGGAATGTTAACCCAGAGTGGCTTCAGTAATTTCTTACCAGAAAGAGAGCCTTTAAAAGTTTACCACGTGATCTCTTGTCAAAAATGATAAAACGATTTTTCTTGGTGCTCACTTTTTTGATTGCTGTGAATGCTTCTGCCGAGGAGTCTCTTCCTGATCCATTAAAATTAATGGAAAGGTGTAAGCAGAGTTATCAAAATCTAAATGATTATACCGCGACATTTATCAAAGAACAGCGCCTTCGAGGGCGTCTTCGCAAGCCAGAAACCACTTTCCTTAAATTTCAAAAACCTTTTTCAATTTATATGAAATGGATTAAAAATCCAGATAAAGGAAAAGAAGTGATCTATGTGGAAGGGGCTCATAACGGGAAAATCTTAGCCCATCTTGGTGGTGTGATTGGTTTACTCACTCCAACAACCTTTCGTTTAGAGCCAACCCATCCTATGGCTATGGGGGGAAATCTTAAACCCATTACTAAAGCAGGTTTGGGCAATATGATTGGTGCTTTGTTAGCTATTTATCAATTAGCTGAAAAAAATGGCGATCTTGAATCGGTTTGTAAGGGAGTGAAGCGTCATCAAGGAAGAGATGTTTACGTGGTAGAGCGAACTCTTCCTAAAAAAGAAATTTATCCTAATAATTACGCTGTGATTTATGTTGATAAAGAACTGATGTTGCCTGTTTTTTATGCCGCATTTGACGATGAAGATCGTCTTTTAGAGCAATATGAATACCGTGACTTAAAACTTAATGTTGGTTTGACTGAAAAAGATTTTGATAAAAAAAATTCTGAATACAAATACCCTATATTTTAAATATGCACTCATTTATATCATTTGCACTTACTTTTTTTCCGTTGGTATGGGCTCAACCTATTGAGGCTCCATCTTCCCCTATGTCTCTTCCTATTAGTATTTCTGTTGATTCACTTGAGCGTGTTCAGCGTATTTTAAATGGTGCTCATGCTGCTTATGATGAGGTGGATGATTATACGTCTCATTTTTTAAAACAAGAACGCATCCGTAAACGATTGAGAAAGCCTGAAAAGATTTACCTCAAATTTCAAAAACCTTATAGCGTCTACTTAAAGTGGGTTGATTCTCCGGATAAGGGCATGGAAGTGATCTATAAAGATGGAGAGAACCAAGATCGGATTAGAGCCCATCTAGGGGGCTTTCTTAATGCGGTTGTGCCCAGCGTTAATCTAGATATCCATGATAAAGTGGTGACTAAAAATAATCGTCATTTGATTACTGAAACAGGGATCGGGGATTTTTTAAAGAAATACCAGTTTGATTTTGATCAAGCACGAAAAAAAGGGGATATTGGTGTTGCTGTGCGAGAGGGTGAAAAAGTATTGGGGCGTAAAGTAACCCGTGTAGAAGCTTTTTTACCAAAGGGTCCAGATAATGGGTATTACTGCTATCGCAGTGTTATTTTTTTTGATGAAGAAAATCGCTTGCCCATTCAAATGGAATTTTACGATCATAAAAATGAATTAATTGAGAAATATGGGTACGAAGGATTGGTTTTAAATGTAGGGTTACAATCGATTGATTTTGATGAGAAAAATGAAACATATCAATTTTAGTTTTTTATTCATTGTTTTACTTTTTGTAGGTTGTGGTGGGTCTTTTCTTCTTCAAGAAAAAGGGGAGCCAATGCAACAGCCCCAAGAAGCGACGGCTGATATCACTTTGGATAAAGCCCTAAGTTTAGTTCAAGCGTGTGAAGAGGCATATGGAAAAGTAGAGGATTACACCGCTGTTTTATATAAAGAAGAACGACTTAAGTCATCAGCCTTAAGACCTAAAGAAACTATTTTTGTTAAATATCGTAAGCCGAATCAAATTTATATGAAATGGGTTGAAGAGCCAAACAAGGGAATGGAGTTGATTTACCCGGTTCGAGACCAAAAGCTTGTTGTCGAACCGGGAGGGTTGCTTGATGTGATCACTCCGAAAATGTATCTCAATCCAAAAGATAATTTGGCGATGGTGCACAACCGTCATCCTGTTACAGAGGCGCATTTAGGTTTCTTAGTTGACCGATATATTGCCGACTTTAAAAGTGCAAAGGAAAAAGGAGAGGTAAAAGTATTGCTCTCTGAAGGGGTTCAATTAGGAGAAGAGAGTGTTGATCAGATTGAGGTTTTCTTATTAGGTGAGGGGTATTATTGTGCTCGTTCAGTGATCACTTTTCACCAAGAAACTCACCTTCCTGTTTCAGTTGAATTTTACGATGAGAAAAATCTTCTTTTTGAACGATACCGCTATACTCAATTTCAAGCAAACGTGGGGCTAACTGATCTTGATTTTAATGAAGAAAATTCAGAGTACGATTTTTAGTTTATTGGGGATTGTTGTACTAGTTTTAAATTTAAATGGTTGTGCGTTTAAACTCCCTTCTCAAATTTCAGTCCATTCAGCTAAAGAGTTTGTGGCTCTTACTACTGATCGGGTGCCCTTAAAGCTTGTTCGCTTTCAATCAAGAACATTGTCTTCTAATGATCCTGTGATTTTGCTTGTGACTTCACCTCATACAAATGCTTCTTTTTGGTCGCTTGATGGTTCTGTAGATCTTCCTCGTTACTTAGCTAAACGGGGCTGGGATGTTTGGGCTTTTTCTTTTCGAGGCACGTCTCAATCCAAAACAAGAGAGGAGCCTCTCTTTGACGATTATGTGACAAAAGATTTGCCTGCTGTTATTGCCGCTATTCAAAAGAAGACAGGAAAAAAGAAAATAGCAGCTTTGGGCCATGGGTTTGGGGCTACTGCACTCCTCTCTTATTTAGAAAAAGAATCTGATCAGCATATTAGTCAAGCCGTGGTGTTAGCTCCGCCAGCTCAGTATTTATTGCCATTGCCTGACTTCTTTTTTCTTCCACTAGAATCCGATTTAGTTCGCCCTCTCTTTTTTAATCAAACAAATATTTCTTCAGATGTTCAAAGTCGGTTTTCTATTTTAGCTGAAGAGAAAATGCCAACTGCTTTGATAAGATTGTTTAAGACATTTTCTGAAACAGGGGGACTTGGATTAGATCTCTCTTCATTAAGCGCTCCCTTATTGATGGTCTCTGGAAAAAAAGACAACTTTGCCCCAACAGAAGGGTTGCTTGCAATATACGAAATTGTTGGTTCTAAAAATAAACACTTTCGAGAATTTGGATCTAATAATTTTTATCAGATTAATTATGATCATCATGACTTAGTGCTCAGTTCTTTTGCTAAAAAAGAAGTCTATCCTTATATTTTTGAATGGCTGGAGGCAAATAAGAATGATTGAGATTCTTCGGCTTCGCCTCAGAATGACGCTGCTATGGGACAATTGTTATCGCGTCATTCTGAGCGTAGCGAAGAATATTGCTTTATTATTTGTCTGTTTTACTCTTGCTGGATGTGCTGCGAATAAAGTGATTTATCCTGTGGTTCCAAGTTATGACAAAGTCTATTACACCACAACAAAAGATGGTTGGTCTTTAGCTATTCAGCACTATCCTCCTAAGAAAAGTCCTAACGGAAAGCCGCCAGTTATATTGTGCCATGGCTTGAATCAAAATTATCTTGCATGGGATTTGACTCCAAAGTGGAGTTTTGCACAGTATTTATCTGAAAGGGGCTTTGATGTTTGGTCTGTTTCATTAAGAGGTTCGGGCAAAAGTACTAAACCTGGTTGGGCTCATTTTTTAGAATTGAATCAGCTGAAACCTGAATTGTTGGATCGGCAAAATTATGACTTTAGTAAATTTAATTGGAATATGGACGATTATATTTCTAAAGATGTGCCTGCTTTGCTCCAGTTTATGAAAGAAAAAACAGGCCAATCAAAATTTACTTGGATCGGGCATAGCATGGGGGGAATGGTGATGCTTGCTTATTTGGGTCAACATTTGGACCGGGCCATAGAGAATTTGGTTTTAATTGGTGTGCCAGGTGAAATCAATCGTCCAAAAACTCAGTTACAAGAATTGATCCTTTCTCAAAAAACCTTAGTAAGAATGACCTTGTTGATTAATATGGAAAACTTTTCCAATATGAGTGTTCCGTTTAATGGTCGTCTTAATGGGCCTTTGCAAATTTTATCTTACAATTCTGAAAATATGAGCCGTTCTATTTTAGCTCGATTTAATTCTTATGTGGTTGAGAACTCCTCTTCTGGTGTGATTTCACAAATCACAACCATGGTTGAAAAAGGGGATTTTCTTTCAGCGGATGGGTTGACTAACTATTCTGAAAATATACCTAATATTGAGTCAAATCTTCTTTGCCTTGCGGGAAAATTAGATAATATGGCCGCTCCTGGAGCTGTGCTTGCTGTTTACCATCAAGCTCTTTCACCTGATAAAACCTATCGTTTGTTTGGTGTGGCCAATGGCTATAGCTCAGATTATGGCCACAACGATCTTCTTCTCGGAAAGAACGCTCCAGAAGAAGTTTATCCCTATATCCTAAACTGGCTGAAAGACCATTAATGTTACTTTTTGTGTCTAAATATGCCTGGTGAGTGAATTAAAGAGTTTTTTCTCTTATTTAAATCAATTGACAAATCAGCGTGGGTGAGGATAATAGCTACCAGCTTTTATGGAGGAAGAACTATGCCGTCAGAGAATGAAATTTTTGAAAAAGTACGTGAATGTTTAGTTGAAGCCTTGGGTGTTGATGATGATGAAGTGACTCTTGAAGCTTCAATTACTGCAGATCTAGGTGGAGAGTCTATCGATTTTTTAGATATTGTTTTTCGTTTAGAAAAAGCATTTAAAATTAAAATTCCACGGGGTGAGCTTTTTCCTGAAAAAGTGCTCACAAACGAATCGTATGTGGTTGATGGCAAAATGACAGATGAAGGTCTGGCTGAGCTAAAGCAAAAAATGCCTCATGCTGATTTAACTGAGTTTGAACAAAATCCTTTAGTCAAAGATTTGGCTAATTTGTTTACAGTACGTATGATTGTAAATTACGTGGTGAGCAAAGTTGGGGATAACGTAACCGCATAAATTGAGGGGAGTGCGCTGTGAGGCACGACACTCATCTTTTATATTCAAAAGCCAAGCAGACGATCCAACGTCGGCTTGGCTTTTTTATTCACGCTGTAATCTTTGCTGTTGTCTGTTCTTGTCTCGGTTTTATTAATTTTATGACTTCTCCTGAATTTAAATGGGCGCTCTATGTTTTTTTAGCGTGGGGGTTGGGTCTTTATTTTCATCTTGTTTTTGCCTTTATTTTTCACCATGACCATTTTGAAGAATGGAAAGTTAAGATCGGTTCACGTCGAAAAATTGATGCGCTGTTTTTATTGGGTATTCATTTTGCTAGTTATGTGGGTGTCTGTTCTTTTCTTTTTTTATTAGATTTTGTCACAGGTGATCGTACTTTTGGATCGGTTTGGGCTATTTTGGGCTGGGGGATTGGTATCTTTGCTCATGCACTGGTTGTGTTGATTTTTACCTCAACTTCATTCACTCAACTTGCTGCGTACATTCGATCTTCAGATTTAGTGGAAACAAAGTTTTTTTTTAGAGTGCACTTGATTCTCTTTTTTGTTCTTAGTTTTCTATTTGTTTTATTAAACCTCTTTATCTTTCCTCACACCCGCTTTGCTCTCTGGATTGTTCTTGGCTGGGGAATAGGTGTCAAATGTCATGGCCTTTGGGTTGTGTTTAACCGTGGCCATCGCGTTAAAAAATGGCGCCAAAAAAAGACCCTAGAGTTGATGAAGCAGCTCAAACAAGTCAAATAAACACAAGATATAGTATTTTTTATTTGACAGACCACACTCTGTATGGTACCTTTTTCCTAAGATGAGACACCGATATAATTTTGTTTCTCAACTTATTCCTGTTTTCAATCGGCCAGAGGACGTTATCATTCGAGTCCGGGTCTTAAGGGGGACAACTCTTCCGCCGATGAAAATGCCAATGAGACAACTGGTCGATCGAAATAAACGCAATCAGGGGGCATTATGAAAAGAAGACGATTTGCACCTAGCTTCATGTTAATGGATGAAGTGGAGAACCGTCATGGTCGTGCCCAACCTCGTGTGAAGTACAAATTACCTCCTTTGGAAAAAGGGAGTTTTTTTTCTGCGTTTCGTCGTAACAAAGTGGTTCAGCAATCGACTGAATCTTCTGAAAGAAAGAACAGAGATGTTATTAATTTTCTGTAAAGAAAGTTAATCAACACACTTTTTTCTTAAAAAATCCCAAAAAAATTTTCTGTTTATTTAGCAGGTTCGCCAATAAGGTTGACTAATGTTTGGCCTATGTCTGCGGGGGATGGGGCAACGTGAATGCCGGCTGCTTTTAGGGCTTTGATTTTTTCTGATGCGGTGCCTGAACCGCCTGAGATGATGGCGCCGGCATGACCCATCCGTTTTCCTGGAGGAGCCGTAGTACCAGCAATAAATCCAACCACTGGTTTTTTAAATTCTGCTTTGACATATTCAGCTGCTTCTTCTTCAGCGCTTCCGCCGATTTCACCAATCATGATCACAGCTTCTGTGTCTGTATCGTCATTAAAAAGTTTTAGCAGATCGATAAAGTTTGTTCCGTTGATGGGGTCACCACCAATTCCAATACAAGTGGATTGCCCAATGCCACGCGTGGTGAGTTGGTAAACCGCTTCATAAGTTAACGTCCCACTTCGTGAAATCAAACCGATTTTTCCTGGTTTATGAATGTAGCCTGGCATGATGCCAATCTTACATTCTTGAGGGGTAATAATGCCTGGGCAGTTTGGGCCGATCAAACGAGACTTTGTTCCTTTTAAATATTGCATCACCTTTGCCATATCAAGAACAGGAATGCCTTCGGTGATGGTGACAATCAGTTCAATGCCTGCATCAGCTGCTTCAATAATCGCGTCAGCAGCAAATGGAGGGGGAACGTAAATCACTGTGGCATTGGCACCTGTTGTTTTAACCGCATCCGCAACCGTGTTAAAGATAGGAACACCTTCAAAATCAGTGCCACCTTTACCTGGAGTGACGCCACCCACCATTTGAGTGCCATACTCCAACATCTGTTTGGTGTGGAAGGAGCCTGCAGCTCCGGTAATCCCTTGGCAAATGACTTTTGTGTTTTTATTCACTAAGATAGACATGATTTATTTAAACCTTAATTCCAATTCACTTCAATGCGACGTTTGTTATTTAAAGAGTCTTCATAAAAAAGACATCCTTCTTTACGGCCATGATCATAAACTTTATAGGTGATCTCCACATCTTTTTGGCAGTAGTGTTCTAATTCTTCCCAACGCTTTTCACGAAAGAAAGTGACTGCTTGGATGCCGTCTGCTGATTTGGCATCGCCTAAAGTTCCTTTGGCCAATTGATCAAGCTTCAATCGAAAGCCAAGAGATTTATGAACCACTTCTAGCATGTCGAGTGTTGGGATCATTTGCAAATCAAAAATAGAGTAACGTTGCAACACAGCATAATCAAAACCTTTAATGTTATAGCCAACCGCTAAAGTGGCAGATTGCAGTTCTTTGATTAAGGCATCAACATCTTTTTCAAAATAGGTGGTGTATTTGTCTTCTTCTACATTGTAAAGTACACCTAAAGAAAGAAGCATTTGGTCTTTATTACCCCAGCCCCCAACTTCATTAGCTAATTTTTGTGTTTCTAAATCAAAAATCAAAGTCTTCGACATGTACAATCCCTTTCTTATTCTGATGATGCCCTATCAGGTTGGATCCCTACCTTAGCAAAAGCTCCTCCTCCAATCAAACCAAAGATATCCTTTCATCGTCTGTGGATAAGTGGGCCTGATCCCGTTATCCACAGATTAGAGGAGTTGTTTGAGAATAGTGGGGGTAATGTCGGTTAGGTTGTTGATCTTTTCTGTGAAGGGTTGAGCCTCTTTGCCCCAGGCCATGAAAAGCGAAGGGTTTGGGGTGTGGCTTTTGGTGGAGAGGTCTTCTAGATTGCCGTGATCGCTGCAGAGGAAGACTAAGGTTTCTTCCAGATCGATTTCTTCTAAAATGGCTGTTAAGAATGCCTCAATTTTGTGGACTTCTTTGATCCCTTGTTCCATATCTCGGGAGTGACCTGCTTTGTCTGTGAGAAAGTACTCATAAAGTGTGAAATCATATGAGTTGGTTAGCTTGGCTAGAATTTTTCCTGCTCGTTCTGGTGTGAAGATGGGGACGTCATAACCGCGGGCATTTAAGATTTGGTTGGTGAATTCTTGATAAATCCCTTTTTCTGCTTTGATATCGTTTAAAGAGAGAAAAGGAAGGTCAGCTGCTAGATTGCCATAGGTTGTGGCAGAGAGCTTTACCTTTTTAATTTTATCTCCTAGTTTAAAAAAAATAGGTCGATAAACATTCACAAAGTGTGCCCGCTTTCCTTTTTCTTTAAGTTGTTTTAGAAGAGAATGTTCTAAGATGATCTCTTGGAGTTTTTTATTTGGAAATCCAGAGAGGTGATGGCCTTGTATTTTGCTTGCATTGATCCCTGTTAGGATGGCGGTCTGGCCCGTGGCGCTTTGGGGAAGTCCTTCGACATCTAAGCAGGCATCGACTTCTTTGACAATCCCATCAAACGGGATTGTTTGCTTTCGGGGTGTGTTGAGAAAATGGTTGAGAATGTTTTGCTTTGACGCGCAAAACGGATTTTTCTCTGGGTCATTTTCGCCGATTCCCAATCCATCAAAAAAGAGCATTAACACTTTCATCACTCTTATTTTAGCACGACAAAACACTAACTTGTCCCTTGAACTTTCGAGAGTGAACCAGTAAGATCTACCTATGGCAGAACTACCTAATATCACACGAGTTGACGAGGCCTATACCACAGAAATCCCGCAAGGACTTTCTGAAGCCGACCTTGTGCTGATTCATAAATACATGAAAATGCAGCGTCTCTATGAAGAGCGGGTGATTAAGCTTTACCGCCAAGGCCGGGCTGTGGGTGCGGTTTATACTGGGATTGGCCATGAAGCGATTGCAGTGGGTGCTGCCTTTACTTTAGAAAAAGAAGATGTGATGTGTGCCATGCACCGTGATTTAGGTTCTCACTTTGTGCGGGGGATGACTCTCAAGCGAGTGGCGCTTCAATATTATGGTCGCAAAGAAGGCCCTACCCAAGGCCGTGATGGGAACATGCACTTTGGTGATTACCAACTTAAAAATTACGGCATGGTTAGCATGTTGGCAGATAATATGCCGGTAGCAGCTGGAGCCGCACTTGCATTTAAAATTCGCAAAGAACAAAACGTGGCATTGGCTTATATTGGAGATGGAACTGCAAGCCGGGGTGATTTTCACGAAGCGCTCAACTTTGCCTCAGTTCGGAATTTAGGCGCAGTCTACATTTGTGAGAATAATCAGTTTGCTTATTCCACGCCATTAAGTGAGCAGATGAACATTGATGACATTGGGATTCGCGCGGTGGCTTATGGAATCCCAGGTGTGATTGTAGATGGCAATGATGTGTTGGCTGTTTATAAAGTAACACAAGAAGCGGTTGATCGAGCTCGAAAGGGCGAAGGACCTACTTTGATAGAGTGTAAAACCATGCGCGTTCGAGGGCATTCTGAGCATGATGATGCGTCGTATGTGCCAAAGGAATTAATTGAACATTGGTTGAAAAAAGATCCGATTGAACAATATGAGAAGCTATTGATAGAAAAACAAATTTTAAGTGAACAAAAAATTCAAGAAGTTGAAGCGAGTATCAATCAAGAAATTGATGAAGCAATTGATTATGCTGAGAAAGCACCACTTCCTGAGGGACCCGAAGCACTAGAGGGAGTTTTTGCAGATTAAGATGGCAGAGCTGTTATATGTAGATGCAATCAGTCAGGCGATGTGGGAGGAGATGGAGCGCGATCCTTCTGTGTTTATTTTGGGCGAAGATGTGGCTCATGAGTTTGGCGGTGCATTTAAAATCACAAAAGGATTTTCTAAAAAATTTGGTGATGATCGGGTGATTAATACGCCGATCAGTGAGTCTGCTATTGTTGGAAGTTCGGTTGGAGCGGCATTAGAAGGGTTGCGCCCGATTGCTGAAATGCAATTTTCTTCTTTTATTTCATGTGGATTTGATCAGCTTGTGAATGTGGCTGGAAAAGCTTATTACCGATGGGGCGGAAAAGTTCCTATGGTGGTGCGTGCGCCTTATGGCGGTGGAATTCACAGTGGACCGTTTCATTCAAGTTGCGAAGAAGCTTATTTTGTTCATACGCCAGGTTTGAAAGTGGTGGCTCCATCTACAGCTTATGATGCTAAAGGATTGTTGATTGCCTCAATTCGAGATAACAATCCTGTGATTTATTTTGAACATAAATATTTGTATCGTCGTATTCGAGATGAAGTGCCTGAAGGACCTTATGTGGTGCCGCTTGGAAAAGCAGATATCAAACGTCCTGGCGACGATGTATTAGTGATTACTTATGGCGCAATGGTCCATGTTGCTTTAGAGAGCGCGGCTAAATTAGAAGAAGAAGGCATTTCTGTTGAGGTGTTGGATTTGCGTTCGCTTTGTCCTTTAGATACAGAAATGATTTTAGAAGAGACAAGCAAAATTGGAAAAGTGATTGTGCTGCATGAAGCCAACCGAAGCTGTGGTGTGGGGGCTGAAGTTTCATCGATTATTAGTGAAGAGGCGTTTCGTTATTTAGAAGCACCGATTGTTCGTTTAACAGCACCTGATACGCCAGTCCCATTTAGTACACCATTAGAAAATTATTATTTGCCTGATGAACCCAGAGTTTCTCAAGCAATCAGAGATCTCTTTGACTATTAAAGGACGTAGAGACGCATGAAATTAGAAATTAAAATGCCACAGTTGGGTGAAAGTGTTGCTGAAGGAAAAATTCTTCAATGGCTTAAAGGGGTAGGTGACACAGTTTCGCGAGATGAAAACTTATTAGAAGTGATGACAGATAAAGTGACGGTTGAGATTCCTTCTATTGCTGAAGGAAAGCTAGTGGAAGTCTTGGTTGAGCCAGAAGAGACGGTTCAAGTAGGAACCGTGTTGGGTTACATTGAAGTTGAGGGGAGCGCCGCCGAAGAAGTTAAAGAGGCTGATACCGCGCCTGCTTCAACACCTCCTCCGCCAAAAGCACCGCGTTCTTCAACGCCTCCAGTCATTGAAAAGAAAAAGAAATCAACAAGTTCTGATGAACGTGAAGTGCCTCCTGGTGTGCAAACTTTAGCTGATTCATTGGGCGTTGATTTGTCTCAAGTAGAAGGATCAGGTGAAAATGGGCGCGTGCGTAAAAAAGATGTGCTCGACTATTTAGCTGAAAATAAAGAGGGCGAACCTAAAGGACCTGAGCCTGTTTTAAGAGAGGGTGATGAGTTAATTCCTTTATCTGGTATGCGCCGAGCTATTGCAGAGCATATGGTTTTAAGTAAGCGAACCATTCCGCATGTGATGACAGCGCATGAAGTTGATTTGTCTGCTGTGGTTAAAGCACGTGCTGAAGCGACTGAAAAATTGAGTATCACAGCTTATATTGTTCAGGCAACTGCTGCGGCACTCAAAGTTTTTCCTGATGTGAATGCTCAGTTTACCTCAAAAGGAATTATTCGTCGTAAAGCGATTCATATGGGACTAGCTGTAGCCACAGAGAGTGGTTTGTTGGTTCCAGCTATTCACGATGTCGACAAAAAAGATTTAGCCCAGCTCCATTCTGAAATGAAAGACCTTGCAGAACGCGCCCGTCAAAATAAGCTTAAGCCAGATGAAGTTCATGGTGCGACCTTTACAATTACCAACCCTGGTATTTTTAACAGTCTGATTTCAGCCCCTGTGATTCCCTACGGTCAGTCTGGTATATTAGGTGTGGGTGCAATGAAGGAGCGTCCTGTTGTGATTAATGGTACAATTGAAGCACGTCCGATGATGATCTTATCGATTTCATTTGATCATCGCACATTGGATGGAGCCACAGCAGATCTCTTTTTAGAAGAGATCCGAAAAAACCTTGAGCAAATAGGATAATATGAAAAATATTCAAAACCTTTTCTTGGGGCTGTTGGTTTTGTTATTAAGTTCTTCTGCTTCTTGGTCCATGGGCAAACAACCTTCTAAGGTTGTTTTGTCTGAACCTTCTCCTCAACTCTATATCTACAATGTTTCTCAAGATCAATTAGAAATATTTCCTTATGTTGTGAAGGGAAAAATTTCTGTGGTCAGTTTTTTATCTTATGAATGTCCTTTATCAAGAGAAAAGATAGAAAGAGCTGATGAGTTTTTATCCTCATTAGAAGAAAAAAATAGAGTTGTGATGGTGGGTGTTTCTTCTATGCCGTATGAAGGAATTAGATCGTTAAAGCGCTATCAAAAAAATGAATCAATTTTGTTTGACCTTCTTTATGATCAAGATGCGGTACTTGCCACCCAGTTCCAAGTTGATAAAGCGCCTCATTTTTACGTCTTTGATCGACAACAGGTTTTGCGTTATCACGGAAACGAAGCCGGTATGGAAAAGGCGGTATTGGGTTTGATTTATGACCTCGATGATTTTCTTGAAGTGGCTGAGGTTCGAGGCTGTCCTATTCCGGCGAGTAAAAAAAAGCATACTCTTCTAAAAGAACAACAGAAAGCAGATCCTGTAAAAGATCATCCTTCTTATATGGCTTCTCCAGAAATTCCTGAAGCACCTCAAAAAGACAAAGTGACACATCGTTCTAGACCTAGTTCAAAAACAGTCACTTTTTCCAATAGCATGTGATCTTTTATGTTTGAGCTCTCTCTACTTTTGTTTTCTCTGGCTGTTTTAGTTCTTTGGGTCTTTCGTTTGCGTCACACGCTTCGGTATTTAAAAGGGGACCATGTTCCTGATTCTTTTTCTCGCGCTGCTTTAGAATTCCCTGTTCCTAAAATAACGGTTTTGATTCCTGCTAGAAATGAAGAAGATAATATTGAAACCTGTGTCAAATCCCTTTTAAAGCAAGACTATCCTGATTATGAAATCATTGTGGTTGATGACCGTTCAACAGATAAGACTGCTTCACTTGTTGAAGCGCTAGCCAAAAAAAATTCTAAAGTTTCACTCGTTTCTATTAAAGAACTTCCTGATGGATGGGTGGGTAAAACCAATGCGCTTCATCAAGGAATGAAGCAGGCTAACGGAACATGGTTTTTGTTTACGGACGCAGATACGATTCACAAAAAAGATTCACTTTCATTGGCATTGGGTCACACTCTGCGTCGGAAAGCTAAGATGTTTTCTTTAACTCCTGGATTGGAAAATAAAACTTTTTGGGAAAAAGTACTGCAACCTTTAGCGGGCGGGGCATTGATGATTCGTTTTCCTTTGGAGAAAGTGAATGATCCTCAGAGCTCTTTAGCTTTTGGTAATGGCCAATTTATTTTGATTGAGAAAAAGACCTATGAAAAAGTAGGGGGCCATGAATGTGTGAAAGATGTGATGCTAGAAGATGTGGCTTTAGCACGGCGTGTGAAATCATTGGGGTATTCATTGCATGTTGGATATGGAGCTGACCTTTTTAAGACACGGATGTATTCAAGTTTGAAAGCGATTATTTGTGGATGGTCGCGTATCTATTACAGTGCATTTGGAAACAGTCTGATCTTTTTAGCTGGGTTGCTTTGTCTTATTTGGTTGGTTTCGCTTTCTCCCTATATTTTTGGGGTTCTTTCTATTTATTGGATGGTGACTCAATTTAGTTTCTTTTCAATTTTCTTATTCGGGATTGTGGTTCTCCAGTTTTTAGTCATTTTGCCTACTATGATCCAAACTTATAAGTTATCTCATTCTGATCCTGGGTATGTGTTATTTCATCCCTTAGCCAGCTTCTTCTTATTTGTCATTTTGACGCATGCGTTTCTAAAAATCCTTTTTAAGCAAAAAGTAAAGTGGCGTGGGGGCCAATACAGGGAAAATCGCACGGTCTAACGAATTTGGCGAAATTCCCCAATTAGCCCTTCTTAGAACAAATTATTCCCTCTTTTTCGTTGTCACACTATGGGCTTTTTGATATAAATTTAGAGTGCGCTTGTGAAATTTTTCACAAGCAGACTTCCTGTAGATGTGCCTTACACATAAGTCCTTATTGGAGAATGAGTTAATGTTAGAACAGTATTTTACTGTTTTTTGCTTTTTAATTGTGAGCGCTGGGTTTGTGATCATGGCTACCACCATGCCTTATTTAGTCAATCCCAAGACCAAAAACCACAAAACTCGAATGACCTATGAGAGTGGGGAATACTCTTTAGGAACCACCTGGGTTCAATTTCACATTGCCTATTATCTTTTTGCTCTGATCTTTCTTGCTTTTGATGTGGAAGTGGCTTTTCTTTTTCCTGCGGCATTGGCTTATAACTCTATTCCTGGTTTAGGTGTTTTAGTTGAGATTGTTTTGTTTGTCGGTATTTTAGGGATGGCTCTACATTATGCTTGGCGCAAGGGGGTTTTCACATGGCGCTAAGTGGTAAGCTCGATGTTTTATTTACTAAGATTGAAGATTTGCTCAATATGGCACGTGCCAATTCTCTTTGGCCTATGACATTTGGTTTGCACTGTTGTGCGATTGAAATGATGTCTTCTGCAGCCTCTCGTTTTGATTTAGATCGTTTTGGTGCCGGTGTGTTTCGTCCGTCACCCCGTCAGTGTGATGTGATGATTGTGGCGGGAACCGTGTCGCGTAAAATGGCGCCAAAGATTAAAATGTTGTGGGATCAAATGCCTGCACCTAAATATTGTATTGCGTTAGGTGGGTGTGCGTCAGCAGGGGGCCCGTTTGTTTATCCTGGTCAGTATGCCATTGTTGAAGGGGTCGACAAAATTGTTCCGGTTGATATTTACATTCCTGGTTGTCCTCCTCGTCCCGAAGCTTTAGTGAACGGAATCTTAATGTTGCAAGATAAGATTCGAAATAAAAATAAAGCACCGATAAAGCTTCCAGAAGAGCCGGCAAAAGGCAAGGGAGCCTAAACAGAGATGACCGTGGCTAATTTTTCCTCTCAAATTTCAGAGTGCGCACCGAGTGCACAAATTGAAACCCCTGACTTTTCTAAAACAGGGCATCACTTAACCGTTACAGTTAATCGCGATCAGATTGCGGCGCTAACCCAAAAGTTTTTTGATGAACAATTCTTTTTAGAGTCTTTATCCGGTGTGGACCTTATAGAAAATTTTCAAGTGACGTATCATTTTAATCGGTTTAAAAAAACTGAGCGAGTGATGGTCCGCGTTCAAGTGACTAAAGAAGATCCGGTTGTGCCAACCGTGAGTCATATTTTCCCCAGTGCAAATTGGTTTGAACGTGAAGCGGCTGAATTTTATGGCATGAAGTTTAAAGACCATCCCAATCCTGTTCGTTTGATCTTACCTGAATTTTCAACGTATCACCCTTTAGTTAAAGGTTACAAAGATGAAGGGGACTCAGCCAAAGAAGTTCAAGACTTGATTGAACTTGAAGAAGCGATTCAAAAATTAATCAGTCCTACAGTGGGTCAGCTTCAAACAAAAGATTATTTTGTGAACATGGGGCCACAACATCCAAGCACGCATGGTTTGTTGCGTTTGTTGTTGCACATGAAAGGGGAACGTATTTTAGGCGTGGATCCGGTGTTAGGTTATGCGCATCGTGCGGACGAAAAAATGGCTGAAATTGGAAACTATCTTCAGTTTTGGCCCAACACAGGTCGGATCGATTATTTGTGCGCCATGCTTTACAACTGGGGTTGGGCCAATGTGGTTGAAAAATCAATGGGCATTGAAGTGCCTGAGCGCGCTCAACATATTCGTTTAATTGTTTCAGAACTTAATCGTATTGCGAGTCACCTTTTGTGGCTGGGAACTTTTTTATTAGACTTGGGTGCGTTTACTCCCTTTTTATACACATTTGCTGATCGTGAAAAGATTGTCGACCTATTAGAGATGGCTTCAGGTGAACGAATCACATTTGTTTACTTTACGTTTGGTGGGGTGCTTTATGATGTGGATGAACAATTTGTGATTCAAACACGTGCTTTCATTAAAGAGATGCGGGATCATTTAAAGGATTACCACAAACTCTTAACAAAAAATGTCATCTTGTTAAAACGAACTAAAGATGTCGGGATTATTTCAAAAGAAGTGGCCCGTCTTTACGGAGCAACCGGTCCTGTTGCTCGAGCCAGTGGGGTTGATTACGACATTCGAAAAGCAGAACCTCTTTCCATTTACACTCAATTTGAGTTTGATGTGCCATTAGGTGAGAACGGTGATTGTTATGACCGGTATACTGTGCGCATGGAAGAGATGGAGCAAAGTTTGAGATTAGTGGAACAAGCGTTGGATAAACTGCCAGAGGGGGCTTTTCAATGTAAGCCAGCCCCTAAACGAATCAAGCCAGAAGCAGGCGAGTATTATCAAGCCATTGAAGGCGGGCGTGGGGAGTTTGGTATTTATTTGGTTTCTGACGGAAAAGACAAGCCCTACCGTGTGAAATTACGGACGCCTTGTTTTTCAAATTTGAGTTTGCTTTCAGAAGTGAGTAAAGGGTTGACCATGCCAGACATGGTGGCCATTTTGGGTAGTTTAGATTTAGTCATTCCAGATATTGATAGGTAATAAAATTGGATATGCTACTGGTAATGCTTAAAATTGGAATGTATGCGGCGATTGTGATTGGCTTTATCACAGTCAATGCGCTTTTTTTGGTTTGGATGGAACGAAAAGTTTCTGCCAAAATCCAATTGCGCCATGGACCCATGGAAGTGGGTTGGCATGGAACATTTCAAACCTTTGCTGACGCGATCAAGCTGTTTGGAAAAGAGCTGATTACGCCCGTTAATATTGATAAGGTTCCTTATCTCTTGGCGCCCATGCTGGCGATGTTTCCAACGATCTTAATCTTTTTAGTGATTCCTATTGGAGAGAACCTGCACATCCTTGACTTGAATGTAGGTGTACTTTACATCTTTGCGTTTTCAGCTTTGGGGGTTCTCTCCATCTTTATGGCTGGTTATGGGTCGAATAACAAATACTCTATGTTAGGAGCGGTTCGGGGAGTGGCCCAAAGTTTGGCTTATGAAATCCCTCTTCTGCTTTCTATCTTAGGGGTGATCATGATCTGCGGCACGTTAAATCTAAAAGGGATTGTGATGGCGCAAGACAATGTTTGGTTTGTTCTGTATCAGCCTTTGGCTTTTGTGATCTTTTTTATCTCTACATTAGCTGAAACTAATCGAGCGCCATTTGATTTGCCAGAAGCTGAGTCTGAAATTATTGCTGGGTTTCATACAGAGTATTCAGGCATTCGTTTTGCGATGTTCTTTTTATCAGAGTACACGCATATGTTTATAGTGTCTGCTTTGGCCACGATTCTCTTTTTAGGGGGATGGAACGGTCCGTTTTTACCTGAACCGGTTTGGTTTCTCTTAAAAGTCTATTTTTTAATTTTTATGATGATGTGGATTCGATTTACATTTCCACGCATTCGAATCGATCAGTTGATGACTTTAGGGTGGAAGATTTTGATTCCACTTGCTTTGGTAAATCTTTTAGTTACTGGAATCGTGTTGAAACTATAAATGAAAAATTTATTTAATTACTTCAAAGAAATACTTGTTGGTTTGTGGTCTCTGATTACAGGGATGGAAGTGACATTGCGTTATATGTTTAAAAAGCCTGTCACGGTTCAATACCCCAAAGAAAAGTTGACCATGACTAAAAACTTTCGTGGCCCGATTCAGTTTGTTTTGTTTGATAAGACTGGAAGTCATGACTGCATAGGTTGTTTTTTATGCGCGAAAGCATGTCCTACAGATTGTTATACCATTGAAGCGGCTAAAACAGAAGGGGGGCAAAAGCGTCCGACTCGTTTTGAGTACAATGTGTTGCAATGTAGTTTGTGTAATTTGTGCGTCCAGGTTTGTCCCACTAAGACACTTGAACATTCTAGAGATTACGAAGCCGCCGCTTATTCACCTGATGAGTACCGAGCGATTAACTTTATTGAGCATGTTGGTAAGCGAGCCACGGCACAAGGTATGACCTCAAAATTAGGGAAGCCTGTTGTTGAACAAGAAGAGAAGCCCGCATCATGATTAAAGAATTGATTTTTTTATTATTTGCTGGAGGAGCGGTTGGGTTTGCCTTATTGGCTGTGAGCCTAAAGAATCTGTTCCATGCTGCGCTTTGTTTGGCTGCCACTCTTTTTAGTGTTGCCGGCATCTTTATCTTTTTAGGAAGCGAGTTCTTAGCTGTGATTCAATTGCTTGTTTACTTTGGTGCGATTGGGATTTTAATTATTTTTACCATTATGATTTCGCCACCTGCTCTTTTAAAGAATGAAACCAAGTCTGTCAGTAAATTCTTTTTTGCGCTTGCAGCAGCAGGTTCGTTGTTTTTTATCTTGTTTGCTCTGCTTGCTCAATCAACATTAGAAACCGAGACCGTAGAATTAGGTTTGGTCTCGATTAGTCAGCTTGGTACGCTCTTGTTGACTGATTTTGTGTTTCCATTTGAAGTGATTGCTTTGGTATTGCTGTTAGCGATTGTCGGAGCAATCATTCATGCGTGGGGAGGGGCTGAAGGCCATGAGTGATCAACTCTCAACGTATCTTGTTTTAGCTGCGCTTCTCTTTTCAATTGGTCTGTTTGGTTTGCTTTATCGCCGTTCCTTAATAGGGATGTTGATTTCGCTTGAGCTGATGCTTAACAGTGTGAATATTAATTTGGTTGCCTTTGATCGGTTTATGACCCCTGATAAAGGGACCGGACAAATTTTTGCCATCTTTGTGATTGCCATTGCGGCGGCTGAAGCTGCGGTTGGGTTGTCGATCATCTTAGCTTTTTTTCGCCGCTACAAATCTATTGATGTGGAACAACCTGGGGAGTTAAAAGGATAATGGAATCATTGCTTCTTTCACTCATTTTGATTTCACCTTTTGTGGCGGCTTGGGGCATCTTGTTGTTTTTCTTTCGCAACCGTCAAATCGCGCCCATTTTTTCTGTTGTGTTGATGGGGGTTTCTGCGGTTTCAACATTGATTCTTCTTTTTACACACTTGCATTCTGCACCGATTGAAATCAGTTCTGTCTGGTTAGACCTAGGTGATCGTCAAGTGATTATGGGCTTTTATCTGGATCCCTTAAGTTTGCTGATGCTCGCAATAGTTGGGGTGATTAGTTTCTTAGCTCAACTTTATTCCTTAGGTTATATGAAGGATGATGAAGACAGACCACGCTACTTTGCTTGGATGTCTCTCTTTAGTTGGTCCATGCTCTTTTTTGTGGCTGCCAGCAATATATTGCAAGCCTTGATCTTTTGGGAGTTAGTCGGTCTTTTTTCTTATCTGCTCATTGGTTTTTGGTACCACAAATCAAGCGCTGCAGCTGCGGCCAAAAAAGCATTTTACTTAACTCGTTTAGGGGACATTGGTTTTTTTATTGGAGTCTTGCTTCTTTTAAGTTGGTTAGGAAATATTTCGTTTGCTCAATTAAATGCAGAAGCAGTCTTAGCCAATCATTCTCCAACCGCTCTTTTTATAGTTTGTCTCTTAATCTTTTGTGGTGTGGCAGGAAAGTCAGCTCAGTTCCCATTGCATAGTTGGTTGCCAGATGCCATGGAAGGTCCCACACCTGTTTCATCTTTGATTCACTCTGCCACCATGGTGGCTGCGGGAGTCTACTTGCTTGCACGTGCGTTTCCACTTTTTAGTGGTTCTCCTGAGGCAATGCACTTGTTCTTATTTATTGCCACCATCACTACTTTAATCGCAGCTTTCCTCGGCTTGATTGAAAAAGATATTAAACGCATTATGGCTTATTCCACAGTGAGTCAGCTTGGGATGATGGTGATGGCCATTGCTGCGGGAAGTATGCAAGCAGGTATGTTTCATTTATTGACCCATGCCTTTTTCAAATCAATGCTCTTTCTTGTGGCTGGGATCTTGATTCATTCATTAGGAACCAATGATATTTTTGAATTGGCTTCCAAAGGGGCCCGCAAACATAAAGTGGCTTGGCTTGGTTTGATTGTGGGTTGTTTTGCCTTGAGCGGCTTGTTCCCCTTTTCAGGCTTCTTTAGTAAAGAAGCAATTTATGATGCGTTGTTGCATGGCCCGCATCCCATCTATTTTTACTTTGCGCTTTTCGGGAGTTTCTTAACTGCAGTCTATAGCTTTCGTTTGATCTTTGTTTTAGCTTTTCCAAAAGAAGAACAAAATGCCCACCGCCATGAAGAAAAGGTCATGAACTTACCGGTTCTTTTCTTGGCAGCAACCACCTTGGTTCTTGGTTTCTTTGGTGGAAAAATAATGCATTTTCTCGGAGCAGGGGCACATCACAGCGAAGGCATGGAAAAAATTATTGCCATGAGTGTTACAGGGTTGATCGCGGGCGCTTTGATTTCATATCTAAACTTTGGTGTCAAAAATAAACGTGGAGCCACTCTTGGTCTGTTTGACAAAGTCCCTGTCTTAACAACCGTGATACAAAATAAATTTTATGTGGATCATGTGATCTACTTTTTATTCCGCCAAGGTTACATGGGTCTCTCGAAAGTGCTTCATTGGATTGACCTGAATGTGATTAATGCTTTGGTCAATTTAGTGGGACGAAGCGTGATTGAACTAGGGCGATGGACCACTAAAATTCAAGCTGGTCTTGTGCAAGTCTATTTAGGAATTGGTTTTATTGGAATTGCCTTAGTGGTGGTCTTTTATCTGTTATAGGAATTTAAAATGAACTGGATTGTACCAACAATTATATTAGCACCCGTGATTGGTGTGCTGGCTATTTTGCTTTCTCCAAAAGAAGCAGAAGCGCGGATCCGTTGCATTTCTGCATTGGCAACAGGGGCCACTTTATTAGCATCGCTGCTTCTCTTTTTTGTGTATGACCAAGCAGAAGCCGGGATTCAATTTATTTGGCGTATACCTGTTAGTGAAGCGTTAGGCATTAACTTAATTTTTGGAGTGGATGGAATCAATATTCCACTTCTAGTGTTAACAGCTGTGGTCGGTGTGGCAGGGGTTTTCTCTATGTGGCGCCTCACAAATCGAGTTAAAGAATTTTACGCCCTCTTCTTATTATTACTCGGTGGCATGTATGGTGGCTTTCTCTGCTTTGACCTTTTCTTTTTCTTTCTCTTTTATGAGTTAGCAGTGCTGCCAATGTATTTGCTTGTGACATTATGGGGTTCTAAAAACCGTGAGTATGCAGCCATGAAACTAACAATTTATTTGTTAGGGGCTTCTTGCTTAGTCATCACAGCCTTCTTAATGATCTATCAAGAAGCAGGATTAAAAACATTTGATTACTTAATCTTAGTGGAGCAAGCCAACTTTTCACCTGAATTTCAAAAATGGGTTTTCTTAATGCTCTTTATTGGATTTGGGGTTTTGGCCGCTCTGTTTCCTTTTCATACATGGTCACCTGATGGATATGCCGCAGCGCCAACTGCAGCAAGTATGGTTCATGCGGGTGTGCTGAAGCAGCTCGGGATTTATGGTATTTTGCGTTTGGCGATTGGCTTGTGCCCAGAAGGTTTGCCGCATTGGTCTTTCTTAATGGGCTTTTTAGCGGTCTGCAACATTGTTTACGCCGCCATCATTGCAGCGAAACAGAAAGATTTAAAGTACATGATTGGGTATTCAAGTGTGGCTCATATGGGTGTGGTGATCTTAGGGCTTTCAACCATGTCAACTTTGGGTTACACCGGGGTTGTTTATCAAATGTTTGCCCATGGTATGGTGACAGCGCTTCTCTTTTCCTGCATCGGTTATATCTATGAAACAACCGGCATACGTAACATGGATCAGCTGGGTGGATTGGCTAAGCAGTTTCCTTTAATTGCCTTTGCGTTTGTGATGGCTGGTTTGGCCAACGTGGGTATGCCTGGTTTAGCAGGATTTCCTGCAGAGGTTCAGATTTTCTTAGCCGCACTTAGAAGTAATGTGATTTTCGGAGTGATTGGAATTTTTGGCATCATGTTTAGCACAATCTATATTTTTCGTGCCTTGCAACGGAGCTTGTTTGGCCCCATGGATGACAAGTTTAAACAATATGCCGATGCTAATTTTGTGATGGCATTTCCACGTTACCTGATAGTGGTCTTTTTACTCTTTTTTGGATTTTTTCCACAACTGCTTGTTCGGTTTATTCGGACAGCCACCGAGGGAATGTAGATGAACCATTGGTTTTTACTTAGCCCAGAATTGTTGATTGCTGTATCGAGCTTTCTCTTTCTTTATTTGTCCTCTCATACAAAGAATGGAAAACGTGATTTTACGCTCGCTTTGTTGGTTTCATTGGGAGCCGTAGTTCTTTCTGTGATGACTCTTGATTCTGAGGGGTCTCTTTTTAGTGGGACCTACAAAATTAATTTCTTCTCTCAAATCTTTAAGCTGATTTTATCTTTAGGTCTGTTTCTATTGGTTTGGTTAAGCCGCAATCTTTCTGATTTAGATGAGCGGGTCGGCACAGAATATTTTTACTTTCTCTTCTCAGCCACATTAGGCTTTTTACTTTTGCCAAGTTGTTCGGAGTTCATTACTTTGTTTGTGGCATTAGAGTTGTCTTCGATTGCACTTTATATTTTGATTCCACTTCGAAAAGGAGATGGCATTGATGCTGAAGCAGGAATCAAGTACTTGCTCATGAGTGCGGCTGCCACAGCTGTTTTCTTATACGGAGCAAGCTTGCTTTATGGAATGGTTAAAACAACTGATTTAACCGTTGCAGCCACTCTTTTATCTCAAGGCGGGCTTTCACCGTTAGCTTATGTGGCGCTTTTCTTAACATCAGTTGCCTTCTTCTTTAAATTAGCTGTGGTCCCATTTCATTTTTGGGCCCCTGATGTGTATCAAAGTGCGAACAATCAAGTCACAGCTTTGATTGCCACCCTTTCAAAAGTAGTGGCTGTCGCCATCTTGCTTCGTTTTTTGCCAATGGGAGAGGGGAGTGCCAAGCTTGTTTTTATCTTAACTCTGCTAGCCATCTTTTCATTGTTAATCGGAAACTTGGCAGCCATCTGGCAACAAGATGCCAAACGTCTTTTAGCTTATTCAAGCGTGGCCCAAGCAGGCTATCTCTTAATCGGTTTTGTGGCGCTCAGCGATGAAGGGTATCGTGCGGTATTTTATTATGTTTCAACTTATCTTTTTGCCACGATCGCCGTGTTTCATGTCATCACAAAATTAAGCCAAGATGGCCGTAACTTAAAACTGAATGACTTTATTGGCTTGTCTCAACGTTCACCCCTTTTAGCCTTAACTTTACTTCTAAGCCTTTTCTCATTAGCAGGCATTCCACCTCTAGTTGGTTTTGCCGCAAAATGGTTTGTCTTTACCGCGGCCGTAGAACAAGGCCATGTCCTGCTTGTTCTCTTTGCCTTCATTATGTCAGTGGTTTCACTCTATTACTATTTAACCCTCATCAAAAAAGCCTATGTCGACAAATCAGATCAACCTCTTACAGCTCTATCCTTAACATGGGATGAGCAACTCGTAAGCATTGGCTTAATCCTCTTCCTCGTCCTCTTCGGAATCTTCCCAGGCTGGATTCTTAACCTTGGAGACAAGGTCGCTAGAGCTATTGGGTAGACCAACTTGTTATGGTATACTATTACCAAGAATCAAAATAGGTAATTTAAAATCATGGATATCGAGATACTTCTTAAAAATAAAAGAGAAGAAATTTTAAAAGTAGCAGCAAAACATGGAGCTAAAAATATCCGTGTGTTTGGTTCTGTTGCTCGTGGTGAAGCAGACCAAGAAAGTGACATTGATTTTTTAGTTGATTTTGAATCTGGTAGAAGCTTGATGGATGTTGGTTCTTTATTAATGGATTTACAAGATCTATTAGGTCGTCGTGTTGATATTGTGGAGCCAGAAGGTCTTCATTGGTATATTCGAGATAAAATTCTCAAAGAAGCCATTGCAATATGAAGGGTGACAGTCTTTACCTTATTCATATCAAAGAATCAATAGAACGAATCCAAGAATATACTCATGAAGGTAAAGATGTCTTTAGTACAGATGTAAAGACTCAAGATGCTGTTTTAAGAAATCTTCACACTCTAACAGAATCAACACAAAAACTTTCTCCAAAACTTAAGGAAGAACACCCTGATATAGATTGGCGAGGTATATCCGGTTTTAGGAATATTCTTGTTCATGATTATCTTGGTGTTAATGTCGAGAGAGTTTGGGTTGTTGTTCAAAAAGAGCTCCCTTTGTTAAATGATAAAGTACGTTCTATTCTTCAAGAATTAGGTGAAATTTAATCTACTCGGTTTTCTACTTTTTAATTGCTTGCCAGGTGCGTTGGCTGGCGCCGTGGTGGGTGGTGAAGATGGAGGCAGCTTGTTGGCCGGTTTGGATTGCTTGGTCGGGATGGTGGAGTAGGTCTGTTATTTTTTCTTCGAGCTCAGTTTTGTCTGAGACACAAAATGCTCCCCTTAATTTTAAGAGTTCGCCGGCGGCTTGGCGGAAGTTTTCCATGTGAGGGCCAAAGAGAATGGGTTTGGCAAAGATGGCTGGCTCTAATGGGTTTTGGCCGCCAAAACCAGATAAGCTCCGTCCCACATAAACAATGTTAGCTAGTCCATAAACTTTATAAAGTTCTCCAATGGTGTCTAAAAGAATAATAGGGGAGCGGGCATTGCGTTTGCCTAATTTAGAACGAAGGGTATAGTTGAGCCCTAGTTTGGTTAAGTTTTTTTCAATCTCTTTCACGCGGGTGAGGTGGCGAGGGGCTAAGATTAGTCGCAGCGTATAGAATTTTTTGCTGAGCTCTTGATAGATTTCAGCACAGATTTTTTCTTCATTGCCGTGTGTGCTTCCTGCAACCAAAATGAGATCGGTCTGCTCTACTCCATAAATCTGTTTGATCTCATCTATTTCAATGGCACTTGGTTTTTTTAAGTTAGCTGCATCAAACTTAATGTTTCCGGTGACCTGACACTTGTTTGAATCAAGCCCAAGTCCTTCAAACCGTTTCTGATCTTCATTGGTTTGAACCAGAACATGATCAAATTGGTTTAATACATGTTTAACCCAGATATGAACAAGCTGATACCGTTTATAAGAATGATCTGAAATGCGCCCATTGATTAAGCTAAGAGGGATCTTTTTCTTTTTTGCCACACTCACAAAACTAGGCCAGAGCTCGGTTTCTAAAATCCAAATCATTTTTGGATTTATCTGATTCAGTACTTTTTGAGCAATGGGGTAAAGATCAATGGGGAAATAAACACAATTTAATTTTTTGCTTCGAAGCAAATCAATTCCTGTCATGGTGGTGGCACTAAAAAAGAGTTGGTACTGAGGAAAAGTAAGTTTGATCTCATCTAAGAAGGGGATGATGGTCTGTATTTCACCCACGCTAGATCCATGAATCCAGAGAACTGGTTTTTTGGATTCAGAGAGTGTTTGTTTAAGAAAGCCGAGTCGTTCGCCGAGTCCTGCTCTGTAATGCTTTTGGGTGAGAACCAACAGTATTAGAATAGGTGAGGCACAAATTAAGATGATAAAAAGAAATAAGTTATAAAGGAGTAAGAACATAATAGTCAAGCTCTTGGATGGGCTGAAACATAAACTTTTTTCAGCAGCTCGGTGGTGACATGTGTGTAGATTTGTGTGGTTGATAAATTTTTGTGCCCTAAGAGTTCTTGAACTGAACGTAAGTCAGCGCCGCGTTGTAATAAGTGTGTGGCAAACGAGTGGCGCAAGGTATGCGGTGTTACTTTTTTAGAGGTGATCTGGATCACGTATGTTTTAAGTATGCGTTCAATGCTACGGGTTGTAAGACGACCCCCTTTAGAGTTCACAAAGAACGCTTCTTTAGCAGGGATGGTTTTAAATCCTTTACGAGCTGCTTTGCCTGTTTTAAAGAAAACAGCCCGGATGTCTAAGTAAGCATTCATGGCTCGAATAGCGGGCATGCCGAGAGGGCAGAGTCGTTCTTTTTTCCCTTTCCCTTTTACCTTGATGATTTCACCCAGCAAATCAACATCGCTTAAGTTTAATCCTGCTAATTCACTTACCCGGGTACCACAAGAATAGAGTGTTTCAAAGATAGCTTTATCTCGCATCCCTGCTGGATCATTGGTTTTAGGGAGAGATAAGAATGCTTCAACTTCTTCTTCGGTTAAGAAGTGAGGCAGTTTTTTTTCTTTTTTAGGTGTATGGAGTGAGCTGGCAGGATTGGTTTTTAAAATGCCTTCACGGACTAAAAATTTAAAAAAGGAACGGAGAGAGGCGCATTTTCGGGCAATAGACGATTTCACATATTCTTTGTCATGCAGTGTACCTAAAAAACGGCGGAGCATTAAATGGTCTACAGATTTTAATGAAGAAATATTGCTCTTTTTTAAAAAATCAAAAAACTGATTCAAGTCTCGTTTATACGCACTGGCTGTATGTTGTGAGATATTCTTGATTGTTTCAAGGGTTTGAAGAAAGTCTTTCAGATAAGCTTGCATAGCTTCTATTGTAACATAGATTTAGGGTGCTTTAGTCTACTTGGGTAGGAGGGAGTTTGGAGTTAGGATCTAAGGCTTTTAATGGAGGAATCCCTTGCCAGTCTTTAAATTCTCCGGTGGCTCCTTTTTCCCGTGCTTCTTCTTCAGTGTTGGCAATAAAGTCGCAATCAGGATAGCCGGTACAGCCAAAGAATGGGCGTCCTCTTTTGGATTTACGTTTGCTTAAATCTTTTTTACATTTGGGGCAGCTAAAGCCTGTTGGTAGTGATTTAGCATTGTAGCATTTGGGAAAGGCGCTACAGGCTAAGAATTGACCTCGGCGGCCTGACTTGATAACCATTGGGCTATCACACTTATCACATTTTTGATCAGTGGGAATGGGTCCTTGCTTGATCGCCTGCATCTCAACTTCAGCTTTTTCTAAATCTCTCATCAAGGGAGCATAGAACTCTTTTAAGGTTTCAAGACGGGTTCCTTTTCCTTCTTCAATGTCATCCAGTTCTTGTTCCATTTTAGATGTAAACTTCACATCAAAGAGATCAGGAAAGTGTTTCACCAATAAAATGACGACAACGCGTCCTAATTCTGATGGAACTAATCGGCCTTTTTCTTTTTGCACGTAAATTCGTTTGGTGATTGTGGCAATAGTAGGGGCGTACGTACTTGGACGTCCAATGCCCAGTTCTTCTAATATTTTGATTAAAGTTGCCTCTGAATAACGAGCTGGAGGCTTGGTAAAATGTTGAGTCGGTCTGATCTCTTTTAAGTTTAAGCTCTCGCCTGCTTCTAATGGAGGAAGAATCCGGGTTTCGTCCTTTTCTTCATCATCATCGTCGTCATCATCATCTTTTTTCTTTTTCTTTTTTGCAGCAGTGAGTTCTGTGCCTGAGATGAGCATAAATCCATCAAAAAGAACTTCAGTTCCGGTGGCTCTAAAAATATATTTGTCTGCAGCTTCAATTTCAGCCGCAGTGGTAAGCAATTGCGCATCTGCCATTTGGCAGGCCACAAAGCGTTCCCAAATCAGTTTGTACAAAGTGAGCTGATCTTTATTTAAAAATTTACTCATTGCTTCTGGATCACGAAAAACAGAAGAGGGGCGAACACATTCGTGAGCTTCTTGAGCTCCTTTTTTTGATTTATAAAAGTTAGGTTTTTCTGGCAAGTAAGCAGCAGGGTATTTGCCCGTAATGTACTTGCGCAATTCATTGAGTGCTTGTTGAGAAATATTAAAAGAATCTGTTCTCATATAAGTGATCAGACCTGTGGAGCCTTCTTCACCAATTTCAATTCCTTCATACAGCTGTTGTGCCACCATCATGGTTTTTTGTGCAGACCATTTAAGACGATTGACTCCAGCTTGTTGAAGTGTTGAGGTAATAAATGGGGCATAAGGGTGGCGTTTCTTTTCTTTTTTATCGACTTTTTTAACTGTGTAAGTGGCGCCTTTAAGTGCAGCTAAAATCGTGTCAGACTCTTCTTTGATTTTGATTTCAGCTTTTTCACCGTCGATTTTATCGAGAAAAGTGACAAAAGGTGTTTTAGGAGCCATGTTCTTAAAAAGATCTGCTGCGATTTTCCAATATTCTTCTGGATTAAATTTTTCAATCAAATCTTCTCGTTCGCAGATTAAACGAAGCGCGACTGTTTGAACCCGGCCAGCAGATAAACCTGAGGCAACCTTTTTCCATAAAAGAGGACTGACTTTGTAACCTAGAATGCGGTCTAAGATTCGGCGAGTTTGTTGTGACTCTACTTTATTGATATTGATTTTTCCGGCATGATCAAACGCATCTAAAACAGCTTGTTTGGTGATTTCGTTAAAAGAGACACGATAAATTTTATCTTTATCTTCAGTTAAGATTTCAGCTAAATGCCAGGCAATGGCTTCTCCTTCGCGGTCTGGATCAGGAGCAAGGTAAATGCGTTTGCAGCGTTCGGCATCATATTTAAGGTCTTTGACCAGTTCTTTACGGTCGCGGATGATATTGTATTTAGGCAAAAAGTCATTATCAGGATCAACTCCTAAGCGGTATTTAGGGAGATCACGAATATGCCCCATGGAGGCTTTAAGAATATAGTCTGTGCCAAGATACTTATTGATGGTCTTTGCTTTCGCAGGGGACTCAACAATCACCAAAGACTTGTTCGTTTTACGAACTGTCTTCTTTTTGGACCGTTTCTTGGTGGTCTTTTTCTTGGTCGTCTTCTTCTTCTTGGTTGTTGTCTTCTTCTTAATTGTTGCCATGTTCTTATAACATACCTGCTAATGAGTGATTGCACAAGTCGACTAAAGCTTCACATAATATTGGCCTGGGAGCTGTTTGACAAGGTTTTTTATCTCAAGGGTCAATAGGGTCTCAATGGTCTGATTTGGCTTAAGTCCTGTGTTATTAATAAGTTGCTCCAAATAAACCTCTTCATTTGAGAGGTTTTCCCACACCATTTTCTCTTGATCTGAGAGCCCTGGAGGGGAGCTGTTAAGGGGAAGTTCTTCATTTATATTGTTTTTAAAGAGGGGACTCTCCAGTTCTTCAATAATGTCTCCAACTTGAGTCACACATTTGGCCCCTTGTTGGATTAAGAGGTTGGGTCCTTCTGAGACCTTTGAATCAATCGGCCCAGGAATGGCTAAAACCGGCTTTCCTTGCTCTAAAGCAAAGTCTGCTGTGATAAAGGCTCCGCTCCGTTTGGCAGCCTCTACAACCAAGACTGCTTTAGAGAGCCCTGAGATAATTCGGTTTCGCTGTGGGAAGTTACGTGGTAAAGGGGCAAAGTTCATGGGAAACTCAGATAGCATGGCTCCGTGCTGGCAAATCTGTTCAGCCAAAGATTCGTTGTCAGGTGGAAAAAGAGGAGTGGCGAGTCCTTGGCCAATCACGGCAAGAGTTCGTCCCTTTGCTTGTAATGCTCCTTTGTGCGCATGCGTGTCAATGCCCCAAGCAAGTCCGCTCACAATCGTCCAATTTTTTTGTGCCATTTGTTGAGCCAGGTTTAAAGTTGTTTTGGTGCCGTAGATTGTTGCGCGGCGCGAACCCACAATGCCAAGTGCGCGTTGGTCTTGAGGAAGCAATGTGCCTTTGCAATAAAGTAACAAGGGAGGATCTGGAATCTCTAATAAAGAAGGTGGGAAGTTAGGGTGATCATATGCAAGCACTGTGATGTTATTTTGTTCAATCAGTTTAATTTCTTCATCTAAATCAAATTTATCTGACCAATGTGAAATCAAATGAGCGATTCGTTTGGTAAAAAATTTAGAGAGTGTGCTCTCTGATTGATTGACAATATTCTCAGTTGTTTTAAACAGAGTGAGCAGTTCTTGAAACCGAGGCCACCGAATGTCTTTTTGAAGGGCATTTAATATAAGGATAGATTCAAGACGGTTAGCCATTTAAGGACTCCTGAATCACTTCATTAAGAAGGTCTTCAGGTACGTCCGTGCGTTGAGCCACTTTTCCTATTTTTTCTAATAGGATAAATTTAAGTTTACCGTCTTGTACTTTTTTATCGACATTCATATGTTTTCTAACATTTTCTACAGAAAGCCCTTTAACTTGAGTTAAAAGACCTGCTTTTTGAATGAGCTGTTCAATCGCATTAACTTCATCGATTTTACACAGGCCCATCTTATGAGAAAGCTTGGCTGCGGCAACCATACCCACAGCAATGGCTTCGCCATGGCGTAAATCTTTATATCCTTCAGCAGCTTCATAGGCGTGGCCAAAGGTGTGGCCGTAATTTAATACGGCGCGCATGCCTAATTCTTTTTCATCCATTTCAACAACCATGGCTTTGATTTCACATGACTTGGCAATGGCAGTTGTTAAAGGCTCTGTCTCTAAATTTAAAAGCGCTTCCATGTTTTTATCTAAAAAATTTAAAAAAGCATGATCCCAAATAATGCCGTACTTAATGATTTCAGCAATGCCTGCTTTAAATTCGCGTTCAGGTAATGTTTTTAAAACATCTAAATCAATTTGAACAGAGCGGGGTTGATAAAAAGCCCCAACTAAATTTTTTCCTTCAGGCAAGTTGATTCCTGTTTTGCCCCCAACACTGGAGTCGACTTGAGCTAAAAGAGTGGTGGGGATCTGAACAAATGGAATGCCACGTAAATAAGTGGAAGCCACAAATCCACCTAAGTCACCCACTACGCCGCCGCCAAGTGTTAATAAGAAAGAACGTCTGTCTAATTTGAGTTCTAACATTTTTTTCCAAATACCGGTTGCCGTTTCAATGGCTTTAGAAGGCTCGCCTGCTGGAATTTCAATTAAAGAAAGATCAAAACCATTATCAGTCAAATGATCTAAAATCTTTTTTCCGAAATGAGGAAAGACATTAGAGTCTGTAATGAGCGCTCCCTTTTTACTCAAAGAAAGATCGCTTAATACTGAAGCAAGATTGGCAAGTGTGTTGCTTCCTACGTTAATGTCATAACTCCGTTCACCTAAGCGAACATGAACTGTTTTCATTTAGTCTGTCCTAGTTTCTTTATAATTTTTTTAGCTGATTCACAAGCGGTCTGTCCGGTTGTAGAAACAGAAAAAGCAGCTGCTTTCTTATATAGCGGCCGTCGTGATTTTAATAACTTTTGCATGGTTTGAAAAGCATTTTTTGTATTTAATAGAGGACGTTTCTTATTTTTTGATGTTCTAGAATAGATTTCCCTCTGGCCTGCAGTTAAGCAAACCACCGTGGATTTGCTTTGCATGTCCCGTATATTGAGGGGATTGACCACAATTCCACCCCCGGTTGAGATCACACGCTTTTTCTTCTTAAGTGCTTTTTGCAGCATGCGTCGTTCCACACGCCGAAAATAAGGCTCGCCCGAATCTGAAAAAATCTGAGCAATAGACCGTTTCTCAGCTTTCTCAATCTCAGTATCTATATCGAGAACCTGCCACTTGATCTTACGCGCCAAATAGCGTGCGACCGAAGTTTTGCCTGTTCCCATAAATCCGATAAGTAAAATATTTTCTGTTTTCATCAATTGATCTCGTATTAATTACCAATTTAAATTATAGCTTGAACTCCGCCCTTTTGAAGGATTTTTCTTTAAAAAGCCTTTATCGAGCAATTCTGATATTTCTCGAAAGGCAGTGGCACGACTTATTTTTGCCATGGAAACATACTTTCTTGTTGTTAATCCTCCTTGAAACCCTTGTTTTCCTGCATTCAAAAGTTTGTTCACAATCTTGATTTGTCTTGAATTGAGGTTGGCTTGATTGTGTTTTTGCCAAAACCGAGATTTTGCCAAAACATTTTCAATTAATTTTTCGGCATTGGTGACAGCTCGCTCGTGACAACCTAAATACCATTTTAGCCATTCTGTAACATTAAGCTCTCCTTTTTGGCTTTTTTCTAAAATACGATAGTATTCTTTTCTTTCTTCCATTATTTGAGAGGAAAGGCTGTAATAGCGTCGATTTAGATTTTCATCTTGGGCCAAAGCCATGTCTGTTAAGGCTCGGGCAATGCGTCCATTTCCATCTTCAAAGGGATGGATTGTGACAAAGTAAAAGTGTGCGAGTCCTGATCGAATGATTCCTTCTTCTTTGTTAAGAGTTGTTTTCCACCACAATAAAAACTGTTTAATTTCTGCTTCTATATTTTTTCCTGGTGGGGCTTCATAATGAATTTTTTCTTTACCTATTGGTCCCGACAAAACTCTCATAGGTTCATTTCGCTTTCGCCATTTTCCTGTTTGAATAGGACGGAGTCCTACCTGTCCTGTAGGAAAGAGAGCTGCTTGCCAATGTTTGAGTCGAGTGGTTGTTAGCGGTTGCTCAAACTGTTGAGTGGCATCTAATAAGACTTCAACTAATCCATCGATTGACCGGTTAGATGGGGGCATGCCAGCAGAGGGGAGCCCTAGGTGTTGTGCGACAGAAGAGCGAACGGATTCTTTGTTTAACTGTTCTCCTTCAATAGCTGAAGTCTTGAGTGCTTCTTCAGTTAAAATGTTGGCTTGAGCTTCTTGGTTGAGTTCAAATCCTAAATTTGAGACCTTGCTCAACAGCTTTCCTTGAGCCAAACGGGCAGAACTGATCAAGGGGAGTAAGCTTTTGCTTTCCCATTTAAATTTCGGCCAGTTTTGATGTTGCCAGATATAAGGCAATTAGCCCTCCTAATCGCTTCAAATTATGAAGCAATTATACATGCTAATCGCTTCATTTACAAGAGGGTCATGTAAGTTCTTTGTTGTGAACTATTTAAGTGAGACTACTGAGCAAAACTAAAGTACCAATTCCACACGGTATCACCAAAGAAGAGGGCGAGCAGGGCGCCTAAGGCTAAATAAGGGCCAAACGGGAGTTTGCTTTTCCAGCCCCCTTTTCCCATTAGAAGTAGGGGAATGCTGATAAGAGATCCGACAACTGAGCCAAAAAAGAGAGTGAGGCAGACTTTTTCAATGCCTAAAAATGTGCCGATCATGGCGAGCAGTTTGATATCGCCCATCCCCATGGCATCTTTCTTTAAAATCATTTTTCCAATCACAGCAATGGCTAAAAGAAGGGCGCCTCCAAAAAAGCCTGAAAAGAGTGAGATGAGCAGTCCCCAAAGCGGAGTCGATTGATCCATGACAGAGGGGATTAAGAAAGAAGCAGCCAGTCCGAGAGGAATACCTCCTAAGCTGATGGAGTCAGGGATGAGGTAGAATTCGATATCAATAAATGAAGCGACAATCAAACCAATCACAAAGAGAGAATAAAAAACAAAGAAGAGTAGTGGTGCGGTTGAAGTTAAACTGAGTTGGTAGACTGAAGTTAAAAGAATGCCTGTTGTCAGTTCCACAAAGAAATAGCGAGAAGAAATATGAATGTGGCAATGATGGCATTTTCCTTTTAAAAGAAGATAGCTGACTAACGGAATATTAAAATACCATTCAATCGGTCGTTTGCAATGGGTGCAGTGTGAACGCGGAGCCACAATGGATTCGTTGCGCGGCATGCGATAGATGCAAACATTTAAGAAGCTTCCAATGGAAACGCTTAAAATGAAAACAACAAAAAGTTGAAAAAATAAAGGGGTTTCGGTCCACATAATTTAGTTAAAACTAAATCGAACAGGAGGAGCCATAAACTCAGGGCCAATTGGAGTATGAATCTCTTCAGCCACAATCTGATCGATTTGTTTGAGTGTTTCAGAGTAGATCCGTTTTTTGAGTGTTTGTGCGTTTTGTTTGGCTTGAGTGGCGTTACGTGCGCCAACCAAGGCACTGGTGACACCTGGTTGATTTAGCGTCCATAAAATAGCGAGTTGGCCCACGCTCATGTCGTGTGCTTTGGCTAAGGTTTCAAGCCGAGTCACGCAGTTTAAGTACATCTTTAATTGCGCGCCTTTAAATTTAGGATCGGCACTACGAATATCTGTATCAGGAAACGAAGCTGATTCTTTAAATTTACCTGAGAGAAGGCCGCGGCATAAAGCGCCGTAAGTTAATGTGCCGACATTTTTTTTCACACACCATGGCAATGTTTTTTCTTCAATGCCTCGTTCGTATAAATTGTAAGGAGGTTGAAGCGAAGCAAGGAGCGTGTATTTACGTGCTTCATTCATTTGTGCAATGCTGTAGTTGCTTACACCAATGGCTCTGATTTTCCCTGATTCTAAAATTCTATTTAAGGTTTGCATGGTCTCTTTGATTGGGGTGGTTAAGTCTGGCCAATGAATTTGATAGAGATCAATCACATCGGTTTGCAATCGTTTGAGGCTGTCATCCACTTCTTTGATTAAACGTTTGCGACTTGAATTGCGGCGAATTTTACTTTGATCGCGGCTCCATTCAAGTCCCCCTTTTGTGGCTAAGAGTACTTGGTCGCGGCATTTGGCTTGCTTGATTGCTTTACCTACAATGGTTTCTGATTTTCCGAATCCATAAACAGGGGCTGTATCAATAAGGTTGATGCCGTTTTTAACAGAACAGACAATGGCTTGGATCGCTTCGTTTTCTTGGCTGCCACCCCACATCCAGCCTCCAGTGACCCAGGTGCCTAGACCAATCGGAGAGACTTGAAGATCGCTTTTGCCTAATTTTCTGAGCGACATAAGTATTTTTCTAAAGCGGTTTGCATGGTTTCAACAGGAGCTGGTTTGCCTGTCCAAAATTCAAATGAGAGGGCGCCTTGGTGAACAAGCATACTCAGTCCATTGAGCACTTCCATTTTGGATTGTTTGGCCACTTGAATCCAATTGGTTTCGCCATGATAAATCAGGTCGTAGAACAACGTCCCTTTTTTAAAGAAAATAGGGGAGACAGGAATTGGATCGCTTGGATTTAACCCGAGTGTTGTGGCATTAACCACAATATCAATGTGTTCTAAATCTTCTTTAGAACGAATTTGATGATCTTCTAAAACATGGGGTGAGCAATAAGTAAAATGGTGATCAATGTGTTGTGATAAAAGATCAGCCCGTTCCCGTGTTCGATTGTAAAGATAAAGTTCTTTAACGCCAGCATCTGCAAGTGCCACAGCAACGGCGCGAGCGGCTCCGCCAGCTCCTAAGACTAAAGCATTTTTACCTTTTGGATTAATTCCTTTTTCTTCAAGAGAACGGATAAAACCAATTCCATCGGTATTGTGGCCGTGGAGTTTATTTCCTTTAAAAAGAACGGTATTAATGGCGCAAATCTTTTTAGCTTCTTCTGAAATGGTGTCCATTAAAGTGAGAGCTGCTTGTTTGTGGGGGACTGTGATATTGACCCCGGAAACACCCATTTGAGGGAGTGTCTTAAGAACTGTTTCTAGATTATCCACACCTACTGGAAAAGGGACGTAGGTTGCTTTGATGCCGAGTTCTTGAAACGCGGCGTTTTGCATGACCGGTGAAAGCGTGTGCTTAATAGGGTGGCCAATGATTCCAAAAAGTTTAGTGTCACCGTTTAATTGAATATTTCCCATAGTTTATACGAAGCTTGAGCCTTTCTTTTGTTTGCCCTTTTTTTGGCTATAATACAACACTTTGTTACATGCATTCAAATAGGCTTTTGCACTCGCTTCAATCACGTCCGTTGAAGCTGACTTGCCAATGGCTGTTCCTTTAGAGGTTTTGACTCGCACAGAGACTTCGCCTAAGGCATCTTTGCCTCGTGTGACAGAGTGAATATTGTATTCTAAAAGTTCCCCTTTTAACCCAACAATGCGGTCAATGGTCTTTAAAGCGGCATCCACAGGTCCATCGCCACAAGCGGCATCTTGAATCACTTTTTTATCTTTGATCAATTTGACAGTGGCTGTTGGAACGGTTTTGTTTCCACTTGAAACGCTAATATATTCTAATGAGTAAGCTTCAGGAATAGAAGAGATCTCATCTTCAATGATGGCGGTTAAGTCTTCATCATAGATGGTCTTCTTTTTATCGGCTAATTTTTTAAAGCGTTCAAATGCTTGATCTAATTCTTTATCAGAAAGTTTGATCCCTAATTTGTTCAAGCGAGACTTAAAGGCGTGACGGCCTGAATGTTTTCCCATCACTAACTTGCTTTCAGACAATCCCACATCAGCCGGGTTCATGATTTCATAGGTTTCACGTTCTTTTAAAATACCATCTTGGTGAATGCCTGATTCATGAGCAAATGCGTTTTCACCCACGATTGCTTTATTGGGTTGAACGACCATGCCAGTGATTAACGAAACCATTCGAGATGCTTTCATGATCTCTTTGGTTTTGATGTTGGTTTTTAAACCTTTAAAATAATCTTTACGTGTTTTAATGGCCATGGCAATTTCTTCCATGGAAGCATTACCGGCACGCTCGCCAATGCCGTTAATGGTGCATTCGATTTGTCGGGCGCCGTTTTTGACTGCTTCTAAAGAATTGGCAACAGCCAACCCTAAATCATTATGGCAGTGCACACTGATGATTGCTTTATCTGTTGCCGGGGCATGTTCTCTTAAGTAGCGGATTAATTTTCCGAATTCTCCTGGGATAGCGTAGCCAACTGTGTCAGGAATATTAACGGTTCGAGCCCCTGCTTTAATCACAGCTTGAACTACCTGGGCCAAAAAAGCAGGCTCGGTGCGTGACGCATCTTCAGGTGAAAACTCCACATCAGTGGTGAACTTCCGTGCATATTTCACAGAATCAACCGCTTGTTTTAATATTTCATCTTCTGCTTTTTTTAATTTGTATTTCATGTGAATTTTAGAGGTGGCTAAAAAGACATGGATCCGACGGTTTTTATTCTTTTTTAAGGCTTCAGCCGCACGATCAATATCTTTCTTTAAAGAGCGAGCCAACCCAGCAATAGTAGGGCCTTTAATCTCTTTAGCAATGGTTTGCACTGCTTCAAAGTCACCAGGTGAGGCAATAGGAAAGCCTGCTTCAATCACATCGACATTTAAGCGAGACAATTGTTGGGCCACTTCAAGCTTTTCGCGCAAGTTCATACTGGCGCCTGGGCATTGTTCTCCATCACGTAAAGTTGTGTCAAAAATTGTAATATTTTCCATAATCTCTTCTTCTTAAATTAAACGCTCAAACTCCTTGAGTGGAAAGCATTATCCCTTCTTTTATGGCAAAAGTCAAATGGAGTTCTATAGGGAAGCTTCGACTGCAGAAGTAGGGAATATTTCTGATTCTAAAGGGATGTTTGAAATTAAAAAACGGTCTTGAACTGTTGAGAGGTATTTGGGAACGGTGGTGCGCCAAAAATAGTCTTCTTCTAAATCCTTAGAAATTTTATCGAGTTGGCCTGAGGCGTCAGCAGAAATGATCTGGTTGATTAGTTCTAATTGGACCATGCCTCTTTTTAAAAACCGTTTGCTTTCTTTAAAATTACTTTTTTTAGCTAAGGAATAACTCTTTATAATATAGAGCTGAGCTAATTGTTCTTTGGTTTTAATTGATAGGTATCGATGTTGTTGCTCAACTTTTTTTCTTCTAAGCCCATATTCTTTAGCTTGTGCCATGATTTCTTCTTGGTCTTTAAGTTGTAAATAGGCGGCAGCATAATCAACTTCATCTAAAATGTCTTCTTCTTGTTCTTCAAACTCTTTAAGTTCAGCAAGCTTTTGATAAAAACTGAGTTTATTCAAAACTCTAAAACTTTTAATTGCTGGGTTTAGGTAATAGAGGACTTCATCTGGATTAACCTCTTCTTTGCTTAGAGCATTTAATGCTTCTTTAAAATTAAAGGTATAGTTGTTGAAGTCCCCTTGTTTATTAAGGGGTAATCGTTGAAAAGAACTAAAGCTTGTTTCAAAAGATTTGGTTTTCTTTTTCCAGAGTGTTTGTCTAAAAAGATATTCTAAAAGACTTGTGTAAGTTGAGAATGAATTAAGTGAGCGAGGAGAAACCATGACGTTTGTTCTATATGAATAAATAAAAAGTAGAATAGAAATCTTAACAGTGAGCCATCCATTACTTAATTGTGATCTAGAAAAAGTATAGATTTTATAAACGATAAATGATGCTCCTACAATGAGTGCGGTAGAGGTGGAAAAGATTAAAATGGGTATAGAAAAAGTGACAAAGAGGAAAGTGAAAATGCCTGCACCACTGCTTATAAGAAAGTCTTTCCATCCTTTTTCTCTGCGGCTGGCTTTGGTGACTCCAATAGCCGCGATCAGGCCTATTCCTATTAATGAAGGATGGGTGTAGGGCCATAAGTTGTGAGTCCAATCAATGAGGTCATATATGAATTTAAAATTCATCATGTTCCCTTCAGCAAGGAAAAGGGGAAAGAGTAGAGGCCATGCCATGGAGTTGAGTCGAACCCCATTAGATTTTTTGGTTTTTGTTACAGAAGGTTTTTTCTTAATTTTAGGTTTGGCGCCAAATCGTCCTTTTCTTGGTTTCTTTTTAGGTGAAAGCGGTGCATAAAAAGAGGCTAGAATTCGGCTCTGTTTGCCTAAAAGTTCAGCAAGTTTGGCTAAGTTAAGATGAAGCACTTTGCCTTCGGTATAAAGAATGTTTTCTCCATTAGCAGGGAGGTTAAATGTGACAGCCCCTCGTCTATAGTTTGATTCAAAGACGAGATGTGTATCTGAATGAATAAAAATTTCTTCAGTGATGTACGCGCCTGAAGAAGTGGTTGTTTCAAAAACAATAGGAGTGGGTCCTTTAGAATGAAGGTAGCCAAACGAGATCCCTAAAGTGCGTGTTTTGTCAGAGCCAGGCGTAATAGCAAGAGCCATTTCATTTTCATGAGTGAGTTTGTTTTGGTTGTTTAGATGAAACAAACTTCCTTTGATGGGTCCATCGTCATATGTGAGCGAAATTTCATGGTGTTGAATTTCGTCAGATTCTGTTGATGGGATAAAACGTCGATAAAGAGAATGGGTCCTTCCATTTCGAACGGTTTTCATGTTGGAGAGCATTGTTAGAAAATGTTTTTTTAAAGCTTCTTTTGCTTGGTAAAATCGCTCTAGCCATTCTATTCTTGTTTTTTCTTCTTCTGATAGTTCTGTTTCTTCAGGTGGTGTGGCATTGTTGTTTTGATCTTGATCTTGTTCTTTCTTGCTTGCTTGACTGTTTGAAAGCAGAGCTCTTAAATTAAGATTGGCTTTAAAAATTCTTTTAATGAAAGTGTCATTCACATAGCGTTTGATCAGTATGTCGAGATCTTTTCGATTCATGCCGGTTTTAGCTAAAATTTGTTCGTCTTTAAAAATAGGGTGTAACATCAGGTGAATGTGCGCTCCAGTTGGGTTTTTCTCAAATTCTCTTAGCACAAGAGGGAGCATGCGAACTCTAAGGCGATCTGTTCTTACTTGCCATAAGTGATTTAAGAAGTAGTGGAGTATTTTATCACGCATTGAAAAAGAAACAATTCCTTCAAACTGACTCACTTCAATTGTGGCGAGAAATTCTTCAAGTGCATCTGCTGTTTCATCAGAAAGAACTCTTTTTTCTTCATTAATGGTTTCAAGACCATAAGTAACGGTATCAATCCAAAAACTCTTTTTTCTTCCTGGTCCGTTTAAAACTCTCTTTGTTTGAATTTGAGGAACATGTTTGATTAATAAGTTTAGAGCCTTTTCATGACAGGCTTCATCAGGAGCTGTTTTAAGGACTAAGCCAAAGGCGCTCGCAAAGTAATAACTATCCAAATGTTCTTCTAAAAAGAATTGAAAGGGGGTGAGCAATCTAAAAAAATCTTCTGAATTTTCCACGACAACTTTATCTAATCCTTCTAAAAGAAGGTTTCCATTTCTTCTATTGAGCTCATAATGACTATTGGCTTGTATGGTTAAAAATCTAAAAATCGCTTGAGGAGTTAAGTGGAGCCTTTGTTTTGTTTTCAACTTTAAAACAAATGGAGGTGAATCTGGTGTTTGAATTGTTTTGGGCACAGCTGTTTTAGGGGCCAAAAATGAGAGATGGCGCTGAGTTGCTTCAGGCACACCAAAAGTGATCAGCAAGAACAAGCTGATTGCTTTTATCCAAATGTTGAATCGATACTTACTTTTAGACACGTCTAGAACCTCTTATTAAACAGATACTTATATCAAATCGACCTGATTCTGTCAATGCTTGAATTGAGGCCAGCTTGACGGAGTGACATTCTTAACGTAAGTTGATCTTTGGAAGCAGTTTAGTTCATCAGGGAGGATGAAAATGAAGCGTCAAAAAAGTTGGTTTTTAGGTTTGTTGATTGTTTTGGCATTAGTTGCCATGCCCTGTCTTGGAATGGCTGATGAAATGAAAGCCACACCTATTGCGACAGATGTAGGAGCGTGGGAACAGTTGAGTGGAGTTCTTATGATTCCAGTCGACATCTTGTTGGCCATGACTTATGCCGAGGGAGAAATGGCTGAAGAGGGCCGTCTTTACGAAGGGGATTATGCGCGCCATGGTTATAACCGCAAGCACGCTCGTTGGTGGGATCCCTTTTTCTTTCATCATGGAAAGTAGTTAAAATGTGAAACAATTTTTTGTTTTAATTTTAATCTTAAGCCTTGCTTTCATTCCTATGGAAGTTCAAGCCAAAGAGGTGGATATAGAAATCAACCTCTTTACTATTGTAGATGATCTGATCGCACTCCCATTTGCGATTCTAAACATCATCTTAGGCCCTTCAGAAACCACGCTCCCAACAGCCGAAGATGTCTCCGACCCAGACCCAATCATGATCTAGCAGCTTGTGGATAACCGGGGTCAGGCCCCGTTATCCACAGGCCGTGTCTTTGAAAGCATTTGTTTAACTCCTTAAAGGCAGTGTGTTAAACTCTTTTTATGTTTCCTACTTTAGTCCGTGATTTTAAAGCTGTTTTTGAAAGAGATCCTGCAGCCCAAGCTACCTTGGGGTGGCTTGAGGTTTTGTTGAGCTACTCGGGTTGGCATGCGGTTTTTGCGTATCGCTTTAATCATATTTTAAAAACAAAGTTACATATTCCTGTGTTGCCGCGTTTGCTTTCTCAAATTGTAAAAATTTTTACCGGTGTTGAGATTCATCCTGCGGCACAAATTGGAAAAGGTTTTTTTATTGATCATGGCATGGGTGTGGTGATTGGGGAGACAACTGAAATTGGCGATGATGTGACTATTTTTCAAGGTGTTACTTTGGGTGGAACCGGTAAAGCGGTTTGCAAACGACATCCCACGATTGGAAACAATGTGACGATTGGTGCGGGAGCAAAAGTTTTAGGCGGGGTTAAGATTGGAGACCATGTTAAGATTGGTGCCGGCTCTGTTGTTGTGCACGATGTACCAGCTAATTGCACGGTTGTCGGTGTGCCGGGTCGAGTGGTCCGCCGAAAAGGAAAAGAAGTTCCTAATATTGATTTAGATTCAGCAGACTTACCTGATCCTTTGATTGGAAAGTTGGCTAAGATCCAACGTGAAATGCATTCTATAGAAAAATATATCGAAGAACTTAAGAAGGGTAAAAAGTAGTGACCGTTGTCCGCAAAAAATTAGGTACCTCTTCTGAAAATCTTGCCTCTGAGTATTTAATTCGTCAAGGATTTCAACTCATAGAAAAAAATTATCGTTGTCCGATTGGCGAAATTGATTTGATTGTTCGTGATCAAAGCCATCTTGTTTTTGTGGAAGTGAAGTCAAAACGATCCATTAAATATGGTATACCTGCTTATGCTGTTAATTGGCGCAAACAAAATAAATTAGTTCAATTAGCTAAGTGGTATTTGAAATCAAATAGAATCGATAAACAGTCTTGCCGATTTGATGTGGTATCGATCCACTGGCCTCTTGGAGAAGAGGCCGAGATCAAACATGTTCGAAATGCCTTTTCTTCCCGCCGCTAATTAATCGAGTTTGGAGTGAGAGCCATCACAAAAGGGTGATCCTTGAGTGTGCTTACACTGACAAAGAGCCACTTTCTTTTTCTCATCAATTGTAAATGGGAGAGGGGTGAAATCTGTTCCTGCATGCCCGCCATCACAAAAAGGTTGGTTTTGGGATAAACCGCATTGGCACCATTTATAAGTACCTGCTTCTAGTTCGATGACAGCTGGTTTTTTATCGGCTATTTTGGGATCACTCATTGTTTTCTCCTTTTGCTCGTATCCATTTTTTAATAGAGAAATAGTCACTTTGTTTTGAAAACCAATCTAAGGTCCAAGTCTCTTTCATGGAAAAAGTCTCTTTTGGTTTTAGTTTAATTAAAGGGCTGTGCACCTCTACTTCAAAGTAGGGGAATGAGCCTGAGTCAAAAACTTCAGTCACACATTCGTGAGGATAATCTGTGCTTAAGTTGGTTTCAAATGTTTTTAAGTAACCGAGCCATTTATCTTGATCTGTTTCTAATAGCGCACAAATCCAGCCTTCATCACTGTCATTTCCATATTTAAAGTTTTCTTTTTGATCGCAGTTTAAAATAACAATGTCTTCATTGAAGCTAAGGTGACTCTCTTTGTTTTTTGTTGAAAGCCCTTCGTCATCATAACCTTTAACTTTTTTATCAAATTTAGAACTGTGGTGAAGTGGCATGAGTACTTTACCAGGTCCTTTTATTTGAGTGACATCCCAAATGCCCCAAGAGGCTTCCTCTGAATTATGATTGGTCATGGTTTGATCCACATGAACTTGTCCTGAATCAGAAAGTGAAATTGTTCTTCCAAACTGCATGCCTGTTTCTCGGCAAATAGGGCTGGTTAAGATGACTGCATTTTGATCAATGGTATAAGCATAAGGTCCACTGTCTAAATCAAAGAAGGGGAGTTTGTCATTCCAATTATCTTGAGGGGCAAGCCATGTTTTATATCCACCATAATGAAGCCAGCCTAAATCTTTTTTATGAGCAGGGGTTTCTAATTCAAATTTCTTTCCATGTAATTCTGGAAGCGTAAAAAAAGTTTCAATATCATCTAAAGTCAGGCTGATGATGCGGCCACCAATATCAGGTGTGATTTCAAGCGTGATCCGGTCAGTTTTTAACTGAAGGCTTTTCCATCCGTGACATTCTTGTTCTTTGATTTGATTCATAGTTGCGACTCAATAATGATTTCCATGCTTATTTGATTGGCCTATAATAGCACATGCTTTGTCCTCTATGTGAATCACAAAAGTGTGCTCTCTTCTATGAGAGAGAAGATAAACGATATGGAACGCGAGTCTATATTCGGTGTGGTGAATGCCGTTTGATCTTTCTTTCGCCCGAACATCGTTTTGATTTGGAGCAAGAAAAAACGCGTTACGATACTCATGAGAATGATCCGAATGATCCTGGGTATGTTGCTTTTTTAAGCAAGCTTGCCAATCCTTTAAACGAACAGTTAAAACCAAGCGCGCAGGGTCTTGACTTTGGATGTGGCCCTGGACCTACAATGAAAGTTATTTTGGAGGAAAAAGGACACCACATTGAAAATTATGATCCGATCTATTTTTTTAATGAAGCATTGCTTTTAAAGCAATATGACTTTATTACCTGCACTGAAGCAATCGAACATTTCTATCAACCTAAAAAAGAATTTGATCTGCTTAAAAAATGCCTGAAGCCAAATGGAATTTTAGGCATCATGACTGAAGTTTTACATGATGAAAAAACCTTTCCTGATTGGTGGTATCACAAAGACCCGACTCACGTCTGTTTCTACCAGCCCCAAACTTTTGAGTGGATTGCTCAGTATTACAATTGGAAAAATGAGCCTGTCTCAAAAAATGTGGTTTTCTTTAAGCAGCTTTAACCACATGTAAAACTGTTTTTAGGCCAAACGGTTTGAGGTATTTGTCTAGGGTGGACTGTTTGGGGTGGCGGCGGCCTTTGACAAAATCGACAATGTTTGAAGGGGCTTGACCTGTGAGTTTGGCAAATTCTTTAACTCCCATACTTTCGATAGTTACACGAAGAGCTTTATTAAGAGAAAAGCCATCTTCTCCTTCCATGAGTGTTTCTAAAAACCCTCTTCTATATTTTTTACTTAATTTTAATTCTCTACTAATAACAATGTCATAGTTTTTAGATCTTCTCATTATAATGTCTCCAAAACTTTTTAGATTCCTTAATATCTTTGAATTGGCTCTTTTTCTGAAAGCTTATGAATCCATGATGTAAATGGTTGCCGCCCATTTGCATCAATATAAGCGTCGAATTTAGTTGTTTTAAAGTTATCAAAATAGATAATTTAGGTCAAGTTTTTTCTCCTATTCTCTGGTTGTTTTCCAGAAGGAGCGATCGAGAGAGCGGAATTGGACCGCTTCAGCAATGTGAGTGGATTCGATTTGTGGTTTGGCTTCAAGGTCGGCGATGGTGCGGGCGACTTTTAATATTTTGTGAAAAGCTCGGGCGCTGATTTGGAGTTGCTTGATGGCTTGGTGGAGTAAGCGTTCGCTTTCAGAGTGGAGTGAGCAAAATTGTTTGATCTCTTTGGGAGACATGGCCGCATTAGTGTAGATGGGGATTTTTTGGAAGCGTTTTAATTGGCATTGGCGTGCAGATTCAACCCGTTCTCGAATAGAAGCTGAATTTTCTGAAGCTTCTTTTTTTTGAATCAGTTCCGTTGCTTTAACTGCAGGCACATTTAAATGAAGATCTATTCGGTCGAGTAGAGGCCCTGAAACTTTAGACCAATATTTTTGTACTTGTAGTGGACGGCATCGACAGGTTCGTTTTGCATTTGAGAAATGTCCGCAGGGGCATGGATTCATAGCCACAACAAGCATAAAGTTAGAAGGAAACACAAGCGTTCGAGTGGCGCGATTAATAGTGACAGTGCGCTCTTCCATGGGTTGGCGTAACACTTCTAAAGCATCACGTCTAAATTCAGGCAGTTCATCTAAAAAAAGAACGCCATTGTGTGACAAGCTTACTTCACCGGGTGTGGGATAGGCGCCGCCGCCAACCAAGCCAACGCTAGAGATGGTGTGATGAGGTGAGCGAAAAGGGCGCGTTCCTACAATCCCATTTTTAGGGGATAGTTTTTTTGAAATGCTATGAATTTTAGTTGTTTCTAAAGCCTCATCTAAAGACATGGCTGGCAAAATAGTGGGGAGTCGAGAAGCAAGCATTGTCTTACCTGCTCCGGGAGGACCCACCATTAATAAATTATGTCCACCAGCAGCAGCGATTTCCATGCCGCGCTTTACGTGATGTTGTCCGCGTACTTCGGCAAAATCAATCGCATAACTAATTGAGTGAGTGAGTTCCATTGGATTATATGGAGTGGCAATAATTTTTTTATTTCCGTTTAAGTAATCCATTGTTTCTTTTAGTGTTTCAACCGGAATAATAGAAACACCTTCAACCACACTTGCTTCAGTTGCATTTTGTTTGGGTAAAATTAAACGTTTGATATTTTGTTGTCGACAAAACATGGCAACATTTAATGCTCCTTTAATCGGTCTCAAGCGGCCATCTAATGCAAGCTCGCCTAAAAAAAGAGTTTTCTCTAAAGCGGTTTGTTCAATTTGATTTGAAGCCGATAAAATACCGAGTGCAATGGGCAGGTCAAAACTAGCCCCTTCTTTTTTAATTGAAGCGGGAGCTAAGTTAATGGTGACTCGATCGACTGGGTAGACAAAGTCACTGTTTTCAATGGCAGCTTTGATTCGATCCCGGCTTTCGCGAATAGTGGAATCTGGCAATCCAATAATCACCTCTGTTGGCAGCCCGTTTGAAATATCAACTTCGACTTCAATAAAGTAGCCTTCGACACCAAGTACTCCTGCAGTTAAAACATGCGTCATCATATTGACCTCCAGATGTGACAAATTTGTGTTTGATTTTTAGGTTAAGTTACATATTTGTAAGGATTTGCTTTGATTTAAGTGATTCCAGTCAAAGAGATGGATAAAGCAATTTTAGTGCCTGACAGAGAAACAGGGTCTGTGGTAAACTTTTCCGATGAAATTAGGAGAAGAGATGGTCCAGGAACAGAATAAAGAAGCCGAGCTTGCTTATTACAGACAGTATGCCCAAAACCTTGAAGGGGCAGGAGAAGACTTTACCGAAGAGATCTTTAATATGCTCTTTGATAAGTTTGGTGCTGTAAATGGAAATGGGGCATTGCTCCTTGATGCAGGCTGTGGTTCGGGTATCTATGGCAAGCGTTTGGCTCAGCGTGGTTATCAAGCAACCGGAGCTGATTTGTGCGATGACATGGTAGAAATTGCCAACACACGTAATCCTGTTGAAGGCTTTAAAGCCATTCAAGGTGATTTGGAAGACCTTTCTCTTTTTCCTGAAAACCATTTTGATGTGATCTTTTTTGGTCAAATGCTTCACCACTTTCCTAATATTGCTAAAGTGATGAAAGCAACGCACCACTGGTTGAAGCCAGGTGGCAAAATGATGATCTTAGAACCGAATGGTTCTAATCCTGTTAATTTAATCAGTAAAGAGATTGGCAAGGTAATGTCCTTTTTTAGCAATGCTATGAAAGCTTCTATTGGAACGGAAAATGAACGAAGCTTAGGTCACAAAGAAATTTTAGGTTATCTTGATCAAAATCAAATGAAGATCTTGCAAAAGTTTTCTTTAGATTTTCGTGTTGAAATTCCAGAGGGGGATCCGATTCCTCCGGTGTTGCGTTTTATGGTGGGCGTGCGCGAGTTGACTTATCGACTTGTTGCCAACATCCTTCCTATTATGAATCGTGGTCGCATCATGCTCATGATTGCAGAAAAAGTGTGATGAGACGTTTATCGGTTCTCTTTCTTTTAATCTTCTTTTCTTTTAGCTCTGTCCCTCCTGTTTATTCTGTTGAACGTATTGAACGATTAAAAAGTCGTGTCAAAAGAGGGGTTAATTTTTATCGTGATGGTCGTTTTACAATCTCTAAGTTGACCAAGCAAGGTTTGGGAAGTGGAGCTACTTTGATCCGAGGTTTGGTGACTAATGACACTAATCGAAGAGCAGTTTCAGTTCAATTAGAGGTCACATGTTATGACAAAGAAAGTGATTTGATTGACTCTAAATTATTTGAAATCAACTACCTTGACTCCCGCCAAACCCAACCCTTCAAAGTCCGTATCCGAGAACGCGAAGACATCATCACCTTATTCGAAGCCAATATCCAGGACGTTATCTGGGACGAATTTTAGTATTAGGGAAATTTAAGGCACACTGCGTGTCGAAATGTTTCCACAAAGGGCCGTTCCATAAGCAACTTGCCGCCCGGCAAGTCACTTATTCCACTCATACTCGGATCCACACCCAGAAAAAGTTGCCTTCTTAGGCAGGGTCTCCCTCCGGTTCTGCTTCGCTGCACCTGCGGGAGCCCCTGTCGGAAGTCAACTTTCTCTGGGCCCCTGTCTCCTCAGATGCCCTTTGTGGAAACATTTCGACACTCCGTTGATCAAGTCTATATTTATAAAAGAATATTTAACCACGTAAAAATAATCTGAAAGATGTTTCCCCCGAACCTTTAAGGAATGTTGCCGCAAAGACGGAGCAAAAAATGTGAGGGAAAGAGCAAGACTGGTGTCTGAACGGAGCCTCGCGCCGAATGTGCGAAGCCATTCGGACCAGAGGCGCAGTGAGTTCATTCTTGCCCTCACATTTTTTGCGCAGTCTGCTGCAAATTCCGGGTGAGGGGGAGACATCTTTCAGATTATTTTGGACCTAGCTCAATCTGAAACAAAGAACGGGTTGAAGTTGACTTCAGGGGCGGCGAAGATCATCCATAGGGCGCCGATGCTTGGAAAAGGGAGGTTGTGTGGCCAGGCTAGTTGAGGGGGGCCAATGATGTGTGGGAATCTTCCTGAAGGGAGTTTTAGTTTTTCCATTTCTGAATAAAAGTAATTGGCTTGTTGCAAAAAGCCGAGTTGTCTAAAAGCTAAAATCGCTCCAGCCACTCCTTCAATCCAAATCGAGTTATCAACAATGCCATCTCCGTTTGTGTCTAGACGAGGATCATACGAATAGGTTACTTTTGAAAAACCTTCTGCTTTATTGGAGCGGGTGCGGTATTGCAACATCCACTTGAGTGCCATTTTATATTTTAAAGGAGATCGGCCGTGCAGTTTCTCCGTTGCTTTTAGAGAGAGAAGAGGCCATGTTTGAGAATCAAGCATTTCAGGAAACGAAGAGATGTCTCCTTTGCTATTTAAAAAAGCGACGGCGAAATGTTCTTTTTGCCATAACTTATCTGTTAAAAATCGAGCCACTAAACGGCCTGCTTCACGATAGCGAATTCGATTAAGTGGTTTTTGGGCAAAGACAGACATGGCGTAAAAGGCAGCCAAGCAGTTGGCATTTGCCTCGGTATTGCGCACATCTGAATAAGGATAAGCCTTACCCAGTTTGACGCCGCCATAAGTAAAACTATTTGGATTTTTATCTTGATGGCTTAAAAGCCAGTCTGTATTTTTTTCAGCAAGTTTCCAAGCAAGTGGGTCTTTAGTTTTTTTGTAATAATGAAGCAGTGCCAACACCATCCAAGCATTAGGGCCGGTTGCGCGGTTCCATGCTGTAATCCGACCTGTTTGAATATGAAACGCGTCAGCCCAGGGGCCGTCTTCATCTTGGAGTTTTTCAAATCCCTGCACAATCTCTTTGGCTAATTGTAGATCTTTTTCTTCACCTCTAAGCACCAGTAAGATTAGAGCTATAGCATTGGTGTAGGTATAAGAATTATGTGGATTAGAAGGGTCTGCTGAAGAGAGTGTTAATTTGGTTAGACTGTTTTGCTGTGAGATTAACCAATCATAATCAGCTTTAAACGGATCTAAATTATGTGCGGCAAAAGAAGTCGGCGTTGGTATTCCTACCAATAAAAGAGAGAGGAAAATAAGAAGTTGTTTTTTAATTTTCATGGAAAAGGAAGGTAACACAAAGGGTATTTTAATTCAAGTTAAACTATTTAAGTCTTTCTTTTAGAGCGATCTGCTAAAGATTGGTTTGAACTGGCACCTTGTTTAGGTGGGCTTGGATTTCTTCAGATGAAAGGAGTCTTTTTTCTTCGAGTTCTTTTTTGTGCAGCTGTGTGATTTGCTCTTTGTTGGTGTAGGTTAGTCCCCGTTCTTTTAAAAGTGCTTCTAAGTTTGTTTGAGTTTGAGTCTTTTTGTGAAAGATCTCTTTTAGATGACCCATTAAATCCCAAATGCCATTAGCGACATCTTGTTTGGCTTCCCCCACTAAACCGCTGCTTGGACGTCGGGCCCATCCAAAAGCCCAAATCAAACGTTCTTTATAAACAAGCCGATAGGGAAAGTTCGGTATAGGAACAGGCCACCCTTTTTCTGTTTCTAGTCCTAGCTCAGGGTTGATCACACTGCCAATGGAATAAATAAATGTGTCAATAGGGATGGTTTTATTATCGCACTCAATCTTTAATGCTTTAACTCGCCCTGATTTTGTTCCAAGAACCAACTTGTTGTGGGATAAATGAATTTTAGCTAATTGGTTTTTTTCGTTACGTTCTAGCTCTTCAGGTTGAGTGAGAAAATGGAATGAAACAGTGGGACCTGTTGGGTTAAATGTTTCTTTTCCAAGCGCGACGTTTTTAATGAAATTAATTTTTTCTTCGGGAATGAGCATGTTGTGCATCAGAGTGGTGACATCTTTTTCTAGACTACCTGTTAGTTTATGCTCGTTGACTTTGGGTTCTTTGGTCCGTTCATCTAAAACAACGCCACCTGTATCGCTATCAATAATAATATCTAAAAAATAGGGAAGGGATTGGCCTTCAGCTTCCATCTCTTTTTGTTCTTCGTAAATAACGTGGAGCACTCTCTTGAGTTCAAGGTCTAATTTAATCGGATCAATGGTATCAATGAGTTCTTTAACTTCAGGATGTTTCATTTTAAATTCAAATGGCCCACGTCGGGCAAAAACTGTAATCTCTTTGACCACATCTTGTTTTTCATGGGTGAGCCAGTAGATCATGTCTGCGGTTACGTTTCCCATCCCTAATATAGCGACATGTTCTCCAATATGGAGTTGATAGTCTTTATAGCCAGGAGCTTGGTTGTAGCATTGGGCCACATCATAGGCATTGTGCACGCCAAGTAGTTCAATCCCTTTAATGGAAAGAGGTTTGCTGCCGCGTGAGCCTGTTGCCAGGACAAGGGCATTGGGTTCTAACGAAAGAAGATCCTCTAATGTTAAGTCGTGTCCTCCACCTACAGACAGCCCGCCATAATAACCAATAAAGTTAGGGTCATCTAAAATTTTAGAAAAAGCGCGTAATAAACCGAGTTTCATTTTTTTGTCTTTATCGTAACGAATAAAGTATCGGGTTCCGCCACCAATGGCGTGATCGCGGTTAATCATTAATACTTGGTAGCCTTCGTTCATGAGGCTGCGAGCTGTGTAAAAGCCAGTAGCCCCTCCGCCGAGAATAACGACTTGAGAGGGAGTGCTTGCTGTCTCTGTTGCTGAATTATTTTCTGATGCAATCATATTGGGATTATACCAAGTTAGAGGCTCTGTTCTAGTCTAAATTGCTCGAATCGACCCCAAACTTCGGGTTGAGTGAGTAAGGTTTTTGAGTCAAGTTCTTGAAGGTGAAGTCTTAGAGCTTGATCTTGAGTGACCCAGTTTAGGTCTTTTGTTCTTAAAAGTGTTTCAACCTTTTTTGCTGTGAGCTGACTTGGTTTTAAGACCAGTCCTTTAGTTGCGTTTTGAGCATCTGTTTTGGCTAAGCCAGCTAAACCAGAACTTGGTTTGCGATTCCAGCCAGAAACACGCAAGGGGACTGAATCTTTATTTGAAGAGGGAATTTTAAAAGGGTCTTCTACCTCTGTAATAGGTTGGCCCCATTTTGTTGGGACACCTAGCTCTGGATCAACTAAGCTTCCAATAGAATAGATGAAGTAGTCTGTTGCGATAGAGGCGCTGTCAGTTTGTTCAGGTTTGATGCGAGCTGAGTTAGAGTCGTATGTGAGCTTGTTACGGGCTAATCGAGTCTCTTTTAAATTTATTCCTGCTTCGTCTGAAAGAAATTCAATCGGTTGGGTTAAAAATTGAAATGAAAGTTTTAAATTGTTTTTGTCAAATTCAAACGTATTGGCTAAAACTTTATTGTAAGTTGAAACTGAAAGCATTCTTTTGAGAACGGTTTCAATATCTTGGTCCATCTCTCCTGTGAGCGGAAACTCAACTTGTGTGAAATAAGGAAACGACGCACCACTTTTATTTAGTTTTGCTTCTTCTAAGTAAATGGTTTCTAAGACTCTTCTAATTTCTCCTCGAAGTTGGTCTATTTCGATAAAGGAGAGAACCTCTTTTGCTTCATTAGGGTTCATTTTGAATTCAAACGGTCCTCGTCGAGCAAAGACAGAAACGTCTGTTGTTTTAGATTCAAATAAGAGCGGTTTTGATTTGACCGTCCTATTTTCTTGATTGAATTCAATAAAACCAAGGTAATGTAATAAGCGGAGTGTAAAATCAAATTGGGTGACAAATTTTTTAAATTGATCTTTAGGACTGAGTTCTTTAATAGCACTTTTTAATTGATCAATAAAAACCTCATCCTGTTCTGAGTTTAAAGAATCAAATGCTTGGGCAAATCGGTTGATAAAAGCGAGCCAGACAATCATGTCTGCAGTCACATTTCCAACACCCAGTATGCCGATATGTCCGCTTAGTTTTAATTCACTGAGTTCATAGCCGGGAGCAATATTGTATTGTTGGGCAATTTGGTAGGCGTCATAAATTTTTCCTAATTCAATTCCTGGTATGTTTGGAGTGTTGCTGGTGCGGGAGCCTGCTGCTAAATAAATGAGGCTCGGTTTAAGCTGGGCAAGTTCATCTAAAGTAATATCTCCGTTTGCACCTACTTTAATGCCTCCGTAATAGCCTTCAAAGTGTTCGTTGCTTAAGGTGCTGGCAAAACGTTTTAACATTCCTGATTTGAGTTTGATTTTATCGGGTCGAATGAGAAAGCGGGTTCCGCCTCCAATGGGCCCATCTTCATTGAGCATTAAGACTCTGTTGCCTTGTTTGATGAGCGCTTCAGCGGCATAAAAGCCAGAGGCGCCTCCTCCGACAATGATGACGAGAGGGGGTTGGAGCTTAGTTGAGGGAGAAAGTGCCTGAGAGTTTAGCCTGTTTATAGGGTTAGGGCTTAATGCCATATAGAGTGAAAGAAAGAGCATCAGACTCAAATAAAACAAACGGCAGAGCAACATATTAAGACCTATTTTAAAGTGATTTTCTTCACAAATGTTTACCAAAAAACCGGTCTCCAAGCAAGAAGGCTTATGATAAAATAAGAGGCTTATGAATAATCCGGCTCAAATTATTTTTGCAAGTGCTTTAGGGGCATCAGTCTTGATACATGGAATGGTCTATTCCGGGCTAGAGGTCTCTTCTATGATTGTTCCGGCTCAGCCTATTCAGGTCATGCCTCAAATGAAGCGCCCTCCTAAAGTGACGTTTGAATTCACAGATGCTCCTGATGACTTAAAAGATGAAGAGACGCCTCTAAAACAGACAAATAAGATTTCGAGTAAAAACAGTTCTGCGCGTGATTTGATTGCGGACAAAGTTAAATCTCCGCAAACAGGGCCAGCAGCGCCTGTAGTTAAAGATGGGGCGCAGCAATTGGCTAAAAAAAATCAGCCAGATCTTTACATACAAGATAAGAAAGGAGCGCAGGTTCCAAATCAAGATTACCTCACTCCTTTAGATCAGAAGCTTCCTTTAGAAGAAACATTTGAAGCCGAGCCTGATAAAAAAGAAGAAGCGATTGCTGAAATGAAAAAAGATTTGATTAGTTTAGAGAAATTAAAAAAAGATTTAGATAAAAAACTGTCTAAAAAAAGAGAAGACTTACTTGAGAAGCAAAAGAAAAAAGTTCAAAAAGAACGAACTCAAGAGATGAGTCAAACATATACGCCTCAAGGTAATGCCAAACAAGATAAGCGGGTTGTTGTTTATGATCCGACACGCAACGTAGACACTTATCAAGCAGAGATGGTTCAAAAATTTGTGGCGACAGCCATTGATATTGGCTCTCCTTCATTTAGTTCTAACAAACATATTTTAGGTCCTTACTTGGATCGTCTCAAAAGTCGAGTGTCACCGTTATGGCATTTGAAATTAGAATCACAAGATTCAGGAAGGCTCTTTAACACGAAAAAAGTGGTAATAGGGGTTCAAATATTAAAAGATGGAAGTTTAGGCGCGTTATTGATTCTTCAAGATTTTGGAGATGATCTGTTTAATAAACTTTGCTTAGACACTTTTATTGAGCTTGCCCCTTTTGAGTTTTTACCCACAGAGTGGAAGCAAGAGAGTGGGTTGGACCATTTGAATCTTATTTATCGATTTAAGGCGTATTAGAACATGAAACAAAACAGCTTTGTTTTTCTTCTTTTTATTTTGTTAACAGCCATCATGACTTTTCCTTTGGTCAAGACAATGTCTGTTTTTATGGATACCACTGGAGATCCTTTTTTTAATGCATGGACCTTAGCTTGGACTCAGCATCAGCTCTTAACAGATCCGCTTCATTTGTTTGATGCTAATATTTTTTATCCTTATAAATTGACTTTGGCTTTTTCAGAGCATCAAGTGGCTTCAGCTTTGTTGGCTCTGCCTGTTTATCTTTTAGGAGGAAGTCCTATCCTCGTTCACAATGTGGTTTTTTTCTTAACATTTGTTCTTTCTGGTTTTGGACTTTATCTTTTAGTTAAAGATCTAACAGGAAATTCTCTTGCTGCAATTTTAGCTGGAATGGCGTTTGCGTTTAGTTCTTACCGTTTTTCTCAATTAGCACACCTCCAGATTTTAGCATTTCAATGGATGCCATTTGCTTTAGTCTATTTGCATCGAGCACTCAACCAACCTCAGTGGAAAAACTTTTTGCTTATGGGGCTGTTTGTTTTTCTTGTTTTAATGTCTTCTAATTACTTAGGTCTTATTTTTCTTATTTTTATCAGCTTTTTTCTTCTTATTGTGGTTCCAAAAAAATGGTTTGAAGAAAAGGGGAGAGGGTTGAGACGTTGTTTTTTTACGTTGCTTGCTGTTGGAATTTTATTTCTTCCTTTTGCTTTGCCATATGTGAAAGTGAAAGAGGAATATGGTTTTTCTCGAGAATTAATTGATATGAAGCAGTACAGTGCTCGGGCTGAAAACTATTTAGGTGTGAGCACTAATCACAAGTTCTATCCTAATAAATTAAAGAAAATGGGCAAGCCTGAAAGCAGACTCTTTTTTGGTTTTCTTGTGATGGGGATGGCGTTTTTAGGTTTGTTGTTAGCTAAGAACATTTCTTTACGTATTCGTTTAGGCTATGGTGTTGTTTTATTGCTCTCATTTTTACTCTCAATGGGAGGAGGGGCAAAACTTTTTGGAATCAACTTAAATGGTTGGCCATACCAATTCTTTTATTCCTATGTGCCTGGCTTTGATGGAATGCGTGTGCCAGCCCGATTTGCGATTAATGTCGGTCTTTGCTTGGCTGTGCTAGCTGGATTTGGATTTGCTCTTGTGTTTCAAAAAATAAAGGGAAAACTTCTTTCTTGTTGTTTGGTCTTTCTTTTAAGCGCCGGGATTTTAGCTGAAGCATGGGCTGCTCCTTTAAGATATATTCACTTTGCTTTCAAAGCGCCTCCTGTTCACCCTTGGTTGGGGCATCAAGATGATGTTGATGGGGTTGTTTTTTTACCTGCTTATATTAATAACTCAGTCCATTTAGAGATGAATTATATTTTTTGGTCTAATCTTCATTGGAAAAAAATAATGAATGGCTATAGTGGGTTTTTTCCTGCTGAGTGGAATGAATTTAAGTTAAAGCTTCGAGAATTTCCAACTAAAGAAACGGTTGATCATCTGCGTCGAGTAGGGGTAAACTATGTGGTGATTAACAAACACAAATATCCGCAAGATATGCTGAATAGAATGGAAAAGCGGATCAAGCGTTTTTCAAACGAATTAGAACAGATTAAGAATTGGGGCGGTCAAACGGTTTATCGCCTTAAAATGAAAGGGATTGAAAATTGAAATCAGTATTAGTAACTGGAGCTGATGGGATTGTTGGAAAACGTTTGATTGAGAAACTTGTTAAAGAAGGGATTGTGCCTGAAGTTTTTGTTCGAACAGACCGAGAAAAAGCATTTTTTGATTCTCATAAAGTTGAAATGATTGTTGGCTCGGCAAAAGATTCTTCTTTATTAGAGAGCCTTGTTAAAGGGAAAGAAGCTGTGATTCATTTGATTGGTTCGTTTGCTCCTGAAAATGGAGATTCCCTTGACGATGTGAACAACATGATTAGTTATAACCTGCTTAATGCAGCCCAAGATAATGGCGTGCAAAAATTTATTTATCTTTCTGCTTATGGTGCTTCTGTTGCTGTTCGCAATCCTTTCTTGGTGAGTAAAGGAAATGCAGAAGTTGATATTATGCAGGGAGAAGTTCCTTATTTTATTTTAAAAGCAGCGCCGATTTATTCTAAAGAGACCTGTTTGGGCGAGTTGCTTCAAGAGTTTGTTCAAACTAAAAAAGCGCAGTTAATTGGAACTGGAAAACAACAGATTCAACCGATCTTCTTAGACGATGTGATTGAATATTTGTACCAAGCTTTAGTCGACCCTAATGCGCGTCAACAAGTGTTAGAAATTGGGGGTCCTGACAAAGTGAGCTACGAAGAATTAGTTCAGCTTGCTTCAGAAGTTTCAGGCCAAGCTATTCAAATTAAAAAAGTCCCTTCTTTTTTAAAATCTCTTTTAGCTCCAGTAAAATTAAAAGGGAAATTACTTCCAGAAGATGTGGTTGACTTTTATAGCCGTGATACATTCATCTCAAAAGAACGTGCAGACAAAGTTATTCCTCTCACATTAGTTTCATTACGCGATGGTCTGAAAAAAATTCTGTAAATTTGTTTGACATTATGTCCGACTCAAATTAACTTAATGACTGAAAAAATTTTATGATTCCGATCTAATGGGTTGTTAAAAAAGGAGGATCACACAGTGGCAACGGGTACTGTAAAATGGTTTAGTGATAAAAAAGGTTTTGGTTTTATTGTCGATGAGCAAGGACGCGATGTTTTTGTGCACTACACTGAAATTAAAGAAGATGGTTTTCGTTCTTTAAAAGAAGGCGAAAAAGTAGACTATGAATTGATTGAAGATGTCAAAGGATTGAAAGCCAAGCAAGTTCAAAAAGCAGCTGGTTCTTCCGATGGCACATCTCAAGAAGAGTCTCAACCAGAAGAAGTAACGATCTAAGGATCTTTTAAGATTCCATTGATTTAGAGCAGCCCCTCTTTCATCGAAAGATTGAAGAGGGGCTTTTTTATTGAAAAAAGCCGGTATTTTTATATAATACTCGCCCAGCTCCAAGGAGTTGCAGAAATTAGTATATAGTGGAGAACGGTTTCAATGCCAACATATGATTATGCATGCAAAAAATGCGAAGAAGTTTTTGAAGTTTTTCACAACATGACAGCCACTCCAGAAGTGACCTGTGAAAAGTGTGGTAGTACAGATGTGGAAAAACAAATTGGAGCAGGGGCAGGGCTTGTTTTTAAAGGAAGCGGTTTTTATGAAACTGATTATAAAAAGAAGCCAAGTCCAAAAGAGTCTAAAAAATCAACTCCAAAGAAAAAAGAAGACTCTTCTCCAAAAAAGAGCCCTGATACAGGGACTAAATCTAATTAAGCAAGTTTGAGGCCTCTTATGTTAAAACGACATGTTGTTCTTTTTAGCTTGATCGTTTTTTCTTTTGCTTCTTCTTCCTTAGCAGAAACCAATCTCTATCAAGTTTTCTCTCTTGATGATCAATTTGTAGTCTATTCAGAAGATCCAAAACTGGCCCAAGAAGGGGCTGCCATTGCTGAAGAGACCCGTAACCTTTTGTTTAAAGAACTTGGCTGGATGAACTACAGCCAGTATCCGACTCAAGTCTGGTTTGAAAAGGGGAGAGCAGACATTGAATTTGCAGTCCAACGACGTCAAGCAAGCTGGCTCAAAAAAGTAACCCTTCCTGTTGAAGAAAATTTGAATCAAGTGGGTTTGCCTCGTGAAGTGATTCGTTTGGCTCTTTTTGAATTTGCTCTTAGTGGCGAGTCTCAAGTCAAAATAAAGCCTCAAGAATTTCCTTTATGGCTTGTAGAGGGGTTGAGACTAAAAATAAGCCGAACTTTGAATAAGGGGAAGGCAACCACTCTATTTATGAATGTTGAAGAACTTTTCTCGCAAGAAGAGCAGTTTTCTAACTCTGTGGAACAAGAGCAATTCGCACGCCTCTCTAAAGAGTTTCTTACCTTTCTTCAGAACTTGCCAAATGGCCAAAAGAAGCTAAAAGAATATCTTCAAGCAATGAATTCTGCTCAAAGTCGTTCAGAAACTTTTTTCAAAGTCTATTCAGAAACTTTTCCAGACTTTCAACAATTACAATTTGCCTGGAATATTTCCTCACCTGACGAACCTAAACAAGAGCGCCAAGAAGTGATTTTAAAGTATCTTGATGCCTTAGATGTGGAGTAAGTCTTATTTTCCCCAATCGCGGGCGTAGCGAAAGTCTCGGCCGATTGTTCGCAAGGAGAGTTTGGCGATGAGTGGGAGGCGGCGTTTGTATTGGGAGAGTTGGACTTTTCGTTGGATTTGGTCAATCCGTTCTGCTTCAAAGCCTAGTTCAATCAGTTCTTCCCGTGTTTGGCGTTCATCAACCAAATGGTAGAGAATCAAATCAGCTTCATCATAGGTAAAGCCTAATTCTTGTTCATCGCTTTGGCCTAACCATAAGTCGGCTGAAGGGGGTTTGTCTAAAATCGATGCAGGCACTTTTAAATGCTGAGAGAGTTGGCGTACTTGTCCTTTGTACAAATCTCCAATAGGATTAATGGCTGAAGCCATATCACCGAATTGAGTTCCATATCCCAGTAAGAGTTCGGTTTTGTTGCTTGTGCCTAATACGAGTGCATTTTCTTTGGCTGAATAGTCATAGAGAATGGTCATTCGTTCTCGAGCCATTTTGTTTCCACGGCGTAGGGATGAGGCACGAGGAAAATGTTTGAAGTAAGCATTGATCATGGGTGTGATCTCAAGGACAAAAGATTGCATTCCTGTTTTGTCTATGACTTGTTTGGCATCTGAAATAGATTCTTTGCTGCTTGTGGCATAAGGCATCAGAATGCCTGTCACATTTTTAGGGCCTAAAGCTTTTGCGGCTAAAACAGCCACAAGCGCAGAGTCAATTCCGCCAGAGAGACCCAGAACCACTTTTGAAAAACCAACTTTAGTCACTTCTTCACGGATGAAGTCGACTAAAATCTGTTCGACATATTTGGCATCAATAGTCAGCAGGTCAGAAAGGTTTTTTAAATTGTTCGTTTTGGACACGTTGAAGTTCTCTTAATGTGAGTTCAAATTTTTCATCTCGGAGCAATGGGTTTTGCGTGCGTATTCGAGTTAAGCTGTTGAGCGAAAGTGTGGCTGTGATCAAGTCTGTTTTATTTTCTTTGGCTTTAGCTAAAACTTTGCCTGTAGGATCTATAATTTCTGAACCACCCCAAAAGTGAACCCCATCTTCAAATCCAACCCGATTCACATAAAGTACAAACACGGTATAAAATTGAGCATAGAAACGGTTGAGTTGTTCCCATGTTTGGCTTGATTGGAGTTTGCCCTCTTTGCTAAGGCCTCGGCCAGGACTGCTCGAAGGAACAATTAAAAAGCTCGCTTTATCTAGAACAGCCGTATAAGGAAGCATAGGGTGCCACATATCTTCGCAAATTAAGACTGAAGAGCGGCCAAACTGAGTGTCAAAGGCGCGCATTCGGTCGCCTTGAGCCAAGTAACGTTGTTCGTCAAACAAACCGTAAGTTGGAAGGTATATTTTTCTGTGGATGTGCTTGAGTTTGCCTTTTTCAAAATAAGCTGTTGAGTTATAGAGGTGGGCATCATTACCTTGTTCGACAAAGCCAAATGCAATTGAAATCTTTTTACTTTCACGTGCTAAGCGCTGGATTATTTTATCTTTTAAGGTAAGCGCCACATCTGTGACTTGATCTCTTAAAAAATAACCGGTTAAACTTAATTCAGGAAAAAGAATTAACTGGGCTTTCTTTTTTTGTGCCGCAGCGATTTGTTCTAAGTGAATATCTAAGTTTTTATTTAGATTGCCTAGAGTTGGCTTGATTTGAGCGAGAGCTACATTTAACTTCATTAGTTTTTTCCTAGCTGTTTTAAATATTCAGTCGCTTCTTTATTCCACTTAGTGGAGTCTTTTGTTTTGCGATATTGCTCAAAATATTTTTTAGCTTTCTTTTTTTGACCTAGTTCAAAGTGAACTTTGCCTAATTGGTACATGGCATCCCAATCGTCTTTATCTGATTTCAGCGCTTTTTCAAAATCAACCCGTGCAGACTTTAGTTCGCCATTTAAAAAGAAGATTCGCCCTGAAGCATAAAAGTCTTCAGCTTCTTCCTCTTCTTCGATTGTCTCAAAGGCTTTAGTTTCTTCTTCAATATCTTTTTTAGCTGTAATTTCTGTTTTCTTTTTCTTTTTTTCTTTAACCGGTTCTTCCTCAACTTAAGGCAGGGGTTGATTTGAGGCCAAGTCCATATAATCTAAATAGTTGTAGACCCAAATCAATCCAGCTAAGACTTCGCACAAAACCCCAATAGGGAGGCCGAGCGGATGATCGAGTAAAAAGAAGAGCCCCCCCACCAACATACAGTCCCAAAACGCAAGCGTGAGGGTCCAGCCACGCACCTTCTTGTCATAAAGAAGCTGCCCATACCCAGGAAACAAAGCCGGATGTTTTCTCAGAAATGCTTTCATAAGGGGACCATTTTACCCCTTTTAATGACCTGACTCAATGGGAACTTTAACTAGAGGTTTTCAAGATTTTCGATGGGGATGGCGTAGCTGATGCCAGTGGGCATTTTGAATTTTGTTTTGGATTGTGTCTCTTTAAAGTGCCCGCTACTCATGATGCCTAAGAGCTTGCCGGTATTGGGGTCAAATACTGGACCGCCACTGTGGCCTTGATAGACCACGGCATCTAAATGAAAAATATTAAATTTTGAGATGAGGGCTTTTCTGATTTCAGGGCTCAGACCTTTTGTGGAGACAATAGGAATAATATTGGGGCTGATCGAGCTGATAATACCTGTGTGAGTGGTGGGGTGAAGTCCTAGTTGAATGCCGTAGGGATAACCTGTAAAGGCAATGCTATCTCCTTCACGTAGTTTTGTGGAGTCTCCTTTTTTAAGATAAGGAAAATCAGTTCCTTCAATCTTTATAATGGCTAAATCGTTTCGGCTGTTTTGTGAAACAACTTTAGCTGCGTAGCCTCGTTTTGTGGAATCTTTGTAAAGATAAACACGTAAGTAATCGAGTTGATTCTCTTGAGCAATCGCATCAATCACATGATTGGCTGTGACAATAAGTCCGTCCGATGAAATGAGAGCGCCTGTTCCATTAAAAAGAGAGCGAGGCTTACGTTTGATATGGAATGTGCCAACCGCAACCACAGAGGTCTTAATTTGTTCAATCACATCGGGAAGAGGTTCGGTTTCAGCTCGTGGTGTCCAGAAAGTAAGAATAAGTAAAGCGCTTAAAAGTTTTTTCATTGGGTTGACTCTATCAACTCTTTTCACGTGTGTCAAAAACCCAAATGGAGCCGATACGTTTACCTCAGGAACTGTGACGCCCCCTTTAATCAAAAGTGGAAGGGCCATCATATATTTCATTAAAGGTGGGAGTTTCTACTTTAGCGGCGTAGAGATTTATAATAATGAAGAGAAGGGCTGAGGTTAAGGTAACCCAAAGCCAAAAACCTTTTTCTGGATGTGTGAACTTTGTAGAAAGAATTCAGTCCCTTTTTTGTTACAATACCGCAACTTATGAAAGAATTAAAGGCAAAACAACGCAATTTATTACGGGAATTAATCCAAAAGCACAAAGAGGCGTGTGATTATTTGGAGATTCGTTTGGAGCAGTCTGCAGAAAGCGGGCTTGTGTTTAGTGGAAAAGAATTGGAATCACTCACCCAAAAGCAAGAACAAGGGGGTTATGTTCGAGCTTTGATTAAAGGGGGATGGGGAGAAGCGAGTTTTAACGACCTCTCACAAATTGAAAGCTATGTGCAGCAAGCGATTCAATCAGCTAAACGAATTGGCAAAGGAACTTCTCAGCTCGCTTCTGTGAATGGAGTTGAAGATGATGTTGCTTTAGACCTTAAAGAAGATCCTCGCACTCTTGCATTAGAAGAAAAGGTCAAACTCTTTTCAAATTATAACCAACAAATATTAAAAGCAGATCCATTGATTACAAGTAGTCGTGTCGGTTATTTTGATCAACATAAAATTTTGTGGATTGCCAATAGTTTTGGCACTAACATTGTGCAGGAAAAACTCGACTTGGCGGGTCGCATGACTGCGATTGCCACAAATGGAAAAAATAGCCAAGCTTATGGTACGACGTTTGGAAGTAGTAATAATTTTGGTGTGACCCGTAACTTAGAAAAGCAAGTTACCAAGGCTTGTGCAGATGCGGTTGAACTTGTTAAAGCCCCGAAAGTTAAAGGGGGTTCTTACCCGGTTGTGATTGATCCTATTCTGACAGGTGTGTTTGCGCATGAAGCATTTGGCCATTTGAGTGAAGGGGATAATGTGTATGAAAGCGAACAAATGAAACAAGTGATGAAACTTGGAACAGAATTTGGTCGTCCTATTTTAAATATTTTTGACACCGGTTTAACGACTGGATCGCGTGCTTATATGAAGTATGACGACGAGGGAGTGCCTACAGAAGAGACGCCACTAATTAAAGAAGGAAAATTAGTTGGGCGATTGCATTCGCTTGAAACCGCTGGAAAGATGAAAGAAAAACCAACCGGAAGTGCGCGCGCCATGTCATATAAGTTTCCGCCGATTTGTCGGATGCGTAATACCTGTATTGGACCTGGAACCAGTTCGTTTGAAGAGATGATCAAAGATATTGAGTTAGGCGTCTACGCAGTTGAAACCAATGGCGGACAAACCAATGGGGAAATTTTTGCATTTGTTGCTTCTAAAGGTTACATGATTCGAAACGGTCAAATTGCAGAAATGGTTCGAGATGTTTCCTTATCAGGAAATGTGTTTGAGACGTTGAAAAAAATTGATGCCATTGGTAGTGATTACACGGTCCGTGATGCAGCAGGGGGATGTGGTAAAGGGGGGCAGTGGCCTTTACCCACAGCAGAATCAGGTCCTCATATTCGTATTGAATCGGCTGTGGTAGGTGGCGTATGAAAAAAATAATCCAAAAGGCACTTAAAAAAGGGGCTGACCAAGCAGAACTTTTTGTGATTGAAAGTAAAGATCAAGGCGTTTTGTTTGAAAATGGAACCTTAAAAAAAATCGAAGGATCGCAAAGTCAAGGTGGAGCATTGCGCGTGTTACGAAATGGCAAGCTTGGTTTTGCAACCACCACTGATTTTGATTCTGAAGATTCTTTAATTGATCAAGCGATTGCTGCTTCTGAATTTGGCTCTCCTTTTAAATTTGATTTTGCTCCAAATGCTGAATTTAAAGAATTGATTCCTTTTGATCCTCAAATTGAAACATTTGATGAAGAGCAAATGCTTAATATTGGCTCTCAGGCGATCAGTCATATGAAAGCTTATGACGCCAATATCTTGAGTTCTTGTTCTATCGGTAAATCAATTCAAACCATTTCAGTTGTCACTTCAAATGGATGTGAAGAAAGTTATGATCGTTCCTATTTTGGATTTTCTCTAAGCGGACAATTGGTGGAACCCGGTAATTTTTTAGAAAACTATGATGGCATCGAACAAACGAGAATTGATTTTGATTTGGGAAGTTACTTGTCGAGTGTGATTCAACCCTTTCGTCAGGGAAGAAAAAATATTTCAATCTCTTCAGGTAAGTATCAAGTGATTTTAACGCCGCGTGCATTAAGTGGACTTTTTCTTGCCTTGGAACAAGGGCTTAATGGAAATAATGTGGCAAAAGGGATCTCTCCTTTAAAAGATAAACACTCTCAAAAAGTTTTAGATGAACGGATCAATCTTTATGCGGACGGCACATTAAAAGGAACAGCCTCTTACGCGCCTTTTGATGATGAAGGAACCCCTTCTCAAAAAAACATTCTTTTTCAAAATGGCGTCTTAAAAAATTACTTACTTGATTTACAAAGCGCTGAAAAATTAAATATGTACCCTTCAGGCAATGCAATGCGTCGCAACCGTCTCTACATGAACCGCGATTACTTAGAATTGCCTTCTCCTTCAATTAACAGTTGGGTTATGGATGGAGGAGCTCGTCAATTTGATGAAATATTTTTAGACGTTAAAGAAGCTGTTTTAGTCGATCAAATCATGGGATTACTCATGAGCTGCCAAGTTAATGGCGATTTTTCTGGAACCATTTCATTGGGCTATCATGTTAAGGATGGCCAAGTCACAGGCCGAGTCAAAGACTGTATGATCGCGGGTAACATCTACGACCTTTTAAGCGAAGTCCATCTTCAAGAGATTTCCCAAGACCAACGCTGGATTTTAGGCGCCCATGGCGGCACACATATGCTTCCCACTCTTTTCTTAAAAGATATTTTTCTTTCAACTAAATAATTTTAGTTTTGCAGTGTTTTTTCTACAAGTTCATTGGCCACATAAAAGGGCGCAATGTTTTTTTCTTGAGCCACTGGAAGAATTTCGCGAAGGCGTTTGGGAATGATTGCCATGCGTGGCATTAAGGTGTGAATTTGATTCGTGTGTTCACAATATAAATTAATAATGCCACCTGCATTGTTAACGTAATCAGGCGCATGCCAGATTCCTTTTTCATGAAGTTGAGTGGGATCTTTTTCTTCATCATCAAATTGATTGTTGGCTGCACCAGCGACGATCTTGCAATTTAATTGATTGATGGTTTCTTTATTTAACGCTCCTCCATAGGCACAAGGAGCAAACACATCTACTTCTTGTTTGAAGATATCTTTGGGATCAACCGCGGTTGCTTTTAAATTCTTTTTAACGCGTTCTAAATTTTTTTCATTAGGATCGCAGACAATTAATTCAGCGCCGACTTTAAATAAACGTTCAGCCAAAGGATAACCTACGTTGCCCACTCCTTGTATGGCCACTTTTATTCCTTCGAGGCGACGCATGTCAAACAGCACTTCTAATAAAGTAGCAATTCCTTGAAAGACACCTAATGCGGTGACGGGTGATGGATCTCCTTCACGGTTTGTTCCAGTTACAGACTTTGTTGTTTTGCGGATTGCTTTCATATCTTCAATGGCAGTACCTGAATCTTCGGCCGCTAAGTAAGCTCCTTTTAAAGAATCAATCACTTTGCCAAGTTCGTTAAAAAGAGCAGGGCTCTTATCTTTATGTGGATCTCCAAATAAAACGCATTTGCCGCCACCTAAAGGAAGATCGGCTGCTGCGGCTTTATAGGTCATGGCGCGTGAAAGTTTAAGCACATCGGTTAAAGCTTCGTCTTCATTTTGATATGGACGCATGCGTACGCCCCCCATAGAAGGGCCTAATTTGGTTGAGTGAACCGCAATCAAGCCTTTAAGGCGCAGTTTGGCATTCTCAAAGGAGATAAGTTGTTCGTAACCAGGCTGTTTTAATTGCTTTATCGTGGTGTCCATTCTGAAGCTCCCTATAGTATCAATATAGCATATGCACTTATGAGCAGGGGCTCTCTAAGTGATTTACTTATCCCTACCAGATAGTGTACACTAAACCCCTGTATAACAAAATGTTTGACCTAATCATCAATTTGTGGCTACAATAAAGATACGTCTTTTGAGGTATAATTATAACGGAGGGGAGCATGAAAAGAGTTTTCGTTTTATTTTTAGTGGGTCTGTTTTGTATAGGGGCTATGGGCATGTCGGCCGAAGCTGATCCTGTTGATAAATTGGGTCGGGGTACTGTCAATGTGTTGACAGGTTGGTTAGAAGTGCCTAAGACCATTTACGAAGATAGTGTGGCACACAATCCTATTTTTGGTGGTACATTTGGATTGTTGCACGGAGTAGCAGGCGCTATTTACCGCGCAGGTGCAGGGTTGATTGATATTGTGACTGCTCCTTTTCCTCCGTATGATGTGCATATTGTTCCTGAATACGTTTTCTAAATAACGTAAGGGACAAAGGAGCCTGTATGGGCCAGCTGTTTAAGAACTACATTGGTGGCAAGTGGGTTGGGGCAAGAAGTGGTAAAACATTTTCAAACCTCAACCCAGCCAACACTGATGACCTCGTAGGTCGCTTTCCTCTTTCCGATTCTAAAGATATTAATCTTGCTGTTGTTGCGGCTAAAAAAGCTTATGCTTCCTGGAATGAAGTTCCTCTGCCTGAGCGGGGTGACATCATTATGCGTGCCCGCGATATTTTAATTCGTGATAAACAAGAATTGGCAAAGCACATGACCCGTGAAATGGGAAAAGTGCTTAAAGAAACTTTGGGTGATGTGCAAGAAGCAATTGATATGGCAGGTTTTATTGCTGGTGAGGGGCGTCGCCTTTATGGTGAAACCACTCCTTCTGAATTAGCGAATAAATTTTGTATGACAGTCCGCGCTCCGATTGGTGTGTGTGGTTTGATTACGCCGTGGAACTTTCCTATGGCGATTCCTTCATGGAAAGTGTTGCCCGCCATTTTATGTGGAAACACCGTTGTGTTTAAGCCTGCTGAAGACACACCTCTTTCTTCAATTCGAATGATCCAAGCTTTAGAGCGTGCTGGTCTTCCTCCCGGGGTGGTTAATTTAGTTTGTGGGTATGGTGAAACGGCTGGTGCGGCATTAGTCGATCATCCAGACGTCTCTTTAATTTCATTTACAGGTTCGTGTGAAGTGGGGCGCGAAGTCGCGTCAAAATGTGGGCAAGATTTAAAACGAGTTAGTTTGGAAATGGGCGGAAAAAATGCTCAGATAGTGATGGATGATGCTGACTTAGAGTTAGCCATTGAAGGAGCTGTGTGGGGCGCGTTTGGCACCACGGGTCAACGCTGCACAGCCACATCTCGTTTAATCGTACACGAAAAAGTAGTCGCTAAATTCACAAAAATGCTGGTGGCGCGTGCTAAAAAAGTGAGTGTGGGCGATGGTCTTAAAAAGAATATTGAGATGGGCCCGATCATTAATGAAAAGCAACTTAAACAAGTTTTAAATTATATTGAAATAGGTAAAAAAGAGGGCGCTAAACTTTTGTGCGGTGGAAAACGTTTAGACAAAGGTAAATTTAAAAAAGGCTTTTTTGTCGAGCCAACCGTTTTTACAAATGTCACCCCTAAAATGCGCATTGCTCAAGAAGAAATCTTTGGGCCTGTTGTCTCAATCATAAAAGTTAAAAGTTTAGCTGAAGCCATTAAAGTGCATAACGGAACAGACTATGGTTTGTCTTCTTCAATTTACACACGTGATGTAAACCAAGCGTTTCAAGCCTTAACAAAAATGGAAGCAGGATTAACTTATGTCAATGGTCCCACCATTGGAGCTGAAGTGCACCTTCCTTTTGGAGGGGTCAAAAACACAGGCAATGGCCACCGCGAAGGGGGCAAAACCGTCGTCGACATCTTCACAGAATGGCGCGCCATCTTTTTTGACTATTCTGGTAAGTTGCAAAAAGCACAAATAGACGATTGATGTTGATGTGAAAGGAGGCCAACATTGAAAGTGCCTCATATTAAAACAAAGCTACCTGGTCCAAAGGCAAAAAAGATTATTGCCCGAGACCATAAAACTATCTCTTCCTGTTATAATCCGCGACCATACCCTCTTGTTGTTGACTATGCTAAAGGGCTTGTCTTAACTGATGTGGATGGGAATAAGTTTCTCGATTTCACAGCAGGGATTGCTGTTTGTTCGACAGGGCATGCGCATCCTAAAGTGGTGGCTGCAATTCAAAAGCAAGCGTCCAAATTTTTGCATATGTGCGGGGCTGATTTTTATTATGAAAATCAGGTTGAGCTTTCTGAACGATTAGCTCGATTGGCTCCTGGAAATTTTAAGAAACAGGTCTTTTTTACAAACTCAGGTGCGGAAGCTGTTGAGGCGGCACTTAAGTGTGCCCGTTACACCACTAAAAGAAAAAAGATACTCGCTTTTTATGGCGCGTTCCATGGTCGGACCATGGGAGCGCTTTCGTTAACCAATTCTAAAGCCATTCAACGCAAACATTTTGGGCCCTTTGTTCCTGAAGTGGTGCATGCACCTTATGGGGATATTGATTTTATTGAAAACAAACTGTTTAAAAATTTAGTGGATCCTTCTGAATTAGCCGCTGTGTTTGTGGAGCCGATTCAGGGTGAAGGGGGCTATATTGTGCCGCCTAAAGGTTTTTTAAAAAAGCTGAGAGCTTTGGCCACGCGCCATAAGTTTTTGTTTATTTGCGACGAGATTCAAGCAGGGATGGGGCGAACAGGTAAGATGTTTGCTATTGAGCATGAGAACGTGGTCCCTGATATGGTTTTGTTGGCTAAAGGGATTGCTTCAGGTATGCCTATTGGAGCCTTGATTGCAAATGCGAAGTATATGACATGGGTTCCTGGTGCACACGGATCAACGTTTGGAGGCAATCCTGTGTCGTGTGCCGCTGCGATTGAAACGTTGAACTTGATTGAAAAGAGCTTTATGGCTAATGCTAAGAAACAAGGGGATGAGCTTCGAAAGCATTTAGATCAAATGGCTCATGATTTTAAATCAGTTCAAGAAGTTCGGGGCCGTGGTTTGATGCAAGCAATCGAAATTGGGAATGCTAAAAAGAGAGATGCGATTGCTGAAGCTTGTTTTGAAAAAGGGTTGTTATTGCTTGGGTGTGGTGCCAGTGCAATACGGTTTAGCCCGGCGTTAAACGTGTCTAAGAGTGAAGTGTTAACTGCAGTTAAGATTTTAAGAGAAGTTCTAAATCAGTTTTAATCTTTTCTAAAACTCAAATCATCAATAAAAAGAGTGTCGCCTCGACGGTTTCCGATACTATCTCCGAATTCAATTCCAACCACAACTAGTTTTGTTAAATCAATGCTTCGTTTTTCATATTTTTCACTGAACTTAGAAACTCGACTTAAAGGAATATCAATGCGGCGCCAGTTGGTGGTTGCTGTGTTGTCATCAGGTGTGTACTTTACTGTTGGAAGATAACTTTTTGAATGGCCATCACGTAAGATGACGTTAAACCGTTCGCCTCCATTTTTTCCTCGAATCCAGAAGGAAAAATATTTGTATTGGCTTACATCTAAAGGTCGGACTGTAAGCGGTTCGGTTTTAGCATCTAAAATTGGGCCTAAGTTCATACTCATTGATCCCCAGTTTTCTTTGGCGCGTGGGCTGTTGACCAATTTAAACGAGGAGCTTCCTGTGTGAAGATAGCGAGGTTGAAAGTCGCTACTGTAAGATGTTAGCTGACCTGAAAAAGGATAGCCTGATCCCCAGACCTCTGGCTTACTCCCTAAATAACCTGGGGTGACCTCAAAATCAGTGACCAAAATTTCTGGATATCGATAAGAGAGAGGAGCTGCGACAACTGTGAGTAATAAAAAGCTGAGTAATAGGTTCATGATTCAGGCTCATCCTTTGCACTTTTTGCAAAATAAAAATCATCAATATAAAAAATATTGCCTTCGTTATTTCCGCGGTTTAATCCAAATTCTAAAATAACTTGATCTAATTTTGAGAGGTCTATTTTTTCTTCAAGCTCTTTTAATGAGATGACAATTTTTTGCCATTTTTTTGAGAGACCTTCTGGTTTGGGGTCAATGGTTACTTGTGGCAGATCATTGATTGCGTGGGCATCACGAAAGGCTATTGTGACCTTTTCTCCGCCAGTCTTTCCTTTAATCCAAAAAACAAGATAGTTGAAATTGCGGACATCTAAACTTTCAATCTTAATAGGAATAGATTCTGTATCAACTAGTTTTCCTAAGCCTAAGCTAAAAGTTGCCCAGCGGAGTTTTTCTTTAGCAAATCCATTGGTACAAATAAAAGATTGTCCACCGCGGCGAACATTGAAATCTTGATAGTTAGGTGTGAGTTCCCCGTAATACCAGCTATGAGCCGCTTCAGTATCTTCCCAATTAGGCTCGGCTGCGCCAAATACACCTACAGAACCGCCTAAATTGTTTGGATAGGATTCAAAGTCAGCAATGACCAGGGTTGATTCTTTTTGGGCATGAATGGAGTGTGGCGAGATTAAGATCTGCCAGGCAATCAAAAATGGATTGAGTTTTTTGAATAGTCTTCTCATATCGAAATTTAAGGTAATAACCTAACAAATGGACCCTTCATTGTCAAGGCTTAATCTTCGTGATACAATCCCCTTATGGAAAAAATGACATCCGATTTTAATTTAAAATCGTTCTTAAAACAAAACCAAAAATGTATAGACGATGCGTTGGAAGAGTTTATTCCCCAACCAGTTGGAGCGTTCGCCCAGATTCATGAGGCGATGCGTTATTCTATCTTTGCGGGCGGAAAGAGGTTGCGGCCGATTCTCTGTTTGGCCAGTTACCACATTTTTCAGTCTGAACAAGATGATTTAAGTTCTATTTTACCTGCTGCCAGTGCCTTAGAGATGGTTCATACTTATTCTTTGATTCATGATGATCTCCCCTCAATGGATAATGACGATTTTCGCCGAGGCAAGCCTACGAACCATAAAGTTTATGGGGAGGCAGTGGCTGTTTTGGCTGGAGATGCGCTTTTGACCCTGGCTTTTGAAGTGGTGAGCAAAACAGAAAAGATTGGCTCAGAAACCGTTAATCAGGTGCTTCAAGAATTGGCGCTTCGAAGCGGAACGTTAGGATTGATTGGCGGACAAATTTTAGATTTAGATGCTGAAGGCAAGACTTTGTCTGGTGATCAACTTAAAGCCATTCATTTGCATAAAACTGCTGCTTTGATTCAAGCCTCGATTCGAATGGGAGCCATTGTTGGGGGCGCTGATGAAGCGCCGTTAAAATCACTCACTTTATTTGGAGAAAAAGTAGGACTCGCATTTCAGATCGTGGATGATATTTTAGATGTTGAAAGCAGCACAGAAACTTTAGGAAAAACCGCAGGCAAAGATGTGAACCAAGAAAAATCAACCTATCCCTCTGTTTATGGTTTAGCTGAATCAAAAAAAATGGCAGAAGCATTAAAAAATGAAGCGATTGAAGAAATTGATTTGTTTGGAGAAAAAGGGGAGCCTCTTAAGTCGCTTGCTCTTTATGTCATTGAACGAAAGAATTAACCCTCTCTATTTAAGAAGTTCTTTTCCAATTAAATAAGTGTTTTCCACTCCAATACCACCGTTGTTTGTTTTTATCCCGTTTAATTGAAAAGAGAACAAAGGAAGAAGTTTTTTCTTTAACAAATGAGATTTTATTTTTTGTTAATTGTTCTTCAACATCCTTTGCTGTTTCATTAGGAACAACTAAAAGAGTTGGCTTTGAAAATGTTAGAACTCTATTTTTAAGGACCTCATTATTAATTGGAGCTTGCCAGATATTGACCACATCTAAATGCCTTTGATTTTCTGATAGATGAGCTGAGAGCCAAACTGTTGAGTAAATTTTATGATTTGAATAGTTGTTTAATTTTTTGCTGAGGTGATCAATCTCTTCTTTTTTAAGTGTTTGTAAAGGAGTCTTGGTTTGGCGGTACAAGCAAATTTCTGCAAAGGCCCAGTAGTGGGGGTGCTGGCGATTTGGTTTAGTGAGTTCTACTTTGATAAAACGAACGGGTTTTCCATTGAGTGCGATTTCTTTGCGATCGTGCACGCCATGATCAAAAGGGTGAGCTCCATCCCAGAAAAACCCCCATAAAGGGGCTATGCTGGGTGTTTCTTTCCAAGACTTTCCGTTGAGAGAGGTGCTAACTTTAATTTCTTCTGCCACGCCATTAAGTGCGTTTCCAATATAGAGTTCCATCTTATTGATAGGTTCAGGGCGTGAAAGTTCTATGGTAAAACTCATTCCTTCAACTTGTTTGGTTTTTGTCATCCAGACAGAACGTAAATTGTGATCTGCGGCTAAAGAAGTCTCGAGATTATTATCTGAAGCGTTTAATTTCCAGCTTGCAGGATCAATTAAAATAGAAGCATTTCCTTTTTTGTTGAATGAAGAATAAAAATCAAAAGGGGCCGCATTAAATTTTTCATAATCAATATTTAAAGCTTGAAACGAGTCTTCTAACTTTTTATTGTGGCCAACTGTTAAAAAAGCAGGATTCCATAATGCATCGGTTTTTCGAGTATAAAGAGGGTAACGATCTAAAAAAGGATGTGGAAAGACTATTGTTTCACCCATATCAAATGTGGCAACAGGGCCAAGCCAATAAGTGTAGGTGTAAGCTCCGTAGACTTGTTTCTCTAAAAGAGTCTGTTTTGTTTTTTTCTTGGTGGCCATGTCTTCGCGAAAGCGTTTGATCCGTTCTGTATGAACAAAGGGGTGGCTTAATGAGTTATCTTGAAAAAAGATAATGAGCAGCAAACCAACAAAACCATATCCTAGCCAATGGCTTTTTTCTTTTAACGTTTGAAAGGCGCGTGCTAAAAATATCGGTAACACCGAATAGAGAGGGAGTAAATGACGTTGTGTGTTTTCTCCACCGTAAAAGCTGGCACTTTGTAGGTAAATAATGATCAGCAGAAAGGCAAATGGGAGCCAAAGTTCTTTTGGGTGTTTGCGTGTGAGAAGCCAGATTGCTGTAAAAATAAAAATAAGTATACTGAAAACCTTCCAAAACTCGGGTGTGCGGTCACGAATGCCTAAAACAAACATTAGTTTCCATTTAAAGAAACTAATCACATTGCTCCATAGATTGACTTCGCTATTTTTAAAAAAGATAGTGATAGAAGCAAAGTCATGTGTGAAGTTGTAAATCCAAAAAGGAAGGCTTCCAATAAAGAACATGCCTAAAAGTAGAAAAAATTCTTTTTTGAAAAATATTTTTTTATCATGCCAAAGTAAAAACAGGCCGCATGTAGCAAAGTAATAGAGACATAAGAAATTTGTCCACCATGCTAATCCTGCAATCAAACCAAACCAGAGAAAATATTTTTTTCTTTGGTTGAAAGTCGGTGTGCCAAAAACAATTTTAGCTGTCAGTAGCATTAGTAAACTTCCAAAAATCATGGTCTCTAAATACCCGTGTCGAGCCCATGCCCCATGTAAGACTAAAAAGTAAGGTCCAAAAGCTGTGAGCAGTGCAGCAACTAAGGCGCTTCCTTTGTTTTTTAAAAATTCATTGGCCAGTAAGTATGTGACGAAGATAAAGACTAAAGAGAGAAGTAGTGGAACGCTGTTTAAGGTGTAGCGATTAAGGCCAAACAGAGCAAATGGAATGGCATCGAGATAAGATTGTAGGGTACCCATATAATGGTAGCCCCATTGAAAAACAGGGAATTCACCTTGAAGTACATGCCAGCCCGCTAAACCAAAGATAGCTTGATCCGCGTCCATATGGGGTGCAAGCAAATAGCCTAATCGATAAATGGCTGCACCGATTAGAATCAAAGCTAAAGAAAGTGTTGTTTTACTTTTCATACTTTTTGATCTGAATGAGCTGCTATTGTTTAACAGTATACCAAAATTCAGGTTGGATCAATTTGAGGGCTTGTTTGAAATATTTTTCTGAGCCAGAGCCAATCACATTCATGAGTGATTGCCCCATAACAGTGGCCATTCCCATTGGAATGCCAAGCGTTTTTTCGTGCCAAAGGTAAACACAACCTTTGCATATACCGCAATGTTTCTCATAAGTTTGGTCGACCATGCTTTGTCGAAACTCAACCATTTTATCGTTATTCCAAATCTCTTTTAGCGAGTGCGTATTGGTATCCCCAATCTCACATTCACCTTCAAAGTCAAAACAGCATGGCACTACTTTTCCATTGGCTAAAATAGACATTGAGACCCAAAGGTAAGAGCATGGGGAATAGGTTTCTTCGGTCAAAGTTTTGGGTTTATATTGATCGGTGTTATTTAAGGTGTTACCCCAATTGTGTGGAAAGCGGATATTAACTTCATCAATTGGAAGATCATCAAAAATTGTGTGGAATTTTTGTTCTAACTCATTTCCAGGAACATAGGTGTCTGAATCTGTGATTAAGGTTTGGAGCACGGTGTAAGGTTTTTTAACGCCAAGTTCTTTTTTGCGTTTTAAAAATTTAACAATGTTTTCAATGGTCTTTTCATATTTAGCGCCAACCCGAACTTTTTCATACTGTTCTTTGGTATAGCCATCAAATGAAAAGGAGATGTAGTCAAGGCCACTTTTAAAGATCTCTTCGATGTATTTGTCTGTTAGTATTGTGGCGTTGGTATGAATAAGAGGGCGAATTCCTTTGTCCTCTGCATACCGAATCATTTTAAAGATATCTTTATGTAGAAAAGATTCTCCTCCCAAAAAGAGAAACGCAGACCCAATAAATTCAGAGGCTTCATCCACAATCTTTTTAAACTGTCCTAAAGGCATGTAGGTGATGTTTTCTTTGCTTTCTAAAACAGAGTTCGGGCAGACCACGCAAGCTAAGTTACATTGTCCTGTTGGTTCCAGCCATAAAAACTGAGGCAAATAGGGGAGTTTGACTGTCTTTTTATTATAGTGATACAGAGAACGGACACTGTTATTGAGAACTTTTAATTTATTAGCCATAACAACAAATTACTCTTTTTTTGAATGGGCTAAAGCTTCAATTTTAGTTGAGAGCTTAAACATAGAATATCTTTTGATACCCCATTTCCAGAATAAAAACTTTCTTAAGGTATTAAGTGTTTTGAGCCCATAAATAGAGCTGTTCACAAAATTTATTCGGGAAGCTTCTTCAAAGTAACGAGTAGGAATGCCTATCTCGCTAATTTTAAAACCACGTGCCACTGCTTGGGCCACGATTTCAGTATCAAAAACAAAATCATTCGAACACTCGTACCAGGCAATCTCATCTAAAAAGTGACGGGAGTAAGCACGCAACCCTGTGTGGTATTCAGAAAGTTTGCGGTTAAAAGCAGTGTTCTCTGTCCATGTTAGAAATTTATTCGCAATAAATTTCCACATTGGCATCCCACCTTTTAAAGCACCTTCACCCAGCATTCGTGAACCAAAGACCACATCGGCTTCACCGCTTACGATAGGGGCTACCATTTCAGGAAGCTTAGTTGCATCGTATTGATAGTCCGGGTGAATCATCACGACAACATCTGCATCGTGTTTCAGAGCGGCTAAGTAACATGTTTTTTGATTGGCGCCATAACCAGAGTTGATCGAGTGAACAATGATTTCAATTCCCAATCGTTGGGCGATTTCAACCGTGTTATCTTGACTTGCATCATCGACTAGAATAGTTTCATCCACTAAATCTTTTGGGATGTCTTTGTAAGTCCGTTCTAATGTTTTTGCGGCATGGTAAGCCGGCATGATCACAACTACTTTTTTACCTTGAATCATTTTTTACCTCTAATTGACAAATCGATATTTTAATAGAGTCCACAGAGCGGCAATGCCATCTCTCCAGGTTATTTTTTTGCCTTCATTAAATTCACGACCACAATATGAAATTGGCACTTCATAGATACGAATGCCCTGTTTCAAAATTTTTGCAGTTAGTTCGGGTTCAAAATCAAATCGATGAGAATTGATTGTTAAGCTTTGTATAATATCACGTTTTATCACCTTATAACATGTTTCCATGTCGGAAAGAGTTGAATTATAAAGAACATTGGTCATAAAGGAGAGAAACTTGTTTCCGACCCAATGGTGAAAAAACATGTTTCGGTGTTCTCCCGTAAACCTCGATCCATAAACGACTTCTGCTCTTCCTTTTTGAATAGGTAAGATTAATTTAGCGTAATCTTCAGGGTCATATTCCAAATCAGCATCTTGAATCAGGACATAATCACCCGTGGCTGCGGTTAATCCGGTGCGAATCGAAGCCCCTTTTCCTTGATTAACTTGATGAGAGAGGAACTTTACAGAGCCGTTAAATTCGGTTTCACAGATTTTACGGGTCCCATCTGTAGAGGCATCATCAATTAAAATGATCTCTTTTTCAATGCCTTCTAAAGAAACAGCTTGGACTTGCTTCATGATCTCAAGCAAGGTTCCTTCTTCATTATAGACTGGAATAATTATCGAAAGTTTCATAAAGGCCACAACCCTAACAATTTTCCCCTATAAATACAACAAGAAAGGCCTGTGTTTGTCGTGTACTGAATTCAGGGTACACTGCGTGTCGAAATGTTGCCACAAAGACGGAGCAAAAAATGTGAGGGAAAGAGCAAGACTGGTGTTTGAACGGAGCCCCGCGCCGAATGTGCGTCTGCCAAGGGGGCTTTAGCCCTCTGGCAGAAAGCCATTCGGACCAGAGGCGCAGTGAGTTCATTCTTGCCCTCACATTTTTTGCGCAGTCTGCTGCAAATTCCGGGTGAAGGGGAAACATCTTTTAGATTATTTTGGCACTAGCTGATGAACGTAGCGTAACCACCTATATGTCTAAAGGCTTGAAAGATGGGGGGAGGAGGTTTATACTAAGTCATTATGAGTAGCATGTTTGGGCAATTATTCAGAGTTTCGACGTTTGGGGAGTCTCATGGCGGCGCTGTTGGCGTGGTGGTGGATGGCTGTCCTCCAATGTTAGCTATTTCTGAAAAAGAGGTCCAAAAGGAGCTGAATCGGCGTAAACCTGGGCAGAGCCGAATTACCACAGCCCGAAACGAAGCTGATCAAGTCCAAATCCTTTCTGGAGTCTTTCAAGGCAAAACCCTTGGAACCCCTATTTTAATGCTCGTGGGAAACACCGATGCCCGTTCTCAAGATTATAAGCAGATGCAAGATCTGTTTCGTCCCTCTCATGCTGATTTTACTTATCAAATGAAGTATGGCATTCGTAACTGGCAAGGGGGAGGTCGTTCTTCTGCACGTGAAACCATTGGTCGTGTGGCAGCAGGGGCTATTGCGAAAAAGCTTTTAAAAGAGCGTTATAAAACAGAAATTTTAGCTTATGTGAAACAAGTTCATGATTTGTATGCTGAAGTCGATTCCAATAAAGTTCAATTAAAAGATATTGAGAAAAATATTGTTCGTTGTCCAGATGCTAAAGTGGCTAAAGAGATGATTGCGTTAATTGACCAGGTTCGCAAACAAGGCGATTCACTTGGGGGTGTCGTTGAAGCAGTGGCTCGTAACGTTCCTATTGGTTGGGGGGAGCCTGTGTTTGATAAGCTCGAAGCTGATTTAGCTAAAGCCATGATGTCGCTTCCTGCTTCTAAAGGTTTTGAAATTGGAAGTGGTTTCTCTTCAATCATGATGACCGGTTCCGAGCATAATGATCCTTTTACACTTAAAGGAAACAAAGTTAAAACCAAATCAAATTTTTCCGGTGGCGTGCAAGGTGGCATTTCTAATGGAGAAAATATTGTGATTCGTACTGCGTTTAAACCAACTGCAACAATTATGAAATCCCAAGAAACAGTTTCCGTAAAAGGGAAAAAAGCAATCCTTAAAGCTAAAGGGCGTCACGATCCATGTGTGCTGCCTCGTGCTGTTCCTATGGTGGAGTCGATGATTGCTTTAGTCTTAGCGGATCACGCTTTGCGCCATGAAGCACAGTGTCGCTAAAGAGCAGATTCGATTGGTTCTGTAGAAGCTAATGCTAAAATCTCCTTTTCATTATCAAAACTAAATAAACTTCTTAGTTCATCCATTTGTTGCTGAACTCTTTTCTTTCTTTCTTCAAATGTACCACTTCTAACTTTGTGTAAAAAAATCGGTGTTATTTCAGGAAAATGGTAAACCAATATTTCAATTAAAGGAATGATCTCTTTAAATTCTTCCCGGTTATTTAAGATTTGTGATCTGACAATGGATTGAACCATCGCTATTTTTTCTTTGGGTTCTTTGATGAAGCCTTCTTCTCTTAAAACTTCTAGATCAGGAAGTTCTTTTAATAACTCTTGTGTATGAGCCTCTGAAAAAAAGAGTTTAAGTTGACTTCCTTTAGGATAAGTCACGTATGAAATGACTTGAGCTAAAAATTCTTCAATATTAGAGGTGCCCGGGATGGTTTTGTTATCAACAAATAAACTTTTTCTTTGAATAAGAAACCGGTTGTTGAGTTTGTTGAATAATTCACCAAGGGTTTGAATTGAAAAGAGTAAGTCTTCAAATGAAATCGTTTTTTCTCTTAGTCTGCTTCCTTGATAGTAAGATTTTATTTTCATTTGGACGTGTGAGTGGATGACTGCTTCATGGTGGATAACACCTAAAACAAAATCCCCAAAAGAGTCGACAAAAGCATTTTCTAATGTTTGGTTTGAGAGGGCTTGAGATAGAATTTTCCAAATCTTAAGTAAATGATCTTTGCTGATTCGAATCAAACCATTTTGATTGGCTCCTAAAGGTTCGGCTAAAGAGTGTCGGGCAGTTTCTGTCATTCTAGAAGAGCTACCTCTTAAATTTTCTATGGCTTCACGGATGACTTCTTTATCTAGAGAAGAAAATTGACTGATTGCTTCAGTTGCATTGTAAAAATTAACTTTCCCTTTAGCTAAAATCATTTCATTGGTTGCTTCAGCTGAAGGACCTAGTTGGGGTGTGATGAACTGTCCTCGTTGACGTAAGACTAAAATAACACCACCGTGCGTGCCAGAAACACCGGTTGCTGTATTGGCTGCAGTAGTGCCTACTCCTTGCCTACTCTGTATCGAAAGGATTTCTCCATTTACAATTTGTTGAACGGCTTCCGGAGTAAATGTGGTGCCGAGATTGGCATTGTCATGAGTTGCTTGAGAGAGTGCATTGGCAAAGCGAACTGTTTGAGCGCTATCAAGACCGCTATTTGCTGTCCCTAAAGTAAACGCAATGCCAGATGGATTTTGTGTGCCGAGTTGCTGTTTGATGCTATTGGGTTGAGTGGGATCAAGTGCTCTTACAAAATTTAGCTGGCCATTGCCGCTTGTATTTCCAAGAGTCATAACAGTACTGGTTTGCATGTCTGCGGCATAACCGGTGTCTAATGTTTGGTAATTACCGTTAGCCACTCCATTTGAATTACGTCCTTGGTTGAATCGTCCTTGAGTGTCATTCCACAAGCTTTCAATAAATAAACGAAGATTAATGGCCGCTGTTCTGTACTGAGTGGCTTTTGTTGAATTTGTTGTGATGTTAGTAAACTCATTTAAAAAGGAAAATGCGGCAATATTTTCTTCTCCTGAAAGAGCTAACTGAGCACTGTTTTCAACAGCTTGTCCTGGAAATGTAGGGCGAGAGACGAGCGTGGTTAAAAGGTAGTCTGCAATGTTTTCTCCCATTGGAACAAATTGTCTGTCTCCAGTTTTGAGTGTGTAGAGGTTGATCGCCAATCCTGTAAAGGCAATAGCTCCTGTTTCTTTTTCTGTGAGGTCTTGAGTTGAGTTTGTTAAATGAAAACAAGCTGTAAAAGAGCCATCGGCATTTTGATTGGAGTGAAGAGTGCTTAAAATAGTTTGAGCCGTTTGTTGATAATTATTATTTGGAGCTTTGCTCTCAGCAACTAAGAGCGCCATAACAGCCATGGCTTGATTGTAAACGTGAGCAAATGAATTTGTATTGGCTTCAAAACTTTTAACCAGTCCAACCAGGTTTGTGCGAGGCGTTCCGCTCGATTGAATGAGCTGCGTGGCGCGTTGGATTTGAAGCGTTAGCCAGTCTGCATGTTCTTGAATGCTTAAGTTTGGAGTTGGTAGTGTGGGTGCTTGTGTTGAAGGAGTGCGGCGTTTCTCAGAGCTACAGCCAATAATAGGGGCAAATACAATGACTCCTAAAAGAGATCCGATTCCTGCAACCACAAGACGGCGATGCCGAAAAAAACGTTCTTCATTGGTTTCAGCTTTTATTTTGGGAGGTCCCCTAAAGATGGAGGGGCTTATGCTTGTTGAAATGATCTGTGATGGAACCGCTAAGTATTCTAGATCAGTATTGTGCTTGATTGGAGTGGATAGACTCAAGCAGAGGCAAACAAAAGCTGATAAAAACTTGAGCAGAAAAGACATGCATTAATGGTAGCAGCCTGTTTAAGCCCTGTCAATTAAGCAGACAAGTTCCATATGTGCGGTTTGGGGGAACATGTCTAGTAAAGTCACTTCTTTTAATGTGTAACCTTCTTGATTCAGTTTTGACAAGTCACGAGCGAGGGTTGCAGGATTACAAGAGACATAGATTAATTTATCGATCTTGTTTTTGACAATGGTTTCTAATACCTTGGCATCGCATCCTCTTCTTGGGGGATCTAAAAGCAACACTGGGGAGTTTTCTTTATTTTTCTCTAACACTTCAGCTAGTTTCTCTTCAACTTTTCCTTGAACAAAAGCGCTGTTTTTAATGTGGAGGATTTGATTGTTTTTCTTTGCGCAACCAATGGCACGAAAATCATATTCAATTCCAATTGATTTTTTTACATCAGGAGCAAACAAAAGGGTGAAAAGTCCGACGCCACAATAGGCATCAATGAATGTACTGTTAGGTTTAAGATCTAATTTATCTTTGACTTCTTCAACTAATTTTTCAAGCATTTCATGGTTGGTTTGAAAAAAAGAATCAAAGGGAGAAAGAAAGGCTTTGCCAGCTATTTGATCTTTGATTAAAGGGAGCGCTACTTTTCTCTCTTCTTCTCGTTCGAAAAAGAAATCTTTTTCTACTTCTTTAGAATTAACACGTGCGACCCATGTTCCTCTAAAATCATCTTGTTCTTTGCTGGCACCTTCACGAAAGACTTTTAACCGTTCATTAATTTTAGGATGGGCAATGGCGCATGTTTCAATATTAATGATTTGTCTGTTGTCTTCACCAATGAAACCGGCTTTCCATTCTGTTCCCTTTTTTTCAGCATGAATTTTTATTTTATTTCGAAAGCCAAAGTGAGTGTCTGAAGCAATTGTTTTGATCTCTGGAAAAGTCGTTAGTTTTCCAATGCGCTGAAAAAGATCTATGACCTGTTTCTTTTTTAAATCGAGTTGGTTGGAATAATCAGTATGCTGATACGCGCAACCTTGACATGATTCAAAGTATTCGCACTTTGGATCAATCCGTTTGGGACTTGCTTTTAGGATTTTGGTTACTCTTGCATTGGAGAATTTCTTCTTTTTCTCCACTATAGAGACTTCAACTTTTTCCCCTGGTAAGGTATTTGGGACAAAAATCACCTGTTTTTCGTGACGGCCAACACCAGCTCCACCAAAGGCGACATCTTCAATCGTAAGGGTTAAGTTTTCGTTTTTCTTCATAATGGGCAGGATCCTAGCATGTTCCTCAAATTTCAGGTACACTAATTTAGGGGGAAAAATCATGAAAGACCACGAAATCAAAGGGTTAGAGCTAAAAATAAGGACTTTTTTAGAGGATCAAAAGATCAGCCACCACCCTGAGTTTATTCACCAAATCTTACACTCAGGGTTTTCCCTAGCACGCGATAAAGCAGGCCGAGGAGATATTAAGCTAATTAATTCAGCACTTAAAGAGCTTCGCTATGCGTTTAAAGTTTTTCGGCCTTATAAAGATATTCATAAGGTGACTATTTTTGGATCAGCCCGTACTTCAAAGAGTTCTCCTGATTATAAACAAGCGGTGAAGTTTTCTCGTTCCATGGTGAAAAAAGGGTTTATGGTCATTACAGGTGCGGCCAGTGGCATTATGGAAGCAGGTAATGTGGGGGCTGGCCGAGATAAAAGTTTTGGGGTTAATATTCGTTTGCCTTTTGAGCAGAGTGCGAATCCTGTGGTTGAAGGTGATCCAAAGTTAATTAACTTTAATTACTTTTTTACCCGTAAGTTAATTTTTGTGAAAGAGACCAATGCGGTTGTTTTGTTTCCAGGCGGATTTGGAACCCACGACGAGGGATTTGAGTTATTAACATTGCTTCAAACAGGTAAGAGTGAATTGATTCCTATTGTGATGCTAGAACAAGAAGAGGGAACCTATTGGAAAGCATGGCAACATTTTGTGAAGCAACATATGCTGAAGACAGGGATGATTTCACCTGAAGATTTTTCATTATATAAAATTACTGATAGTGTGGCTGAGGCCGTGAAGGAGATTCAACAATTTTATAAGGTCTATCATTCTATGCGTTATGTAGGGGACAAACTTGTTATTCGAATGAACAAAAAGTTATCTAAAAGAAAACTAGATGAAATTAATCGAGAATTTCATGATCTATTGGTGACAGGAAATTTTGTTGAAACCAAGGTCTTGTCTGAAGAAGTTGGGGATGAGCATTTGCAGGATAAACCCCGCTTAGTGTTTCATTTTGTCCGGAGCCACATAGGTCGCCTCCGCCAGCTCATAGACACCATCAATAAAGCCTAAATTCTTTTATTTTTGCTGTAAGTCCTTAAAAAATAGGGGATTATAAAATAAATCTTGCATTATTTGGGGTCCTATAGTATAAAGATCCCTCAATTTTGGAAAAATAAGGTGGATTCATAATGAGTGAAGAAAACAAAGAAGAAGTAAAAAAAGAGGCTGCTCCTAAGGCTGAAGAAAAGAAAGCTGAAGCACCTAAAGAAGAAGCTAAAGCTGAAAAGCCTAAAAAAGAAGAGGCGCCTAAAGCTGAGGAAAAAAAAGCTGAAGCACCTAAGGAAGAAGCTAAAGCCGAAGAGCCTAAGAAAGAAGAGGCGCCTAAAGAAGAAGCACCAGCTGAAGCTCCTGCGGTTGAAGAAGCCCCTGCAGAGCCAGCCAAACCAACGCGTCCTACAACGTGTAGCGTGACGGGTAAAGCTTTACAGCGGAATACTTGGTATTACCGTGATGGAAAATGGTTTGCTAACAAACGTGTTTATAAAGAAGACAAGAAAAAGCAAAAAGAAGAAGCTGCTGAAGCTGAAAAAGCTGCTGCTGCACCTGCCGCTGAATAAGTTTTCTTAAATAGATTGAAGTTTAAAAGCAGTGAGTATTTTACTTGCTGCTTTTTTATTTGCCTAAAAGAGATTTCATCATTGATTTGTCAATCGTGAGGATTTCTGTTCGCTGCGCATCTAACACGCGAATGCCATTGTAGTCTGAAAAATTATAGTTTTTGCAGAGTTGTTCTAATGCTTTGAGAGATGTGGTGATGAGTTCTTTCGAAATTTTCTTTCCTTCTACTGACTCTGCAGATTCTTTTAATGTGAAAATTAATTCAAAAACCGACCGTTTGGGAACGGTTCCGCGATTTAATAGTTTCTCTTCCTCAATAAAAGAGGCTTGAACATTTTCAACATTGTGTGCTGGGTTTTTTTCTGCTTTTTTCTGTTCGCTCAAAAGATTTTGAATATTTTGGCTGGCTTGAAAAGCAATGAAATTGGGTAATTGCACATCTTCAATAAAAAAGTCTTCCTTTGGCCAGAGTAGAGGGTCGCCATATTCTTCGAATTCTTCAGGAACAGGAAGCCGCACCATGTTCTTTTCTTTGTCTATAGAGACTAAAGGATGTATTTTTTCAATCATGGCATTGTAGTTTTTGATTGAAACAAGTAAGAGGTATTCATATTCAAAACCAGCAGGAACAGAGAGAGATTCTGATGTAAATTCTTTCTTAAGGGAGAATGATTCTGTTGCTTTGACATAGTAAAGGATTTTTTCTGAATCTAATGGTTTCATACGTAGTTCTAAAATAGTGTACTTAGATTTTTCTTTCATGCCAGCTTCGAGCATATTAATAAAAATAGTCGGAGAAATATTTTCGAGTGACACATTTTCAACAAAGTTTTGTTGAATTAATTTTTCAATACTTGTTCGACCTAAATTGCGAAAAAAGAGTTGGATTCGCTTGTTGCTTAAGATCGTCGGGCTAGGGCCCATTTGGTACATGACGCGCGTCATAAAATCATTGAGTGAGATGTTCATTAGAATCACGCGGTGAAGATCGTTAACATAACGAGTTGTGACCAGTTCAATACCAAGTGATTTATCTGCGCCAATAATTGTGAAAAATTCAACATCAGAGTCTGTGCTTAAAGTGACTCGTCGGATGGTGTGCATCACATGATCAATGGCTTCTTGAGCTTTTTCTTCAAAAGCAACTTCACCATATAAAGAACCGAGCAATTGTTTTAAGGGAAGGTAGACACCTAGCGTTTTACCGACCATTTTGGCGTCTACAACTGTTTTATATTCTTTAAGCAGTACTTCTTCTACTGATTCGGCAAGTCGGTCCTTAGGGTAGGTAGGGCCGCTCCAACACCCGTTTAGGGTTGGAAGTAACATCATGCAAATGATTAGATAGCCGTACTTTTTCATAAAACGATTAAGGAGTTTCCTCCTTCTTAGGATTTTCTTCTAAAGGTGTTTCCTCGTTTTTTGCGAGCTTTTCTTTAAGATCATCAGATAAATTAGAATCACGAAATCTTTGAAGTAATCCTTCAGATTCAAGACGGCGTATTTTTGTCTTTCCATGTTTTTGACAAATATCAACGATTTCATCGTATTCGAGTTCTTCTTTTTCCATGAGTTGTTTAACCATTTCATCTAAGAGATCAATCTCTTTAGATAAGATTTCATCTACAGCAGTCATACACTCTTGAAGAATCCGTTCTGTTTCTAGATTGAGTTTGTTTTTTTGTTCATCAGACATATAAGCGAGTGGGTTGACACCATCTCTAGTCATTGCACCCGCGTAATAGTCTCCAATCGAGCCATTGCTTCCCATTCCTAAGCGCCATACCATTAAATGAGCCATAGAGGTGGCATTCTGAAAGTCAGATGACACGCCATGAGTGGTTGTTTTAAACCTCAGTTTTTCAGCCGCATAGCCCCCTAGAGCTGTTTTGATTTGAGCTAAGTACCATTCACGGTCTTTTCCATAAGTCTCTTCTAAAGGCTGATGGTGAAAGACTCCGAGTGTGTTACTTCGAGTGGCAATAGAGATCTTAAACACATCATCAAGAGGGTGGAGGTAGTAACAAACAACCGCATGTCCTGATTCATGATAGGCCGTATTGAGTTTTTCTTTTTCAGAGATTTTTCGAAAACGTTTGATCCCTAAATCGATCCGTTCCATGGCAGCTGTGAGATCTTTCATTTCAACTTGTTCCCGTTTCTCACGTGTGGAAATTAAGGATGCTTCTTTGACAATATTTTCAATGTCTGCCGGGCTTTTTTCAACGGTATAGTTGGCTAAGCGTTTGCAATCAATGTCTGGATTAAATTTGACTTTGTTCAAGTAGAATTCAAATAATCTTTCACGGCCTTCAGCATAAGGACGGCTGATATAAATTTTTCGGTCAAAGCGGCCAGGTCGTAAAAGGGCTTCATCCAATTTACTTTCATCTGCGTTAGTGGCACCAATGACAACAATGTTAGAGTCTTCACCTTTTAAACCATCCATTTCAACAAGGAGTTGGTTTTGCGTGGTGTTGGATTCTTGACTTCCCATAAAACTAAATTGACGCGCTTTCCCAATCACTTCTAATTCATCGATAAAGACAATGCAGGCTCCCTCAGCATAAGCCATGGCGCGTGCTTTTTTAAACAAACTTCGAACACGGCTCGCACCGACTCCAACAAACATTTCAACAAATTCACTTCCGGCAACAGACATAAAAGGGATCCCTGCTTCAGTTGCAATCGCTTTAGCAAGCAAGGTTTTACCGGTTCCAGGAGGGCCGACTAACAACAAGCCTTTAATAATTTTTCCACCCACTTGTTTGATGCGTGTGTGATCTTGAAGTAGATTGACCACTTCTATGGCTTCATCTTTGGCTTCATCCACACCAATCACATCGTCAAAGTGAACGTTTACTTTTTGGCCTTTAATCGATGTTTTTTTCATCGACATAAACCCTTTGCCAAACATACGCATGTAAACAAACACAAAAATAAGGGCGTGCAATCCACCTACCATTAATTGAATAGGGAGTTGAGCCAAAGTCATTTTACGATAAAAAGATTCTAAAGAAGAGAGGCCCCACCAGGTGAGCCCTAATAGAATAAGTATGACTGCGGTTATGGCGACTTTTACACCATGAAACATCATAAAAACTTTAAATCTACGTAGTAATCGTGCCATAAAGCAATCTATCCTCCGAAGTGGTTCTTAGTATAACGTCATTATTCCACTCAAAACTACAGGAATTCTTGATCTCTTATATATAGTAATATACGCTATTTCACCCCTTTTGTCAAGGAGGGCGTTTTTGGAACCTACTGATATCACCTTGTTTGTGAATCTGTGGTGCAAAAAAAAGCGGGTAAGAGAAACTCTTACCCGCTTAAACATGACTTTCCTTATTATTTAGAAAACTCAGTAAAGAAAGTTTGTTCAATTCCATTTGAAGTGTAAAGCGTGTTGACTCCAATGGTTTTGATTGCTTTTAATGACTTGAGTAATGGGATCAAGCTGTCTTGAATAAACTCTTGGTTTGCTTGACCTTCATCAGAAGGTTGCAAGGCTTGAAAGGTGGCAATCCAATTGCTGATTTCAATACCTGCATCCATCATTTTGCTCATGTTGACATAAACAATTTGATTTGTTTTGCGTTCAATCACTTTTCCAGCTTTTTGGAAATTAGGATCGTCAACAAGAGAAGGGGCATCTCCTTTGTAAGAATCGATCATTTTCTTAAGCGATTCAGCATTACTGCTAATCACAAGAAAATCTCCAACAAAGGCGTAACCTGGGGCTAAAGCACGACCCAGAAAAGGAAGTTCAAGTAACTTAAGGTCACTTCCTTTATAGCTTTCTTCTGCCATTTGTAATTGAAAGCCAGTAATTGCAGGGGCGCCAGTTTGTTGGGCATTTTGACCCAAGTTTGCTGTTTGTTGATTCACGCTTGCAACCACTTTATCTAGAAATTTTTGAGCTGCTTTTTTGTCTTTAACTTTAACTAACAAAGCCATTTTAGGAATAGGGAAAAGGCCGCCTGTGGCGACTTCATTAAAGACATAAGAAGCTTCATTGCCAATCCAAGCAAGCACATCTTTTTCAATGCTAATGCCCATACTTTGTTCAAAGTTGCTGATGCCTGTTTGGATTAATTGAGCTTGTTGTGGGTTTTGGCCATTAAGATTATTCAACCAAAGCTGCCACATGGCATTAACATCTAAAGAACAAGAAGCACTGTAAAGATACGTTCCTTCAGGAATAAGTGCGAGCGATGCAGGAGTGGCTGGTTTGGAGTCCCACATGGCGCGAGTTTGATCATCCATTTTATCTTTATTTGGAGTGACTGAAATTCGAGTCATTAATCCCTTGTCCAGAACCGTGGTGCCGCCCAATGTTTGAAGCACGCCAAATGCACTTGCTACGTTAGGTCCTAGTGCACCGGCTCCAGGAAGTGAGGAAAGAGCATTCATTAAAGAACCGATTTTTTCAAAGTCCATATAGAATCGGCCGATTGCATTATTGCCTAAAGTTGTTGAGGAAATAATGGATTGAAAACGCTCATTTTTAGCGAGTGAATTGTCAGATTTGCCATCAGCTAAATCAATTGCATTTTCAATGGCTGTGCGTGCGTCTCCAATGCCTAAAATAAAACTGTTTCCTAAAACAGTGTAATAGAGATCAGGATCTGCATCTGTGTTCGGTAAAATATGAACCACTTCTGTGGATCCATAAGGAGCGCGTTCAATATCAGATTCTCCTTCGCCACGAAGGTTTTCTACGATTTTGAAAATGCGTTCTGTAATTTTTGTTTTGGTTCCAACTTGAGCCAAGAAAAGAACGTTGGGTGTTGTTGCACCAGGAGACATAGGAAGAACAGCAATAGCCAGTTCTTTACCTAATAGATCCATTAAAGTTCCTTCACCTACTTCAAAACCAAGACTATTTTTAAATTCATCTTGGAATCGTTGAAGGGAGCTTTGAACATTGGTGTCTTGCCAGATTTTTAATGAGGTGAACTCTTTCCAAAATTCAGAACCTCTGAGTTCGTTCCAAACACTCTCAAGTTGTTTTAAAGAGTAGAATGCAACCACATCATTGGGAGCATATCGAGCCAAGCTCTCAGCGGCTTCTTTTTTGACGTCAACATTGTAGCTGAGTCGAGGGCTGCTTCCTGACTTTGATAGAAATTGAAATCCAACGACGGCAACCGCTGCAACAGCAATAACCCCCACTATTAATCCGAGCTTGTTCTTCATTTGACTCCCATCCTTTCTGAAACTAAAAGCGAATTTGTATTTTTTCTTCTTGTTCTGGTGCGATTAGAACATCTTCATTAATTCGACGTTCTTGTCCTAAATCATCACTCACTTCTTCAAAAGTATTAACAGTGCCGCCGGTAATGTCTTCTACAGCACTAGGCGCTGCGCAAGATGACAAGCAAAGAGAAAAGATCGTAAGTAAAGGAAGAGTGTAGATTGAGACGGCTGTTTTTGCTTTTTTCTTAAAGCGAAGTTTATTCATTAATTTCTTGAACCCCTTGGTTTTATTGTTTACTTCACTCCTGCTAAAAACTTACCATATAGATACGTATCCAGCAAGGTTAGCACTACAGTTTTTTTGGAGCAATCTTTTTTTAATTTAAGTCTCTAAATAGGGTGGAAATCAAGTTGTTGTAGTAAATTTCAAATAAAGACCATCAAACATACAATATATTGTATACTAACAAAATGAACCTGGCTCAATATTTACAGACAAATGCGATTTTGCTTCAGACTGAAGCTAAAGAAAAGAATTTGCTTTTAGCAGAGCTAGTTGAAAAAGTGGCTGAGTTAAGCCAATATGAAGCAACTGAAAAGATTTTAGCCGGGGTTTTGGAGCGAGAAAAAATTCGTTCGACTGGTTTTGGTAAGGGATTGGCTGTGGCTCATGCTCGAATGGAGCCTTTTCCGAAAATTTGCGTTGTTTTGGCTCGGCCTTCTGTGCCGATTGAATGGGGTTCTTTGGATGGAGAGCCGGTAGAGTTTGTGGTATTGGTTGTGGGACCGACAGTTGAAGAAGCAAAGTATTTGCAAGTTTTATCTGAGGTGACAAAATTGTGGGCGCGTAAAGAAACGCGCGCGTTACTTCTTTCTGCGTTAACACCTGAAGAAGTCTTGCGTGTTATTTTAGAATCCAAAACGCGTTCTCACCCAAGATAAAAAGGGAGTGTTGTTTTGCGACATTGGTTTTTAAAATTGTTAGAAAAAGATTCGCCTCATTTTTTTGAAGTTGTTCTTCTTTTTTTTCTTTCTCTTCTTTCATTTATTTATTCTTTATTAATTAGACTTCGTTTTTTTTTATATCAAGCCCATCTTTTAAAACAAGAGTCTCTTTCTGTTCCTGTTGTGAGTGTGGGTAATCTTAATCTAGGGGGTACGGGTAAAACTCCAATGGTTGAGTTTTTATCTCGGTTGTTTATTCAGCGAGGGAAAAAGGTCGGAATTTTGTCGCGTGGTTATGCCCGAAAAACAAATTCATCTGGCATTGAAAAAGTTGAATTTGATTCAAGTCGGTCGTTGCGAAGTCAAGCAGAACAATGGGGGGATGAACCTCTTCTATTGTCAAAACATTTACCTGAGGTCCCTATTTATGTTTCTAAAAATCGAGTGGCTGCAGGAAAAGAAATGTTGGAAAAAGAAAACGTAGATTTGATTTTATTAGATGATGGCTTTCAACATTTTCGATTAAAACGGGATGTTGATTTAGTGCTGCTTGATCCAGAAAAAGATTTAAAAGGAAAAGTATTTCCTCGTGGTTTGTTAAGAGAGCCTTTGTCATCATTAAAGAGAGCGTCTCTTTTTTGTAGTAAAGATAAAGCTGTTGAGGGATTTGTGCCTGCTTCTTTTTTTCAGATTAAACCGGTCTCATTTATTGAGCTGGTTTCTGGTAAAAAAGAATCGGTAGATTTTTTGAAAGGAAAGTCTGTGCTTTTGTTTAGCGGAATAGGGCGTCCTCAATCGTTTGAACAAACGTGCCGTCATCTGGGTCTTGTCATAAAAGAGTCTGTTTCTTTCCCTGATCATCATTACTTTTCTGTTGCAGATCAAAATGAGCTGAGTCAAAAAGCGCTTCAGCATAAGGTTGATTGCTTGGTAACGACTGAAAAAGATGCAATGAGATGGGAAGTGTTAAAAGATTTTTCTCTTCCTGTTTATATTGTTCAAATTTCTTTGGTTTCTGAAGGGTTGGAAAAAGAACCTATTTTATCCCAATTGTAGTAGGTTGTTACTCTGTACCACAAGATGTAGTGATAAAATTCCTTTCCTTTTTTCCGCTGATTTTCTCTTATCCCTTTTTTATTTTGACTCTATATAAGTGCTTTGGTAAAACTCTGAGTGCCGCATTTTATTAGTCTTTTTATCTTTCGTAATTATTGTGTTTTATCAACGTCCTATGATTGAGGAGGAAAGTGTGAAAGATCTTCAAAAGTCTTCATTTCTGTTGTTTTTTGTTTTTGTATTAGGTCTCGGCTCTGCTGTTGCAGATGAAAACCCTATTGATTTCAAACAGAGTCGTAATGCTTGGGTGGTTTGGACTGAGCTCTCAAATGGAGAGTCACAAATCCTAGCTTCTAAGTGGGACTCAAATAAATGGAGCGAACCTTCTCTTGTTTCCCAAACTCAACAAGATAACATTGCTCCTTCTATAACCATTGATCCTGCAGGAAATCCATGGGTTGTATGGGCGCGTAATCAAGGTGTTGAAAGCTCTATTTATCTTTCACGTTTTAATGGAAAAAAATGGCTTGATGAGCAAGTTTTGAGTTCATCAAACGGCCGTGAAAATGTCACCCCTTCTATTGCTTTTGGTCCCCAAGGAAATGCGATTGTGGCATGGGGTTCTGTGCTAAGCCGTTCTAGTGACATTCAAGTTCGTGAGTGGAACGGAACGAAGTGGGGTAAAGTGGCAACACTGACTCAAGAAGATCTAAAGCCAGACATGATGCCAGCTGTTTCTTTTGATGCTAAAGGTAATGCATTGGTTGCCTGGGTTAGTTTGGATCAAACATTTAAAGCTAAATTGGCTAGTTCTTGGAAACAAGAAGATGGATCATGGTCTTCTGAAAATGAATTGGTGTTAGGCGACACAGAATTTGGTTTTGACCTGCCAACGTTTAAAGTAAATGGAGAGACATTGACTCTTTATTTTGAAGAATCAAATCAATTTTTTGCTTCTCAATGGAATGGTCAAGATTGGACTGAAAAGAAATCAGTTGATACAAGCAATGCTTTTTACGAAGTGTTAACAGGTCTTGAAGGAAATGCTCAGGGACGTGCTTGGTTTGCTTGGACAAATAATAAAGGAAAAGGAAATAGCTTTCGTTACAATGTGGTTGCCCACGATGCAATGATTGCCGGAGATAAACCAACAAGTTTTCAATATCTCTCTAACTACCTAGATATAGCGGTAGAAAAAACAGTTTCTCTCTTTGCTTGGATTATGGGTGAAGAAGATGTCTTTGCTGGCGGCGGTGGCGGCGGTGGCGGCGACAAAGGTCCGTTTACTGGATCAAAAGCTGCGACGGGTGATAGTATTACGTCAGGCAGTCCTGGAACGAGTTGGGTTCCTTTTTGGGCCGAGGGTGTTCAGAATACTGCAAGAGCGGGCGCGCGTGCAACTGCTTCTGCTTCTTCTGTGATTCGTCGTATTACACGTGAAACACAAGTTGTGGTTCTTTGGATGGGAACCAATGATGTGGGTGATGGCCGTGCTACAGGTGATATTGTGGCAGCTCTTGTTGCGGCAGCCAATGTGGGGCGTGTTGAAAGAGGGTATAACACGGTCTTTCTGACAACAATTAGTAAGCGTAATGATGGGAATAACAATGCCGCTATTCGTTTAGCTGATGGGATTCGAGCTAATGGGGCTCATCCTGTGATTGATACCTTCAACGCATTGAATAATGATAGTAGTAATATCGGAGACTCTGCAGGTCACTTAAGTGAGTCCGGAGCAAGTGCTGCTGGGAGTGTTGTCCGACGTGCAGCATTTCCTAGAAACTAGGGCATGTTTCATAAAGTTTTTATTGGGCTAAAAGCCTTCTTAATTATTTGGATTGGGATCTTTACGCTACAAATCGTAAAGGTCCCAGTTCTGTCTTTAGTGCAAGGGCCTTATGCGGCTCCAGCGCCAAAGATGTTGCCGCAACGTTTTGCTTCTGATTTTGTGGTAAAAAATCCTTTTTTGCCTTCAAGTGCTGTGAAAACAGCTTTTACTGGAAGGGGTTTTTCTAACTCTTGGGTTTTAAAAGGAACACTTGTTTTAGGTAATCAAGCTAAAGTGATTTTAGAAAACTCTCAGACCGGAGAGCAGGAAATGTTTTCTGAAGGAGAGTCTGTTGCTGGAACTCGGGTAATGCGTATTGAACGAAACAGTGTGGTGCTGCAGAACCAAAAACAAGAATGGGTTCTTAATTTAGAAGAGACTGTTCTTAACAAAAGAGAGAGTGAAGCTATTCTTTTAGTTACAAAGAAAAAACAGATAGAACCAATAGCTAAAAAAATGACGATTTCAAGAAAAGCTTTGAATCGTCTTGTGCGTAAAGTTCCAGATTTGATTCAGTCATTAGAGCTGATCTTGTTTCAGGGAACACATTCAGGTCCTAAGGGATTTTTGATTGCGGTAGGGCCACAGCTAATGATGATGGATCCTCTTGGTTTTCAAGATGGAGATGTTATTAAAACAGTGAATGGAGTTTCTTTGGATTCGCCACAAACACTTTTAGATATTTTTCAGCGTTTAGAATCTCAGAGTGAGATTGAAGTCGAAATAGATCGGAACCAAAAAGATATGGTGATAACTTTTCATGTTCAATCTTAATCAGATAAAAATTAACCTAGTGTGGGCTCTTTCATTAGCTCTTTTTCTTTGTGCTCAATCTGTGAGCGCTTCTTCTTTAGCTTCTGTTGCTGCGACTAAATCTCCTCAATCAGTTAATATTGATTTTAATGATGTTGATATTCGTTTAGTGATTAAATATTTAAGTGAACTGACTCAAACTAATTTTGTGATTGATCAAGATGTATCGGGTAAAGTCAGTGTGATGAGCCCAAACAAAATGACGGTTGAAGAAGCAAAAAAAGTGCTTGAAACATTACTTGTGATGAATGGTTACACCATTGTTGAAGCAGATGGGGTTAAGCGAGTTGTTCCATCAAATACAGCTCGACAATCTAAAATGCAAACGTGGGTCGGTAAAGATGCCCCTTTTTCTGATTCTGAAGCAAAAATGGTGACTCAAATAGTCCCCCTAGATTATGCCAATGCAGATAAGGTTAAAGAGATTTTGATTCCATATATAACAGGAGCGGGTCATGTTGCCAGTTACCGTCCTACTAATACGTTGATCATTAGTGAAACCACAGCTAATTTATCTAAACTTCTTTCGATAGTACGAAGTTTAGATGATCAGGCCCCTCTTCCCAAAGATGATCTACGGGTGATCTCTTTAAAAAATGCTGATGCTAAAACTGTGTCAAGTGTGTTGACAGCTCTGTTTGAAGAGCGGCGTCGCCAACAGACATTACAAAATAGAAATGGAAGTGATAATTATTCACCTCCTTCTATTGTGGCTCACGAAGGAACCAATTCTTTAATTGTGACAGCTTCTCCTCAAGACTATGCGATTGTGGAAAAGACAGTGAAGCAGATGGATATTCAAAAAGATCAGGTCTATGTGGAAGTTTTGATTGTTGAAATGAGCATGGAAAAAGCAGCAGAATATGGATTAGAGTTTTCTCAATTTGGTGGCGTTGTTTTTGGAAGTCAGCAAGGTTTTGATGGGGTGAATAGTTTTGACTCTACATTTGAAGGTATATTAGGTGGGGGTCGCTTGCCTGGTAAAGCATTTGGAGCTGTTGAAGGGCAGACCACCAAAGGAAATATCCAAGTCCCTAATGTGGGTTTGTTACTCAAAGCTTTTGATGATGACAAGGATGTGAATATTCTTTCTACACCACAAATTACAGCCACTGATAATGAAGAAGCCCGTATTTTGGTGGGTAACCGCATTGCTTTTATTAAAAACTCTCAGGTGACTGCTGAAGGGGGAACGGTTGCAACATTTGAGTTTCGAGAAATTGGCTTGGAACTGATTATTAATCCGCATATTGGGGAAAATGACTTTGTTCGTTTAGAAGTGGAGCAACGAACAGAAGATGTGATCGGGCAATCATTTGAAGGAGCCCCTGAAACAGCTAAGCGGGAAACACGTACCACTGTTTCTGTTCGTGATAACGGCACCATTGTTTTAGGTGGTTTGATTCGAGACGAAACAATAATAAAGCAACGTAAAGTTCCCATTTTAGGTGATATCCCTATTTTGCGTGCTGCTTTTCGTAGTGAAGAGACCTCTGTAAAAAAAGTGAACTTATTGGTTTTTTTAACACCTCACATATTACGTACTTCAGAGCAAGTTGAATTTTTCGCCACTCAGAAGAGAGAAGAATTAGAGCGAAACTATGCTGAAAGTGGAGAAGAAATTCAAGAAATTGAAATGGGAACACTCCCTCAATCTGCCTTTAAATTAAAGCGGTAGTGTTGTATGAGCGATTTAAAAAAGCTTTCAAAAGATTTTAACCTTCCTTATTTAGACACTCTTTCTCCAATTAAAAATGATGATTTTTATACAAGAGTTCCTCTTTCTTTTCTGCGTACGCATCGAGTGGTACCTGTTGAGGAGAGTGATACGCGGTTGGTTTTAGCCTTAAGCGAGGTGAGCCAACTTGATGTATTAGATCATTTGGTCTCTGTTGTGAATAAATCTGTCCAGGGAGCCCTTTGTGCTCCTGAGCTGATTGATTCTGCACTTCAAGAATTAGAAAAAAAACAAGCAACCTCTTCTGACAAAATGATGGAAAATCTGCAAGAAGAGGGAATTTTGCCTTTATCCAAACAAAATGGACTCACTCAAAACGTGCTGGATCAAAATGTGAGTGGGGCCATGATTAAGTTGGTGAACCGTATTTTGATTCAAGCAACTCAACATCGAGCCACTGATATTCATATCCAAGCCAATGAAAAACAAGTTGTGATTCGTTTTCGAGTAGATGGAATGTTGTATGACCGTGAAACCTTTCCTTTAGAAGCGCTAGAATCAATGGTGAGTCGAATTAAAATCATGAGTGGCCTAGATATTGCTGAAAAGCGTTTGCCGCAAGATGGGCGAACTACCATTGAGTTGGGCGATCAGAAAATTGATGTGCGTGTTTCGGTTGTTCCTTCAGCTTTTGGAGAGCGGGTGGTGTTACGGCTTTTAGACAAAACAAGTTTAAAGTTAGAGTTTGAAGCACTTGGTTTTTCTTCAAAGCTGTCAAAGAAGTTTCAACATGCCATTGAAGCGCCTCATGGTATTTTGTTGGTCACGGGCCCTACAGGAAGTGGAAAAACCACATCTCTTTATGCAGCTCTTAATGCTTTAGAGACTAAAACAAAAAATATTATGACGGTTGAAGATCCTATTGAATATCGTTTTGAAGGGATCTCCCAAATGCAGGTGAAACCTGAAATAGGTTTTCATTTTTCAACAGGGCTGCGTTCTTTGCTTCGTCAAGATCCAGATGTGTTAATGGTTGGAGAAATTCGAGATAAAGAGACTGCAGAGGTGGCTGTTCAAGCTGCTTTAACAGGGCATTTGGTTTTGTCTACGCTTCACACCAATGATGCCATAAGCGCGCTTACTCGATTGCAAGACATCGGTGTGGAACCTTATCTCATTGCTTCAACTGTTCGTGGTGTCTTGGCTCAACGATTGGTTCGCTTGATTTGTCAAGAATGCCAAGGTAAAGGGTGTGATCGCTGTTTTGAAAGTGGTTATTGCGGGCGTACTGGAATCTATGAATATTTAGAATTAGATGAATCGATTAAGCAAGCGCTTTTAGAAGGCAAATCTGAAAATGATCTTAAGAAGATGGCGCTTAAAAATGGGATGGAGCCATTGAGTTTAGATGGTGCCAGTAAGATTAAGAAAAAGTTAACAACTAAAGAAGAAGTTTTACGTGTGACGACTTAAGATGCCTAGTTATCAGTATGAAGCTTTAGATCAGAATGGTTCTTCAGTTCAAGGTGTGGTGCTGGCTAAAACTCCTGAACGAGCTCAAGTAGAGCTAAAAGAAAAAGGGGTTTACCTCACTAAGATTAAAGAAGTGACCGCTCGCCAGAAAAAAACAAACATTCCTAGACAAAAACAACTTTTTTTTAGAGAGCTTGCTGCTTATTTGAATGGGGGTAAAACCCTTGATCAGTCGATTGAACTTGTTTGGCAATCAACACAGTTTGTTTTTTTAAAAACTATTTTAGCTGATCTTAAAGAACGTGTGCATCGTGGGGAGTCACTCGCCCAAGCCATGAAATCACATCCTGGTTTCTTTTCTTCTTATGATAGCGCCATGGTTGGAGCAGGTGAAGAAGCGGGGCAGCTTGCCGAGACATTTGGATTGATGGCTCATTACTTAGAAAAGCAAAATGAACTTCGTTCAGAAATTAGGAGTGCGGTTGCTTATCCGGTTTTTGTGGCTTTGTTTTCATTTGTGACTATTTTTGCTCTTTTCATTTTTGTGATTCCAACTTTAGAGTCTTTGTATACTGATTTAGGACAGGCGTTGCCTTGGGTGACTCAAGCTTTACTTAGTTTTTCTCATTTTCTGAAGGATATTTCTCTTTTACTTGCATTGGTTCTAGTGGGTGGATTGGTTTGGAGTTCTCGTCCAGGTGTACGAGCTATGCTAGGAGAAAAATTCCAAAATTTGTTATTAAAAATTCCTGCTGTTGCCGAGTGGACTTCTTTGAGAGAAGGGGGTCGTTTTTGTACCACTCTTTCAACTTTATTGCAGAGTGGTTTAGGGTTATTGCCGGCTCTCAGTATGGTTCAGAGCTTATTTCAAAACAAACAGTACCGAACTGTTTTGGCTGAAGTAAGAGACCAGGTTGAAAAAGGTGTTTCTCTTTCTCAAGCATTAGCTCCTATCTCTTTATTTCCCCCTATTTTAAAAAGTTTGATTCAGGCAGGAGAAGAGAGTGGGCAATTAAAAGAGCAGCTCAATTATGTTGGGGTTTATTTGGAGCAAGAATCCACTCGTAAACTAAAAACCTGGGTTACTTTTTTGGAGCCAGTCATGATTGTGGGGGTTGGAGTGGTGATTGGTTTGGTTGTTTTAGCTGTGATCTTGCCTATTGTTCAGATTAATCAGATGATTTCATAAGGATTTTAAATGAAAAAAGGTTTTACCTTTATTGAACTATGCGTGGTGATTAGTCTGTTGTTGGTTATTGTTGTTGCTGCAATCCCTTCTTTTAACCGTCTTTTATCTTCACACCGTCTTGAAAAAGAGGTGCATCAAATTGCACTAGCCTTGACTCAAGCGCGGGAAAAATCAACTGTAAGTGGTGAGTTGATTCAAGTGAGTGTTGATTCAGAAAAAAATAGAATTGAAATCACTTCAGAAAATAGAATTCTTTTCTCAAAAACAATCGCATCTTCATTTAATTTGTCTTCAACTAGAGGCATTATTTGGTTTAAAAAAGAGACGGTTCCTATGCGAGCAGAAATTCGTCTGGAAGCAAAAAACAGAGAATCTAAACTTATAATTGTGGAGCCATTTAATATTCATGCAATGGTGCGATAAGAAAAATTCAGGATTTACTTTAATTGAAGTGGTGGTGGCCTTTGCCATTTTAGGGATTGGTATTGTTGCTTTATTAGGTGCACACCGAGTGGCTTTGGCACATCAGCAAGGCGCGATTGAAAAAAAGTGGGCAGTGGCTTTGGCTGAAGAAAAATTAGAAGAAGTACGAACCCTTTCTAATCAAGCCCTTTTAGTTGGAGAGGTTGAAATACAAAACAGACTTTACTATTGGGATCTTCACAGTCGATCTGTTGAAACAGGCCTGACTGAATGGGAAGCGATCGTCTTTTGGGGAAACAATAAAAAAGAGAATGTGCGTTTACAGACATGGATTCGAGAAAAGGTTTTACCTTAGTTGAAATTGTTTTAGCGATAGCATTAATGGCAATTGTGTTGACTGCCATTGCTGGGATCTGCTTGCCTTTAAAGCGTTCTATTGATGTGGCTAAAGAGCGCCAACAAACACAAGAATCTATTGAACTTGTGTGGCATAAAATGGCTCAAGATTTGAGTTTTGCTTGGGAACCTCAAGTGGGAGATGCTCCTTTTTTTATTGGAGAAGCCAATCGTATGGAATTTTTTTGTTTGGATTCGATTCGCTTTGCAGGTGAACCTTTTATTCCTGGCACACGAAAAGTAGTTTACCAGTATCAAAAAGAAGAAGCTCTTCTTGAATGGGGTGAAACTCCCTTGGCTCAATCCAAAAAAGAGAGTCCTTTTTTTACTTTAACTGAGTCCTTAGCAGATTTTCAATTTCGGTATTTAGGCAAATCTGGATGGCAAATTGAGTGGAATGACTTGAATTGGCCCCAGGCCATTCAGGTTACTGGGGTTTATCTATCAGGTCAAGGAAAGGGGGTCTCTTTTGAACATACCTTTTATCCGCAGATCTGAAGGCTCTGTGCTGGTGGCGGTTGTGTTGGTTTTGATGCTGGTCTCTTTTTGGGTTCTTGGCTTTACTAAGGAGACACTTTCTGTGCAGCGGGAAATGGGCCATGAATTGGCTCGAAAAAGAGCTTATCAGGCTGCGCTTGCTGGGTTAGAATATGGTCTTTTCTTATTGGAGTCTCAAAAGAGTGAGCAGTTTAATGGGGCTCATAGTTTTCCCGAAGCGCAGTTTAGATATCAGGTGCGCAATGAAGAGGGAAAATGGGATCTGAATAGCTTAGTTGATGGGGATGGAAAATTAGATCAAGACCACGCACAAGCTGTGACTCGATTTATGAAGTTAGTTGGATTGGAAAAGAGTGCTCCTAAATGGATTGACCGTTTAGCTGATTGGATTGATCGAGATAGTTCTCCAAGACCTTTGGGAAAAGAGACCTACTCAACTTATGAGTGTCGTAATGTTGGTTTTGAGTCGTTTGCAGAATGTTCATTAGTGTTAGATCGTGATCAAGGTGTGGCTAAGCGATTAAGAAAAGGGTGTACCATCTTTTCTTCAGGAAAAATAAACCTGAATGTGGCTCCACCTGAAGTGTTAGCTTCCTTGTCTGAGGGAATGACTGAATTTTTAGTTCGTGAAATCATTAAGTCGCGAAAACGAAAGCGATTTGTTTCAGTTAAAGAGTTGAAAAACGTTCAAGGAATGACCGATAAAATTTATAGAGATATTGAGGATCTGTTGATAACGGATGGAGTGACTTATTCTATTTGGGTAGAAGGTCAAAGCCAAGACGTTAAACAGAAAGTCGGAGCAGTTGTTAAAAAAGAGGCTCAAGGTCTCACACTAATATGGTTTCAAAGAGAGTTAAAAGATGAACATTTCTTGGCCTGGAATTAAAAAATATTTTGCGCAACGCTTGGTTTTTTTCTCTAGAGAAGAAAACCGGTTTTCTCATTCTGTTTTTTTAAACGAAAACGGAGAATGGAAAGAAGAATCTTCAGGAGAAGGAATGCCTTCCAAAGAGATTTTTTCTTTTCCAAAGGTGTTGCATGCTCGTTTTGCAGGTGTGGTCCCTATAGAAAAAGCTCAAGTTGTTGAATACAAAACAACACTTCAGTCTAAAGATAAAGTGTTGCAGGTCTTGCCTTTTGAATTAAACAAGTTGATTCCTTATTCTTCTGATGATGTGGTTTTTGACTGCCTCTTTGCCCGTACAGAAGGAGAAGAGACGGTTTGGAACGTGGTTTATCTGCTTAAAGATGTTTTTGATCAAGAAATCTCTTTTTGGCAAGAAAAGGGTATTTACTTAGATGTCTTAGAGTGGGAAGGTGACTTGCAAGTAGAGTGGTTAAAACAGCATGCTAAAGAGAAGATTGTTTTCTCTTCTTTTTCTCAAGCGGCTTCAACTCATTTTGTACTGCTTCGAAAAAATGAAATTTTAGCGCAAAAAATATTTTTAGATCCATCTAAAGAACAGCGTGAAAAAAGAGTGGAATCTGTTCAGAAACAGTGGGAGAAAGAATCGCCTTTGTCTGTAGATATCCCGCAAAAAGTACAAGAGTATTTGGCTTCAATGAGTTCTTTATTTTTAGATGGAAAGAAGGGATTGAATTTTTTATCTTTTCGGACAAAAAAAGAGTGGTTTAGTTCTTTATTATTAAAGAAAGCCCCGGGGCTTTCTTTGCTCTGCTTGGTAGCCTCTTTTTTATTTGTTTGTGCAGTAGGCGTGCAGTATTGGGATCTGAGCTATAAAATAAAGAGTCTGAAAGTGGAAGAAAAACAGGCTGCAAATGAGGTCAAACAAAAAACAGGTTTGACTGACAAAGAAGTTTTAGCCGGTCCTCTGAAAGCATTATTTTATCCTGATAGAGGTTCTGTATTGAAAACATTTTTAGCCACATCAGAAACACTTTCATCAACAGTCAGTTTGAGTTATAAGGGGCACCGTCTTCAGATTGATTCAGATCAGTTTATTTTAGAGGGAGAGACAGGTTCTTTTGCTGATGCAGAATCTTTGGAACGTGAGCTTTCCCGTTCAACAAGCTTGAAAAATGTGTCATTAGTTCGATCAGAGAAAAATGGCCGAGCTGTGGTTTTTAAAATCGAAGCAGATAGGGTGCGTTAATGAAGCAATTAGCATGGCTTAACAAAATGGATCAGTTGCTTAAAAAATCACTTCAATTTTTTGTTGGAGCATTGGTTTTGGTTCTTTTTGTGGCCATTCCTTGGGAGAAAAAAGTTGAAGCTAAGCGTGTTCAGTTAGGTCGACAGCAGCTTGAAACACAAAAGATGATGCAATGGAACGAATCGCTTTCTAAAAGAGAAGATCTTAAAACAGGATCAACAGATTCATTGGTTTGGATTTTAGAAGATGAAGCGATTAAATTGAACCTTCAAGATAAAATTGTTCGAGTAACTCCTTATTCTAATATCGTGGACATTGAAATGAATGGAGTTGAGTTGGAAGAGGTGATGACTCTCTTAACTCGGATTGAAAAAAATAGAGCTGCCTGCAGAGTTATCTCTATGAAATTGACTCCTGAAACAGATCAAGCCTCTCGTTTTTACTTGCACGCTAAGCTTCAAAAGAACTAATCAATGAAAATTCTAATTGAAGCGCAATCCCTTTTACGACAAAGAACAGGTGTGGGGCAATACACCTATCATTTGATTGAACATTTGATTCCTCTTTTAGCTGATAAAGGGCATTGCCTTGATCTCTTTTATTTTAATTTTTTAAATAAAAACAAAGCTATTCCTCAGTGGAGAGGTGCTGTTGAGAATAAACAACAGACACTGCTTCCTGGAAGAGCTTTGTATTATTCCTGGAAAAAGTTTGCGTTTCCTCCATTAGAGTGGGTGACAGGCTCCTCTGATTTGCTTCATTTTCCTAATTTTATTGCTCGTCCTTTTAATAAGGGGAAAGCAGTGGTGACCATTCATGACCTCTCTTTTGTTCGTTATCCTCAGTTTGCAGAAAAAAAGAACCTCGACTATTTGAATCATTGGATTCCTGATTCTGTAAAGCGAGCTTCGCGTATTTTAGTTGTTTCTGAATTTACGAAACAAGAGTTGATTGATATTTATGATGTGCCTGAAGAAAAAGTAGTTGTGGCTCATAACGGTGTGCGTTCAGATTTTGTTCCTGTTAATGATGCTGCTCGTGTGGCAGCATTGAGAGAAAAGTATCAACTTCCTGATAAATTTGCTTTAGCTGTAGGGACTTTAGAGCCACGTAAAAACTATTCATTATTAGTCAAAGCTTATCAGGTTTTAAAAAAGAGTCATAAAAAATGTCCTCCTCTTATTTTTGTGGGCCCTCCTGGTTGGAATAAAGAGTATGAACGTTTGAAAAAAATGGTGGCTGAAAAAAAATTAGAAAAATCGATCCGGTTTTTGTTTTATGTGGATGATGAAGATATGGTCCCTTTTTATTCAGCAGCAACCACTCTTTTGTTTCCTTCTGTCTATGAAGGTTTTGGTTTGCCGGTGCTTGAAGCAATGGCTTGTGGTACCCCTGTTATTTGTTCTAATGCAGCTTCTTTACCTGAGGTGGCGGGGAGTGCTGCAATTACTTTGCCTCCAGATAATCCTGAAGAGTGGGCTGAGGCGTTAACTCTTTTTTGGGAAGATGAGTCTAAGCAAAAAGAAATGGCTGAAAAAGGGTTGGTGCAATCAAAAAAATTCACTTGGCAACAGACTGCAGAAAAGACTTTAGAGGCTTATGAACAAGCGCTTCGGGATTGATGCCCGCTGGATTACACGTGAGATTTCTGGAATCGGCCGTTATACGGAGCGATTGATTCATGCTATGACCCAAGAAGATACTGAGAACCTTTATTTTATCTTTTTTTCAGATAAAGAGATTCAAGCTCAGTTTAGCAAAAAATTTCCGTATCATCTTCGTTCTAATGTGAATCCGATTACTGTTCCTTATTCTCCTTTTTCTTTAAAAGGGATGTGGGCAATACGAAAAGAGATTAAACGCTTTAAAATTGATTTGTTTCATTCGACTAATTTTATGATTCCTTTGTTGGGACCAAAAATCAAATATGTGGCAACGGTTCATGATTTGATTCCTCTAATTCATCCAGAGTATACGCCTAAGGCAAAGAAGACACGTTTTTATTGGCTATACAAAACCTTGATGCAACACATTGTGAAAAAGTGTGCGCTGATTCTAACTGATTCAGAACATTCTAAAAAGGATCTCGTACAAACCTTAAGTGTGCCTGAAGAGAGAGTTCAACGGATTTATATCAGTATTGATGGAAAATATAAGCCAAAAACAACGAGCGTTTTTCCAGAAGCCATTGAAAAAGAAATGAATGTGAGGCCGCCTTACTTTTTATATGTTGGCCGCCATGATCCGTATAAAAATATTTTAGGACTTGTTCAGGCTTATGCTGACACTTTAAAAGAAGAGCCTAATCCTATTCCATTGGTGGTAACAGGAAAGCTAGATGCGCGTTATCCTGAGGCGTATCAATTTTGTGAACAAAATAAGTTATTAGAAAAAGTGGTTTTTACAGGCTATGTTTCTGATTCTAACCTGTTAGCACTCTATCAATATGCCCATGCTTTGATTTTGGTCAGCAAGTATGAAGGATTTGGTTTGCCGGTTTTAGAGGCAATGGCTTCTGGGACACCTGTTATTTGTTCAAAGTCTGCTTCACTGCCTGAGGTAGCAGGGGAGGCGGCTGTTTTAGTTGAGGCAGAATCCAAACAAGAGATTGCCCGCGCTCTTTGTCTGTTGATCCAAAACAATGACCTGCGTGAGCAACTTATTGAAAAAGGCCTTTCTCAAGTCAAAAAGTTTAGCTGGAAAGAGTGTGGTCAGGCGACTCGACAAGCTTATTTGTCAGTTCTTTAGCTTAGCTTTGAACTGACAAGTTGTTGAACAAGTTTGCCATCGAGCTCTGCGCCGCTTGCCATGACTGCTTTCATCACTTTTCCCATTTCTTGTTTACTTGTGGCTCCGGTTTCAGCAATGGCTGTATCAACCAATTTGACTGTCTCTTCTTCAGAGAGTTGTTTGGGTGCAAATTCTTCTAATACTTTTAGCTGGGCTTCTTCTCTTTCAACCAAGTCATTACGATTGGCATTTTTAAACTGCTCAATAGAGTCTTTACGTTTTTTCACACTTCGTTTGACGATTTGAATAATGCCTGCGTCATCAAGCTCTTTGCGCGTATCAATTTGCTCTTTTTTGACATCGGCTAGTAACATGCGCAGGGCATCTAAGCGAATTTTGTCTCGGGCTTTCATTGCCTCTTTTATCTTATCTTGAATTTGTTCAATCATTGAGTGATCCTTTCGTAAGGCCCTATAATAGCGATTTTTCTATTGGCAGGCAAAGGGGTTATGCTAAAATCTTAATGTCATGCGCAATCGCATTTTACTAGGACTACTCCCTTTTTTGTCGTTTATTTTGTTAAGCATTCCTGCTTTTGCTCAGGAAGAGACCTTTTCTAAAGATGATCGTGACCAAAAAATTGAGTATTTTGGGGCGGATCAGCAAGTTTATGATAATCTTTTAGAGTTTCCAATTGAAACCATTCCAGCCACTTATGGGCGTTTAGTTTCAGTGCATCGTTCTCCTTTTAATCCAAAAGAGCGGGAACTGTGGTTTGAAGGCAATAATGGGGTGATCCGTCGGGTTGTTCTGGTGCCTATTAAAAATCGAGTCCCTCCTTTTATGATTTACAGGCAAGTGCTCACATTAGAACGAGATTAGGGGATCTATCTTGAGGCAGCTCTTTATTTTATTTTTGTTGTCTAGTTTGCTTTTTAGCGCTGGGTGTGCTCGTCAGGGGCTTTATGCCCATGGCTTGAATGAAAACCGTCAGATTGTGCCTAAAATCTACTTTGTTAATTACGAAAAGGGATTTTTGCATGCTTTACATGCCGTGGAATTGCAGTCTGGGTGGCGACTAAATTATTTTGACAAGAATACAGGCATTATCGAAGCACTGACTCCAAAAAAAGATACTGTGACTGTGCGCGTTGCTTCAATTGATCAGTCGACAACAAAGATCTTTGTTTTTGTTGATTCAAATAGCTACTCTTTTAACCCTTCAGAGCGTTTTGTTTCAATTATTAACCAATATTATCAACAACTTGATGGCCACCTAGAGGGTATTGATGAAAACAGTTAAACCTTTCTTTTTCTTTCTTCTTTTTTCTTTGATTTTTGTTTCAACCTCTTTTGCTAAAGAAAAAGCATATCCTTTAAGGTTAGCTGTTATTGATTCTACAAATGTTTTTCCTGCTGAAAATAAAAAAGAACAGGCTCGAGAAACTGTTTATGCTTATGCGCTTCCTGAAATTTTTTCTCAATATTTAAGAAAAATCCCTGAAACCATGGCGCTTGACCGCGATGTGATTCATGGTGCCCTTCCTTATTCCTTAAAAAATGTCAAACTGAATCAAGTGATTGATTTTGGAATCGACTATTTGATTCAAGTTGAGTTTGCTCTTCTAGAAGATAAAAGAATTGAACTTCATTTAAAAATGATGGATGTCTCGGATGGAAAGATTGAATCACTACGTAAACTTAGAGGTCAAGAAGAGAAGATTCTTGAAATGCTAAGTGATTTTACCTTGGTGGTTGCTCAGTATTTTAAGCGAGACTTGACTAAAAAACAGATTAAAGAAATCAAAAAAAGTGAGTCTGTGTCTATAAGTTCAATGTATAGATATGGTCGAGGTTTAGACTTTTATTTTAAAAAACAGCCAGGAGCGGCTGTGTTGGCCTTAGAACAATTTAAAAAAGCAGAGTTTTTTGATTTGCTTTTTTTACCTGCTTACGTAGCCCGTGCTAAAACAAATCTTTTTTTGTATTCAAACAAAGTCCAGCCTAAAAGGAATCTTGACGCAGCCTATGAAAATTTGCGCAAAGCTCTTTTTACTGATTCAAAGTATTTAGAAGCGTATGAGTTGTTGTCACAGGTCTATTATGAAAAAGGGAATTATGTGGATAGTATTCGAGAAGGGTTTCGAGCGCTGAGATTAAACTCTTTTTCAGCTGATGCGCGTTTATCTATGGCACGGTCTTATTTGAAAATGGATAAAAGAAGTAATGCTGTTGAACAAGTTGAAAAAGTTTTAGAAATAAACCCAACAAATATTGAAGCAAGAAAAGTACTTGAGTAATGAAAATACCTTTGTTTTTTGTCTCTGCCTTACTTTTGATGGGGTGTGCCAATCCCTCTCTAAAACCTCTTTCTGAAACAGATCTTCCTCTTAAAGAAAATCGTAAATGCCTTCTCTTTGTTGTAGATGGTTTAGGAGGAGATATTGCTAAAAAGTGGATTAAAGAAGGAAAACTTCCTCATTTTAAGAAACATATTTATGACCGGGGTCTTTGGGTTAAAGAGGCCACTTCAGTTTTTCCTTCTGTAACAGCCGCCGCTATGACTTCTATTATGACCGGAGTCTATCCAGGCAAACATAATGTGATTAATTTTCAATGGATTGATCGCCAAACAGGCCATTACAAATGTTATATTGGAACAGACATTTTTAATTTTACCCAAGATCTTAATCCAAATGTAAAAACAATTTTTGAGTATTTCCCAAAAGAAGAGACTGCTTCGTTTGGCTTTTTAATGGATAAAGGATCAGGGCATACAGATACGCTCATATTTGCCGCGCTCAATCCTTTTCGTGGTCTTTCTGCACAAGCGCATGTTGCTCTTTCTGAATTCTTATCTCTTTTTTCTCTAGGCAAGGCCTTTCCTCGCCTGATGGCATTTTATGAATGGCATGTTGATGTGCGAGGACACCGACAGGGAGGAGAGTCTAAGGCTACGCTGCGAGAGATGCAAGATGCAGATGCTAATTTTGGACGGTTGGTTCAGATGTATGAAGAAAGAGGGTTGTATGATCAAACCTATTTTATTTTGATTTCAGATCATGGTATGGCACCTGTTAAAAAAAGTTTTTATGTGGATAAATATTTAGAAGAAAATGGATTTAAAACTCGGATGATTTCATGGAATTTAGGGGAATCACACATTCCTTCAGATTGGGACAGAGTTGATTCGTTATTGGGAACAACTAAAAAGATTTATGATGCTGATTCTGTTGTTGGAGCAGCAGGAGGGGGTTGTGCCACAGTTGATCTTGTGCGAAATGGGGGCATTGCAATCAATGGTAAAGGAACCGCTGCATTGTGGAAAGAGCAGTTGACCTATTCTGATGTGCGCCAGGCTAAAACGGCACAGGGTCAAGTGGTGGATGTCATTGAGTTGATGAATGAAGTGAAAGCAATAGACTTTTTACTTGTTCGAGATGATGCTGATGGTGTTGATGGAGAGCGGAGAGTTCGCGTTGTGAGCGATAAAGGAGAGACGTTGATTCGTCGGGTTCAAGGTCCTAATAATTATTTTTTTTACAAAATGGAAGTTCTTAAAGGAAAGGATCCACTCAGTTTAGTTGACGAACATCAGATTCGTCCTTTAGTTCGTTCTGATCGTTTTTATGAAGCCAAAGCATGGTATGAAGCACTCCGTGGTGAAGATTATCCTGATGCCGTGATTCAGTTTGCACAAGTGTTTGATTCACCCCGCGCGCCGACTCTTTTGTTGTGTGCGGCTGAAGACTGGAGTTTTAATTCTCAAATTGTGGGCAAGCATGCAGGGCCTCTTGAAGAGGAAATGATTGCTACATTTTGTTTGGCTGGCCCGGGTATTGAAAAGGGAGAATTAAAACAAGCCCGTATTGTGGATATGGTGCCGACTGTGTTGAAGTTGCTTGGAGTGGAGCAAGAGGCTCCACTAGATGGGAAATCGATACTATAAGACCTTGTTAATACTGTTCTTGTGTAAAACAAGGACCCTCCTGATCTCTCCCTCCCTTGACAAACCATTAAAAAACAGCTATATTTTTATGTAAGTTATTTACTTAGATGAAGTTAAGGGATTTATGAAAAACTTTAAAGATAAAATCTTTAAAAAGGTTTTATGTCTATTACTTATGTTTTCATTGGGAATTAATGTGCCTGTTGCAAGGGAAAGTGGCTTTTTTGAAGAAAAGCTAGCTCCAAAAACAACGATTTCTCAATTAATGCTTGAAACTCTTTTGTTGGTTTCTAATGAAAGAGTGGGGCAGGTAATTGAAGACTATCTTCAATCCCAACCTGATTTAGCTTCAATCCAATCTGTTGATCTCATATTAGAAGAAGGAGTTGAGGGAATCCGAACCTTTCTGTTGGAATCAACCCCAAAAACTTTAGAAGAGATTCAGGCCCTTTCTGAAGAGCAGCATGATCTTTTATTTGAGCTTTGGTTTACGATACAAGATGTTTTTAGAATTCCTGGTTTGGATTTGTTAGATCAAGAGCTAGAATTACTCAATCGATTTATTTTATTTGATGATTTTTATCATCAAACGTATTTACTGCCTGATGAAGGGGAGGAAAAGGAAGCATCTAGAATAGAATCGTTTGTTTCTCAATACACTTATGCGGGCGCTGTTATTGTCATAATGGCTACATTTTTTTCATCCCTTATGCTTATGTTTTTGGCTCAACCTGTCCCAACTTATGCTCACATGGGTTGGATGCCACCACCCCCACCTTCGCAAATGATTCCTACGCTTGTTCGTATTGCTGTGACGCATCCTGATTCATATTTAAGAAAAAGGGCTGTTGATCAATTAGGATTCAATGCATTTTACCTGCCTGATGTGGCCCTGCCTGGTTTGGTTTATGCTTTAAGAGATCAAGATCAATCAATACGCATGAGCGCGCTTCAAACATTAATACCTCTCATCGATTATAAGCCAGATCTTATTTATCCTATACTGAAGCATTTAAACAATGAAAATAGCGAAGTGCGACTCATGGCATTTGAAACGTTTGAGGCATTAAAAATTAATCCCATAAAGAGTCTTATCTCAGAATTAGAGTCAAGCCAAACATCATCTAAGACTTATTTAGCTGTTCGATTGAGAGTGCCTGTTTGGATAGATATTTTGACTGCTTCTTTGGAGGATCAAAATGAAGCTGTTCGAATTCAAGCAGCAAAACAGTTGTCTGAGTCGAGCGAACTGTTTCCTCGTTTAATTGAACTCTTAAGAGGCCAGCTTCAAAATAAAACCAATTCTGTTCGAATAGCAGCTGCACTTACTTTGGGAGATGTGTTGAATAAAAGTTTGTTTGCTATTGGACAAGTAACTCAGGAAGATCAATTTCCTTATGTCGGAATAAAGCAGACAGATCAACTTCGATTAGAAGTGGTTCTTGATTTAGCAAGAGCATTAGAAAATTCTGATTTTAGCGTTAAAAAAGCTGTGGCACGTGCCTTAGTTCGAATAGGGGAAAAGGCAATCCCTGTTTTAGTCACTGTTCTTAATTCGAGAGAAATAGTTGATGATCGATTCGTGGGACAAGCTTTAGTTCAACTTTTGACTCAAGCAGAAGTGGGTAAAGAGTCAATCCCATTTTTAATCTTATCGTTAAAGAGTTCGAAGCCTCTTGTGCGCACAGCAGCTCAAGAAGTATTGGTTTATAGTATTGGTTCGGACTCAATTCCTTACTTATTAGATTTGATTCGTGATGGGAATTCTCAGGAAAAGCAACGTGGAGCTGAAGTTTTAGGAAAGATGCATCCTTATTCAATGCCTTATTTGATGGCATTGTTGCAGAAGGATGAGACTCGAGCGCTTGCCGAGAAAACATTGGTTCAAATGGGGCGTAAGGTTGTGCCTCAATTAATAGAGGAGGTAGAAAGCAATCAGTTGGGCTTGCGTTTTGAAGTGGTGGCTATTTTACAGCAAATAAGACTCTATGAAAAAGATATTTTGCCTCAAATAGAAAGATGGTTCAAATGGGAAGATAAAGAAATGCAATTGTCTGCAGCTTTAATTGTTGGATTTGTAAGAATGCGTGACAATCAAGATTACTACAACCATAAAGCAACAAGAGTCTTACTGAGACAACTATTTACTGATACAGGAAGAGAGCAGAGGCAATTATTGACACGTGCTTATTTTAAAAGTGCAGACAAATATGATTTAGGATCGCGAATTCTTGTTTTTGATCGTTACCAGAGAGGTTTTGCTAAAGCTAGTCGGGTTTTAAACGACTTTTATCCTCTTTTAAAAAGTAAAGACAAAGAGACTCAGCTCCTTGCTGCTCTGATTTTATCAGGATTGAAAAGAGGTATGGGAGAATATAGTTTTAAAAGTTGGGCAAATAAAGAGAGGCTTGATAAGGTCTCTCAGGCATTACCTGTTTTATTGAGCAATCTAGACCATTCTGATCTAGAGGCACAAATGTTGGTTTTTTCAGCTCTATCAAAGCAGGGGTCTATTCCGCTTAGAACAGTTCCTCAATTGATAGAGGGGTTAAAAAGCCCTTCCTTTTATATCCGTTTATTCTCTCTTAAAATGATAAAAAATTTAGATCTGAACATAAAAAAAGAGGCGGCGCCAAAGATCGTCCCTCTTTTATTAAATATGTTGTCACAAAATAATCACCAAGCACGGGTCTCATATGATGTCTCATATGATGATGTGGTAGAAGCTTTGGGTTCTTTAGGGCCCTTAGCTGAAGGGGCTGTTCCTGCCCTGATTGAGATTCTTTCTATTAAAGAAGAAGAGACTGAAAAAGATAAAAGAAAACTATATCTTTATTTTGCTCAAAATGAAGTGGCGAAAACTTTAGGTAAAATAGGGCCTAGTGCTAAAAAAGCGGTTCCAGCATTGGTTGGAGCTTTAAACGTTGAGTCTGAGCACACACGTGAAGCAGCAGCTAAAGCATTGGGCAAAATCGGGCCTGCAGCTCATGCAGCACTTCCTGCTTTATTTGAGCGTTTAGGAGATGATAAAAAAGATGTGCGTCTAAGTGCTTCTGAGAGTTTAGGGAAAATAGGTTCTTTAAACAAAGATCAGTTAACCCGATTGTTTAATTATTTCAAAAATAATTATTATTATGATTCTGTTTTACCAGGTAAGGGGCTTGTTGCGATAGCAAAAAGAAATCCTGAGATGTTAAAACCATTTATCCCTCAATTAAAAGAGATATTGGGTCAGAATGACGATCAAAAACATTTCATGATTTTTGAAATAGTTGCTGTGATGGGGCCTGAGGCCAAAGATCTTTCTGATGAAGTGAGCGACTTTATAGTCCATACTTATGAAAAAGATAAAACGAGAAAAGCACTTGCTGCAGTTAAGGCATTAAAGAAGATGGGGCCTGAGGCTAAACCAAGCATATGGGCCTTGGCTAGAGCATTTAAACTTAAGTTTAAAGATCAAATCCATTGTGAATTAGCTAAACATGCTTTAGAGGTTTTCGTTAATGTTAAAGTTTCGAATAAATTTAATAAAGAGAGAACAGAGATGTTGATTAGTCTCTTTAGATATGCGCAGCTTCAAGAGACAGTTAAAAAGGTGATGAAAACAATTGGGCCGGATGATCAAGAAGCTATTCCTGTATTGATACAGGCTCTTCAAGAATACTCTGACATGTCAAGGAGAGATAGAGAAACAAGAATGCTTATATTAAAGACGCTTGCTCAAACAGGTCCTGCTGCGCTTGATTTATTGGTTGGCTTGCTTGAAAGTAAGGATGTTAGGATAAAGAGGATCGTTTTAAGAGCTTTGAAAGAGTCGGGGCCAAGTGCAAAAAGAGCTCTACCTCACATTAAAACAATGATTCATACTGAGTCAGGCCATGTTTTAGTTGAAGCACTTCGTGCTATTGGTTCTATTGGTATTGATAAAAGAACCTCTCTTTCTAAAAGTAAGTTTATTGTTGCTTTAGAGAAGGGGCGTGAACTCTTTCCTGGTTTTATTAATCCGTACGTTGAAAAAATAAAAAGAGAAAAATCTGAAGATCTTTCTGAAGCAGTTTGGTTAGAAGGAATTCTTTATTTTTATAATCAATCTGTTTCGATTTATCCAGAAAATCGAGAATTTGCTACTCAGATGTTAAAAATAATGTCTGCAGAAGAAAGTGTGATACTTATGAGTGCGTTAGGGCACCTTGATCCTGAAGTAAGAATCGCTGCTTCTGAGTCTTTGAATGTTATGGGCCTACCGATCCTATCTATTTTTCCTCAGGTGTTTGAAAAAATGAATGAGCCAATAGATGAAAAAGTAAAGTTGAATCTATCAAAAGTGATTGTAAGGGGACTTTATCAAGTAAGCGTAAAAAGTGTAGATGAATCTTTGTTTAATCAGTTATTAGAAAACGCATTTAAAATAGCCAATATTGAAACTCTCTTGTTAATAGATGATCACATTGAAAAAAATGTCTTTACTAGCGATGAATTAAAAGAACCAAGAGTAAGGGAATTTGTGAGTATGCTCTCGAAGAGAAATAAAGCTCAGATAAAGGTTGCTTTAGAGGGTGGGACTGTTGACTCATTTGAAGCATTTTTATTTAGCCTTGAAAAGGGTAGGAAGGGGATGTGGACTCAACTCCTTTATCAGGTTTCTTCTTTTGACATAACCATCACCCAGGAAAAACAGAGAAAAGCTAAGCAAATATTTTCACAGCTCTTTGAGTCTGGTTATTTTGTTCCTGGCAATCAATCCGGTTCAGGTATTCAAATTTTTCCTGTTGATGCTGAAAAGGGTGTGTGGTCTGTACAGATCTTAAGAGTGCCTGAAAATTTTGAAGGGGTGTGGAGAGGTTCTTTTTCTCGAGTCGAGTTATTTCGAACAGAACCAGGAATTCGTTTTGAGGAGCAAATCGCTTCATTTTTCAATGATTCTGCTTGGGTTCGGGCTCATTACTATATTCAGCATGGATATTTATCCGGTATAAAAGGGGAAAAAGCTCTAAACAAAGTAGTTACGTTGTTAAATGAAAACAAAACAGAGCGTCTTTTATTCTTAACTCTTTTAGACCGAGATGAACCAGGTCGTTTGCGGGCAAGTGATTCTCCAAAAATGAAACGTAAGTGGAAAATATTAAGAAAATTAGGCTCTTCGGCTGATTTTTATGTGGCCCATCAAATAGTTCAAGCTGCTGAAGACCCTGTTCTTGGTACTGTCTTGGATCAACAGGTTGAACGTGCTAGAAAACTATTTCTTAAGCGCAAGAAAGAGTCTAAAGATTCATTTAAGAAGAGTCGTCCTTTATTGTTCCGTTTTTGGTGGAAAAGGTTGTTTGATGATCCTAGGCCTGATCAAGCGATCAAAGAACTAGGGGACTTAGGTGATGTTGCTAAGCCAGCTTTTGATGACATTTTTGATCGGACAAAAGGTTTTAGGCATGTGAGGGAGGGAGGAGGACCCTTAGGCGATTATAAAGCGGCTGTTCAAGCTTTAGTCAAAATTGTTGGTTCTGATATTGGGCTTCTCATTCGATATTTTAATCAAGAATTAAAGGATATAAATAATGAGCGTGAAATTATTTTAGCGTTAGATATTTTAAAAGGATTGGATCGAGATTTGATTCTTAAAAATTTAGATGAACTTTTCCCCCTACTTATGAAGAAGAGCCAAGAAGTGACTTTAAGTCAAGAAAACTTTGATCCAGTCTCTTTGGTCTTAATTGACTTATTGATACAGATTGGCGATCCTGTTATCGAAAAGCTAAGATCTCATACAGTCGATTTTGAGAGAGTCGATGCTGCGATTGTGTTGCTTGCTCTTTATAAGAAGAAGAATCAAGAAGAGAATAGTGCTGAAATGGTTGAAATCATTAGAGAAGTTTATGAAAATTCAAATGAAGGTAAAATGAGAACTCTGAAGAGATTGGTTCAAATCAAGCAAGCTGATATTTTATTGCCGGAAATGTTGGTGTTGGTTCATGAATCTAGTATAGATGAATATAAAAACTTTAATCTTCGTTGGTCTTTGAAGATGGGATTTGAGTCTTTAGGAGATAAGGGGATTTCTGTATTAATAGCGGCATTAAAAGATAAAACAAAATATCGCAAGGTGGTTGTTGAGTTTTTAACTGGTTTTGGTCAGAAAGCGAATAGAGCGATTCCTGAGTTGATTCGAGTTTCGGTTGAAAAGAAGCCAAATGAAAATAAGGAAAAATTACAACGAAAAGTTGAAACAGCACTGTGGCGTGTAGGGCCAGCAGGCAAAGAAAGCTTTTCTGAATTAGTTAAAATGGCAACAGATGTTAATCCAACTATAAGAAAGTTAGCTTTAAAGGAATTGGTTCGAATGAACATGGGGTCTAAAAAAGTGGTCTCTCTTTTATTTTTAGAAAGTCAAAAAAAGGATGTTTCAAGAGAAGATAAGCAACTTATTAAAAAGCATTTGATTAAGAAAGGTTATGCTGTGATTGAATTTTTATTTGATCAAGAGGGATCAGATAATTCTCTTTGGTCTTATTCTAAGAAAGATCTTTTTAAAAAGCCGACATTTAAAAAAGGGATTTCAGGGGCCTTGCAATCTTGGATTGTCTCTGTGATTGTTGAAGTTGCCCGTTCTGAAGAGTTGCTCACTTCTGATCGGCTTTATAAAGGTGTGGTGTCATTCTTAACCGTTCAATTAGACAATCCTGCTACTCAAAGAAAGGCTTTAGAAGGCTTGCTTCAGTTAGCCATTGAAAAAGATTCTTTTGAAGCCTTTAATGCTGTTAAGGAAAAATGGAAAAAATTACCCAAACGTCTTAGAAGTCAATTTGGCAAAGAATTTGAAAAAGCTAAAGATCTTTCTAAAGGCCCAAAGACTTCTCTAAGAAAACTTAATTTTCAAAACCTGATAGGCAATCTTCCTTTTGAAAGAGCGATGTAGTCGGTTTTAAAAGTCAATACCAAGAAATTTGGCAAAGAGAATCACAGCAACTGCAAGAGGGCAGATATAACGAATCATAAATCCCCAGATGTTAGCTGTTGGAAAGTTTTTATTTCCATTCTTGATTTCAGCAACAGCATTTTTAATTCCCCAAGACCATCCTACAAATAGAGCAATGAGTAATCCCCCTAAAGGTAAGAAATAGTTTGAGACAACATGGTCTAGTAAATCAAAATAATTTTTTCCTAATGCAATTTTAAAACCAGCGAGAGAACCAAAACTTAATGATGCGGGAATGCCTGTTAAAAAGATGATCCCTCCAACAAGCAGAACCGCTTTACCGCGTGTCCATTTTTTTTCATCGACAAAATAGGCCACAATTGTTTCTAAAAGAGAGACAGATGAAGTTAGTGCTGCAATAAAGAGAAGAACAAAGAATAGAATGCCAAAAAAGTAACCTCCAGCCATTTGATTAAAGACAGCAGGGAGAGTGTGGAAGACAAGTCCGGGGCCTGCAGAAGGAGAAAGTTTCATGGCAAAGACAGCGGTGAAAATAGCAAGACCTGCAACTAGAGCCACTAAGGTGTCAAACAACACCACCATAAAAGCAGCATGCGGGATGTTCTCTTTTTTTGAGAGATAGCTTCCGTAAGTAATTAAAGCTCCCATTCCTAAACTTAAAGTGAAAAAAGCTTGGCCTAAAGCAGCTAGAACTGTTTTCCAAGTCACGACGCTAAAATCAGGTTTTAAAAAGAAAGCGATTCCTTCTTGGGCACCCGGTAGAGTCAGTCCGCGAATTAAAAGTAGAACCAAAATAGTAAAAAGAGCTGGCATTAAAATTTTGTTCCATTTTTCGATTCCGTTTTGAATCCCTTTGATTACAATTCCGAGTGAAGCGAGCATAAACAATCCGTGATAGAGAAGCGGCATCACGGGTTTGGAAACAAACTCTCCAAAGTAAGCACCTGCTTCATCCACATCTAAAAATTGAGTAAAGGTTCCAGAGGCAGCTTCAATAATGTAGGCAAGGGTCCAACCTGCGACAACGCTATAAAAAGAGAGGATAATAAACCCACTGATCACACCTAAACCGCCTGCTAAAAACCAAGGAAAGTAAGGTTGGGAGGGATGTTCTTTATTTGGAAAGTGTCGATGATAATGAATAAAAGAGTGGGTTGGTTTTTCTAAGGAACGGTATGCTCCAACCACATTGCGTTGTGTTTTTCGGCCAAGCACCATTTCAGCCAAAATAATGGGAAGGCCAATGAGAACAATGCAGGCAATGTAGATAAAAACAAATGCAGCCCCTCCATTGCTTCCAGCCACATAAGGAAATTTCCAGATGTTTCCTAAGCCCACAGCCGAGCCTGATGCCGCAAGAATAAACCCAATCTGTGAGCCCCAATGTTCCCGCTTAATAGCCATACAAAAAGCTTATCAACATTCATTACCTGTTGCAACCCTTTACTTTGCAGTCTAATTTTAATCATCTTTAAAGAGCCTCTTTTATCAATCCCTCTGTGGACAACCTTGTGGATAAGGGTGCCTGACCCCATTTATCCACAGGGATTGAGGGGAGGGGTGTTGATAATGAGACTCAGTCTCAAAATAAATGTTGACTCTTTTTTGGGGTTTGGTAGATTTGTTTCTGAAATTGAGACTCAGTCTCAATTAGGTCTTTACAAAGAGAGGAGATTTACTATTATGATGGCGGTCAAATTTAATGCCAATGCAATGCATATTGATGTTGAGAAGAATAAGGTTGTTTTATCTGCAGCTGTGCAGACAAGTCGGGGAAAGATTTTAGATACAATTGATATTTATTTTCCGATCTGCTTTAAAAAGCATTTTACAGCTTTGGCTAAAAAGTCAGAAGTGAGTTCTCAAGATGAGCTGACTGAATTAAAAGAAATATTTTTGAAAAGACAAATTAATTTAAATTAAAAGCAATTTATTTAAAACAGGAGAAGAAAGCAGATGAAAAGGACGTTACGAAATTGGGTTGCCTGGATGTGTGTTGCTATAATCGGTCTACTGCCAGGAGTTGTGGGTGCTGAATCTAAAGTGACATTAGAAGATCTTCAAAAACAAATGAATGAGATGCGCCAAAACTATGAACAGCAAATTGGTGTGTTGCAAGCTCAGATCAATGATTTGTCTCAGGGAAAGCAACCTGTTATACCTAAAGAATCTGTTGCGGACAATCAAGAGAGTCGACAATTTTTGGGAACGATTCGTGATGAGTTTGCCAATCGAATTGGGGGGCGTGCTACTTTAGGAGGGTATGCTGATATTGAGTTTATTGATAAACGAGGCGAGGAATCTTTCTTTGATCAACACCGTTTTGTTCCTTTTATTGAAGCGCATGTGACAGACCAAATTAAAATTGCGGCTGAAATTGAATTTGAGCATGGGGGAACCAATAATAATCAAAGTGATGGAGACATTAAAGTTGAATTTGCCGCGATTGATTATGAACTTTGGGAAGCCTTTAATTTACGTGCCGGGATTCTTTTAAGTCCTATTGGGCATTTTAACTTGATTCATGATTCACCTATAAATGATTTAACCGCTCGTCCATTGGTTTCTCGAAGAGTGATTCCAACTACTTTAAGTGAAGCTGGAGCTGGTTTTTATGGAACGGTTTATCCTACAGAAGATTCTAAAGTTGATTATGAGTTTTATTTGGTAAATGGTTTTGAAGGGTTTAAAGATTTTGACCCTGCTACGGGAGATGCAGATTCAAATATCTCTCAAACCGGTGGACTACGTGGAGCACGTGGAAGTCAGAGTGATGATATTAATGATAATAAAGCCTTTGTGGGCCGAATTGCTTTGAGTCCTTTTTTAGGTGCTGAAATCGGGGGTTCTGCTCACATTGGTGATTATGATGCAGACGGAGATAATACCTTAGCTATTTATGCGATTGATTGGACATTTCAAAAAGGTCCGTTTGAATTAATCGGAGAATATGCGGTTGTTAATATCGAACGCGAAGGTCGCGTTAAACTCTTTAATGATTCTCGTACAAAAGAATCAGATCGCATTCCAGGAAGATTAGATGGAGCTTATGTTCAATTAAATTATCATTGGATGTCTGATTGGTTAAAAGAAGCGTGTCCGGTTATTTTTAAGCCTGAATCGGTTTTTACTTTAGTCGGTCGGTATGATGTGATTGATTTGGGTAATAGCAAGTCAGGAGTCGGAGACCGTGAGCGTTGGACCATTGGTGGAAACTTTCGTCCTACAGAAGATACGGTTTTTAAATTGGAATACCAAGTTAATGATGGGGATCGAAGTCGAGATGAAGATAATGCTTTCTTAGCTTCAATCGCAACATACTTCTAAATTTATGAAAATCAAAACAGTCTTTATTTTAATTTTGGTGTTGAGCATTGCGGTGCCTTGTTGGGCAAAAGATGTGGTTTATATGTCTAAAGCAGAGGCGCTCAAGTGGGCTTTTCCCAAGTCAGAAGTAGAGACTGTTTTGATTGAATTAACTCGAGAGCAAGCAACTGAAATTGAAGCTCAAACAGAGGCTCAAATTTACGACAGTGATAAAACGATTTACATCGGAAAAAAAGCTGAAAAAGTAGTGGGGTATGCGGTCATTACAAATGAGATTGGCAAATTTGAACCAATTACATTTATTGTGAAGCTCACTCCAAAGTTGAGTGTCGAAAAAATTGCCGTGATGGTTTACCGTGAATCTAGGGGTGGAGAAATTTCTCGCAAAAGATTTCAAGGTCAGTACAAAGGCAAAAAGAAAACCGATCCTTTAATGATTAATCGTGATATCATCAACATCACCGGAGCAACCATGTCGGTTCGTTCTGTGAACCGAGGGATCCGTAAGGTGTTTGCTCTGATGGATCATTATCTACAACATGCTTCTTAAAAAAACAGTTCTTGTTCTTTTCTCTCTCTCTCTTCCTTTTTTTCTCATAAGCTGTTCTGATGCGCCTTACAAACAAGTTCGCATGATGATGGGAACATTGAATGAAATTGAAATCTTTGATTTAAAAAAACAAGTGGCTCAGAAAGCTGTTGAAAAAGGGTTTGATGCGATGCAGCGCGTGGATGATTTAATGAGTCATTATAAAGAGAGCAGTGAAGTGAGCCGGATAAAAAACAGCGTTCCCTTAGAAACCGTTCGTGTTTCTCAAGATACCTTTAATGTTTTAAAACGTTCTGAAGAGATTGCCCAACTTTCTGATGGGGCATTTGATGTGACAATAGGCCCTCTGGTTAAGCGATGGGGTTTTTACGACAAAGAACAGAAACCGCTTCCTACTCGCCAGGAAATCAATCGAATGCGTCGCGGTATGGGGTATGTTCATCTCTTTTTAAGACCTAAAAACCGTGAAGTGTCAAAACGGATTCCTACATTAGAAGTTGATTTAGGGGGGATTGCCAAGGGGTATGCTATTGATTTAGCTGTGAAAGCATTGAAGCAAGCAGGGGTGGTTTCAGCTACGGTTAATTCAGGGGGTAATATTGGCTTTATAGGCAATCCTGTTAAAGGAGAAGCATGGGAAGTGGGCGTGATTGATCCACTCAATCCATCAGAACTTTTGGGTGTGCTCAATATAAAAGAAGGCGCTGTGGCCACATCGGGTAATTATGAAAACTATCATGAGATTGAAGGTAAAAGATATTCTCATATTATTGATCCTCGAACAGGTTGGCCTGTTCAAGGAGTGTTGTCTGTGACTGTTATTGCGGCTAATGCCATGGATGCGGATGCTCTTTCAACGACTCTTTTTGTGTTAGGTCCAAAACAAGGACTGGTTTTGGCTGAAAAATTAAATGCAAAAGCTCTTTTTGTGTTAGAAACAGAAAATGGCAAACCCGAATTGGTTTTTTCTAAAGGCTTAGAGACTCAATTTAAGCCCTAACTTCAATATTGACTTTGTCGTCAGAGAATGGTTTACTTTTTGTATGAAAAAGAGCATACAAGAATTAGCAGAGTTATTGGGTGGAAAAGTGATTGGGGACGGGAGTAAGACTGTCTCTGGTGTCGCTGGGGCGGATCAAGTGGGTCCGGACCAAATGACCTTTGCTGAAAATCCCAAATTTTTAGAAGCGGCTGAGAGTCGCAATGCAGGTGTGATTGTGGTGCCTGATTCTATTTCAGAATCAAAAGCAACGCTTATTCAAGTTTCGAATCCACGTGTGGCCTTTGCTAAAAGCTTAGAGCTTTTCTTTCCTCAACAAAAATCAGAGCCTGGAATTCATGATACTGCTGTGATTGCTGAGTCAGCCCAAATAGCTGAGTCAGCAACCATTGGAGCGCATGTTGTCATTGATGAAGGGGCTCAAATTGGTGAAGGTGTGGTGATTGGGGCGTTATCATATATAGGAAAAGAGAGTCGAATTGATGCCAACACTTTTCTTTACCCCCGGGTTGTGTTGTACCACCAAATCCAAGTCGGTAAAAATGTTATTTTGCATAGCGGTGTGGTTTTAGGTGCAGATGGATTTGGTTATGCTGATGATGGGGATCTTCGAATTAAAATTCTTCAGCTTGGCAATGTTATTATTGAAGATAATGTTGAGATTGGGGCCAATTCCTGTGTTGATCGAGGAACCATTGGACCCACCATTATTCGAAAAGGGGTTAAAATTGATAATTGTGTGCAAGTGGCTCACAATGATGATATTGGTGAAAATGTATTGTTGTGTGCTCAAGTAGGTGTTTCTGGAAGTGTTACAATTGGAAAGAATTCTGTATTAGCAGGTCAAGCTGGAGTTGGGGATCATGTTCGAATGGGAGAATATTCTGTTCTTAGCGCTAAGTGCGGGGTTCCGAGCAAGAAGAAAATTCCTCCTAAAAGTGTGTTTTCAGGTTTTCCTTCTCAAGACATGACAGCATGGAAAGAGCAAGTCGTGCTTATGCGGCGTCTTCCTAAATTAGTTAAATCATTGCAAGAAAAGATCTTAGAGCTTGAAAATAAGGTCTCAGACCTCGAATCTCAGCCTTCCTCAAAAGTATAGGAATATTCTTAGTCTTTTCCCGTCCAAATAGTTACAACGATACTCGTCTGTAACAGAACGGTTCTGCTCTTGACAAGAGCTCGTCGCTATGTTATTGTAACACTTCGTTCTTAAAGAGGACATAATGAGAAAAAGCAGTTTATTTCGCTCAATTTTGAATGTGGTTTTGATCACGGCTCTTTCTATGAGCCTGGTGCCATTGCCTCAAAATGTCTCAACTCAAGAATCTTATTTAGCTCCTCGTGCTTTTTCGAAAACTCCTGAAGCCCTTATTGATTATGTCACTTTTACCTCTTCATCCTTAATTACAGCAGGGGTGAGTGCGCCTAATATCTTAGCCCAACTAGAAGGGGCAACTTCAGATACTGCAATTGGTTCGGTTAAACGATCGATTTCAGAACTTAAAGAACTTGGGATTCGTGTGCAGATGATTGTGATTGCCCAAGATGTTCTTGAGCTTCGTTTTAATGGGGTGATGTTTGAAAAGAGATTAGTGGTCAATCGATTTGGAGTCGATGAAAAAGTTGAGAAGTCGTATCGTTTCACTGCGCTTGTTCGATCTGTTCAGCAGCTTGTTTCTGTTTTTTATCGTTCCATGCGTGATCCTTTACTTTATCAATACGAAAAGTTAAGACCAAAACTACAAAAAATTTTAGACTCGGTTTTTCCTGCAAAGAGAGAGGTTGATCTTGAACGCCGAATGGCTTTGAGATTAGGGGCATTTAGTGGAGTTGCAGTTCTTTTAACTCTTGCTGGGTGTGATGTTGCTTTTAAAGATGGGCAGATTCAATTTGGTCGTCCTGATAAGGATGACGAACCTTTTCCTGGAGTGACAGGAGACCCGGTTATTTTAGAGATTGAAAAAGATTTTTCTAAAGGAACACCTGTTAATTTAAAAGATAATCAAACTTCTGATACTTCTTTTACAATGTTGGCCCAAGTCAACAGTGTCGATCCAACTAATGCGCCTGCCTTTTTTGAAGTGACTGCATTTACTCAGACAGGGGCACAGGTGGTGCTCAATCCGTTTCAGCCTATTGAATCGGGCCGCACTATTGATGATACGATTCCGCAAGGATTTCCCATTCTTACACCTGGTGTTCCGCAGCCGATTTCATTTCGTGCTTTTTTAGTCAGAGAGCCTTCCCAAGCAGGGGAAAACTTTTCTAATCTAATTGATCCAAATAAATTTTCTGCTTCTAAATTTCGTCCCATGCGTGCAGGGGACCAATTGACATTTAGATTGAGAGTGTTTGAAGGATCATCTGTTAATAATCCGAGATTTTCAACAAGTGGCCCCAATAATATTAAAGAATTTCGTTTTCCTCAGCCTGTGACCATTCAAGAGCCTGTTACTTTGATTCGTAATGCCCAAAATAACCCTGAGCCTGGAACATTATCACAAGTGATTCAAAATCCTTTAAGTGTGACTAATGATGGCACATTGCGCCTTACTTTCAAAACTGATATTCCTGATTCGGCAAATATCAAGCCTGGTTTTGTTCTGGTGACTTTATTTAATGATCAAACCAATGAATTTTTAAATAGTTTTTTCGAACCCATTTCAAATCCTTCTGGAGTGAATGAAGTCGATATTCAAGCAACAAGATTTAATTTTACAACTCAACAAGTTGAGCCGATTCCAACGAATACACCCTTACGAGTCGTGATTCAAAATGCTGGTTTAGGATTAACTCCTGCAGATGCGAAGCAAGAGTCGATTAAAACATTAAATTTTGTGCGTGACAGCAATCCTGTTTCATTGCGTCAAGCTCAATTGGTTAAAAATGCTTCGAATGATTCAGTTGAGATTGTGGGTGGAACCCGTTTGTTAAAGTTAAGAATCAATGGAAGCAGTCAAACAAATGATTTATTGACGCCAGAATTTCATTTCCTTCGATTCAGACTATTTAATTTTGCTTCTCGGACAAATCCAAATTTGCCACAAACTGTTGAATTTTCTACGACGGTGCAGATTCCTTTAATTACTCAAAATGGAGTCTCTGTTCCATTGTCGAATCAACCTCAAGATTATTTTGTAGAAATACCGGCTGCTCTTTTGCCTGTACTCAACCAATCAACCTTACAATCGGTTGAAGTCTTTAATGTACGCAGGGGCTATAAAGCGGTTTCAACGGGTGTGGTTAATTTGGCTGATATGGCCAATCAACGCAATAACGTGTTTACAAGTGCTGATGCTCTTTCAAGTACGCCTGCAGTGACCAATATCTCCGCTCAAGAAGATGTCGTGACATTAACGATTGAAGCTAATCCAAGTGGTGGAGCTAATGACGTGCGTGTGACAGGTCATAATGTGACATTTAATTTAGTGAATACTAATAATGGCGAAGCGATTTCAACCACTCAGTTTGTGGCTTTACCGACTCGTTTGACGGATGTGAATGGTCAAGTTGTTGAAGTGCCTCAAAATAATGTGGCGCAGACATTTCAATTGAAATTAACAGACCCTTCAGTGGTTGCCTTTTTAGCCAATGGATCGGCAACGATTCAATCGATCTCTGTAAACAATGCATCGACTCAAGTGCCAGGTGGACCTGTTGCAACAGTGGCGTCAAATGTGACTGTTTTTGCTGTTGCTGCTCAAGTGACAGAAGTGCCATTGATTTCTGGGATTACGGGATCACCCAATAATTTAGGGGATACAGCGATTAATGTGACACTCCAAGCAGATGGGCCTCAAGGAAGCACGGGTGGAAGCACGCCGAATAAATTGCGTTTCACCATTTCATTGTTCAATCCAAATGGAGAGCGTTATCAAATTGTGCAAGATCAAAACTTAACAGGGAACCACTTAACTAATCGCACTCAAAGTGAGGTCTATTCTTTAACTTTAGAAGATGCACGTATTACAACAGGAACGATTGTCGAAGATGTGTCGGTACAAAACATAGATATAAACTTAAATACAAGTCAGGTTGATATGTTTCAAGGCAATGTGATGATTGATCCTCAGCGTGTTTCTCAGGCTCCAACCATTACAAGTTTGCAAGGAGCTGGAACCCTTGAGGCTCAAATTGAATTTAATATTCCAACTCAAGCCATTGATGGAGCTGCTTTGACTTATCCTAATTCACGACCTAATGTGATTGTTGAAGCGTTTACTGCATCTGGTAAACAATTTCCTCCAACAGGAACCATTGTGATTAAAGATACAGATGTGACTTTAGTCTCTCCGGGTGTGGGACGAGTTAATTTTGACTTTTCACAATTTGGAGCGTTTACTCAAACTGATACAGTCTTTTTTACATTGCGTAGTGCGCCGCCTCAATCTGCGTTTAGTGTGCGTTCGGCGACTTCTTCAGGTTCTTATTTGGTGGCGGCTTTAGATAGAGCTGTGATTGAACGTGGTGGCAGACGTTGGAGGCGTGAAGCTTTTTCTGGGGCTCGATTGGCTCAATCTGAAACAGCGCTGGGTGCAGTAGTGGCTTTAGGGTTTGTTTCGGATCAACGGATGGAGCAAGGTTCTAATGAGCTAGATCTCTTAATTGAAGAAGAAGTAGCTGCTTATCTTGATCTTGAAGGGGGAGTGCCTTCCATTCCTAAGAATGAATTTAGTCAAATCTTGTTAAGGGCTTTAAAGCGTTCATCTATTTATGAATCTGTCTCAAGTGATGGTCTTTCAGATGAAGTTTTGTTGGAGCTCTTCTTGCGTCAGCATATAGAACAATTAAACAAAAGTTCTCAACTGTCTTTTGGGAAGAGTGTTATAGAAATTACATCATCCCCATCTCCTTTTGTGCTAGAGACCTCTCTCTAGATCCCTTTTCTTGTCTTTTCCCCTCTGTTTTTATAGAATAACAAAATTATGTATTTCCCTATCAATGTGGATATAAGAGAAAAAAAGTGTCTGATTGTGGGTGGTGGAAAAGTGGCTCAGCGCAAAGTCTTTTCCCTGCTTGAGGCGGGAGCGTCTGTTCAGGTGGTGAGTCCTCAGGTAACAGAGGCGATTGCTGATTTGGCTCAAAAAGGGGATTTGAAATTGAAGCTGGCTTCTTTTGAGGCTTCAGATATGGAATCAGATACTTTTTTAGTGATTGGGGCAACCAATCAACCTGAAGTGCAGAACAAGGTGGTTGCTTTAGCTGAGGCACAAAATAAGTTGGTCAATATTGTGGATCAGCCTGAGCACTGTAATTTTACAGTCCCTTCTAAATTGCAAAGAGGGAAGTTAACATTAACGATTTCAACAGATGGGGCAAGCCCTGGGTTAAGTCGGCGGATTCGAGAGCAATTAGAAGGTCTGTTTGGGAATGAATATGCCACCTTGCTTGATTGGATGGCTGAAACGCGACGTGACATGATTGAACAATTAGAAACAGATTTAGATAGAAAAGAAGTTTTTGACAGGGTGTTAGACAGTGATGTTTTAGATTTACTTAAACAAGGTAAAGAAGAAGAAGCTCGGAAATTATTTAACAGCTCTCTTCAGAGCGGAATAAACTAATGCAAGCACACCTATTTTTTATATTTTCGTTTGTGATTTATTTGCTTACATTTCTTGGGCATTTGACCTCACTTATTTTAAACCGTCCTCATTGGCAATCTTTGGCATTGAAAGGGATTTTGTTTGGATTTGTCGTTAATGCCATAGGACTTGTGATTGAACTTGTGCATACAGGTGATTTTCTCTTAACAAGCACCTCTCATACTTATGCTTTTTTATCGATTCTAATTGTTTTGTTTCACCTGCTTTTATCGGTTCGGTATCGAGTTAATTTTTTAGCTTTATTTAGCATGCCGCTCGTTCTCTTTTTAATGCTTGCCTCACATTTAGCGACAGGTGGAGATGAAGGAAGAGAGCTTTTAATTGGCTATTGGCTCAAGTTGCATGTGGTTCTAACCTTTATTGCTTATAGTGCGTTTGCTTCTGCCTGTGTGACAGGGCTGGGTTATTTGATTCAAGACAAACAGCTCAAATCACATCATCCCGGTAAAATGTTTCAATGGATTCCTCCATTAGGCACATTGGATGAAATTAATACGCGCTCTTTGATTGTGGGCATTTTACTTTTAACATTAGGGTTGTTGAGTGGCTTCTTCTGGGCAAAAACATCTGGCGGTGTTTTTTGGGTGAATGATCCTAAAGTGCTTTGTGCGATTGCGATTTGGTGTTTGTATTCTTTTTTGATTTTGTTGCGAGTCACTTCACGCGTGCGAGGGCGCAAAGTTGCCGTTGTGAGCGTGTTTGGATTTGCTTTAGTGATTCTTTCATTTATAGGTGTCAACCATACAGTGATTAATTAGAGAAAATGGAATTATTTGTTTTAGGACTCAATCATAAATCAGCTCCAGTTAATATTCGGGAGCAACTTGCTTTTAGCGAGCAAGATTTACAGACCGTTCTGCCTTCACTTAAACAAGAAGCAGGATTGGAAGAGGGTGTTTTGCTCTCTACGTGTAATCGTGTTGAGATTTATGGAATGGCTGAGTCCAACAAAAGCAGTCAACAAGTCAAAGAAGTGATTTGTCATTACCGGGATCTTTCTGTTGATGAGATGGAGCCGTATTTTTATGATCAGATAAACTCTCAGAGCGTGGGGCATCTTTTTCGTGTGGCCTGTGGACTTGACTCCATGGTGTTAGGTGAAACAGAGATTTTTGGCCAAGTTAAAAAAGCGTATCAAACCGCAACAGATCATAAGATTGTTGGGACTGTTATGCACCGGATGTTTCAAAAAACATTTCAACTTGGAAAAAAGGTGAGAACGCATACTGGTATTAATGTGGGATCAGTTTCAGTTAGCTCCGTTGCAGTTGATTTAGCTGAAAAAATATTTGATGATCTCAAATCAAAGCGTGTGATGATTATGGGTGCGGGTGAGATGAGTGAAGCGACTGTGAACCATTTGGTTGAGCGTGGAACAGAATCAATCCTTGCTTCAAATCGCTCCTATGATCGAGCTGTTGCTTTGGCGAATCGATTTAAAGGTGAAGCGGTTCATTATGATGATGCTTTTAACCGGATGAGTGAAGTTGATATTGTGATTAGTTCTACTTCTGCACCTCATCCAATTATTCAATTTGATCAGGTGAAAAAATTAATGCAAGAGCGGGGACAAAAGCCCATCTTCTTTATTGATATTGCGGTTCCTCGAGATGTTGATTCAGAGATTGATAAGATTGATAATGTTTACTTGTACAATATTGATGACTTACAAGAACTTGCAAATGAGAATTTAAAAAATCGCCAAGCCCAATTAGAAAAATGTGAACAATTTATTGATGAAGAGGTCGGCCGTTTTATGGAGTGGTATCAGAACCTTGGCAAAGGGTGGAAGGTTTAATGAAAAAGATTATTGTTGGAAGCCGTGGAAGTGAGTTGGCGCGTACTCAATCAAAGTGGGTTATTGAACAACTCAAGCCGCATGCCCCTGAAACTGAGTTTGAAGTTCGAGTGATCAAAACGTCTGGCGACAATATGATTACAGCTCCCTTTACTCAAATGGTTGGAAAAGGTTTTTTCACAAAAGAGATTGAAGAAGCCCTTATTGATAAGGAAATTGATTTTGCCGTACATAGTTTAAAAGATCTCCCAAGTGATTCTCCTGAAGGATTAGTTGTTGGGGCCACGCCTAAACGAGAAGATCCGCGTGATGTGCTGGTCTCTGAGTCGGGTAAAAAATTGAGTGACTTGCCTAAAAATGCGATTGTTGGGACCAGTTCCCCAAGGCGGCAAGCATGGATTCGTGCTTTTAGAGATGATCTGAATATTGTTCCGATAAGAGGGAACATTAATACACGTTTGAAGAAAGTTTTTGGTTCTGAAGAAATAGATCCAAAAGATAAAGTTGATGCCGCGATATTTGCTTTTGCCGGTCTAAACCGAATTGGTTTAGGTGGAAGAGTAACAGAGGTTTTAGAGCCCAATCTCTTTTTGCCTGCTCCGGGTCAAGGTGTTTTAGCTGTTCAATGTCGTAAAGAGGATGATCTTTTGTTAATGCTTTTGGCAAAAATTAATGATACTGAGACTGCGATTCAAGCCACAGCTGAGCGCGCTTTTTTAGCGGCTTGGGGTGGAGGTTGTTCTGTTCCACTGGGCGCTTATGCAGAATTAAAAGATGGAGAAGTTAAGTTAGAAGCAGCTGTTTTCTTAGAAGAAGAGAATCGTCTAGTGCGAGAAAAAAGTAAAGCAAGCTTTGAAGAAGCTTTTTTAATGGGAGAGGCATTAGCCAAGGAATTAAAAACAAAATGAAACTAATCTTATTTTTATTGCTCCTTATTTGTGCGGTGAATTTAACTTATGATTTTACTTCAGACATTACTCAAGAGGTGATTGCCTCTAACAGTGATCAGGCATGGACTCCTTTAGCTCAATCGATTTTTGCCGGGACAAGTTATTATTTGCATCAAAACCGTGTGGCGCGAGAAGCGTACGCCATGCAACTTAAGTTATTTGAAAAAGAGTGTGATCGAGGCAAAGCGATTTATCGCATTGCTCGAACCAGTGAGCGGCTTTCAGATTATGATGTAGCAACTAAGTATTATCAGCGTTATTTGAAAGAGTTTCCTAAACATAAAAAAGCCAAGCAAGTCATGGGGCGCGTGGCTGACATTGAAGATGTTTATATTGAGTTTTCACGTTAGGGGAAGAAATGAAGAAAAAAGGAAAAGTATTTTTAGTTGGAGCAGGCCCTGGAGACCCAGGACTGATTACTGTGCGAGGCCAGCAATTGTTGGCTCAAGCAGAAGTGGTTGTGTATGACTATTTGGTTAATCCAAGGTTATTAGACAATGTCTCTGACAAAGCTGAAATCATTTATGCAGGCAAAAGCTATAAAAAGCACACGCTTTCTCAGGATGAAATTAATAAATTGTTATTAACTTATGCGCGTAAAGGAAAACAAGTGGTTCGGTTAAAAGGGGGAGATCCTTTTATCTTTGGCCGAGGTGGAGAAGAAGCTGCTGTGCTTGTTAAAGCAAAAATTGAATTTGAAGTGGTGCCGGGCATTACTTCTGCGATTGCAGGGCCTGCTTATGCCGGTATTCCTGTGACTCATCGTGAAAACACAAGTATGGTTTCTATTATGACGGGTCATGAAGATCCGACTAAAGATGAAGTTCAGCTTGATTGGAAAAAAATTGCTAATGATCGTTCCACACTTGTTTTTTTAATGGGTGTCGGACAGATGCCAAACATTGTGCGTAAATTGATTATGCACGGAATGGATCCAAGTGTGCCTGTGGCAGTGATCTCTTGGGCCACTCGCCCTCATCAGCGAACCCTCACTGGGACATTAGAAGATATTGCGATCAAAATAAAAACAGAAAATATTTCTCCTCCTGCTGTGATTGTGGTTGGAGATGTGGTGAAACATCGTGAAAACTTAACTTGGTTTGAAAATCGTCCTCTTTTTGGTCAACGGATTGTGGTGACACGTGCGCGGGCTCAAGCAAGCGAAGTCTCTCAAGTCTTTAGAGACAAAGGGGCAGATGTGATGGAGTTGCCGACCATTAAAATTCAACCCATGAAAAGTTATAAGGTTCTTGATGCTGAAATTAAAAAACTCTCTGACTATGACTGGCTTATTTTTACAAGTGTGAATGGTGTTGAGTACTTTTTTGAACGTTTAAAAGCCAATAAAAAAGATGTGCGGCATTTAGCTGGAATTAAAATATGTGCCATTGGTCCTGCCACCCAAGAAGCTCTGGAGCAAAAGGGGTTGATTGTTGACTTGGTACCGAAAGAGTTTGTGGCTGAGGCTGTCATTAAAAAGCTAAAGAGTTCAGTGACCCTTAAGGATAAGAAGTTTTTGGTTCCACGCGCTAAAGAAGCTCGAGATGTTTTAATTACCGGCCTTCAAAAAGCAGGGGCTAAAGTTAAAGAAGTGGCGGTTTACGAAACTGTTGTGGATAAAACAGGAAAAGAGCAGGCTGTTGCGCGTTTGGAAAAGAGTCCACCACAAGTGGTGACATTTACTAGCTCTTCAACCGCGAAGAATTTTGTTGAGTTAGTGGGTAAGAAATCGCTTAAAACTATTTTTAAAGAGACTAAATTTGTCTCAATTGGCCCGATTACGAGTAAGACGGCTAAAGGGTTAGGAATGAAAATATCAGCCCAGGCCAAAGAGTACACGATTCCAGGTTTAATCGAAGCAGTTGAAAAGTTACTAATCAAAAAGAAAAAATAACCTGTGGATAAGTGGGCCTGACCCCGGGGTTGTGAATAACTTTAGAGAATGGATTTAGATGGCAACGACAGTAGAAGCAAAACAAGTTTTTGATGGGATTGCATGGCGTTATGATTTGACCAATCGCTTTATCAGTATGGGGATGGATCTTTACTGGCGTCATCGCCTATCTGAGTTGTGTGCGCAAAGTCATCCACAAAAAATATTAGATGTAGCGTGTGGTACTGGGGATCAGCTTTTATCTTTGAAAAAATTTATTGGCCCTAATACAGAGTTAGTCGCGATTGATTTACTTGAGAAGATGGTGGCACGTGGCAAACAAAAAGTTCAATCAAATGGGCATAAACTTTCTTGGTTTTTAGGGGATGGAATTCAGCTCCCCTTTAAAGAGCAGTCTTTTGATGCAATTACGATTACGTTTGGTTTGCGTAATCTGCCTTCTATTGATGGTTTTTTGAAAGAATGCCAACGCTTGTTGCGTCCTAATGGAAAAGTATGGGTGCTTGAGTTTTCTCAGCCAACACAACCTTGGTTTCGAACAATCTATTATGCTTATTTAAAGAATGTGCTCCCTTTGATTGGAAAGGTGCTCACAGGAACGCGTAACTCGTATGATTATTTGGCCCGTACTGTTGAAAATTTTCCCAATCAAAAAAAATTAAGTGGAGAGTTTAAAGCAGCCGGTTTTAAAAAGGTAACTTATTTGAATTTGTGCCAAGGTGTGGTGGCAATTCATGGTGGAGAAAAAGTTTATGACTAGTGTTCGTTTAAGACGACTCAGACAAGATGAGCGGTTTCGCCGTTTGATTCGAGAAAATGATTTAAAAGTCGATCAATTGGTGGCTCCATTTTTTGTGGTAGAAGGAAAAGGGATTGAAAAGCCGATTGCATCTATGCCAGGCATTTCTCAATATTCGCTCGATACTTTATTAAAAGAAGTGGGTGGGGTTGCTCAATCAGGAGTCGGTTCTATTCTTTTATTTGGTGTTCCTTCTGAAAAAGATGCGCAAGCCAATGGAGCGTGGGATGCTAAAGGGATTGTGCCGCAAGCCATCACAGCCATCAAAAAAGAATTTCCAAAATTATTAGTGATGAGTGATGTTTGTTTGTGTGCTTACACAGATCATGGTCATTGTGGCTTGGTTGAAAAGAATGGCAATAGTGACGGTGTGATTGTTAACGATGCTTCGGTTGAAGTGCTGGCAAAAATGGCTTTGGCTCATGCGCAAGCAGGTGTGGATATGGTTTCGCCTAGCGATATGATGGATGGGCGTGTGGGAGCAATCCGAGACACATTAGATGAAAATGGATTTGATCAAGTCCCTATTATGAGTTATGCGGTGAAGTATGCCTCTTCTTTTTATGGGCCGTTTCGTGATGCTGCGGAATCACCGCCTCAATTTGGGGACCGCCGTTCGTATCAAATGGACAGTGCCAATCAAGACGAAGCTTTGCGCGAAGGGTTGCAAGATATGGCGGAAGGGGCTGACATTTTAATGGTTAAGCCTGCGTTGACATCGCTTGATATTATTTCTCAGTTAAAAGAGACAACTGGTTTGCCGATTGCTGCCTATAATGTGAGTGGGGAATATGCCATGGTTAAAGCCGCGGCTGAAAAAGGTTGGCTCAATGAAAAAGAAGCTGTTTTAGAAATGCTCACTTCAATGACGCGTGCAGGGGCTCAAATTTTAGTTACGTATTGGGCAAAGGATGTGGCTCAATGGCTTCAGGAATAAACGGTTCGATTGGCATTTTTGATTCAGGGATTGGGGGGCTCAGTTTAGTGGAGTCGATCCACCATGAATTGCCAAATGAATCGATTCACTATTTTGCTGATTTAAAAAATTTACCGTATGGTGAAAAAACAAAAGAGCAGGTTTGTGAGTATTCATTGGTGATTGCTCAGCATTTAAAAGCAAATGGAGCCAAGTTGATTGTGATTGCTTGTAGCACGGCTTCAGCTGTGGCAGCTAATTTGTTGCGAGCTGAGTTAGAGATTCCGATTGTGACTGTCTTGAATCCTTTTTTCCAAAAAGAGATTTTGAATCGAACCCCGAACAAAAAAGTAGGCGTGGTTTCAACGCGACTCACGCACAAGAGTGGAATGTTTCAGCATTGGCTGCAAGCAGCCAATCCAAATTTGGAAGTTCATTCTTTACCTGCTTCAGATTTAGTGGATGAAATTTCAGGGGGTGAGTTAGCAACAGAGCGAATGAAAGAGTTGGTCCAAGGTTCGGTTGCCTCTTTTATCGGAAAAGTGGATGAGATTGTTTTAGGGTGCACGCATTTTAATTTTGTGGAAGATCTGTTTGATGAAATCTTGCCAGAGTCTGTGGCGCTTTCATCTGCCCCTATTCCAACAGCCAAATATGTGCGTCATTTATTAGAAGAGTGTCACGCGTTATGTAAAGAAGGAGAGGGCGAGGTCCGTGTTCAAGCAAGTGAGACTGATCCTATTTTTGAGCACTTTGTGACAGAACATTTAGAATTTGTTAGGAGCTAAAATGGAAAAGACAGCAAGTCAGTCTAAAGAACTATTTGATCAAGCATGTACCCTTTTTCCCGGTGGAGTGAATAGTCCTGTGCGTGCTTTTGGCGCAGTAGGGGGCGATCCTTTTTTTGTGAAAGAGGCAAAAGGGAGTTGCTTGATTACTGAAGAAGGGGAGAGTGTGCTTGATTATGTGCAGAGCTGGGGCGCGCTTATTTTAGGGCATGCCCATCCTGCAGTGGTTGAAGCGATTCAGCAACAAGCGAGCCGGGGCACGAGCTATGGCGCGTCTCATAAATTAGAAATTGAATTGGCTGACCAGATACAAAAGTTGGTCCCTTCAATTGAAAAGCTTAGATTTGTGAATTCTGGAACTGAAGCTGTAATGAGTGCGATCCGATTGGCTCGTGGAGCGACAGGCCGAGATAAGATTGTGAAGTTTGAAGGGTGCTACCATGGTCACGCCGATAGTTTGTTGGTTAAGGCAGGCTCAGGTGCGGCTACGTTTGGGGTTCCTAACTCTGGGGGTATTCCTGCTGATTTAGCGCAACATACCTTGACGTTGCCTTTTAATGATGTGGCTAAGCTAGACGCTTTATTTGCTGAGTCTGGAAGTGAGGTTGCTTGTGTGATTTTAGAGCCCGTCCCTGGAAACATGGGGGTGATTCATGCCCGTTCTGAATTTTTAAAGCAATTGCGGGAGTTGACTCAAAAATCAGGCTCTATTCTTATTTTTGATGAGGTGATGAGTGGGTTTCGGGTTGCCTTGGGTGGGGCTCAAGAACATTTTAAAATTAAGCCTGATTTGACCACTCTAGGAAAAATTATTGGAGCAGGTCTTCCTGTAGGGGCCTTTGGGGGTAAAGCCGAGCTCATGGATCAGCTGGCTCCAAGTGGGCCAGTCTACCAAGCAGGAACATTGTCAGGAAATCCTTTAGCCATGGCTGCCGGGATTGCCGCGCTTAAAGAAATTCAACAGCCTGGGTTTTATTCTCAGCTTGAAGCGCTTTCAGATCGATTAGAAAAAGGGATAAGGGGAGCAGTTGAAAGCTCGGGCCGTTCTTGGCAAGTGCATCGATTGGGTTCTATGATCACTCTCTTCTTTAACGAGAAAGATCCTCAAAACTTTGACGATGTGGGGGAGTGTGACTTTGATTTGTTTTCAAAATATTTCCAAACATTGCTTCAGAACAATGTGTTTATTCCTCCATCACAGTATGAAGCTTGGTTTGTATCCTCTTCCCATACAGTTAAAGAAATAGATAAAACAATTGGTTTAACTCAGTCATTTCTTCAGGAAGTCTGATATTTCTTATTATAAAGTAATGCTAGTTATCTTTTATTAATGATTTATATAAAATAAAGAATAAATAACTTTAATATGAAAAATTTAAAAGTTGCTTTGGTTCATGATTGGCTCAATGGAATGCGTGGTGGAGAAAAAGTACTTGAAGTGCTTTGCGAGCTATTCCCTACAGCTGACGTCTATACTTTGATTTATGAAAAAGAAAAAATTTCAAAGACAATCAATAGCCATTCGATTCAAACTTCTTTTATTGATCGGCTTCCAGGCGCACACAAACATTATCGTTACCTGCTGCCTCTTTTTCCAAAAGCAATTGAGTCTTTTGATTTGAGTCAAAAAAATTATGACTTGGTGATCAGCACGAGCCATTGTGTGGCTAAGGGAATTATTCCGCCGAAAAAAGCCTTTCATCTTTGTTACTGCTTTACGCCTATGCGTTATGCCTGGGCATTGCAAAAAGATTACTTGGGCAAAGGCCTTAAACGGATTTTAGCGGCTCCAGTTTTATCCGCGCTTCGTTCATGGGATAAAAAGAGCAGTGTGCGTGTGAATCAATTTGTGGGAATTTCTCATTATGTGGCCAAGCGGATCCAAACCTACTATGGCCGTCAAGCTGATATGATTTATCCACCTGTGAGCACCGATCAATTTAAAGGCAATAGCCAAAAGAGTGATTCTTTTTTAATTCTTTCTGCTTTAGTTCCTTATAAGCGAGTTGATTTGGCGATTCAGGCGTTTAATGAGTTGGGACTTCCGCTTAAGGTGATTGGGGCTGGGAGTGATGATGCTAAGCTCAAAGCCCTGGCCAAATCAAATATTACCTTTTTGGGGTGGCAGTCGGATGATGTGGTGCAACAAGAATTGGCTCAAGCCCGTGCTCTGATCTTTCCTGGGAAGGAAGATTTTGGTATTGTCCCTCTTGAGTCATTGGCTTCTGGGACCCCTGTGATTGCTTATGGTAAAGGGGGGCTTTTAGAAACGATTCGACCTTTGAATGGCCAGAGTCCAAAGCAAGCAAGTGGATTGTTCTTTTATGAACAGACTCAAGAAGCATTGGTTGAGGCAATCCAAAAATTTATTCAGGTAGAAGATGAGTTTGATCAGAACTTTTTACAAGCTGAGGCTGAAAAATTTAACCGCGAGCGTTTCAAAAATGAAATGTCTCAATACATAAAAGAGAAATATGAGTCGTTCCAACTGGCGTAGAAGCTACACGCCTTTAGTCACAATTTTGCTGGTTTTAGGGGATGTTCTCACTTTGGGGATTTCCTTTGCCACGGCCTATTGGTTTCGGTTTTATTCAGGAGTTGTTGAGGTTGTGAAAGGGATTCCTCCTGCAGACCAATATATCTGGGCTTTTCCTATTGTGGTGATGGTTTTCTTATATGTCTTTAAGTCTGCTCACCTTTATCGCAAGCGCCAAGGTTTTTCCCTCTTTTCTGAAATAGGAAAGGTCATTCGAGCTGTAAGTATTGGTTTCTTCATCTTAATGGCTCTGAACTTTTTGTACCGAGGAGATGTTCCTTTCTCACGCGCTTTTGTGCTGATTGCATGGGCTTTTTCGATTTTCTTTCTATCCATTAACCGAGGCATTTCCAATCAATTTGATCTGTGGTTGCGCAAACGTAAAAAACAAGGGATCAAAGTCCTTATTATTGGCACAGGAACAGCTGCCCAACGTTTGATTCGAGGCATTGAGAATAACCCTAGATTGGACTATGAAGTATTGGGTGTGGTGGCGACTGAATCAGTGTATGAAACCCAGTTTACAGGTAAGGAAGTGGTTGGCACGTTAAATGATTTTAGTGAGATTGTGCAAAAGAGAGGGGCTGAGATGGCTATCTTAACCGTTCCTAATATTGACCATCAGAAAATTGTGCATCTCATGCTTCAGTGCGAAAAAAATATGGTTCAGTTTCAATTGGTTCCAGATATGTTTGAAATTTTAACCACTCAATTTAATATCACTCATATTAATGGGATTCCGCTTTTGGGTTTAAAAGAGATTCCATTGGTTAATTTGTGGCACCGATTTCAAAAAAGAACGTTTGATATTTTTAGTTCTTTGTTTGGTTTGGTGGTGGCTTCACCTGTTTTTTTATTTGCCGCGCTTTGGATCAAGTTTGATTCAAAAGGGCCTTTGTTTTATTCGCAAGAGCGTTGCGGGGAAGATGGCACCACGTTTAATCTTTATAAGTTTCGGACTATGAAAGAAGATGCGGAAGCTGAAACAGGCCCTGTTTGGGCTGCAGAAGATGATCCTCGCCGTACTAAAAGTGGTGAAGTGTTGCGTCGCCTGAATTGGGATGAATTGCCACAGCTTTGGAATGTGTTCAAAGGGGATATGAGTTTAGTGGGTCCGCGGCCTGAACGCCCTCACTTTGTGAATCAGTTTAAAGAAGATGTGCCTCGTTATATGTCGCGCCACTTAGTTCGTTCCGGCATGACTGGTTGGGCTCAAGTGAATGGCTTGCGCGGCAACACCGATATCCGCCAACGCATTGAATATGATTTGTTTTATATGGAAAATTGGTCTCTTATCTTTGATGTGAAGATTGTGCTCCTCACCATTCTTCGTGGGACCTTGAATGCCTACTGATCCCATGGTTTCTGTTGTGATTCCTACTTATAATCGAGCTGGTTTTATTAAAGAGGCGATTGATTCTGTTTTGGCTCAGACCTATTCTGAGTTGGAGTTGATTGTGGTTGATGATGGTTCGATCGATGAGACGGAGAAAATCCTTCTTCCGTACAAAAATAAAATTCACCTTCTCAAACAAGAAAACAAAGGGGTGAGTGCGGCTCGCAACTTGGGCATTGCTCAGGCTAAAGGGGAGTGGGTTGCGTTTTTAGATTCAGATGATTTGTGGAAAAAAGATAAGTTGGCCAAGCAAATGCTTTGGTTGAGGTTGCATCAGCAAGTGTTGATTTGTCATACAGATGAAATTTGGAGTCGAGGGGGTGAGCGTGTTCATCCTTTAAAAAAGCACGCAAAGCCGCATGGATGGATTTTTGAAAAGTGTTTGCCTATGTGTGTGGTGAGCCCTTCTTCTGTGGTGATTCATAAAAGCTTGTTTGAAAAATATGGCACATTTGATGAAAGTTTGCCTGCTTGTGAAGATTATGATTTGTGGTTGCGTTTCGCGGCAAAGGTGACATTTGGATTTGTCCCTGAAAAACTTTTGACCAAGCGAGGCGGACGTGAGGATCAGCTTTCAACCCAGCATTGGGGGTTGGATCGATTTCGTGTACAGTCTTTGGTTAAATTGATTCAGTCAGGGGTACTTAAACCGGCTCAGTTGGATTTGACTAAAGAAATGGTGCGCCATAAATGTGCTATTTTAGCCAAAGGGTCTCGAAAACGAGATAAACTAGAAGAAGAGAAAAAATATTTAGAGATCATCAATGAAAATAAATGAGATAGCCGATCAATTAAAAGCAAGTGTGAGTTTGAAGAGAGAGTTTAAAGAGGCGCTTTCTGATTGCATGAAGCGTGATGACGCCACTGAAGAAAGTATTTTAACTCAAATTGAGTTAGAGGCTCTATTAGAACATAATGATTTGTCTAGAGCACAGAAATGCCAAGAATTGCGGTGGCGGTTGCACAAACTACGTTATCCTAAATTAGCTGAAGCAGAGCAACGGTTTCAGCAAGCCAAGAAAAAGCTTTGTCTTCCTGAGTCGATTCATATTAATCCTTCAGATTTTTTTGAGAAAAAAGAAATTAAAATTGAAATCAAATCTCGTTCTCAAAAAGAGTTTAAAGAACAAATTAATAAATTAAAGACCATTCAAAATGAAATAGATGATCTGTTTGTATGAAACCAGCTGTTGCGTATCTTCCAGATGAAATTGTTGTAGAAGAGTCGGTCAAACAGGCTCCGGTAACTCAACGTGTGTTAGAGCGCTTGAGCCAGGTTCCTGTTCGTTTTTTACCTGATAGCAATCAAGTTCGTTTTGCTCTCTCAGGTGACAAGCAGGCCCAGACTAAGGGTAAAAAAGTTTTAGCCTTAGTTAATCACAAGGGAAAGTTTCTTAAGCCTCGTGCGGATGTGCCACATTACCGATGTTACAATTACCACTATTTGTATTGGGGCACGAACTGTCATTTGGAATGTACTTACTGCATCTTACAAGCCTTCTTAAATAATCCGTTGATTACCTTGCATGTGAATACAGAGGATCTAAAAAAAGAATTAACTGAACGGTTTCAAGACCCCAGTTCTTTTTGGAGAGTGAGTAGCGGGGAAGTGGCAGACAGCCTGGCCATGGAACCGATTACAGGCTTGATGGAAGAACTGATCCCTTTTTTTGCTCAGCATGACAATGCGGTCTTAGAACTTAAAACAAAAACTTCTTTGGTGGACAGTTTGCTCAAGCTTGATCACAGAGGTAGAACTGTAGTGGGTTGGTCTTTAAATACACCTAAAATTATTCAAGAAGAAGAACTAAAGACAAGCGACTTAGATGATCGCTTAGCTGCAGCTAAAAAAGCACAAGATGCCGGTTACTTGATTGGCTTTCACTTAGACCCATTAGTCTATTACCACGAGTGGGAACAAGATTATCAGCAGCTTATTCAAAAAACATTTTCTCTCATTGATCCCAATCGAGTCGCATGGGTCAGTATTGGCGGATTACGCTTTCTGCCTGAAATGAAATCAATCATTCAACAACGTTTTCCAAAAAGCAAAATCATCTACGGCGAACAGATCCGCGGTACAGATGGCAAAAGCCGCTACTTTCGTCCGCTACGCGCCGAAATGTTCAAAAAAATAAACAGCTGGCTCAAAGAAATTTCCCCAAATCTATTTACTTACCTCTGCATGGAAACCCCAGAAGTGTGGGAAGAGGCCCTTGGATTTGTTCCTGAAAATGATGCTCATTTGTCGCAGTTAATGGATGAACGGGCCCTATCACTTCGTTCTTAGATTGATTTTCTACGATAACGAAGTAGTCCTAAGAGGCCAGAGCCTAATAAGAAGAGGGTGGTGGGTTCGGGGTTTACTCCGACTCCAAAGTCTGAAAGGGTGGCTGAAGCAAAAAATGAAGTGATGGTGTTGTTTACTGTGTCAATGCTTACAGTTTGTCCCTGAATTACAGCTCCACCTCCAGTTAAATGAAAGAGTTGAAAACTTGTTTCATTAAAGCCTAAAAGTTCATTTGGATCGTAACTTAATGTGACGGTCATTCCAGCACCTGCATTAATGGTTGCTGTTGACGTAATATCTCTTACAGAGGTTTCATCTAAAGCAAAGACGGCACCATCTGCCAATAAACTATTAATGGCTGATTGATTAGAGGCTGTGCTGATGGTGTGTCCATCAGCTGTGATGTCGGTAAAGTTGATGGTTCTGTCGCCCCCTAATTGTATTTCGGTTCCTTCATCTGTTGTTTCAGAATTTTCGTCTAATATTGCGAGACCTCTTGGTTGGTTCAAGGCAGATAAGATTTGAGATGAATTAGACCCATCCAAATCAGCACGAATAATGGCATCTGCGCTAGAGTCGGCGAGATAAAATTTATTGCCTTGGGGATCAACCTCAATACCTAAAGGGTTAATTAATCCAGACGATAGGACAACTGTGGGATTGCTTCCATCTAAGTCTGCGCTTCTGACTCCAACACCTCCTGCAGTGTAGTAAATCTTTTCATTAACAGTATCAACATCGATTCCAAAAACAGATCCTTGTCCCGTTAAAATATCGACTTTTCCTGAACCATCAAGGTTGGCTTGCATCACTTTTTGAGAGATAAAATCAGTCATATAGATCTTTTCATTGATGCTGTCTACAGTAATTCCTGAGGGTGCGTTTAATCCAGTATTAAGAATAACTTCCACATTTGATCCGTCCAAATTAGCTCTTTTAAAACTTCCCCCACCAGATTGTTCTGCCCAATACATTTTTCCGTTCCCAATGTCTAAATCAATTGAAACAGGTTGGCTTAATCCCGTTCCGATCAAGAGTTCTTCATTGGATCCATCAAAATTAGAACGTCTGATTTCATTAATAATCCCTCCGCTAACTCTCATATTGACCCAATAGAGTTTGTTATTGAATGGATCAATGGCGAGGTCTCTAGGTGTAGAATTAATTGGCACGTTTGTAACGAGTGTGAGATTGCTGCCGTCAGGATCGACTTTATAGATTTTGCGTTCATTGACATCTGTGTAGAAGACTTTTAACGCAGCTGTTTCAGCATCAGACGGAAGGATTAGGTTAGTGCTATAAATTAAAAGTAAAACTAAACAATACTTTGTTATTAGCTTCATATCTAATTAAAGTATATCACCTAAATGTGTTTATGTCAAGTAGATGCCTAGTTTAAGGTGATTTCAACGCCTGTGGTCTCAATGTCATGGATAATGGGGTGGTTTTCTTCTTTGTAGCCGTCATAGGTGGCTTGATCCATCACAAAGGGAGAGAGTTGGGTTGTGGCGTGTTCTGAGAGGTCTTCAGCGATTTGGTTGATTTCGTCTGAGTCTTCTGAGTTCATTTCTGAGAGTAAAAAGAGAACATCAATTTCGCCAGGAACCGATTTATTAGCGGTTCTGCCGAAAATCATAACTTTTTCAAGCCGATCGCCTAGAACCTCTTCAGCAATATCGTGAAAGGCAAAGACTGATTCAGCTTCTTCGGGTGTAAGTAATTCTTTAATCTTCTTTTTTGACATGGGAATCAATATAACATACCTTAAATTCATTGGGAATGGCCTGAGTGTAAAAATTTTATAAATAAAGATTGGCGTTAATGATGGTTGAAGTTGTTTTAGGACCGGCTCATTCTAAAAAATCAGAGGTAGGGCTAGAGCGGTTTGCTCAGTCTCAAGCTATGTGGATTGTGCCGCATCGGAGTTTGGCGCGTACGCTACGGTTGCGTGTGGCTAAAAAGTTGGGTGCGGTCTCAGAATTAAAGATTTTGACCTTAGATGATTTTGCTCGTTCTATTTATCAAACAAGCAATCCTCCAAAAGAGCTTGCTTCAGATTATCTGCGATTGGCTTTGCTTACTGAACTCAAAGAAAAGACAGAAGATCCCCTTTTAACTATTTTTAAACAAAAAACCGAAGTGGCTCGTTTATTGGCGCAAGCCATTGATGATTTAAAAGAGAATTTGTTATGGCCGCAAAAGGGACCTCAGCATTTAGCTAAAGAATATGAAGCGTTGTTTGATTCGCATCAAGTGATTGACCGCAAGAGCATGGTGGCTGCTGCAGTGCGGTATTTAAATGAGAACAAGACATTTTGTTCTGAGCAGGGTGTTCAAATCACATTGCTTTATGGATTTGATTCTTTCTCTCCTTTGCAGTGGCGTTTGGTTCAAGCGATTGGCAAGCAGACCGATCTTTGGTTTTCATTAACGGCAGATAAAGAAAAACCACAACTGTTCCAAGAGAGTCTAAAAACATTAAATTTGATTCGACAAGATTTTTCTGACTTGAAAGAAGAGTGGATTCCTCAAGAAAAAGTATTACCCAAGCCTCAACTTTTTTCATTTTCCAATCATGATAGTGAGCTTGAGTGGATTGCGCGTGAAGTGGTTCGCTTGCATGTTGAAGAAAATATCCCGTTTCATGAAATCGCCCTTATTTCAGGGGCAGGTGGAAGCATGGGCGAATGGGTGCAGCAGGTTTTTCAGCGATATGGTGTGCGTGTTCAATCGCTTGCTCCGGAGCCATTGAGTCATCAACCCGTGGTACGTCATTATCTAGACCCTTCTAATAAAGAAGAAAAAGAGCGTGAGCCTGATTTTGAAAAGATTGTTTCACTTCCTCCTGAAATTGCCGGGCGGCATTTAGCTGCTTGGACACAGTGGCAAACTAATGTGGAACAAGCAGAGACTTATTCGAAATTAAAAACCGATCCTATGGAAGTATGGCAGCAGCTTGATTTCCGTCCGCCACCATTAAAAGTTTCTGCGGTTCATTTTTATGGTGTGGAGTCACCGCCATTAGAAAATTATCGCGTGGTTTTTGTGTCGCAATGTGTAGAAGGGGCTTTACCACGACAAAATGGGGTTAACCTTTTTATGTCGGAGCCACTGCTTGATGAAACCGCTCATCTAAATAAAGAGAAACTTCATTTTTATAATTTAGTGACACGCGCTAAAGAAAAGCTCTACTTATCTCTTGCTCAAAAAAATGCACAAGGCCAAGAAGCGCTTCCTTCTCTTTTTATTAAAGAGTGGGAATTGTTTTTTCCTGGGCAAGTGCTGCCTGAAGCAAAGAAGATGGGGTGGGTGACCCCTTATTTAGATCGATCTTCTCAAAACCTGGTTTCAACTGAAATGAAATCATTCTTTCTACGTCAGAAAAAAGCACATCTTCAAGATCAGACTATTTTAAGCAAAGTTAAAGAGCGGCTTCAGACAGGGGCTAGTATCACGCAGCTTGAAGCCTTTGGAAAATGTCACTTTATGCATTTCTCTAGTCATTTGCTTCGCCTTCAAGATGAAAAAGAAAATATGTGGCAAATGGTTCGAGGTCAGATTGCACATGACGTTTTAGCTGACTTGGGCCAACAAATTTTAGAAGCAGATTCGGCGATGTTACTTCAAGAAAAAGAAAAACTGTTAGCGAAAGCCTTTAAAAAATTAGAGTTTCCTTTATCTGAAGCAGAGCTTAGTTTGGAGAAGAATCGCCTCAATCATCTGTTAGAAATATTTTTGCTTAAAGAGCGTGAGCGGTTGCACAAACGAGGAGATTTGCCTGCTTATTTTGAAAAAGGATTTGGATATGAAGAGGTTCCTTTTTATCGATTGAGTGTGAGTCCTGAGTTTGACTTGTTATTGCGGGGACGTATTGACCGGGTTGATTTGACTGAGGATGGGGAAGAGGCAACAGTCATTGATTACAAGTCGGGTTCGCTTCCAGCTCCTAAAGGAATGAATGATGGGATTAACTTACAAATTGCGTGTTACTTAGATGTGTGTGAGCAAGTCTTAAAGTTAAAACCTAAAGAAGGGTTTTACCTTTCATTAAAAGAGAACAGATTAAATGGTGTGAAGGCTAAAGAAGTTGAGAGTCGTTTGGAACAGATGCGCCTTCATTTAAAACAGCATGCCTCTAAAATGAGTGAAGGGTCTATTTTAGCTGAAGCCGATACAGCGATTTGTGCGACTTGTTCGTATAAAGAGATTTGTCGCACTCAAGAGGAGGTCTTTTAATGGCTGTGACCTTGACTCCTTCTCAAGAAAAAGCTTTTTTAGCGAATCAATCGCGCGTCTTGGTTTCTGCAGGGGCTGGCTCGGGTAAAACGCGTGTGCTGGTGGAACGCTTTGTCCGTTTAGTTAAAGAAGGGCATGCGCGCTTAGAACAAATTTTGCTTGTGACTTTTACCGACAAAGCTGCCAAAGAAATGCGTGAACGGATTTTGCTTCGTTTTCAAGAAGAAGGCATGCACGAAGCACAAGCTCGGTTTTCGCAAGCTGCTATTGGAACGATTCATAGTTTTTGTGCGCGGTTGTTGATTGAAAATCAATTACAAGTTCCTTTATCAGGTCAATTTTTAGTCATGGATCAAGCTCAGCACCGCGAACTTTTAGAATCTATTTTGACAGAACAATTAGAAGAAGCTTATGAGCAAAAAGATAAAGAGTTGTTAACTCTGTTTCAATCTTATGGCTTTACCCCTCTATTAAGTGGAATTGCACAAGGTTTGAGTCAGTTAAAGTCATTGGGTGCGCTACCAGAAGAACTTTTGTCTGAATGGAGCCGAGATCAAATTATTCAACAAGCTAATGAAAAATGTGCGGTGGCTGGATTGGGTGAGATCAAATTATCTGCAGAGATTTCGTGGGAAGAGATTGAAGAGTGGAAAGAGCTTTCTTTTAAACGAGGCGAGACCGATAAAAAGGAGGCACTCAACCATGCTCTAGAAATTGCGTATGAAATTAGGTCTAAAGAGTCTAAACGAATTTTCTATCGGTTGATTCAAACAGTGGGGGCTCAATTAGAAGAAGCCAAGCAGAAAAAAGGGTGGATTGAGTTTGATGATTTTCAAGTTCTCTCCCGAGACTTGCTAAAAAAACATCCTGATGTTCGAAAGCGGTATCAAAAACGATTTAAATTTATCATGGTGGATGAATATCAAGATACCAATCCTCTTCAAGTAGAACTGCTTGATCTTCTTCGCACTGATAATAATGATTTTGTGGTTGGAGATAAGAAACAAGCAATTTATGGATTTCGCCATGCTTCAATTGAAGCGTTTAATCATCTAGAAAAAAGTTTTTCAGAAGGTGCTGGCGAAATTATTGATTTGAGTGAAAATTTTAGAAGTCATCCCGTTGTCTTAAATTTTGTGAATGATCTCTTTGATCAAACATGGAAACATGATGCGTCGGTTCAATACCACCCTTTATTAGCAGGTCAGAAAAATGGAGAACCTTCTAAAACCCATGTTGAAATTGCTTTGCTCGATCAAGAAGAAGGGGGGCTTCGTTTAAAAGAGTCGCGTCAAAGTGAAGCAGATTGGTTAGCCAAGCGGATTCAGCGTTTGGTTGAACAAGAAGGTTTTCATTATAGTGACATCGCACTTTTAGCACGTAGCACCACAGCTCTTTCCATTTATGAAAAAGCATTGGCAGATCATGGGATTCCTTTCTTTCTTGTTTCAGGACGTGGGTTTTATAGCCAACAAGAAGTCTATGATGTGAGCCATCTTCTTAAAGTACTGATTGCTCCTCACCGTGATATCCCGTTAGCTGGGTTTTTGCGTTCTCCCTTTGTTGGGCTCAGCGATGAAACGTTGTACCATTGCGCGGTTTGGGCTAAAGAAAAAAGTCGAGAGACCCCTTTATGGGAAGCGATTAAAAACATTGAGCATTTTGAGGGAATTGCCAAAGAAGAAAAAGAGAAAATTGTGTTTGCGGTTCAACAGATTAATCATTTGATAGCAAATCAATCACTTTGGTCCTTGCCAACCTTGATTGAAGAGGGAGTGCGTTGTTTTGATTATGCCACTAAGTCGCTCTGTTTCTTTGATGGGCCTCAACGTTTAGCCAATATACAAAAACTGATTCATGTGGCGGCTTCTTATCAGACCAAACATTTACAAGGGAGTGTGGCTCACTTCACCACTTATTTAGACCGCCTTCAAAATGAAGAAGGGAGTGAAGAAAAAGCACCCTTAGAAGAAGAGTTGGGTGATGTGGTTCGCATTTTAACCATGCACAAATCTAAAGGTTTAGAATTTCCGGTTGTCTTTGCCATTGATTTGGGGCGTAAAGATGTTCCTCAAAAAGGTGATTTTCGCTTTGCTTCAGATAGGCAGTTTGCCATGAAGGTGCACAATCCTTTAACGAATAAGAAAGAAAACCCTCTTTTATTTAAACAAATACATGATGTTTTAAAAAATGAAGAGCTAGAAGAAAAGAAACGTCTTTTTTATGTGGTGGCAACTCGCGCAGAACAACGTTTGATTTTAATTGGTTCCACAAAGTTTAAAGAGTTAAAAGGGGGTTTTCAACCGAGCCTTTCTTGGGCAGATTGGTTGCGCCACTTTTTTGCTTTAGGGACGGACGAAAAGCCATTACCCAATGGGGTTCATTTTGAGCAGATCCCTGCTATCACCAACAAAGTTGAATCAACAGAGGATGAAAAAAACAGTGTTAATATTGCGCCTGAGCCTGTTGATTTAAAAGAGTGGAATCAATACCGTCAAACTCATTCCACAGAGTTTGATTCTGTGTCAGTATTAAACCAAGTCTCTGTGACTCAGTTAATGCATTATAAAGTCTGTCCTTATCGCTATTATCTTTTGTATCAATTAGGCTATGTGCCGCAAAATATTGAACTAGAAAAAGAAGAGATTGTTGATGAAGAGAAAACAATGGCAGCCTCTGATTTTGGAACAGCTGTTCACTCGGTGTTAGAAACAGTTCCTTTTGACGAGTTGGAAAATTCTTTAGAAGAATCAGTCAAAAATGCCTTGCCTCATTTAAATGTCAAACAACAAAAAGAAATTGTTGCCTTATTAGATCCCTTGATAAAGGAACCTCTTTATCAAGAATTAAAACAAGCTAAAACAGTTTTTAAAGAATGGCCTTTTTTAATTCAAGTTGATCAAGGTGTGGTTGAAGGAGCTATTGATCTTATTGTTGAAAAGGAGGGTGGGTCACTTTGTGTTGTTGATTACAAAACCAATAAAATCACAGATTCAACTATCAAAGAAAAGACCGAGTTTTATCGCTTCCAAATCCAAGTCTATATCTGGGCCATCCAACGTTTCTTCAAACAAGCCCCCTCATTTGAAGGGGGACTCCTTTATTTGAGAAAACCACTCTTTGTTGGCATTGATCCAGACCCTAATGTGGAAGCTCAAATTCAACAATTAATGCAATCCATTAAGAATAAAGAGTTTTCATCCAAACCCTCTGCAGCTCATTGCCGGACCTGCTCGGTCGCCTCTGTTTGTGCCTCTCGAGTTTAGCTTTTAAAGTCGTTTGCCCCCTTCTTTAATTGATTTATTG
>JAJCYG010000100.1 GCA_029263055.1 Actinomycetes bacterium
TACTTGCCAGATGGCAGTGTTGAAGTGACAATAGAAATACCCATGTCTGAAATCTATGTTGTTTATAAAGAAATTAGAAGCTACTAAGGAGGCTGAAAATGAAAAAGACTTTACTCGTAATAACAGTGCTCATGGTTGGGGGTTCATTAAGTGGATGTAACACTTATGAAGAACGTATCATTGATGAAGGGACCGTTATTGAACAACGGATGATTGTGGAGTAAAACAATGAAAAAGATAAATATTTACTTAGCATTATTTTCATTTTTCAGCGTGATCGCAATGGGGAGTTGGGCACATGCCCAAGCTCCCCAAAAAGTTCTCGAAGCTGAAGGGATGGCTGCGGTTCGTACGCAAACTCCTGACGGAATTTTACGTGCTAAAGATGAAGCAACTAACCGAGCTTTACGCCGAGCAGTAGAAAGTGGCGTGGGTGCTTTAGTTGATTCTGAAACCATGGTTCAAAACTATCAGCTTTTAGATGACGCCATTTATTCCCAGGTCAAAGGATATGTCAAAAACTATGACGTTCTTTCTGACAATAATGGGGCGGACGGAATCTATCGAGTCCGTATTCGTGCCACGGTCTCTTTGGCTCAATTAACCAAAGATATCAAAGCATTAAATATCATACGGGAGAAAAAGAATAACCCACGCGTGATGGTTGTGTTTAATGAGTTGATCGATGGAGTGACCCAACAGGGTGGCTTAACCTCATCAGCCATGGAACGCACTTTTCAACGCATGGATTTTCCTGTTATCGACAAAGCTCAAATGGACGCTATTAAAGATCGGGATGCTGCAATCAGTTATGCCAATCCTGATAAAGCAGTTGCATTAGGACGTCGATTTGGTGCTGAAGTGGTGATTGTAGGTGAAGCAGTCAGTGATTTGATTGATAACAATGTGGCTTATGGCGTTTCAGTCTTTGCGTATGAAGCACGTCTGACAGCAAAAGCAATTAAAGTCGATACCGGTCAAATCTTAACCACAACAACTGTAGAGTCAGGCCGCACAGATGGTGGCGGACGAATGCCTACTGCCAAAAAAGCGATTCAAAAAGGGGCTGAGAAGCTAGCAAAAACGCTCTCCAATGAAATCGTAGAAAAATGGCGTAGCGAAGTCTTTAATACGGTTGCGGTTCAAGTTGTGGCGGACAATGTTAATGGCGCCCGTCGTCGGGAGTTTAAAAACGCACTTTCAAGCATTCGGGGTGTCCGTAAAGTGAGTGAAAGAAGCTTTTTAAACCGTATTTTGATCCTAGATGTGGATGTGGACGGGGCGATGTGGAAAGGTTTTGACCAGACACTTGAGAATATGAGTGGAATTGGGGTCGAAATCACAGGCAAAACTCAGAATAGAATTGATGTACGACTTTATGATAAGCTATCTGCTGTCTCTGAGACGGTAACTGAGACAATTGTTACCGAAGAAGTTCAGGCAGATACTAAACCGATGTTTCGTTAATTTATATGAAGGAGGTTTTACGTGAAGAAACGTTTTATTTTATTTTCAACACTTGCTGCATTAGTGATGAGTCTGAGCGCAACTTCAGCTCAAGCAGTAGGACCTAAAAAACTAGTTGCTGTTTCTGACTTTGAAAACAAAACAAGTTGGAGAGGCCAAGTCAACATTGGGACAGGGATGTCTGAAATGTTAACCGATGCCTTAATGCAAAGCGGAAACTTTATTGTTTTGGAGCGTGCTGATATTGAAGGAGTTCTTGAAGAACAAAACTTTGGTGCCAGCGGGCGTACAACAGCCCAAGGTGGAGCTAAGATTGGTAAAATCAATCGCGCTCAAATCTTGATTAAAGGAGCAATCACTGAATACTCCTCAAGTACAAGTGGGGGTTCTCAAGGGTTGAACATTAAAGGATTCAGCATTGGGGGTAAATCAAACCAAGGCCATGTGGCTGTGATCATTTATCTTTATGACACCACAACCGGTCAAGTTCTTTACTCACAACGTTGCGAAGGTAAAGCAGATTCAGGTGGAATGAAAATTGGTATTCAGCAAAAAGATTGGGGTTTTGGTTCAGGTGGGCACAAATCAACTCCTATCGGTAAAGCGACCCAAATGGCCATTGATAAATCAGTTGCCTTTATTAGCGCAAAAATGAGAAACATTCCTTGGCAAGGACGTATCATTAAAGCTGACAGCAGTAAAGTTTATTTAAACGTCGGCCAAAGTGGTGGGATTAACATTGGAGATGAATTCAATGTTTACCGTGAAGGGGAATCGTTGATCGATCCTGATACAGGATTAGACTTGGGTTCTGAAGCCACACGCGTCGGTCGTGTGCAAGTCGTGCAAGTCAAAGATAAATTTTCAATTGCCACACCTGTGAGTGGAAACAATTTCGCGAAAAACGACGTCGTAAGATACGAATAAATTATTAAAAACAATAGGGGACAACATGAAATCTAAATCAATCTACTTTGGTTTATTAGCATCGCTCTTTATTTTTTCTGGTTGCCAAACTTTGCACCAAGGAGCCCATGATGTGGGAAAACCTATTGGCGGAATCGCCCGTACACCTCAAGCTGTGATGGAAGGTGCTGCGGATGGATATGCAGGCGACAGCAACACAAATCCATATGGCCGTTAATGTATAAAGGTTAAACTAAATGCGTTGCTAGACTTAAAACTCTAGCAACGCATTTTTACTTTTATGAAAAAACACTCACTCTTTAATTCATATCTTGATGAAAAACCAAAAATAGATCCCACTGCTTTTGTGGCGGATGGCGCTAAATTAATTGGTGCGGTAACTTTAGCCAAAGACACAAGCGTTTGGTTTAATGCTGTCTTAAGAGCTGACATCAATACCATTGAAATTGGTGAAGGAAGCAACATTCAAGATGGATCAGTCTTACACGTTTCAAACGAACACGCCTGCATTGTTGGCCGAAATGTCACAGCAGGACACAACGTCAATCTTCATGCCTGCACCATTGAAGATGAATGTTTGATCGGAATTGGTGCCGTAGTTTTAACCGGCGCACACATCGGCAAAGGCTCTTTAGTTGGCGCCCAAGCCCTAGTCAAAGAAAACTTCAAAGCTCCCTCTGGAAGCCTTATTCTAGGCTCTCCAGCACGCATCGTCCGCCAGCTCACCCCAGAAGAGCAGAAGGACACCGCTTTTTGGGCTGAAAAGTACATAGCCTTAAAAAACGAATACCTTTAGGGCTGCCCTTTTTTCTTTTTAAGACACTTATAATCAGGTATTTAGAACTTAATAATTCTGATCAAATCATTCCTTTTTGAGTCAAAACCCCCTTGACAAATTTCTTAACATGTAGTATCTTAACTATCTTATTATGAAGTCCTTAAGAAATAAATATCCAGTAAGCGTTGTCTCTTTGCTTTTAGCTAGTCTATTAGCGATTTCACCCGCTCAGATGATTGAGGCGAGCCCTCAGGATTATCTTGCGCCTCAATCTGTTTTAAAAGGAGATCTTTATTCTCCAGCTATTGAGTTTATCTCGCCGACCCAAAAAGCCAGTAATTGGAAAGAAGAAGTTTTTATTGGATTTAAAGAACTAAGTCTCACTTTTAACCCTGTTAGATTCTTAGCTTTGCATGACAACCGAAAAGAAGCAGGAAGTATTGATTGGCTTAAACTAAATTCACGTATTGTGGGTGTTGGCCTGGTTTATACCGCAATGATTGCCGGACCTTATTTCTTAGGCGAATATATTATTGTTCAGCCTTCTTTTCTTCTATCCCTAATTTTATACATTTCAGCTATTGCTACTTTTCCACTATTTAATGCAGAAAGTCATAACATTTATAATTTTTTTGCAAAGACTTTCAGTGTTGGGTTATTAAATATTTCGATTCCAATATTAGCTTCAGATGAAATAGCTATTTCTCAGACAGCTATAAAAAAGTTATTTGTTGGAGATCCTTATTCATTATCAAAGCAAATGAATAAGAAATTAGAGAGTGAATCAAGAGGCCAATCTCAAGTGACTTTAAAGGGAGTTCTATATTTTAAAAGAAAATCAAGTTCTCACATAGTCTGGGCTTTTAAGGAAAGCGCAAAAAAAGAAGTTGCCACAGAGTTTGGTTTTAAACTTAGGGGTGAGACCCCTATTCCTAAATTAGCTTCAGATGAAATATCTGTTTCTGGACCAGGACTAAAGAAACTTTTTCTTGGACAGTCTGACTTATTACCAAAGCAAATGAATGAGAAGTTAGAGCGTGAATCAAAAGGCAAGGCGCAAGTAACTTTAAACAACGTGTCCTATTTTAAAAGGAAGACAGGTCCTCACATAGTCTGGGCTTTTAAGGGAAGCGCAAAGAAAGAAATTGCCACAGAGTTTGGTTTTAAACTTAGGGGTGAGACCCCTATTCCTAAACTAGCTTCAGATGAAATAGCTGTTTCTGGGTCAGGCCTAACGAAACTATTTGTTGGGAAATCTGACTTATTTTCAAAGCAAATGAATGAGAAGTTAGAGCGTGAATCAAAAGGCAAAGAGCAAGTAACTTTAAACGACGTGTCCTATTTTAAAAGGAAGACAGGTCCTAGTACAGTCTGGGCTTTTAAGGGAAGCGCAAAGAAAGAAGTTGCCACAGAGTTTGGTTTTAAACTTAGAGGTGAAATTCCTGAATTAGCTTCAGATGAAATAGCTGTTTCTGGACCAGGCCTAAAGGAAATATTTGTTGGGTGGTCTGACTTATTATTAAAACAAGTGAATGAGAAGTTAGAGCGTGAATCAAAAGGCAAAGCGCAAGTGACTCTAAACAGCGTGTCATATTTTAAAAGGAAGACAGGTAATCATACAGTCTGGGCTTTTAAGGGAAGCGTAAAGAAAGAAGTCGCCACAGAGTTTGGTTTTAAACTTAGAGGTGAGATTCCTGAATTAGCTTCAGATGAAATATCTGTTTCTGGGTCAGGCCTAAAGGAATTATTTGTTGGGCGATCTGTCTCATTATCAAAACAAATGAATGAGAAGTTAGATAGTAAATCAAAAGGCAAAGCGCAAGTGTCTTTAAATAGCGTGTCATACTTTAAAAGGAAGGCAGGTAATCATACAGTCTGGGCTTTTAAGGGAAGCGTAAAGAAAGAAGTTGCCACAGAGTTTGGTTTCAAACTTAGAGGTGAGATTCCTGAATTAGCTTCAGATGAAATAGCTGTTTCTAGGTCAGGCCTAACGAAACTATTTATTGGCCAGTCTGGCTTATTATCAAAACAAATGAAGGAGAAACTAGAGAGCGAATCAAAAGGCAAAGCGCAAGTGACTTTAAACAGCGTGTCATACTTTAAAAGAAAGGCAAGGCGTCAAACAGTCTGGGCTTTTAAGGAAAACGCAAAGAGAGACGTTGCTACAGAGTTTGGTTTTAAATTTCGGAATGCTATTAACGAAGATGTTGAAGAGAAAATTGAGTCACTTAATTTGGCAGAAGCAATTGCTTTATTAGGGAATGATCCCTTACGGCTTCAGCAATATATTCGAATTTATCATCCTGATTTGAGCACTGAAGAGGTGGATCAAATTGTTGTGACATCGCTAAATGGGTTGCGTGCAGAATGGGCGGAAGAAGGAGTGCTTCATGAGGACTATGATGAGGTTCTATCTCTTCCAGAGTTTGGTGAAGATTATGAAAACAACACAATTGAGACAGAGGAATCGTCCTTTGAGATTTCTGGGCAAGCAGACTCAGGCGCCTCATACATTCAAGTGACAGGTGCTTACACTCGGAAGATAAGGGTTCGACAAGATGGCACTTTTTCTGCCAATATTCCTCTTCCTCGAATCGGCAAAATAAATGAATTTAGTGTTTATGCGGTTAATGAGGAATCTGAAGAAAGAAGTTCTTCTCAGTTTATCCAAATTGAACAAACCGCAACTTTAGAAGATGCCGAAGAAGCTTTTCTTCGTCTTATTGGTTTAAAAGAAGAGGTTCTTGCGTCCATTCATCAAAATCCCGCGCAATATAATTTTATATTTCGTTCTATGGAGTTAGCATTGCTTCGGCATTTTACTCAAAATGAAAAAGAAGGTTTAAAGTACTTAAAAACATTACTCTATAAAGAGAGTTCAAAAGCCAAAAAAGCAATTCTAAAAACCATTGAGGTAAAGTTTAAAAAAATCGCTAAGCGAGATTATGATTTAAAGCAAGGAGAGAGACTTTACTTTTTCCAAAAATATGTCGTGTATGAAACTCAGCGCTTAATGGAAGAGGGGGAGGCCAACGGAGTCTTGATTGCCAATGAGCAGGGACTGGGAAAAACCGTAACAGCCTTAGTGGCAGCCAATGGACATGACACTGTCATTCTAACGCCGAATCCTGTGGTTACAAGTTGGAAAGAACAACAAGCAAAGTTTTTTGAAGACTCTAGTTTAACTGCTCTTGATGGAACGTATCGTCAACGAGCCAATAGGTTAAAAAATCTAGATACCTCTCAGGTGGTAACAAATATTGAGTATACCCGAGGCATGAATAAGCGAAAAGCAGGCCTTCTTTCTCGGGAAGAAGGGGTGTTAATTGTGGATGAGGCTGATTACCTTGGAAGTGGATCTTCTCAACAAGCTAAAGGAACCGCCCAAATCGAGGCAGGTTTTAAAATTCTTTTATCAGCCACTCCTTTCAAAAAAATTTCTCAGATTGGCCGTATTTTAGGTTTTCTGCGTCCGAATGATTCACGCTTTAAATCAGCTCGAGCGTTTGCACGCGCCTTTCCTTCAGATGACCCTGAAGCATTAAATGCTCTCTTTTTGCTCATGCAACAGCACATGCTCCGCATTAGAAAACGAGATGTGTTTGAAGAGTATGACCCTAAAATTGCTTTAGAAAAACAAAGCAACAAACTACCTCGAAAAGTAGAGGTTGATCCTCTAGATCAGGAGACCGGTCAATTTGAACTCACATCGCAACAATCCCATTCTATTTTGCAGCTCTTTACAAATTACCAACAGTGGTGCCAACAACATCGAGGGCATGAATCAGACGAAGACAGCCGCTTTCACCGTTTTGATGAAGGGTATTTTTCTAAAAAAGAAGCCTTACGCCAAATCATGAATGACCCAGCTTATATTGGTTTGGATATAGAATCTCCTAAACACCTAAGAATGGACAAAATAGTAGAACAGGAATTAATGGGGAAAGAAAATCATGGAAAGAAAATATTGATTTTTACCCGGTACAAGGCTCAAGTAAAAGCTTACTTGGATCGATATCAACAATTAGGAGTACGCTCTTACTACGGAGGTCTTGCACAAAACAGTAATGGGTATCGGGTGAATGAAAATGGCAAAGTTCTCTATTATCAAGTAAATGAAGATGGCAATTTTATGTTTGATGAAAATCATCAATTTATTTTAGCTACGAAAAAAACAGGGATGCCGGTTAGAGCTTTGGATTATGAGCGCATCCTTTTTCAAAATGACCCCAATAGCCGTGTCATGATTGCAACATATGACTCGGGTTCTGTGGGTGTGACCTTAACCGCAGCAGATGTGGTTGTCTATGATGATTTAGCTCCAACTTACCGAGATCAATACCAGGCAGGGGACCGTGCTCACCGAATTGATAATGGCCGCAAAAAATATAATGTAAAGTATTACTGGCTTCAGGCTCTTTATTCCGAGTCGTTTCTGCAAGGTTTGCCACAAGAAGTAAGAGAAGAATTTTTTACCTCAGGTACATTTGATCAAGTTCATTTGCAGAATCTCCGCCGACAAGGACACATTTTTCACCGCATCATGGATGGGGTAGGAAGTGATGATGAACTCACTCAACTCAATCGTCGTTTTATGCGTGAACATATGCCGTTTTTATTTGCACGAGGCGAAGCCAATGATAAAAAAGAGACTGGTTTTATCGCAAGTGGGGAAGAAGCATTGGCTGAATTTAGGGATAAAAGAGATGAAATAGAACAACCTATTAATGATTTTACTTCTCAATATAAGAATGGTCTTGTTTTTCTCTTATCAGTCATTCAGCAATTGATGGGTCATTCAAATGAGGCTAGAGTTTTGCTTAAAGAGATCCAAAGCCGAATAGATCGACCTGATTTTAAAGTCTATCGTTTTGAGTCGATTGTAAAAGGACCCGATGATTATGTTTTAGCTCATTATGATCAAAAAAGAAATGTTTTGTATCTTGCAACAGATGTTCTTGAGTCGTTAAGAAATAAAATCCCTTCTCCCTTATATGCTTTAACCGATGAGTTTATTTTACATGAACTCTTATGCCCAACATTTAGCCATTATCTTGCGATTAATCTACAGCAGCAGATTTTTGAAAGCCATTACCCAAATCGGAGAGCGCTAGGAACTCAACCTTTTTTAAACCCATATAAAGGACTTTTAGGGAATGCCTTAAGAGAGTACATTGAAAGAAAACTCCATCCAGCCTATAATCGCATCACTCCAATAAAGAAACGCTACAGCCCTAAAAATCGCCTACGAGAAATAAACGGTTTTGAATTTTTCTTTGAGAAGAGCGCTTAAGGTAAAAGGCTGTTGACCTAAAGCCCTTAAAATCGTAAACTTGTCGTCAAAAATGGGGACCCACAATGCCTAAGGTAAGAAGAAAACTCTTTGTTAGTAAGCGCTTCCAGGGATTTTTTGCTCTCTATATCATTTTAACTGTTGTGGTGATGGCTTTCTTTTTAGGTGGGGAGTTTCTCCGCTCTTTCTTTGCCGGTTATGGCATTAATATGGAAGAGGGCGGATCTGTCAGTATTCCTTTTATTACTGAGTCGAGTCCTTTTGCAGCCCCTCTTGCTGAACTCAACTTTGGCTTTATTGTCAAAATTCTTATTCTTCTTGTTTGGGGCCTTCTCATGGTGGGGATTGCCTATGTTTTAACAGCCAACAAATTCTCTGGGCCATTGCTTCGTATTAATGCGGCATTACGTAAGGTTTCAACAGGGGACTATGCATTAAGAATGCGTTTTAGGGCTCATGATGATGCATTTCATGAAGTGGCTAGAAACTTTAATTTGATGATGGATGGCATTCACAATAATGTGAAAAAAGATATTCATTTGATTTCTGAATTAGAAAGTAAATTAAGCGACCAAGGTAGTGAAGAAATCCAATCGCTTCTGGCTCAATGGAAAGCTGATAAAAAGAAGCTCATCATACCTGACGAAAAATTGAAGCCTAAGAAACCTGCCAAAGGTTAATTTCTAAAAAACCCTATGAGTAATCCTTCTGCAAAAAAACAGATAGAAAACCTACGTCAACAGCTCAATGACCACAATCACCGCTATTATGTTTTAGATGATCCAGAGATCTCTGACGCTCAATACGATGTTCTTTATCGAGAACTGCTTGATTTAGAAGAAAAGCATCCTGAACTGGTTACACCTGATTCGCCATCACAGCGCGTTGGTGCAGCCCCTTTAGAATCGTTTAATAAAGTGACTCGAAAAGAACCAATGCTTAGTTTGAGCAATCTTTTTTCAGAAGAAGAATTTCTTGAGTTTGATAAACGGGTTAAAAAAGTTTTAGAAACAGAAGAAGAAATTGAATACATTGTCGAGCCTAAATATGATGGCTTAGCAGTTGAGTTGATTTATGAAAAGGGTTTGCTTGTGACAGGAGCCACTCGAGGGGATGGGACGGTTGGCGAGGAAATCACTCAGAATATTAAAACAATCAAAAGCATTCCTTTAAAATTAACAGGAAAAAATATTCCAAAAACACTTTCGGTTCGAGGTGAAGTTTTAATTGGGATCAAAGATTTTAAGAAATTAAATTTGGATCAAGAAAAAAATGAAGAGACCGTTTTTGCCAACCCTCGTAATGCCGCAGCAGGTTCGCTGAGACAGCTCAATAGTCAGATCACAGCCAAGCGACCTTTAACCATGTATTGCTACAGCATTGCTGAAAATGAAATCTCATTCCCATCTCAAGAGTCTATTTTAAAAGCTTTGAAAGGATGGGGTTTTCGAGTCACTCCTTTAGCCCAAGTCTTTCACTCAACAAAAGAAGTGCTAGCTTATTACGATAAAATTAAAGAAGAGCGCGACCAACTCCCATATGAAATTGATGGCGTTGTGATTAAGGTAAACTCATTATCCCAACAAAAAAACCTTGGGACGATCACTAAAAGCCCTAGATGGGCTGCTGCCTTTAAATTGCCTTCTCAGCAAGAAGTGACTCAAATTGAAGAGATCTTTGTCCAAGTCGGAAGAACAGGCGCCATAACCCCTGTAGCCGCGCTTAAACCGGTCCGAGTAGGAGGGGTTGAGGTTCGCCGTGCCACTCTCCATAATCAAGATGAAATAGACCGAAAAGATGTGCGTATTGGAGACACAGTTGTGATTCATCGAGCAGGTGATGTGATCCCTGAAGTGGTTAAAGTCATTGCTACAAAAAGAACAGGAAAAGAAAAGAAATTTACGATTCCAACCACCTGTCCTGTTTGCTCAGCTCATGTGGAACGCGATGAAGATGAATCCATACATCGCTGCACAAACTTTTCATGCATTGCACAGCTCAAAAGTAGAATTGAGCACTTTGCCTCAAAAGGAGCCATGGATATTGATGGGATGGGAGATAAGTTGGTTGAGCAGTTAGTGACTCAAAAGAAAGTAGAGGAACCTTCTGATCTCTATACTTTAGATTTAGAAATTCTTTCAAGTTTAGAAAGAATGGCTGAAAAATCAGCTCAAAACATTTTAGAAGCACTAGAAAAAAGTAAAAAAACAACGCTCGGCCGATTTATTTTTGCTTTAGGTATACGGCACGTCGGCGTGCAAGCTTCAAAGATATTAGCCAAGCAATTTGACTCTATTCAAGCCCTTTACGATGTAGATGAAGAGGCATTGATTGAAATAAATGAGATTGGTCCTGAAATGGCGCGATCCATTACTGACTTTTTTAAAGAACCTAAGAATCAAAACCAAATTAATAAACTGATTGAGTTAGGTCTTCAGTTAAAAAAAGAAGAGAAGAAAGTGTCTGATGAATTTGCTGGCAAAACATTTGTTTTTACTGGAACACTCACAAAGCTAGATCGTAATGAAGCCAAGAAAATGGTCGAAGACCGTGGCGGTAAAGCAAGTTCTAGTGTCAGTAAAAAAACAAGTTTTGTTGTGGCTGGAGAGAGTGCTGGAAGCAAGCTCACTAAAGCCCAAGAACTTGGCGTAGAAGTGTTGACAGAAGACGGTTTCTTAGAGATGGTGCAATGATGAAAAAACTTCTCTTCCTTCTTTTAATACTATTTGTTCCTCAGCTGGTTCAGTCTGAAGACTTTTATCATGCTCCAATGGATCCTCCCTTAACAATCACAGGAACCTTTGGTGAGTTTCGTGGCACTCATTTCCATGCGGGAATTGATTTTTCAACTCAACGTAAAACCGGAAGAAAAGTCTATGCCATTGATTCAGGTTATGTCAGCCGGATCAAAGTGGCCCCAGATGGCTATGGCAATGCGCTTTATTTAAAGCTCCGTGACGGCAATGTGGCTGTCTACGCACATTTGAGTAAATTTAATCCCAAGGTAGCAGCGAGAGTCTATTCCGAGCAAAAATTACGTTCTGATTCCTTTGTTGATTTTGAACTTAACGCTGAGGAGCTCCCGTTTAGAAAAGGGGATCTAGTGGCATGGAGCGGCGACACAGGAGGGGTTCCTCCTCATTTGCACTTTGAACTGCGTGATCAAGAAGAAAACCTTTTAAACCCTTTATTGTATGGGTTTCAATTAGAAGACAAGACAGCTCCTGCCATAGTAGGGCTGGCATTTGTTCCATTAAATAAAAACAACATTCCTCATTCTGTAGAAAACTGGAAGTTTGTAAAACCAAGTAAAGGTTCCAAACAAAAGCAGTATGTGGTGAGACCTCAAAAGATTTCTTCTGGGTCTGTTGGAGTTGAAGTTGCCATTATTGATGACAGTTCTGGAAATAAATGCGCTCCGGTTCGAGTCACTCTTTTAGAAGATGAAGAGGTTTTATTTGATCGCTACTTTGAACGATTGACTTGGGAAGATTACAAACAAAACTTTTTAGTTTATAACCGCAATCTTTGGATTAAAAACAAAGGGATTTATGAACGACTTTATAACTTACCTCAAGGAGACCTCTCTTTTCAAAAAGGGAAAAACAGCGGAACCGGAATACTAGAAATAGAGCCCAATGAAACACAAGAGTATTCAATACTTATTGAAGATGCGGCTCAAAATCGCTCTGTTCTTAGCTTTACGCTTATAGGGGGAGAACCCCTTAAAGAAGAAGAGAGTAAAGAAATCTCAGGGTTTGTGGCACGACCGGGTAAAACTCAAAAAATATCGTTTTTAGAGCCTGAATTACAGCTCAAGTTTGATCCCAAATCCGTTTATTATTCATCTTCTATTCAAGCTAAAAGAATTGAAAACCCTGAACTGCCACATCAAAAAAATATTTCTGAAATCATCGAATTAGAACCTGAGAATATTTTATTAAACAAAGCTGTTAAGCTTGTCTACTTTTCTTCAGAAGAAAAACTTCAAAGCCAAAACCTTTATTTTTTTAATCAAAGAAATCAAAACTGGCGTTTCATTAAAAACCAAGAAAAATCAGATAAAAAGATTGAAGCATTTATCAGATCATTTGGTGTTTATTCTTTAATTGAAGATCGAATGGCTCCGTTAGTTCGACCGATTCGATTGATTAAAGATAGCAATAACAAAGCTCAGTGGCTTAAGTTTTCAGTGGAAGACAATCTTAGCGGAGTCAATTACCGGCAAATTAAAGTTTTAAATAATGGGAAACCTTTAATCTTTTCCGTGAATGTGAATAAAAAAGAGATTTCAGTTCCTATTGAAAGAATTGGTTCTAATCCTAAGATAAAGATTATTGTGCCTGACTATTCAACAAATAAGCGCGAAATAGTCATTGATCTGACAAAACTTCCCGTAAAGAAAAAACCTTCTAAATCATAAGGAATACCAGTACACTCTATTTTAAGAACAGCCTATGTGGAAACAAGTTAAAAAAATAATTCAGCAGTCAAATCGTTTTGTGATTACCTCTCATGTAGGGCCAGATGGAGATGCCCTTGGATCTGAGTTGGGTCTCTACTACTATTTAAAGTCTTTAGGCAAAGAAGCAACGATCTTAAACGCCACACCTCCTGCAAAGAACTTTACCTTTATGGGGAAGAACCGAGCGGTTAAAACATATAACCCTAAAAGAGATCGTAAATTAATCGATCAAGCGGATGCGGTTTTTATTCTTGATATCTCTGAATGGAAACGGTTAGGGGCTGTTGGAGAAGATGTGCAGCAATCAAATGCTAAAACCGTTTGCATTGATCACCACATTTGTCTCAAACAACTCTTTGATGTGCAAGTCATTGATAACAAAGCAGGGTCAACTGGTGAGCTGATCTTTCGTCTTATAAAAGATATGAAGAAGAAGTTAAATGCTAAAATTGCGGAGCCGTTATACATTGCGGCATTAACAGACACAGGTTCTTTTCACTATTCAAACACAAGCCCATCCACTCATACCATGGTGGCAGAATTGCTTGAGCTGGGTGTGAATCCTTTAAACTGTTACAATCAAATTTATGAACAACACAGCTTGGAACGATTTCGTCTTTTAGGGCAAGTGATGCTCAATGCTCAACTAGAATGCCAAGGCCAACTAGCCTGGGCAACCGTCGACAAAAAGCTGGCACGCAAGGTCAATGCTGATATTGATGATTGCGAAGGTTTTGTTGAGATGTTAAGAAGCATACAGACGGTTGATGTGAGTGTGATTTTTCGTGAAGAAAGCCCTCAATGCACGCGTGTTTCACTCCGTTCTAAAAAGACCACAGATGTCCATAAGATTGCCCGTAGCCTGGGTGGTGGAGGGCATAAACGTGCTTCTGGAATCACATTAAATTTACCATTAAAAAAAGCTATTCCTAAAGTCTTAGGAGAAGCTAAAAAAAGTTTTAAGAAAAGGGGAGTCAAATGAAAATTTCTATTTTAAACAAAGGTCTCTTTGATCAAAAAGCCTCAGCAGTTGCTTTAGGTTTTTTTAAAGAAGACGTTAAGAAAAAGTCTTTTCCTTCAAATTGGAAAAAAGGATTAACAAGTAAAATAGCGACTGTTTTTTCTCAGAAAGATTTTATAGGAAAGTCTGGCGAGGCTTACTTACTTTATCCAGGAGACAAAGCGTTTCCAAGTCGTATTCTTTTATTTGGATTAGGTGAGAAAAAGAACTTTAGTTGGGAGAAATACCGACGAGCAGTAGCGCGCATGACTAAACGCTTAGACGCAACTGAATCAAGCAGTATCACCATTGCTTTGCCGGGTGAAAAAAGTTGGGCTGAGTTTAATCCTTTAAAAGCGGTTCGAGAAGGCGCTCAATCCATCTTATTGTGTCGTTACTCATTTAATCAATACCGAGGAGCTACTAAAAAGAAAGAACCTACTGTTAAACCTGTTCACTTTAGTCTGGTTCGAAAAGGAAATAGTTCTTTGTTAGATAAGGAAATTAAAAAAGGAATTATTTTAGGAGAGAGCACAAACTTAACACGTGACTTAATCAATCATCCTTCAAATTATTTAACACCAACACGTTTGGGACAAATAGCCTCAAAATGTGGAGATAAGAAAAAATTAAAGACCCGTGTCTTAGGGCCAAAAGAAATTGAACGCTTAGGTATGGGCGGACTTATGGGCGTCGCTAAAGGCTCTGACGAACCTGCGCGATTTATTATTATGGAATACCTTCCTAACAAAGGTTTAGAAAAACCACTCGTCTTTGTTGGAAAAGGAATTACGTTTGATACAGGGGGAATTTCAATCAAGCCTTCTCCTAATATGGATCAAATGAAATATGATATGTCGGGTGGAGCAGCTGTTGTGGGCGCCATGGCAGCCATTAGTCGACTTGGAATCAAACGCAATGTTGTAGGTCTGATTCCAACAACAGAAAATATGCCAAGTGGTACTGCCTACAAACCTGGCGATGTGTTGAAGATGTATTCAGGTAAAACAGTTGAAGTGTTAAACACAGATGCTGAAGGCCGACTTGTTTTAGCGGACGCGCTAGCTTACTCATTAAAATATGATCCTGCCGGCATTGTTGATTTAGCCACATTAACAGGTGCGTGTGTTGTGGCTCTCGGGGAACATGCCATTGGAATGATGGGCAATGATGAAAAAATTCTTAAGGCTGTTGAAGAAGCAGGAAATAATACCTTTGAAAGAGTGTGGGAGCTTCCTATGTGGGAAGAGTATCAAGAACAGATTAAAAGCAGTATTGCTGATATTCAAAACATTGGGGGACGTGGAGCTGGAACCATTACAGCTGGAGCCTTCTTAAAAGAATTTGTTGAAGATAAGCCTTGGGTCCATCTAGATATTGCTGGAACAGCCTGGACAGATAAAGAAAAGCCGTATCATCCTAAAGGGGCTTCAGGGGTCGGGGTCCGTCTATTAACTGATTTGGCAGCTAACTGGAAGAGAAACAAATAAAGCTAAGCTTTTCTGATTGCGTTTTTTAAAATTTTTGAGTAAAGTCGTACTGAAAAATTTGGAGTTTTCGAGTGAATATCAAAAAAGCAAAACATTCTGGTGCTTGTTATGGAGTTGAGATGGCGTTTGACGCTGTTATTGATGCTTCCAAGCAAGCTGTGGACAAAGATAAGGTTCACACATTAGGACAGATCATCCATAATGCTCAAGCTGTGGAATGGCTTCAACGTGATTATAATGTCTCTGCTATTAATGAATTAGATGATATTGACTCAGGAACGGTTTTAATCCGTTCCCATGGAGTACCTCCTGAAACCTTTAAAAAAGCTGAAGAAAAAGGGCTTAACGTTGTGGATGCCACTTGTCCTTTTGTGATTCGAAGTCAGGAACATGCTTCTGAATTGATGAAAGAGGGTTACTACATTGTTGTTTTAGGTGAGAAAAAGCACCCAGAAGTAATCGGCATTTTGGGGCAAGTTGGAGATCGAGGCATTGCGATCGAAACCATAGAAGATTTGAATAATTCTGATATTCCTAATAAAGTGGGTGTTGTGTTACAAAGCACCCAAAAGATTGAAAAGTTTAATGATATTGTTCTAGGCTTATTTAAACGTTGTTTTGAAGTCCGTATTAAAAAAACGATTTGTAATGTGGTAGCCCGACATCAAAAATCAGCTACAGAATTAGCTCAAGAGGTTGATGTCATGGTGGTTATTGGGGGTAAAAACAGCGCTAATACCAAAGAACTGGCTATGATTAGCGCAGATGAGGGAGCAACCACCTACCATATTGAGACAGCAAATGAATTAAAAGATGAGTGGTTTAAAGATTGTAAGGATGTTGGGATCACAGCTGGAACCTCAACACCTAGTTTTATTATTGAGTCGATTCTCTCAAGATTAAAGCAGATCCAATCTAAAGATCCTGCCTAGAGTAGTTTAGGTATATTGTAGCTCCTAAAAATATTTAGGGCGATTAGCTCAGTTGGCTAGAGCGCTTGCTCGACACGCAAGAGGTCACAGGTTCGAGTCCTGTATCGCCCAAATTTCCTTGATAAATTTCTCGTTTTTTGCGATCCTTCTTTGCTTTAACGAAAATAGAGAGCAAATGACGGGCATCATAGAAGCAGACTTTAATACTAGGGAAGGGCGAGAAGTCTTTCGCCATAGCACAGCACATATCATGGCTATGGCGTTGAAGTCTTTATATCCATCTGCCCAAATAGCAGTGGGCCCTGCATTAGAAAATGGCTTTTACTATGATGTAGATGTTCCGGTTCAAATCACTCCAGAGATTTTGGAGCAGGTTGAAAAAAAGATGTTTGAGTTGATCAAAAAAGACATTCCTTTTGTCCGAGAAGAACTTTCAAAAGCAGAAGCAATTAAATTTTTTGAAGATAAAAACGAATCGTATAAAGTTGAAATTATAAAAGGCATTCCTGGGGAAACGGTTTCGCTTTATAAAAATGATTCGTTTGCCGACCTTTGTCGTGGGCCTCATTTACCTTCGACTGGTTGGGTTAAAGCAATTAAATTGCTCAATGTTTCAGGTGCGTATTGGCGTGGTAATGAAAACAATTCCATGCTTCAACGAATTTATGGCACTTGTTTTGACACTGAGAAAAATTTAAGAAACTATTTACGTACGATTGAAGAAGCAAAAAAGCGTGATCACCGAAAAGTGGGTAAAGCATTACGACTTTTTAGTTTTCACGACGAGGGCCCAGGCCTTCCTTTTTGGTTACCCAAAGGGGTTACTTTAAAGAATGTTTTAGTCGATTATTGGCGCCAGGAACATGTCCTTGCAGATTATAAGGAAATTCAAACGCCAATTATTTTGCGGCAAAAACTTTGGGAGACTTCAGGTCACTTAGAGAACTACCGCGAAAACATGTATTTGACTGACGTTGAAAAAGAAGGGTATGCCATCAAACCGATGAATTGCCCGGGAGCCATGCTCGTTTATAAAGAGACGCTTCAGTCGTATCGTGATTTGCCTCTTCGGTTATGTGAGATGGGCAATGTACACCGCCATGAACGTTCTGGGGTGTTACAAGGGTTATTCCGGGTAAGAAATTTTACTCAAGATGATGCCCACATCTATTTGACAGAAGATCAAATTAAAGATGAGATCATTGAAATTGTTAAACTGACAGATCAGTTCTATAAGCTTTTTGGTTTTGAATATGAAGTCGATATTTCAACCAAACCTGAAAAGTATATTGGAAGTGATGCGTTATGGGATAAGGCGACTCAAGCTTTAGAAGAAGCATTAAAAGAGTTGGGTATTTCTTACAATCTAATGCAAGGGGCAGGGGCGTTTTACGGACCTAAGATCGATTTTCAATTAATTGATTCACTGGGACGGCCACATCAATGTGCCACTGTGCAATTAGACATGAATTTGCCGGAACGTTTTGATCTTAAGTATCGAGGTCAAGACGGCAAAGATCACCAACCCGTGGTCTTACACCGGGTGATTTACGGAAGTTTAGAACGTTTTATAGGGATTTTAATTGAACACTTTGGCGGTTATTTTCCGCTATGGTTAAGTCCTATCCAAGTCCGTGTGATGAATATTAGTAGTGAATCAGCTGATTATGCTAAAGAGTTACATCAGCAATTGCTTCAATTAGGCATTCGAAGCGAAACTGATTTGAGAGAAGAAAAAATTGGGCTCAAGATAAGAGAATCTGAAAAAGAAAAGATTCCTTATATGGTTGTGGTCGGAGATAAAGAAAAAGAAGAAGGAAGTATCTCCTTACGCAAACATAAAAAAGGGGACGTTGGTCAAACGACTTTAAAAGAGTTTATAGAAAATATTAGTAAAGAAATACAGATTAAAGAGCTTCCAGAAATGGAAAAACTTGCATTCCAAAAACGATCAACAAGTGATCGCACAATGGCAGCAAGAGATTATTAACATTACTTAAAGGAGAGTGGGTTATTTCTACCAAGACACGGATTAACAAGCAGATTCGAGCAAAACAAGTTCGTACGATTGACCATGAAGGAAACCAAGTAGGTGTTTTGGAAACTGACGATGCACGCAGTTTGGCAGAAAAATCAGGTTTAGACTTAGTTGAAGTCGCTCCAGAAGCGCAGCCTCCTGTTTGTCGGATAATGGATTTCGGTAAATTCCGTTATGAAAAGAGCAAAAAGGATAAAGAAGCTAAGAAAAAACAACATATTATTAAAATTAAAGAAGTCAAAGTAAGACCCAATATTGAAGAGCATGATTATTCAGTAAAACTAAGAAAGATGATCGGCTTTTTAGATAAAGGATACAAAGTAAAAGTATCCATGCTTTTTCGTGGACGAGAAATCACACACGTTGAAATTGGTAAAAAAGTTTTAGATAGAGTTAAAGTTGATATAGCTAAATATGGGAATATTGAAGTTCCTGGTAAATTTATGGGTCGAATGCTCATCATGATCATTGGACCTGAAAAGAACTAAGAAGAGGATACTGTTATGCCGAAAATGAAAACAAAAAAATCAGCCGCAAAAAGATTTAAACTAACAGGCACAGGGAAAATTAAACTGGCAAAAAGCCACAGACGTCACTTATTGAGTCATAAAAGCAGCAAACGCAAAAGAGCATTGCGAGCAGGTGGTTTGGTTGATGCCACATTAGTAGACAACATCAAAGCACTGATGCCATACGCATAAATTTTTATTGAATTAGGAGGAAGTAAACATGTCTAGAGTTAAAGGTGGTCCAGCAACTCGACACCGTCGAGCAAAGGTTTTAGATCGCGCTAAAGGTTTTCGTGGAGCACGGAGTCGTTCTTTTCGTATTGCCAAAGCAGCTGTCATCAAAGCATTGTCACATGCTTACAGTGATCGAAAAGTTAAAAAACGTTATTTTCGTGGTCTTTGGCAAATGCGTATTAGCGCAGCTGTTAAAGAACAAGGTTTGTCCTACAGCCGTTTTATCGGTGCATTGAAAAAAGCAAATATAGAGTTAGATCGTAAAATCTTAGCTGATTTAGCTATTCACGATCCAATTGCGTTTCAAGATATTATTAAAGTGGCACAACAAGCCATTAAATAAAAATGAACCCCTCTATAGAAACGCTTCGGGAAGAGGCCTCTAAAAAAATTGCAGCTGCTTCTGCTCTAGAAGAGTTGGAGCAGCTTCGCATTGATTACTTAGGGAAAAAAGGTTCTGTTCCAGCCTTAATGCAATCTCTAAAAGACCTTCCAAATGAAGAAAAACCCCTTTTCGGCAAATCGGTTAATGAATTAAAAGGGGAGATCAGCTCACTCCTTTCAGATAAAAAAGATGAGCTTTCCGCTTCTGTTCTGAATGAAAAACTCCAAGATGAAAAGTTAGACATTACTTTGCCAGGTAGTCGGTATCTATTGGGCAAGAAACACCCCATTAATAAAGTAATGGATGAGGCAATTGAAATCTTTAAAGGTTTAGGCTTCAGCCTAGAAGAAGGGCCTGAAATCGAATCTGAGTATTACAATTTTGAAGCTCTAAACATTCCTGATAATCACCCAGCTCGAGATATGCAAGACACGCTTTATTTGCCAACAGGCTCTCTTTTGCGCACCCACACATCGCCTGTTCAGATTCGTGTGATGGAAAAACAAAAACCTCCCTTTAGTTTTATCGCAGCAGGTAAAGTTTATCGACACGATGCAGATGTAACTCATTCACCCATGTTTCATCAAATTGAAGGTTTTTTAGTCGATCAAAAAACAACCTTTGCTGATCTCAAAGGAATTCTAGAAACATTTTTAAATCAACTCTTCCATAAGAAAATATCAACCCGTTTTCGTCCTAGTTTTTTTCCTTTTACAGAGCCAAGTGCAGAGGTTGATATCAGTTGTGTGATGTGTGACGCTAAAGGATGCCGAGTCTGTCAAAACACAGGCTGGTTAGAAATTTTAGGTTGTGGCATGGTCCACCCAGAAGTACTTAAATCAGTTAACTTAGACAGTGAAGAGTGGCAAGGATTTGCCTTTGGCGTGGGGATTGAACGAATCACCATGCTTAAATATGGCATTGCTGATATCCGTCTCTTTTTTGAAAACGATGCTCGTTTTTTAAATCAATTTTAGGAATTAAATCTCGTGAAAATTAGTTTAGATTGGTTAAAAGAATTTGTGGATATTCCTTGGTCTGCTGAAGAAGTGGCAGAGCGGCTCACCATGCTTGGACTTGAAACCGAATCCATTGAAAAAATCCAATGCACAACTGATAAAGTGGTTGTGGGACAAATTTTAAAGATCGAAAAACACCCTCAAGCAGATAAGCTCACTGTTTGCACGGTCAATGTGAAGTCAGAAGAGCTGCAAATTGTGTGTGGCGCCAAAAACATGAAAGAAGGGGACTTAGTCCCTGTTGCCATGATCGGAGCCCAACTTCCCAATGGACTCAAAATCAAAAAAGGAAAGCTTCGTGGAATTGAGTCCTTTGGCATGATGTGCTCCACTTCAGAGTTGCTGATTTCTGAAGAGAGCGATGGATTATGGCTCTTACCTGATACCTTTAAGGTTGGGGATTGCGTCAATAATTCCTTTCCTATTGAAGACACACTGTTTGAAATCGGCATCACTCCAAATAGAGGTGATTGCCTCAGTCATTTAGGAATAGCTCGTGAAATCGCGGCTTATTTAGAAAAACCTCTTAAATTGCCTTCGACTGATTTTAAAGAAGAAAAAGAGAGTGTGGATAAAAAGATAAAGGTCAAAGTAGAAGACACGGATTGTTTGCGTTACACCGCGCGTGTCCTTGAAGGTGTGCGACTTGAAGTTTCTCCAGTTAAAATACAACTTCGGTTAAACCGTTGTGGCATTCGCCCAATCAATAATGTGGTTGATATCACAAACTATGTTCTTTTAGAACTAGGGCAGCCCTTACACGCTTTTGATCTCACTAAAATTAAGAGCAATCAAATCAATATTCGTTCAGCTAGAGCCAAAGAAAAACTACAAACTTTAGATGATAAAGAACTGACTCTTGATAAAGAATCAATGGTGATTGCTGATGCTGATAAGCCTATTGCTTTAGCAGGCGTTATGGGTGGAAAAGAATCAGAAGTAAATGAAAAGACAACCTCTCTTTTATTAGAAAGTGCTTACTTTGATCCTTCTAGAGTGCGTAAAATGAGTCGTTCCAAAGCACTTATTTCTGAATCCTCTTATCGTTTTGAACGAGGCGTTGATATAGAAAATGTGGCATTTGCTTCCAAACGAGCCGCTAAACTACTTCAAGATGTGGCTCAAGCAAAAATCTTAAAAGGGGTTGTTGACGTGCAACCTAAGAAATGGACTAAAAAGAAAATAAAATTACGTTTTTCTCGCATCCCTAAAATATTAGGCTGTGACATTCCTGAGAAAAAAATATTAAGCATCTTGAATGGGTTGGGGATTGAAACCAAAACAAAAAACAAAGATGGGGTTGAAGTTGAAGCACCCACTCATCGCCATGATCTGAGCCTTGAAATTGATCTGATTGAAGAATTAGTTCGTTTTTATGGAACCGATAATGTGCCGACAACCCATCCTGAAGCTGAAGTCAGGCCCATTCAAGCCAAGCCAGAACAACAGACTGTGGCACGTCTCAATCAGGCTGCTTTAGGCATGGGCTTCAACCAAGTCTTAAATTATAGCTTTATGGCCAAAAAAGACTTAATTCCTCATTTTATACCGGCATCTCAATTTGATCAAAATAGCCTGGCTCTTGAAAACCCCATCACAGAAGAACTCAAATATATGCGGCCTCGGCTTCTTCCAAGCTTGCTTCGAACCGCTCAATATAACTTAGCGCGTGATAATAAAGAGATTGCCATTTTTGAATCTGGCTCAACCTATCATCCAAACTCAAAAGGGAATGGACAAACAACTGAGCGACCTTCATTTACACTGCTTATGTCGTCAAAAGAACCTAAAGTTAATTGGAAAGAAAATAGTTTAAGTGCTGATTTTTACGATATTAAAGGAATATCTCTATCTTTATTAAATGCTTTAAATATATTTGATCTAAATATGATTCCTTTAAAAGATTCTGTGTACCATCCAGGGCAAGCAGGGGCTTGGGTCTCCGACAAAAAAGAGATCGCCTATGTGGGTCAAATCCACCCATTAGTGCTAAAACACTTTTCAATAGAACCCCCTTTATTTGCCGTTGAAATCTTTTTAGATCTGATACCGTATAAAAGGGAGCGCCTCAACAAGCTAAGGCCTATCCCTAAGTTCCCAAAAGTGAGCCGAGACATTGCCTTAGTGCTTCCAAATGCCACTTCAGAACAAGATGTAAGGGATGTGTTTAACCAGTTGAAGTCAAATCTCTTAGAAAATGTTTCGCTCTTTGATGTCTATCAAGGGGCTCAAGTTCCAGAGGGGATGAAGAGTCTGGCATACTCATTGCATTACCGTAGCCAAGATGATACCCTGACTGACGAATTAGTTGAAAAAGAACACCAGAAGATTTGCCAAGTTTTGAAAGATAAGTTAGGTTGTGAATTTAGGGCTTAGTACCTATAAGGAAATTAAATGAGCAAGCAGGTTTTTAGGGTTAAAATATTTGGGAAAGAGTATCCACTTTCTGGAGATTTAGATCCGGAATTAGTGGATGAAGTGGTTGAATTGGTGAATACCAAAATGCAAGACACTGCCAAAGAAATGCCACTTGGTTCGTTTCAAAAAGTCGCTGTATTGAGTTGTTTGAATCTTGCACTAGAACTAACATTACTGAAAAAAGAGTCATCACAAGCAGATCCTGAAGTAGAAACCAAGATTCAAGGCTTAATTGAAATCATCGAACAGCTACAATCCCAAATTCCTGTTCAATCCTAAATCCCTTTTTAAACATATTTAAACAAAAGTAGACCGTTATGGAACTATTTACAGCTTCTCAACGCACAGATGAGATCTCTTTTGGGATCCCTTTAGCTGCTAAAATGAGACCCACATCTTTAGATGAGATTGTGGGTCAGCATCATTTATTAGCAGAAGGGAAGCTATTGCGTCGGCAAATTCAGGTCGACAGAATCCATTCTTTAGTCTTTTATGGCCCTCCAGGGGTAGGAAAGACCTCTTTAGGGCAAGTGATTGCCAAATCAACCTCAAAAGCATTCACGCTACTCAATGCCGTCACTTCTTCTGTAGCCGATATCAAAAGAGCTGCTGAAGAGGCCCGAACCCGAAAACAGATTAATCAAAAAGAATCGATTCTCTTTGTGGATGAAATCCATCGATTCAACAAAGCCCAGCAAGATGTGTTATTGCCGCATATTGAAAATGGAACCATTCTCTTTATGGGTGCGACCACACAAAATCCTTTTTTCTATATTAATTCGACTCTGTTATCACGTTCTCAATTATTTGAGCTCAAACCATTAGATGAAGATGATATTAAAGAGTTGATTCAACGCGCTCTATCCAACACTAAAAATGGTTTTGGAGAGATTCAGACAAAAATAGATCCTGAAGCTTTAGATCACTTTGCTCATATTGCCAATGGAGATGGACGCAAATCACTGAATGCATTAGAGATTGCCGTTAAAACCACTGAGCCAAATAAAGAGGGATGTATTCATATCACATTAGAAGTGGCTGAAGAGTCGATCCAAAAAAAGCAAGTCCGTTACGATAAAGGGCAAGATGAGCACTATAATACGGCTTCAGCATTTATCAAAAGTATCCGAGGTTCAGATCCAGATGCTGCGCTTTACTGGATGGCTAAAATGCTTCATGCAGGGGAAGACCCGCGCTTTATTGTGAGACGTTTGATTGTAGCTGCAAGTGAAGATATTGGAAATGCAGATCCACGTGCCTTGATGCTGGCGACAGCTGCCTTACAAGCCATTGAATTTTTAGGAATGCCAGAAGCCCGCATTCCATTGTCTCAGGCAGTATTGTATGCTGCATGCGCACCTAAAAGTAATGCCTCTATTTTGGCTGTTGATTCTGCTTTAGCTGATATTGAAAAAAATGGAACCCTGCCTGTTCCAGATCATCTTAAAGACGCTCATTATTCAGGAGCTAAAAAAATGGGGCATGGAAAAGAATATCAATACCCCCATAATCACGAAGGGCATTTTGTGGCACAAGACTATTTAAGTGAAGTACGTCATTTTTTTAATCCTTCAGATCAAGGATTTGAACAAGTTATGCAACAGCGATTGGACATATGGAAGTCAAAGAAGAAAAACAAAAACTCCGTAAAGAGTTAAAGAAAGTATTAAGCCAGTTAAGTGAGGATTCACGAATCGATCTCAGTGCTCAAATCACAGGTCGAGTTCAAAAAATGGATGCTTATTTAAAGGGGCGTTGTCTGTTTATTTATGTTTCAAAATCAGATGAGGTGCAAACACTCAGATTGATTCAAGAAGCTTTAAGCCAAGGAAAAGAGGTTTTTGTCCCTAAGGTGAGTCAGACAACAGGGCTGATTACTGTTTGTCAGATTAAGGACTGGGAAAAAGATTTGGAACCTGGTTTTTATGGTATTTTAGAGCCTAAAAATCAGTGCCCGGTACTAGAGGATTTAAGCCAGATTGATCTTTTTTTAATTCCAGGATTGGGATTTGATAAACAAGGAAATCGTCTTGGCCGTGGAAAAGGAATGTTTGATCAGTTTTTGTCGGTTGTAAAAAATAAAGATACGATTATCGCTTTAGCATTTGATTGTCAGGTAGTCAGTCAAATTCCAAGCGAAGCACACGATTTTCAAATGCCCTGCGTTGTCACAGAAAAGCAGGTACTAGAAATTAAAGGGAGTTAAACATCATGGACTGGATAAATAACAACAGCACGTTGATCTGGAGTGCCATTGTAGGCTCGATAGGTCTTGTCATTGGAATTCTTTGTCAAAAGTATGTCTTGGAAAAACGTTTTAACAGTAAAGAAAAAAAGATTCACGACAAGCTAGATAAAGATAAAAGAAATTTAAAGCACAAACAAAAAGATGTTGAAAACGAAATTCGCAATGATCTCCGTCGAAACAGAGGCAACTGGGATAAAGAAAAGAAGAAGAGCAAAGCAAATATATTGGCTCAGATTAACCAGCTGCAAACACAAGATAAAGAGCTTTTTCGTAAAAACAAATACTTTGACTCTCAAATCAATGAATTGGAAGAAAAACTCAAACAGACAAGTCAATCTATTGAAAAGAATCAGACTGAAAGAGAAGAAAAAAACACGTTTCTTCAATCCAAAGAGGGAGAAAACAGCAATTCATTTAGCTCAGAAGAAGCTAAAGCTGAATTAGAAAAAAGAATCGAAACCAGTCTTAAAAAAGAGTCTGAAGAGTTAATCGAAAACAAGGTTAATCAACTCGATTCTCAGCTTCAAAACCAATATTTAACAGATCTGACTCAGATCATCAAATCTCAGGCCAAAACCTTTGCCACAGAGAACACGGTTTTTACCCTTTCTTTACCTGATGACAAACTAAAAGGGCAAGTGATCGGAAGAGAAGGGAGAAACATTCGTTCTTTTGAGGCCATTACAGGAACAAGCATTATTGTCGATGAAACACCCTCTACAATACTCATCTCTGGGTTTGACCCCATTAAAAAAGAGGTGGCTAAACAGACTGTAGAACAGCTCCTTCAAGAAGGAAAAATAAACCCACAAAGAATTGAAGATGTTTTTAAAGAAAAGAAATCAAAGGTAAATAGCTCTCTTAGAGAAAAAGGACTTCAAGCAGCTAAAGCATTGCAGATTCAAAGTCTTCATCCTGAGATTTTGAAGAGAACCGGAAAATTGGCATATCAAACCTATCTTGGAAAAACCAATCTTCTGGATCACCTTCAAGATATAGCCAAGTTAGCAGAATCAATTGCTAAAGACTTAAAGGAAGATGCTGAAATACCAAAGCGAGCAGCTTATTTGCATCTTTTAGGAAGAACCTTAGATCAAAAGCATATTGGCAGTGCTCAACAACTGACTTTGGATTTAGTGAAAAAATGTGGTGAGAGTGAGAGGGTGATCCGTTGTTTGTCACAGCAAGAAGACTGGACAAAAGCAACTGATCCCGCAGCGCTTATTTTAGCCTTGTCCATTGAAACAGCCAATGCACGACCAGGGAGTTTGACTGAAACACTTAAAAACTACTTATTGCGTCAAACAGAGATAGAGGCCCTTCTCACAGAAGAGCCGTCTGTAAGAAAGTGTTATGCTTTCTTAACTCAACATCACACGCGCATTTGGGTTCAGGTAGATAACAATGCAACTGACATGGACTATGTTAAAATCAGAGAGTTGTGCCACAAAGTAAAAGAGAAAACCACTTTAAAAGGTGCTATTAGTGTTGTTTTTTCATCTAAAAATCAACATAAGCACTATCGTATGGTGAGTTAAGATGAAAGTATTAGTTGTTGGAGACACAGTCGGTCGGCCAGGGAGAAATGCTGTCAAAGCACTTTACCCTGAAATTAAAGATGAATATGGGATCGACTTTTTTATTTTAAATGGTGAGAACCTTGCTGGAGGCTCAGGAGTCAACGGGAAGTGTGCTGAAGAGATGTTTGCCGCAGAGGTCGATGTCATGACCAATGGCGACCATGCTTGGGACCAAAAAGAAGCACGCATGTTATTTAATACAGATGAGCGTATGATTCGTCCAGCCAATTACCCTGAACCTTGCATGGGAAAAGGGATCACCATTATCACAACACCAATAGGCGTCAAAGTCGCTGTTTTAAATTTGCTTGGCCGAGTTTTTCTAAAGTCAATTGATTGCCCCTTTAAAAAAGCAGATGAATTACTTAAAACAATTCCCAGCGATTGTAAGATTATTATTGTGGATATGCATGCAGAGGCCACCTCTGAAAAAGTAGCTATGGGGTGGTATCTAGATGGACGTGTCAGTGCTGTTTTTGGCACCCACACACATGTCCAAACTGCTGATGAACGCATTCTACCTAATGGAACAGGCTATTTAACCGACGTCGGTATGACTGGCTCTTATGACTCTGTCATAGGAAGAAAAGTGGAGCCTGTACTCCAGCGGTTTCTCAATCAACTTCCAGCTCGATTTGAAGTGGCAGATCAAAATGTGAAACTCTATGGCATTATTTATGAAATAGACAACAAAACAGGAAAAACAATTTCTCTAGAACGTATAACAAGAGATTGGGTTCAGAACTAAAAATGAGTGTTGAATCAAAAGTCTACTCGGTAACAGAACTAACTCGCCAAGTTAAATTTTTATTAGAAGAAAATTTTCATTCCATTTGGCTTGAAGGAGAAGTGTCTAATTTACGAATCCCTTCTTCAGGGCATATGTACTTCACGTTAAAAGATGCCAATAGCCAAATCTCAGCAGTTCTCTTTAAAGGCAATAGCCGGGACATGAAGTTTAAGCTTAAAGATGGTCTTGCAGTGACGGTGCAAGGAGAAATCAGTCTTTATGAAAGAAGTGGTCAATATCAGATTGTGATTCGAAAAATGGAGCCTAAAGGTTTAGGCGCCTTGCAGCTTGCTTTTATACAACTTAAAGAAAAATTAGAAGGCGAAGGTTTTTTTGATTCTCAAAAGAAAAAACAAATTCCTCTTTTACCTGGAAAAATAGGCATTGTGACCTCTCCGAGTGGAGCCGCTATTCGTGACATGCTCAATGTGATTGATCGACGTTTTTCAAACCTCCATATTTTAATCAATCCTGTTCGAGTTCAAGGAGAAGGTTCTGGAAACGAGATTGCTCAAGCCATCGAAGAATTCAATCAAATGCCAGACATAGAGGTTCTGATTATTGGCCGAGGTGGAGGAAGTATGGAAGATCTTTGGGCCTTTAACGAAGAAGTGGTTGCCAGAGCAATTTATTCTTCAGAAATCCCTATTATTTCTGCCGTAGGCCATGAAATAGACTGGACTATTTCTGATTTTGTCGCTGATTTAAGGGTGCCGACACCTTCAGCAGCAGCTGAACTTGTCGTCAAACAAAAATCTGAGTTTGTGGATAAAATAGCTCTGTATCAAGAGAGATTAAAAGGTTCTTTAGGTTATCTACTTGAAACACTTTCTCATAGATTAAAATATGCGATAGAGAGTTATGTTTTTAAAGAACCATTAAATCGTGTCACACAATATATTCAACGTATTGATGAATTAGAGAATCGACTTAAAAAAGATTTATCTCATACAGTAGAAATTCAACAGAGACATCTTCAAGGGGTTTTTGCCAAATTAGAAGTGCTTAACCCTTTGAGTATTTTAAAACGAGGCTACAGCATTACTAAAAAAGTCGATAAAACAGAGATTCTCTGTCGAGCAGATCAAGTTCAAGTTGGAGAATTACTAGAAACAAAACTTTTAGAAGGAACCCTTATTTCAAAAGTAGAAAAAATAAAAGGAGTAGACAATGGCTGAGTTGAAGTTTGAACAAGCTCTTTCAAAATTAGAAGGTATTGTTGAAGAAATGGAATCAGGAGAACTCTCTTTAGAAGATTCTCTTAAACGATATGAAGAGGGGATGAAGCTCTCTCGTTTATGTAGCGTCAAACTTAAAGAAGCTGAAAAGAAAATTGAAATACTCATCAAAGACAGCGAAGGCAACCTTAACGCAGAACCATTTGACGAAGAAAAAATAGAAGAGGAAGCACCCCCTTCTAAAAGCAAACCTAAAAAGAAGGTTGAACAACCCAAAGAAGATGATGACGATGAGGATTTACTCTTTTGACCAAATCTTCAAAAAAAAGATTAGATCAATTTCTTACAGAAGAAGGTTATTTCCCTAGTCGTGAAAAAGCAGCCACATCGATTTTAGCTGGCTGGGTATTTGTGAACGAAGAAAGAGCAATCAAAGCCAGTCAAAAAGTCTCACCTGATGCTGTGATTCGAATCAAGCAAAAACCCCCTTTTGTCAGTCGTGGAGGGGAGAAATTGGCTCATGCTTTTAAACACTTTCCTATTTCATGCCAAGACCTCATTACAGCTGACTTAGGTGCCTCTACCGGTGGTTTTACAGACTGCCTACTCCAAAACGGAGCTCAAAAAGTTTATGCTGTTGATGTTGGCTATGGACAAATAGATTATAAGCTTAGGGAAGACCCTCGAGTCATCCTCATGGAAAAAACAAATGCACGTTATTTGACACAAAAAAATTTTAAAGAAGAGATTGAGTTTCTTACAGGAGACTTATCTTTTATCTCATTAAAAAAGATTTTACCTGCCATTGCTTTAATCTTAAAAAGTGAGGGGACAGCAGTCTTACTCATTAAACCCCAATTTGAAGCTAAAAAAGAAGAAGTCGCAAGAGGGGGCGTTATCCGTGATGACGAGATTAAAGAACGGGTTATAGAAGAAGTGGAAGCTGAATCGATTCGTCTAGGCTTTACCTCAAAAAAAGTCATTGCCTCTCCTTTAAGAGGACCTGCGGGCAATGAAGAATTTTTGATTTGGCTTGTTAAGAATTAGAGCGTGGCTAAAATATCCTTACACGCCTGAGAATGCTCTCCCTTAGGATCCAACTTTAAAGCCTGCTCAAACGCCTCTTTAGCCTTTTCTTTATCCTTCAGAGCCACATAGGTCTTTCCTAAATGGTAATGGACTTCAGGAAAGCGAGGGATTACTTGACGAGCTCGTTCTAAATAAACTAACGCTTGTGCGTATTGACCTTTTTGATAATAGAGCCATCCAAGAGTGTCGGAGATAGGACCATTTGCAGGGGATATTTTTTGTGCTTTCTCAGCAAATGTTAGAGCTCGATCTAAATCAGCAATTTCTTCACTGGCTGAATAAAGATAAGCTAGATTGTTTAACACAATGACATTATTTTCATTTAGCTCAAGTGCCTTTTCATAAAGCTTTAAAGCTTTTTCAATATTGTCTGTGTTGCTATAGATCATACCTAACAAAGTGAGTGCTTCTTGATTATCAGGCATTACTTTTAAAACTGTTTCCAAATAATCCGAGGCAGCTGTTTGATCTTTTTCACCTAATCTGTATCTAGCTAATTGCATTAAAGCAAAAATATCATTGGGATAATATTTAACGATCTTTTCTAAGTTTTCGACTCCTTTATCAGTCCAGCGGCTTTTTTCTGCTAAAAAGTAAGCGATGCGATAGAAGAAGAGGTTCTTTGGAAAACGTTCTATCCAAGGCTCTAGTTTTTTATAACCCTTTTTATTCCAAGTATTTAAAATATCTAGATAAATAAGGTTGAGCTGAAAGAGTTCAGCTGCAGCTGCTGAAGATTCATTTGTTGAAACAATCGCTTCAAGCATATTTGAGTAAGCTAAACTTCCCTCTGAATCACGAACCATTTCAGTTAATGCTTTACTGAATTCATCTTTAGAAACAGAAACTTTCATTAAGTTGAGATAGGCTAAAAAGTAGAGAAGCTTGTCATCTGTTTTTTCAGAGCCCATTAAAAAATATTTTTTTGCTTGATCTAAATCACCCATTGCTTCAAACACAAGTCCCATCACAAAAAGATTGGGGCCTGAAACAAATGCTGTAGCATCAATTTTTTGAAGAAGACGCGACGATTTTTTATATTCACCTTTTTTAAGGTAAAACAATATCTCAGGCATCGTTGTATTTAAACGAGGAATATTTTGTTTAATAGAATTGATCAGACGGACCAAATCATCATCTCTATCCGATGCAAGCAAAGCACGTAAATAAAGTGAGTTACCAACAAGGTGTCGTGGGTTTTTACTCACAAATGTACGCAATGAATCCGCACTTTTATCGTATTCATGTTGATTAAAATAAAGTTGGCCTAACCGAAGAGAGGCATTAATTTCTTTAGCATCTATCTCAGACAATTGACTCATCAACTCAATTGCTTTTTGATATCTTTTTTGTTGTCCATAAAGATCAGCCAAAAGATAGTAGGTGGTACTCTTATTAGGAGCTTTTTTCAATGTATCGAGTGCAATCTGCTCCATCTCTAAGTATTGTTTGTTATCAAGTAGAAGCTTCATAAGAGGGATGCGAATTCGAATAGAGTCTTGATTGAGTTGCATGGCTGCAATTAATGCTTGAGTTGCAGAAGATGTTTCCTCTCTTTTTATAAAATAAAGTCCGAGTTGGTACTGAACAAAAGAACTCTTGGGATACTCACTGCTGAGCTCTTCAAGAATTGCTTTTGCCTGATCCCATTTTTCGCTCGAAGTATAAGCGTTTGCTAAGATTATTTTCATAAGAGGAGAATTTGCTATTTCAGGAGGAAGAGAATCATAGGCCTCTTCAAATTGAACACCCCATTGAAAAAAGGAAAAGAGGAGAAAAAGGTGTGCTTTATCTAAAACAGCCACTTTTTCATTAGTAGAGGTCACCTTTTTACTAAAAGACTTATACCAATCTCTAATGTCTTTAAACTCACCTAATTCATTCTCAAACGTTCCCAAGGCTTTCTTTTCACTTCCTAATAAAAGATAGCTATCAGCATAAGAGAGTAAGAACATAAGGTTAAAAGGAAGTTTCTCTTGAAGACGTCTAAAGGTTATAGCAGCATCTTCAGCTTCATTAGATAAGAGTAGGGCAATTCCTTTCGCAAATTGAGTTTTAACACTTCGCTGTTTTTGAACAGGTAAAGATCGAACCGTTCTCAAAGCTTCGCTCACTTTGCCTTGAGCAAGTTGCAATAGAACAAGTTCATTTTCAAGATTAAGACCAGGACGAGCAGCAATTAAAGTACGTATAATCTCTTCAGGTCTTTCAACATTTCCGTTTTGTCGATACAGATTTGCCAATAACAGATTACCTAATAAGTGTTGTGGTTTTCGTTCCACAACTTCTTCAAACTTTTCAATTGCTTCGTCTAATTTCTTTTGTTGTGTGTAAAGCCGTCCGAGTTCATAGTACAAGCGATACTCCTCGGGAAAGCGTTCTAGCAGAGCAAGAAAAAATTCTTCTGCTTTATCAAACTGTCCTTGACGCCAATAGACAGAGCCGATCCGAATTAAAACATCTATGTTCTCAGGCTGTTTGTCTAGAATAGCTTGATATTGCTCTTCAGAAGCTTGCCATAACTTTTGAGCCGCATACAATTCACCTAATTGAAATCGGGCAGGGAGATACCCAGGGTCATTCTCAATAATTTTTCTAAAAACAGCTTGAGAACGATCATTTAATTTTAAAAATTTTAAAGCTAAACCAGAAACAAGAAGCATACGATTATCATCAGGTGCCATCTTTAATGCTTTTTGTGCTTCTAAATAAGCAGATTGAAAATTTCCATTTGAAAGATAAAGCTCTGCTAAAAAAGCATGACTTTGTTTCATTTCAGGAGTGAGCTCTATGATTTGTTTGTAAATCTCTATCGCTTCAGGATACTTTTTTTGAGTAAGAAGACTGGCGGCATAGATTTTAAGCGCATCCACATTATTCGGTTCTTTTTCAAAAATTTCCTCACTAATCTTTTCAACTTCTTCATACCAGCCATCTCTAAAATAAATATTTGCTAAAGAGACTTGAGCAGGTATAAATCCAGGAACCATTTGAAGCAAACGCCGATAGGCTGTTTTAGCTTGTTCCCATTGCCCCATAAGCTGATATGCCGCTCCTAATTTAAGCTGAACATCAGGCCAGTTAGGAAAGTTGCGAGAAAGTGTTTGAAAAATAACTAACGATTCAGGCCCTTTATCCTGTTTTAATAATAAAGAACCTTTTAAAAGAAGAGACTGTAAATGAGAAGGGGTTTTCTTCAAAGAGCGCTCTAAGTATGCAATTGATTTTTCGTCCTCTTCATTAATAAAGTAGTATCGAGCAATCCGAGAAAGAATTTCTGAATTTTCTTTATCTTTTTCTTCAAGAGCGGTTAAAAAAGTAAAAACCTCTTCAAAACGATTTGTTCGCATTAATAAATCAGCGTGCATCAAACTAACATCTATATGAGCATCCTCTTTAAGGCGATCCATATAACTCTGAGTAAAAAGCAGCGCCTCATCGACTTGTTCTTGTGCAATTAAAACCCGAATATAATCAAGTATGTAAACGGATTTATCAGGCTGGCTTTCTATTGCGCGTTTAAACCAAACCAGAGCTTCTTCCATTTCTCCTTTAGCCGCATAGATTTTTCCAATCAAATTAAAGTTAAATGGATCGGTAGTCTCTTTTTCACGCACTAAATCAGTGTATTTAATAGCCTCTTCATAATTACCTTTTAAGTAATAAACCTCAGCCATGGATCGCATGAGCTGAATATTTTCGCTATCAATAACAAACCCTTTTTTGTATGTCTCTAAAGCATCATTATAGTTGCCTAAAGCTTGATAACAGAAACCCTTGCGAATGTAGGCATCTAAGAAAAAGGGAGTTTTTTGGAGGACAGCATCATACGCTTCAATCGCTTTAGGATATTGCTTGATGTTTTCGTAGATTTTGGCTTTTTCAAAAGTCTTTTCTGAGGATTCTTCAACTTCTTTTTTTCCCTTACAGCTTGGAAGGGTAAGCAACAGTGGAATAAGATAAAATAAGATGACTTTTTTCATTATGGTTCTCCCTAAAAGACTCTTATGCAGTCTACATTTTCTTAAAGACAAGGCCAAGCAAATAGTGTATAAAAAGAACCATGACAACTAATGCATCGAACCCAATTGTGGTCCAAGAACTTAATTTAAACGAACTCCCTTTATTTAAAAAAGGAAAGGTCAGAGAAGTTTATGATCTAGGCGAGTCACTTTTACTTGTCACTTCAGATCGTATTTCTGCCTATGATGTGGTTTTACCCGACGGTATTCCGTGGAAAGGAAGGGTTTTAACAGCCATTTCTTGTTTTTGGTTTGAAAAAATCAAAGACCTTGTTCCTCATCATGTTCTTTCATCTAAAATTGAAGACCTCCCTGAAGAGGTTAAAAAGTATTCACAACAACTAGAAGGCCGCTTTTTGATTGTCAAGAAGACAAAGCCTTTGCCTGTTGAATGTATTGTTCGAGGCTATTTAGTTGGAAGTGGCTGGAAGGAATACCAAAAAACAGGCTCTGTTTGCGGTATTCCTTTACCAGAAGGCTTAAAAGAAGCGTCTAAATTGCCAGAACCTATTTTTACTCCATCAACCAAAGCAGATGAAGGTCATGACGAAAATATTAATGAAGAAGAGATGTTTAAGCTTATTGGACGTGATCTAGGGGAAAAGGTAAAAGAATTAAGCCTTAACATTTATAAAAAGGCGGCTGATTTTGCGATAGAAAAAGGAATCATTATTGCCGATACCAAGTTTGAATTTGGAATGGATAAAGAGGATACCCTTACACTAATAGATGAAGCACTCACTCCTGACTCCTCTCGTTTTTGGCCAATTGATTCTTATAAAGAGGGAATGTCCCCACCAAGCTATGACAAACAGTTTGTGAGAGACTACCTTCAAACCTTGGACTGGGACAAAGAACCTCCTGGACCCAATCTCCCTGAAGAAATCATTCAAAATACCCAACAAAAATATTTAGAAGCCTATCGGTTACTCGCTGGTACCTCTCTAGAAAAATAGAGATCCATCAAGGAGTTTAAAATGAAAGCACTTGTAACAGGCGCGTCAGGCTTTGTCGGCGGCCATCTTGTTGAACGTTTAAAAAAAGAGGGCGTTGACGTCACTGCTTTTGTCCGCAAATCAAGCGATGCCACTCTATTAAAAGAGTGGGGAGTCTCCTTAGCCTATGGTGATTTAGAAGACAAGCAAAGTATTGAAGAAGCAGTTCAAGGAAAAACGCATGTATTTCATTGTGGTGCGGTAGTCAGTGATTGGGCTGATCCAGAACTGATTCGAAAAATCAATATTGATGGGACTCAAGCTCTTTTAGACATTTCTCTTAAACATAAAATAGAAAAATTTATTCATGTGAGCAGCCTTGCTGTTTTAGGTATGCACGACCATCATCAAACTAATGAACACGCTCCATATGAAAAAACTGGGGACGCCTATTGCGACACAAAAATTGAAGCAGAAAAAATTGTTCAAAAAGCCTGTAAAAAACAAGGGCTTCCAACTGTTATTGTTCGACCTGGATTCATTTATGGACCACGTGACCGTCAATTTTTACCACGTGTTTTCAAATTTTTAAAAGCAGGGGAATTCATGTACATTGGTGACGGTCAAAAAATCCTCAATTTGACTAACATCAACAACCTTATCGAAGCCATTATTTTAGCAGCAAACACTCCTTCAGCAATGGGGCAAATATATAATGTTACCGATGGAGGAGACGTCACCCGAAAAAAACTAATTGAAACAATTTGTGACGTGGCAGATTTACCTAAGCCAACAAAATCCCTTCCTTTGCCACTAGCAAAAGTCTTGTGCGCACTCTGTGAAGCATACGCAAAAATCACAAAATCAAAAGAGACTCCATTGCTTAATCGAGCAAGGATGAAATTTTTAGCACTCAACCTTGACTTTGACATTAGCAAAATTAAAAAAGACTTAAACTATCAGCCTAAAGTCGACTTAAGAAAAGGGATAGAAGAGACCATTCAATGGTTTCAAGAGTCTGGAAAGTGGAATGAACTTTAAGTGGTTTGAGTTTGAAAACCGCGGGTGGTCACCTCACGAACTCTTTTTTTATCTTCAATCTAGTCCTTATTCTGTTTTATTACAAAGCGGCGGTTCTCATCCAAAAATAGCGCGCTATTCCTTTTTAGGCATAGAGCCTCAAGCCCTTTTTAAAGCCACAGACTCTCAGTTCACTTATCATGATTTTTCAACAGATAAGGTTCATCAAGAAGAGGGGAACCCACTTGATTTTCTTCAAAAAAAGGTGGCAAAGAGGATAGAGCCTTCTGATTCATTGCCAAACATACCCTTTTTAGGTGGGGCTATTGGGTATATGAGCTACGAAGCCTTAAGATGGACAGAACCTGTCACTCTAAATAAAAAAGCACATTTAAAACTCCCCGATCTTTTTTTTCTTTTTTTTGATTGGGGGATTGCCTTTGATCACTTTGAAAACAAAATATTTCTTTTTGGTGAAAAGAGGTATGAAACAAAGTTAAAAAAACTAGTCAATCAACTTGCTCATTTAGAACCAGTCGCCTTTAAAATAGACTCAACCGATTCTGACTCTAAAGATAAAAAATGGGAGTCCAATTTTTCTAAAGAAGATTTTTGCAAACAAATCGCACAAGCAAAAGAATACATTGCGGCTGGGGATATTTTTCAAGTTAATTTAGCTCAACAGTTTTCTTGTGAAACAACTGCCTCGAGCCAAGAGCTTTTTACCTGTTTAAATCAAATCAATCCTTCTCCGTTTAGTGCTTTATTGCAAACTCCTGAGTTTGAATTGATTTCTTGTTCACCTGAAAGACTTGTTTCTCTTGACGGGGATAAGGCAGAAACACGACCTATTGCTGGAACACGACCTCGATTAGAAAATTTGACTGAAGATTTAAAATTAGAAGAAGAATTGCAGAAAAATAAAAAAGAACGCGCAGAACATATCATGCTTTTAGATTTGGAAAGAAATGATTTAGGACGTGTCTCTGAGTTTGGTTCGGTTGAAGTAAATGAATTTTTAACCATTGAAAATTATTCTCATGTGCGACATTTGGTTTCAAACGTACGAGGAAAACTGAGAAAAACATGTGATGGCATAGACCTACTTAAGGCCATGTTTCCTGGAGGCACAATCACAGGAACACCTAAGGTGCGTTCCATGGAAATTATAGATGAGCTTGAAACGGTTCGCCGGCATGCTTACACAGGCTCTCTAGGCTATTTTAGCTATACGGGAGCGCTTGATTTCAATATACTGATAAGAACTTTTATTAAGGAATCAAATCAGCTCTATTTGCATGCAGGAGCAGGCATTGTAGCCGATTCCATACCAGAAAAAGAGTATGAAGAGACGTTGCATAAGGCTAAAGCTTTAATGAAAGCTCTTACATTGGCAGAAAACCAGTATTCAAAAGAGAAAGTACCTTCATAGCATATGGATTTAACAGTCTATCTAAATGGTGAATTTCTTAAATCTGACGAGGCTAAAGTCTCAATTTATGACCATGCTTTTCTGTATGGTGATAGCGTCTTTGAAACCATCCAAGTCTACAACAAACATATCTTTAAATTTCACGAACATATGGATCGTTTTTTTGAATCAGCGCGTCAAATCTATTTAGAAGTTCCTTTAATTCGTGGCGTCATTGAAAAAGCGATTAAAATTTTACTCGATCAAAATGGATTAGAAGATGCGGTTGTTCGAGTGATGTTAAGCCGTGGAGAAGGGGCTATAGGTATTGACCTTGAACATTGTCCTAGCCCTAGCTTTTTAATCACAGCCTATCCAAAACAAACCATTCCAACCAGCTATTATGAGCAAGGGGTCTCACTGGTTTTATCTTCTCATAGAAAAGTTCCAACTCAATGCCTAGACTCAAGCATCAAATCAGGTAATTATCTCCCTATGATCATTGCGCGTGAAGAAGCTAAACAAAGAGGGGCATTTGACGCTCTTTTCTTGAATTTGGAAGGCTATATCACTGAATGCTCTACAAGTAACATCTTTATCATCAAAGAAGGGCGCTTATTAACCCCTGATGTGAGCTGCAGCGTATTGGCAGGGGTGACACGTAAGGCTGTCATGGAACTAGCTGAAAGCTTAGGAATTGAGGCTTTTGAAACGTTTCTAGCTCCAGAAGACCTGATCCATGCTCAAGAAAGCTTTATTTGTAATTCAGTCTTTGAAATCGTTCCTGTAACTCTGTATGAAAAAAGACAGATTTCCCAAGGCCGACCTGGAAAAATCACTCAGATGTTAATGCAAGAATTCCACTCAACCATCCGCGGATTAATCAAAAAAGAGGCCTATAAATAACTGTAAAATAGAGACTTATCTGTTTTAAAGAATCCAATTTATAGGTTAATTTTAAAAAACCCGGCTTTTTATTTGACGGGGCAATGCCAAAGTGTTAGGGTCTTTTCACTTCAAGCTATAGAAGGGGGGAGTTTTTGTGCCTAAAGTTATTTTGCGTAAGGGCGAGTCGGTTGAAAAAGCGCTTAAAAGATTAAAAAAGAAAATCGACAAAGAAGGTATCATGAAGCAAGTCAAACAACATCGCCATTACGAAAAGCCGAGTCAAAAGCGGCGTCGCAAAATGAAAGATGCAAAAAAACGTTAATTTAGTTTTTCTTGATTCATCACAAAAGCAGAGGAGCAATCCTCTGCTTTTTGTTAAATAGGGGCCTTTCTTAAGCAATGACCACCATTCTGGTAACCGGGGCACAGGGATTTGTTGGCACACACCTTCTCAAATCCTTGCTCTCATCTAAAAACAACGTTGTGGCTCTCTATCAAAAGAAGCTATCCCCAACCAACCTTTTGAATAAACAGGTTAAATGGCTTCAATGCGATCTAACAAATCTAAAGCAAGTCCAAAAAATAATTAAACGAATCAAACCAAACAAAACCTATCATTTAGCCGCTCAATCTTCTGTCCCATTTTCATGGCAAAAACCTTCAGAAACATTTAAGACAAATGTAATGGGAACACTTCACCTTGTAGAGGCTTTAATCGCAAACAAGAAAAAGTCACACCTCTTAATTGTTGGGTCAGGGGAAGTCTATGGCCGCAATAAAAAGATTACTGAAATAACGCCTTTAAAACCTGAAAATCCTTATGCCGCAAGCAAAGCAGCCCAAGACATTGCTTTAACACCTTATCTAAACGACGCACATCTACAGGTAATTCGTGTCAGACCGTTTAATCACATTGGCCCAGGTCAAGATAGGCGATTTGCTATCCCAAATTTTGCGTATCAAATTGCTGCAATTGAAGCCAATAAAATGCCTCCTGTTTTACATGTCGGCAATCTTAAAGCAAAACGTGATTTTACAGATGTAAGAGATGTTGTTCGTGCCTACAAACTACTTATGAGTAGGGGGAAAGCTGGGGAAGTGTACAATGTGTGCTCAGGAAAGACTCACTCCATTCAATGGATGCTCAATCAATTATTATCTTTAACAGATAAAAAAATAAAACTCCTTGTCGATCCTAAGCTATTAAGAAATAAAGATATTTTAGATATTTCAGCCTCGGGGACAAAGCTGAAAAAATCAACGGGCTGGAGCCCTCAAATAACATTAGAAAAAAGCCTTAAAGATATTCTCACTCACTTTCGAAGAGAAATGCACACATGAGCAACAACCTTTTTTCAGTCTTTAAAAGCAGACAAAATAGAAAAGTCGCTTTAGTGTTAAGTGGTGGTGCCGCTCGTGGGCTCTCTCATTTAGGCGTGGTAAAGGTACTAAAAGAAGAAGGCTATAAAATTGATTTTATCATTGGAACAAGCATAGGGAGTTTGATCGGTGGTGTTTTAGCAGCAGACCTTGATATTCAGCGATGCATTGAAATTTCTAGAGGATTTACGTGGAAAGATTTTATTGATTTAACCTATAAAGGCTTAGGGCTCTTTCCGGGGAAAAAATTAAGACAGACCATTGATGAGATTATTGGAGACATAAAGTTTTCTGATTTAAAAATCCCGTTAATCGTCACTGCAACTGATTTAGAGCTAGGGGAACTCGTACTGATTCGATCAGGCTCAGTTGCTGAAGCTGTACGTGCTAGCTGTGCCATACCTGGAATCTTTAGTCCATTAGAAATCAATGGGCAGCTCTTGTTTGATGGCGGGGTACTTGAAAATTTACCTGTTAACATTGCCAAACAAGAAGGGGCAGATACCACTGTAGCTGTTGATGTCGGTTATTCATTTAAGAAAAAACGGCCTCAGAACATTATTGAAGTCATTTATAAAGCCTTTTTGCTAAAAGGGGATGCTTTAACTGAGTTTCACCGAGAACAAGCAGACATCTTAATTTCTCCAGAGCTACCAGACGTTGATCAAATGGATTTTAATAAAGCAGGAGAATGCATTCAATGGGGAGAAGAAGCAGCACGATCCGCCATACCACAACTAAACAAACATTTAATAAGAGTCTAATATGAAACAAAAAATATTTTCAGTATTACGAATTTTAGTCAGTGTCGGCATTATTGGTTTCTTTTTAATTTACCAAAAAGAGACACTCAACTCGTTTGTCGAAACAATTAAACAAACAAATTATCTTCTTATTGTATGTGCCCTCTTAGGATATATCCCTGTTATGACACTCTCTATTATTCGCTGGAATGCACTTTTAGTTATACAAGGTGTTCACTTAAAACCACTGACGCTGATACGTCTTTTTTTAATTGGTACATTCTTTAACAACTTTACATTAGGCGTCACTGGGGGAGATGTGATTAAGGCCTATTATGTTTCCCATGAAACCAAAGATAAAAAAGCTGAAGCTGTGACAACAATATTTCTAGATAGAATTATTGGAATGATGGCTCTTTTTTCAATTGCTTTAATCGCGCTTCTTTTTATGGAAAATAATGAGTTTATGGCTAAAATCCAACAAATGATTTTAGTTTTATTTGTAGGCGCTTTTCTTTTCTGTTTTCTTCTTTTTAATAAGTCCCTACTTAAAAAGATTCCTTATGTTGAGCCACTGGCTAAAAAGCTCCCTTTTTATCACACACTTAGAAAAATCTATAATTCATTCCATCTCTACCATCACCATAAAAAGACACTCGCATTTACGTACCTTCTTTCAGTATTGCTTCAAGTTTGCATGATGCTGGTCATCTTTTTACTCGGATTTGCTTTAGACATTACTCATGCAGATCTCATCCATTATTTCCTTTTCTTTCCGATTATTGCCACATTAAGTGCTCTGCCCATTTCTCTTGGAGGGCTAGGAGTAGGAGAGGCTGCTTTTGTCTATTTCTTTGGGCTGGTTGGAGTTCCATCAGGAAAAGCCTTTGCTTTAGGCCTCTGCACCCGGTTTGTGTGGATTGCCTGGGGGCTTATTGGGGGCTTGATCTATATGCTTCCATCGAATACTATCAAGAAAGATAAAGTGCTCGCAGAAGAGCCAGAGTTAGAAGCTTTAGAAATGGAGGAATAATGAAAGGCGTCATTTTAGCAGGAGGGTTAGGATCCCGCTTGCAACCATTAACAAAAATTACAAATAAGCATTTATTGCCTATTTATGACAAACCAATGATCTATTACCCAATACAAACATTGGTTGATGCAGGTATCAACGATATTTTAATTGTAACAGGTGGGAATAATGCAGGGGACTTTTTACGTCTATTAGGAAACGGAAAAGAATTTGGACTTAAAGAAATCCGTTACACCTATCAAGAAGGTGAAGGCGGAATTGCTGAAGCACTTAATTTAGCCCATAACTTTGCAGGCGATGATTCGATTGTTGTCATATTAGGCGACAATCTAATTGAAAAAGGGATCAAGCACGCTGTTGACAGTTTTCAAAAGCAAGGAACAGGCGCTAAGATTTTACTTAAAGAGGTTGACGATCCTGAACGTTTTGGAGTGCCTATCATTGATGGAGACAAAATTGTTAAGATTGAAGAGAAACCTAAAAACCCGCAGTCCAATTATGCGATTACAGGAATCTATATGTATGACAATTCTGTTTTTGAAATTATCAAAACATTGAAACCATCTGATCGAGGAGAACTTGAAATCACAGATGTAAACAATGCTTATATTGAAAAAGGGAGCATGACTTACGACCACATCGAGGGTTGGTGGACTGATGCCGGAACATTTGAATCACTTCATCATGCCAGTAACTTGGTCGCAGAAAAACGGGATGCTCCTGTTACGTCATAACAGTTTGAAGAGTTTGTTTAATTTTAAATTTGAAAGGGAAAGACTATGTCTAATGTAATCCATGTAAATGATCAAAATTTTGAACAAGAAGTTTTGCAATCAAGCACACCTGTGTTGGTTGACTTTGCTGCAGAGTGGTGTGGCCCGTGTAAGCGTTTGGCCCCAGTGATTGAAGAATTAGCCAATGACTTTGAAGGTAAAGCTAAAGTCGCTCATATTGATGTGGATGAAAGCAAAGAATCAGCCTCTAAATTTAACATTATGAGCGTTCCATCAATCCTCTTCTTTAAAGATGGTAAACAAGTTGATCAGCTTGTCGGTTTAGTGCCTAAAGATAGTCTAGCTGAAAAAATCAACTCTCTGCTATAGAGCATGCCTTCTGCAAACAATACGATTCAATATGCCATTGGTGTCGATTTAGGCGGCACCAATGTGCGAGTAGGTCTTATCTCGTCCAAGGGAAAAATTATTCATTCCTTAAAAGCGCCTATTCCTAAAAAAAGAAACCGCAGAACGTTACTTCACCATATTGCCGATCTTATTCAAGAAAGTCTTGATTGGGCTGAGCAAAAGAAGATCAAGGTTCAAGGTATTGGACTTGGTTCTCCTGGAGTCTTGTCCATCAAAAAAGGAATTGTCCGACAGTCTCCCAATTTACCTGAATGGGTCAATGTTTCAATTGCCGACTATTTTAAGAAAAGATTTAATCTTCCCTTTGCCTTAGAAAATGATGCTAATGCAGCTGCATTAAGTGAAGCATGGATTGGGGCAGGTAAAAAATCTAATTCTGTTATCTGCGTCACTCTGGGAACAGGTGTAGGCGGAGGTATTGTTCTCAATCACAAAATTTGGCATGGCCATAACGACGGGGGTGGAGAAATTGGACACATTGTCGTGCGTGACCAAGGAGAAAAATGTCGCTGTGGCAACTGGGGATGCTTAGAAGTTTATGCCTCAGCAACCGCCATTGTCCGCTACGCTAAAAATTTATTAAAAACAAATCAAACAAAAAGTATTTTAAGAACTCTTCCAAAAATAACAAGCGAAGCTATTTTTGCTTCGGCTCGTAAGAAAGACAAGCTCGCAATAAAAGTGACGCAGCATGCCGCAGAAATGTTAGGGGCTGGGTTAACCAACTTAGTTCATATCTTTAATCCTGAAATGATTGTGATTGGAGGAGGCGTGTCATTAAATCAAAACTTATTTCCTCCTTTACGAGCCGCTGTCAAAAAACGTTGTTTTCCTCAATTAACGCGTGATCTCAAAATTGTTCCTGCACAACTCGGTGACCACGCCGGTCTTATAGGGTCTGCCCGGGCTTTCTTCCTTTCCAAAAACTAGCTCTAACTGAGCCAAATATTGTCATCAACTTCTATAAGTGCTATATTAATAATAGGTTACCAAACAGTCACTTATTTAAAGATAGGGTAAAAATGGCACAGCTCAGTCAAAAGGTTCTCAAATATTTAAGTCGGATAGATCGGCAAGAGCTTGAACACATTGTTGAAGAGCTTGACCAAGACTTAACTTTAAAGAATCAAATTTTAAACAATACCCAAGAAGGAATTCTAATTTGTCAGGCTCAGCAAAAAATCCTTTATACTAACGATCCTTTTTTAAGGCTCTTTCAATTAAAAGAAAATCAAGTTATAGGAAAAACTATTGAGGCTATTTTAGAAAAGTTAAATCTAAACAATAACGATTTAATAGGAACTCTTTTCAACGACCAGCAAACAGTCTCTTTTGATTTCTCTCCCAATCAAGACAATCAATCATGGATTCGTTTTCACGCTAATCCAATATTTGAAAACGAGACAAAGTTGTTTGGTGTTTCATTTAGCTTCACAAATATCACAGACTTAAAAGAACTGGATGAAAAACGTGCTTTTACCGAAAAATGGAACACATTAATTCCTTTAGCAGCGGGGCTGGCTCACGAAATTGGCAACCCTTTAAATGCACTGGATATCCATATGCAATTAGCTCTAAGGGAATCAAAAAACTTTCCTTCAAGTCGAAAAGACAAATTAGAAAAGTATTTGCATGTAGCTAAAGAAGAAATTGATCGTCTCAATCGTATTGTTAGCCACTTCTTAGGAGCGGTTCGTCCTTTAAAGGGAAACTTAAATCTTGCTGATGTAAATGAAGTTTTAGATATTGCCTTAGACTTAATGACGCCTGAAGCCTCTCAAACAAAAGTGACTATTGAAAGACGGTTTCAAACAAACTTGCCAGAATTATTAGCAGATCAAGATCAACTCAAACAAGCTTTTATCAACCTCATTAAAAATGCTCTTCAAGCCATGCCTAAGGGAGGGTTGCTTCAGGTTCAGACTGAACGAACTCAACAACATGTCCAAATCCTTTTTATCGATAATGGAATAGGAATTAGTAAAGAAGAAACAGAGCACATTTTTGAGCCTTACTACAGTAATAAAGAAAAAGGATCGGGCTTAGGACTTGTTGAGGTAAAACGTATTATCAATAATCATGGGGGAACAGTTCAGGTTGAGAGCAAGCCCAAAAAGGGTGCTATTTTTACGCTTTTGCTCCCTTTAAATAGAGCCTCTAAGCCTCTTTTGACTAAAGGAAAAACCGTGTCAAAGCCAACAAAAAAGAAAAAGAGTTCTAAATGAAACCAACAATACTTTTATTAGACGATGATAAAAACACGCTTGAAGGTTTAAAAATTGCTTTAGATGGGGGAGACTACAACCTCTTGTCAACTGAATCACCTTTAGAAGCATTGCAATTAATGGATGACGAACCTGTAGATCTATTGCTTTCAGATTTAAGAATGCCTGAAATGAATGGTTTAGACTTAATCAAAAAAGTAAAGAGTAAGCACCCGGAAACCACCGTGATTCTTTTAACAGCCTATGGCTCGATTGAAACAGCTGTTGAAGCCATGCGTTTAGGAGCCTTTGATTTCTTAACCAAACCAGTCAATTTAGACGCTGTTGAGTTTGCAATCAAGCGAGCCTTAAACTCAAAACAGATCCAAGAAGAAAATAAATCCTTACGTGAAGCTTTAGACAAACGATATGGATTTGAAAATATCATTGGCTTGTCTCAACCCATGAAAGAAGTTTTTGAAACAGTTCGCCAAGTCGCTCCTTCAAAGGCAAACGTTCTTATAGAGGGAGAGAGCGGCACAGGAAAAGAGTTGATTGCGCGTGCAGTTCACCAACAGTCTCCTCGTAAAACAAAACCCTTTGTGGCAGTTCATTGTGCTTCGTTAGCAGAAGGGCTTTTAGAAAGTGAACTTTTTGGACATGAAAAAGGAGCCTTTACAGGAGCGAGCAATCGAAAACCAGGCCGTTTCGAATTAGCTGATGGGGGCACACTTTTCCTCGATGAAATCAGTGAAATTGATCTTAAAACTCAAGTTAAACTTTTAAGGGTGCTTCAAGAAAAAACATTTGAACGGCTGGGCGGAACAGAGTCAATTAAAGTAGATGTACGACTCATTGCAGCAACAAATAAAAAGTTAGAGACACGTGTTAAAGAGGGTAGATTTCGAGAGGATTTATACTACCGTCTCAAGGTTATCTCGATTGACTTGCCACCTTTAAGAGAAAGAAGAGAAGATATTCCCTTACTTGTAAAAGCCTTTATCAAAGAATTTTCAAAGGAAAATAATCGTTCTAATCTAACCATTTCTTCAAAAGCATTAGAGATCTTAAACTCTCATTCATGGCCTGGAAATGTGCGGGAGCTAAGAAATTGTATTGAAAGCATGGTTGTTCTTGCTCAAAACAGTGCATTAACCCCAAAAGATATTCCACTCCCCATTCGCGAGGCCACACTAGGCAATCCTGCTCTTGAGCTGCAAAAAGGGACAACCCTTGAAGAGGCAGAAAAAAGGCTCATTGCAAACGCTCTAAGCGAGTCAAATCATAATAAAACACTGGCGGCCAAAGCATTAGGAATAAGTAGGCGAACTCTTCACCGTAAATTAAATGAATATAATATCCGCACAAAATAGCCTGTTTTACCTTGCCTTAAATAGATAAATTAAGTAGAATTAATGTCTTATGAAAATAAAAAAGACTTTCTCAACACTCATTTTATTGCCCATTTTGTGTTTAATCCCTATTTCTACTAGTTTTTCTAAGGTAGAAATAGAGGTGAAAAACGACCCGAAATCAGTCTCTGTGTATGAGTGGTTCACAAAATTACAAAGTCCGTCAGGCCTTGTAGCCACTCGAGAAGGAAAAGAAGGCATTTGCTTTGTTTATGACCAAGCTTTAGCGGTTTATCTTTTTCTTCTTTTTGATGACATTGAAAGAGCTGAAAAAGTTCTCAATTTTTTCAACACACGCTATCAAGAACAAATTGAAAAAGGTCACTTTATTGGATTTGTTGATATGTATTTTTCAACAGGTGCTTCAGGAGCTACTTACCGAGCAGGAGGCCCTAATGCCTGGCTCTTAAATGCAATCAACGAATATACTTACCGAACAGGAAAAAAAACCTATCTACCATTAGCAACAACACTTGCTGATTGGCTTATTGAACTTCAAGCCATCGATGGTGGAATGATGGGGGGACACCACCCGCACCTACACTTTATTTCAACGGAACACAATGCTGATGCCTATGCAGCATTAAAAAACTTTTATTTTTTAACAAGTAAACCAATCTATGCTGAAAAGGCAGAAGAGTTTAAAAATTGGTTGCTAGAAGTAGCTTATATTCCTTCTGATAAGCGATTTGGTAATGGAAAAAATGATATCAACTATGCTTTAGATACCTCTTCTTGGACAGTGCTTGCTCTTGGGAAAGAAGTTGAACATGTTTTAGATATTGCAGAAACAGTGGCACAATGTTCTCAATATTATGAATTTAAAAATTGTAACGTAGAAGGCTTTGATTTTGGAGGTCCTTATTGGGACACACCTTATCCAGATAAAGATGCGGTCTGGTTTGAGGGAACCGCTCAAATGATCATTGCTTATCAAGCTGTGGGTAACGAGGAAAAAGCAAATCACTTTTTAAATGAAATTGAAAAATGTTTAACTGAAAGCACCTATCATCCAGGAACATTTGGATTACCCTATGCCTCTAATGCAGGAACCCCTGCGTATGGAGGATGGCAAATGACCAACAACCCTTTATGTGCTTCTTCAAGCGCTTGGTATGTCTTTGCCAAAGCTCGATTCAATCCATTTAACTTTAAAGGGGAACTCTTGCATAATTTTAAAGAGTTTCCATGGCCACCTAAAGATATAAATCCCGTTGAATATGTTAAAAAACAATTCAAACCTACTGTGGATGATTTCGAAGGAACTCAAGCCCAAATATCAACTTCTTATCCTCTGGACCAAGTTGAATCACAACATTGTATTTTTAATCACAATATAGAATTCAACCAAACAGCAAGGGGAAAGAAAGCCCTAAGATTGTTATTTATTCCTCGTAATATCACAGATGCACGTGGAGAATTTATAAGCGAAGAAATTTATAATTTTGAAAAAGAAGATGGGCCACCTGTGATCTTAACAACGAGCTCTCAACCTGAATCAATTACTGATGATGATGAAAGAGTTTTTAAGAAGGTTCCACAAACAGAAGAAATCAAAACTGAAAAAAATAAATCAAAAGAATCTCTAGCACTTTTTTCTAGAAAATTTTTAACTCCTCAAGATTGGAAAGATTCAAACAATCTAAACTTTTATTTAAAACATGATAATTCCACCAACTTCTTTTTTCTCCGATTAAAAGATGCAAAAGGAAAGACATGGGTTTCTGAACCGATTGCGCTTGTTGGTAAAGGCTGGAAACAACACAAGCTAGATATAAACAAAACCAACCTTTCTAAAAACGAAATTACTGAAATCGGTTTTGGACTCCGTTCAGGAAGCCCAACAATGGAATCGGTTATCTACCTAGACGAGATTACTTTAAACTAATTTCCTTCCGTTTAAATTCATTGACATTCTGTCATTATTTTGAGATAATAAATCTAACTAAGGGGGCGCTATGGAAAACGTTTCGCTTGCTTATTGGAATTTTGATAAAGAAGAAAAAGAGACTGCCTTTGGCTATTTTTTAATACGGCTGTTGCAAAAAAATGGCTTGTGGGAAGAAGAGAACAAAGAAGTTCATATCTATATTGCAGGACTACTCCTTAAACTAATACATCCTACCCATTTATTTGAATCACAAAAATACCTTGTTCAATATGAAACGGACATGACTCAGTGGCTAGAACAATCTAACGACCGAGCAGAACAATACCATTGTTTAAAATTTAATGCAGACCATCTTTTAATCGACTCAGGTATCTTTTTAAAAAATGAAGGCACCAAATTACCTGAAGCAACATACCGAGGAAAAGCTTACTACCGTTTAACGTCAAGTTATGCCCAACATATCTACAGAAAATCAAACACCTTAACTCATATTTTTGACCATTTATCAAACTACTTTGAGGACTATCAAGCCCGTCTTAAGGCTATTCGACGATCCTATTTTCAATTTGTGAACAGACTGACAGAAGAAGAGAAAAAAGACCTCTATACAGAGCTAAATCAGTTAATTCAGCCCTCCTAATAATCGCTCTTCACAACCACTCAAGAAATTGTTAAACTATCTCCTTTCATAGCCTTGGAGAAAATATGACTTTAAAAGAACTACTACAAAAACCATTTCAAAATGATGCCAATAACGTTGCCATCGTATTAGATCAAGATCGAATTTCTTATAAAGAACTTCAAGAAAAGATTAACCGTTTTCAAAATGGCCTTAAAAAAATTGGCGTGCAAAAAGGGGAGCACGTTGGACTTTTATTACCCAACTCGCCTGAATTTATTATTTCTTATATGGGCGTTGCCACATTAGGTAGTACTGTTGTGCCAATCAATCCAACCTTAACAGTTGATGAACTCACATATATTATTAACGATGCTTCTATTAAAACATTGATTTGTGTTCAACCATTAGAACGTCTAGTTAAAATTCTTCAAAAAAATTGTCCTCAATTAAAAAACATACTTGTAACAGCTGAGACAGAAAAAACACCTTTTATTTCTTTTACTTCATTACTTGAAACATCAGAGACAACACCTGTAGATGAACTTATTTCTTCTGAAGATGTGGCTGCTATTCTTTACACTTCAGGCACAACAGGAAAACCTAAAGGGGCCATGCTGACCCATAAAAACCTTTTTTCTAACGCGGCATCAGGTTATGAAACACTTAAATGCGGTATCACTGACAATTTCTTAGTCTCATTACCTCTGTTTCACTCATTTCAGGCCACTGTAGGCATGCTGATCCCTATTTTCGGGGGGTCTAAGATGGTCATTGTTCGAGATTTCAAACCTCAACAAATTTTAGAACTCGTTGATAAAGAAAAACTCTCCATTTTTTTAGGTGTTCCTTCCATGTACTTGCTTTTAACACGAACACCCGGCGAAATAAAAAAGGAGAGTCACTTTTTTAGGTTATGTGTTTCAGGTGGAGCAGCCTTACCTATTGCCATTGCAGAAGAATTTGAAAAGCGCTTTAACACACCTGTTCATGAAGGGTATGGCCTTACTGAAGCGTCACCGGTTTGCGCGGTCAACCCCATTGACCAGCCTCCTAAAATAGGTTCCATTGGCAAACCTATAAATGGAGTCGAACTAAAGGTAACGGATGAAGATCAAAACGAACTCCCTGTTGGAGAAGTAGGGGAACTCCTTGTTCGAGGGGACAATGTGATGAAAGGTTATTTAGGCTTAGAAGAAGCAACCCAAAGCACCCTACGCAACAATTGGCTTCACACAGGCGACATGGCCAAAAAAGATGACGAGGGATATTTCTACATTGTTGACCGCAAAAAAGAGATGATCATTGTGGCTGGAGAAAATGTTTACCCTCGTGAAATAGAAGAGGTGTTATACCAACATCCAGCTGTCGCTGAAAACGCCGTGATCGGTGTTCCAGATCACCTACGAGGTGAAGTCCCACGCGCCTACATCAAAGTTAAAGAAGAGATGGAAACAAATCGAAAAGAAATCCTCGCTTTTTGCCGGGAACGCTTAGCAACCTACAAACTACCTAAAACAATCCGCTTTATTGATGAATTTCCTAAGAACGCTACAGGCAAAATTTTAAAGAAAGATCTGATTCATTTGAACTAGCCATTTACTCTAACCTTTTCTACAACTTTTACATAAAACATAACCGTTTATGAATCTAAAACTGTTTATCCTACACACACTCATTTCTTAAAAGTTTCGGTCTCTGCAACAGAGTCTCCACTCTAATCTTTAGTTTTTATAACTTACTGGGCAGCAGGTCATAGAAAATGCAGAGGAACAGTACTTATGCCTTCTGTAAAAGATGTATCTACTTGATTTTTAGGCGTTTGTAAAGTATAATTAATTTGTATGAAGATTAAGTTACTTGTAACTATTTTCTTTCTAGGGATAGCTCATCAAGTGTATGCATTTGATACGGGATATATCTATTTTTCTGATCATACCAACCAAAAAATTCAACGTGCCAATGTTGATGGTTCTAATGTAATTGATGTTGTAACAGGCCTTGGCTCACCTAGAGCATTAGGTCTTGATTTAATCAATGAAAAGATCTATTGGGCCGATGCAACCACCAACAAGATTCAGCGTGCTAATTTGGACGGAAGTAGTGTGCAAGATGTAATTACTTCAGTTCAACTTCCTTCTATCGATGAACCAATCGGTATGGCAATAGACGCATCAGGTGGAAAATTATATTTTACCGATTTTAATCAAAATACCATTCACCGAGCTGATCTAGATGGTAGCAATATTGAGACGATTGTTTCAGGCCTAAGTAATCCCCTAAATGTCGACCTTGATCTAGTAAATAATAAATTGTACTTTTCAGATCAAGGAAATGGGGCCATAAAACGATCTAATTTGGACGGAAGCGATGTAGAGACGGTACTTTCCTCCCTTTCAGAAGTTCGCGACATCGCGTTAGACACACAATCCGGAAAAATTTATTGGTCAGACTCTTTCGATGACAAAATTAAACGGGCTAACTTAGACGGAACAGGTAGTGAAGATATATTAAGTGGTGTTCCTAGTGTTAATACACTCGCTTTAGATTTGGTTTTTAACAAGATCTATTTTGGAGACACAGTTGATGATAAATTAAGGAGAGCTAATTTAGACGGAAGCAATTTAGAAGATTTAGTCACAAGCATTCCCAGTATTCAAGGATTAGCCATTATTCCAAATCCAGAACCAATCACAGTTGTCTTACTTTCTATGGGACTTTTCGGATTCCTTCCCCGCGCCTACATCAAACTCAAAGAAAATCTGTAAGCCAATCAAAAAGAGCATAGAAACCTTGACAAAAAAACCAAAATTTAATACTGTAATTCTTTAATTATGAGAATGTTATCGATTTTAGTCAATCTTTTGTTGGTTTTAAGCGTTGGTGTGATTCCTAGCTTGCAAAATCTTTCTAAGCAATCCTATTTAGCTCCTAGCAGAGTTGTTGATTGGGATAGCACGATTGAGCGTTACCACAATAAGATTGAGAAATTCACAGGAGTGATTAAAAGAGCACGCTTAAAAAAGAGCCAAAAAGAAAATTTAGATCAAGTCGAATCTGTTTTTCATAACACTATTCCTGAGCTGTTTTCTTTTACTGATTCCAATGTTATTTCAAATGATTTTGTTCAGTGTTTATTAAAAGTTAAGGAACCTAATCTTTTTTTTGATGACAGCAGCCTCACGTCAATAGTAGAACTGATTCAACAAGGCAGCATTCCAACAAGAGAACAAGCAAACCAGTTATGGCTCATTTATCAGCGTCAGTTTGAGAATGTCTCTTTACTTATTGGAAAAGATCAAACTCAAGAGCTTTTCTCTAAAATAATAAATGTTAGAAAGAAAAGAAATCCTTTAATTTTTCATAAAATAATCGTCTATAAAAATCTCTATAATCTCTTTAAAGCTTATTTAGGCTCTCATAGTCTTTCTACTGAATTAGAAGAGAATGTTCGCCAAGCTTCATTTGTTCTCTGCAGAAGTCCAAAATCTTCGAATTCACTACACGCTATTAACCAAAGTATTGAATATGCCTTTAAGAAAAAAACACGGGCTCTAAGTACAAATCTTCAAAAGCAGTGGCTCATTGCAGTTTATCAAGTCGCGATGAAAGGCAAAGGGGCTACTACAGCGTTAGATCACGCTATCAATGCATTCAACACATACTTTGGCGAGATAAAAGATCAAAGCGAAGAGATAAAAAAGCAGTGGCTCATTGCAGTTTATAAAGTCGCGATAAACGGCAAAGCGGCTACCACGGCATTAGATCACACCATCAATGCATTCAACACGCACTTGGGTAACATAAAAGATCAAAGCGAAGAGATAAGAAAGCAGTGGCTCATTGCAGTTTATAAAGTCGCCATGGAAGGCAAAGCGGCTACCACAGCATTAGATCACACCATCAATGCATTCAACACACACTTTGGCGAGATAAAAGATCAAAGCGAAGAGATGAGAAAGCAGTGGCTCATTGCAGTTTATGCAGTCGCGATGAAAGGCAAAGGGGCTACTACAGCGTTAGATCACGCTATCAATGCATTCAACACACACTTGGGTAACATAAAAGATCAAAGTGAAGAGATAAAAAAGCAGTGGCTCATTGCGGTTTATGAAGTAGCGGTGAAGGGCAAAGCGGCTACTGAAATGCTTCAAAGCACTTTAAAAGAAAACAAGCTGCCTGTGTCAGCTGCCGATATTGAAAAATTAAGATGGTTACGTAATGTATATGTACCTATTTCAAATATCAACTTACATCACAACATTCCTATATTTTTCGATCCGACTGAAAATGGATTAACTACAACTGTCACACGAACCAGAACCGTTTATAAACCTATAACTCTTCACCCAACATCAAGCACCCATTCCTTAAACATCCCAATCCGTGTAACAGGCACTTCTCTCTAATATTCAGTGTTTATAACTTATTGGACTCCAGGTAATAGGAGATCGATGAGTGGGGGCATAAGCGCTTAAGCCTTACCTGAAAATGACTTGCAAAAATATTGTAATTTCGCTATAATTAGTGCTTATTAAAAAAGGGTGGTCTGTACCATGTTTCACGAAGCACTGAAAAAAATCACATCTGGAAAGAATCTTACTGTCGAGGAATCTCGAATAGTCTTTACGGAGATCTTAGAAAAAGATCTGCCGGATCTTTCTATTGCTGCGTTTTTAGCGGGTCTACGAGGCAAGGGAGAGAGCACTGAAGAGA
>JAJCYG010000101.1 GCA_029263055.1 Actinomycetes bacterium
AATAAATTTTTCTCTGTTTGGCTATTCTTACTTCTTGAGCGGTTGATTCAAGAAAAGCAGACACTTTTATTTGGATCTTTCCTTTTAAAAATGGGGTTAAAAAACGACTCGCTAAGGAAATAAAAAAAGGTAATAAATAGACCACTGTAATGGCAAACGTAACACCCCCCAAGATAACAAAGAGATAAAGGCTGCTTTCAAGTTCCACAAAAAGAAGTGAAACAATAATAATTGGAGCCACAGCAATAAAGTCAAAAATAACAGCTAAAATAAAACTTGAAGCAGCACTTTTTAAAGGAAGATTGTATCTGTGATTTAATATAAACACATATGAAAGCTCACCCAAGCGATGGGGGAAAAGGTCTACGGTACAATTACGGACCAAAGTAACCAGAGTTAGCTCACCCAGGGTCACTTGGCTCGGCCCGATCAATACTTTATAGCGCAGTGCTCTTAGCCAAATATTCACAACAGCCAAAGCCACAAAGAGCCCAATCCAAAAAGGAGAGATTGAGATAACCATATTCCAGAAATCAGCAAAATCAACTGTTCTAAAGAAATAGGTCAAAATAACCGCTGAAATCAAAACGGAAATAAAGAGTGATGCTTTATGCTTTGAAAACATAGACGCTGCATTACTTTTGTTTGTCATAATGAATGATCTTACGACATTTCAAAAGAGTTTGAAATTGCAATCTAAGCAATTTATTTTTTTGATTTGCCTAAATAGTATTTTGATTTTTTGTATTGTTGAAGGCTGAAGCGGACTAAGACGCCGATCACTGCGGTTAATGGAATGGCGATCAACATACCGACAAAACCGAGTAAGGCTCCACCCGCAAAAACACCAAAGATAATCCAAAGAGGATGAAGACGCATTTTATTGCCTAAGATTTTTGGGACTAAAATGTAGTCCGATAAAAGCTGCCCCCCTATAAAGATCACGATCACTCCAAGCACGTAATACCACTCTGGCCAAAACTGAAAAAGCGCGACACTTGCAGAAGCAACAACACCATAAATCGCTCCAACATAAGGAATAAAAGAAACCAGGCCTGCTGTGACCCCAATGGTAAAACCATATTTCAATCCTAACAGCGAGAGTGTTCCACCATAAAAAAGCGATAAAATAAGGCAGACAAAAACCGTTCCATTAACGTAATTAACCAAAAGAGCATCAATATCTTTAGCTAAAGAACGAATGGTTTTTCCCTGCTTTTTAGGAAGCAGGCCATCCACATACTTCACGATTCGAGGCCATTGATGTAAAAGGTAAAAAGCAACGAGCGGTGTAATGGCAATCAAACCAAAGAAATTAATGAGCGCCATTCCCCCACTCCAAATCCGAGTCAAAAATGCAATGGCCACCACAGCTGATTTTTGAGCTACCTTACTGACTGAAAAGCTCGATGCTGCATCTGCATCCATCCAACCTCGAACTTTTTCTGATAAAGGAGTGAATAGACTAAACAACGAATCAAAGTAACCAGGCAAGGCTTGAATAAAACGAATCCCTTGTTCAAATAAAATAGGAACAAAAAGAAAAAGGAAACCAATACCTGCAGCAAAAAAAGCAAGCAACACAACGGCTGTTGCCACTATTCGGTTCCACCCTCTCTTTTCTAAGCGGTCTGCATAAGGATGCAAAAAATAAGCAATCACTGTTCCCAATACAAATGGGAGCAAAATTGATTTTAAAGACCATAGAAGAATAAAGAAGAAAACTGCCAGAACAAGCCAGAACCGGATGGGGCGTGATGAAGTTGCCATAGAACTACGTTAGCGCATTGGGCCGAGTCATGTCAACAAGGGATCGTTTTTTGTAAGTGTTTTCAGGGGAAAGAGTAATTGAGAATCGTCTCTTTACTTTAAACCCCTCTTTGTATAGAATGCTTCATTATGGAAAATTACAAATGCCAACTCTCAATTGATGCGCCGATACAAGAAGTCTATGCCGCTTTAACTCACCAAGAAAAGCTCAAAGGCTGGTGGACCACTCGTTGCGAAATCCACACTCAAGCAGGTGAAGAATCAACCTTTCATTTTGATAAAACCTCCTTTGTCATGAAAAACGAAAAATTGATTACAAATCAAGAAGTACTCTGGAAATGTGTAAGTCATGAATTTGAAACCGAAGATCCTGACACTAAAACAGATGAATGGATTGGAACTGAAATCGAATTTAAAATTAAAGAAAATGATAAAAAATGGACTGACCTCTCTTTTGAACATAAAGGCATGACTCCTGCTTTAGAGTGTTACAAAAACTGTGTCTCTAGTTGGGACCATTTTCTTAAAACGAGCTTAAAACATTTTGTCGAAGCACGAAAAGGGCAACCCTTCCTCTCAAAATGATCAATAAAAGAAAAAATATCTTTCGATGGGCGTTAGCCTTTTTAATGATCAGTGCCGGGATCGCCCACTTTGCGAACCCTAAATTTTTCATTCAATTAATCCAAGATTTTCTCCCTTATGCCAATTGGCTGGTCTATACAACAGGATTTTTAGAAATACTTTTTGGATTCGGATTGTTGATCAAAAAATATCAACGACTTTTCGGTATTCTAACGGTTCATCTTTTAATTCTCTATATTCCAGTCCATTACCATTTAGCAACGACGACGATAAAGATTGAAGGCATCACAGAAATCACATGGATCCAATGGGTCCGCTTTGGCTTACAATTTGTGCTCATTTTCTGGGCGCTTTGGTGCACTAAAAAAGAGACTCCTAAAGAAACTCGAACATTTAAACCTGGAAGCTCTTCAATCGCGTCAAAACAGTAAACAAAATCACACGGGAACAACGACAGCTATGAACCAAAGCAAAACCACTTGGATCTTAACCTTTATTCTTTTGGCAGGACTCACAACAGGTGTGTTTCATATTGTTAACAAGAGCAAAATCCCTTTTCTTCAAGGAAAGCGCTACTTTGATCAGGGAGAGTTTGTTAAAGCAACCCCTTACCTTGAGAAAGCACTCCAACATAATCCTAACAGTGTTAAAACACTGCTTAAACTGGCAAATGCCTATCAATGGAGCGATCAGTTTAACAAAGCAATCCAAACATTTGAAAAAGCACTTCGTTTAGACAAAAAAAACCTTATTGTTAAAAAAGGGTTAGCTGAGACCCTTTCTTGGGAAAAAGAATATGACCGCTCCATTGCTTTATATAAAGAAATTTTAAAAGAAGAGAATGAACAAGAAAGCAAAAAAATGATTGCTGAAATGTATATTTGGCAAAAACAATACACCCAAGCAATTGAAACTCTAGACAACTATTTAGTTCGCTTTCCTAATGATGAAAAAGCCCGTTTTTTAAAAGCACAAGCCTATGTCTACTCTGGACAAGGAGAAAAAGCAGTCCCCCTGTTAAAAGAATTGCTGGATAAAGAATGAAAAAACTAATTCTTGTTCTCTTATGCGGACTTTTCTTTACCTGCTCCCTTTTTGCTAAGCAAAAAGAGGTGAAGCAAGAAGAGATCACTGATTTGCTTCGAACAGCTCATATCATGTCTGGCAATCATGAGGAAGCAACCAAATCCTATTTTAAGATCTTAAAGAAAAACCCAAATGACCTCAAAACACGCCTCGCTCTAGCCGATGTTTTAAGCTGGTCTAAAAAATATCCAGAAGCAATCGAACAATACAACCTCATCTTAAAACAACAACCAGACAGCTTAGAGGTTTTAAAAAAACTAGCCACAACCTCGACATGGAATCGTGATTTCAAACAAGCCAAGACTACCTTTTCAAAAGTATTAGAAAAAGACCCTAACGACCTAGAAGCCAACATCTTTATGGGAAGAATTTTAGGGTGGGAACTCAACGACAAAGAATCAGAAAAATATTTTGAAAAAGCACTCTCCCTAAAACAAGACAAAGAACTCACGCTTGAGTTTGGAAAAATGTTTTTAGATGCAGGTAATTTAGAGAGAGCCAAAAAAGTTTTAAAAGAAGTGATTCAAGAAAATCCTGATAACTGGCAAGCAAAAATGTACTTAGCAGATGCCTACACCTATGGCAAAGAATTTGATGAAGCTGTTGTCACCTATAAAGAAATCCTAGAAACAGTCGATGATATTGAAGTTAAAGAAAAACTCGCCATTGTTTACAGCTGGACAAAAAAGTATGACGAGTCCATTGATCTCTATGAAGAAGTGCTCGAGGAAAAAGAAGATCCTGAAACAGAATTGCAGTTTGCCCGTGTTTTAGGATGGGGCCAACGTTACAATCGCGCCCTTGATCAGTACGAAAAAATGCTAGATAAAAAAGAAGACCCTCTTGTTGAATTAGAATATCTAGGTAAAAAGCGTTATTGGGACAACCGAATCAAACGAGCCATCAAAACCTATACAGAACTCATTGAAAAGGCTCCTGAAAACGTAGAAGTTATGTTTGACTTGAGCCAGGTCTACAGCTATAGACAAATGTGGGAAGAAGCAGAAGAAGAGTACCGTCGCATCCTCTCTGTCACACCCAATCATTTTCGTGCGAGCACCAGCTTAAGCAAACTTTATATCCTTACGGAGAAAACACCCCTTCGAGTTGGTTATGAATTCTTTGATGCAGAGAGTAATGACCGCGTTGTGGACATCCACCGTAACTCCCTTTTAACCGAAGCCACCATTGCCTTAGACCAATACATTGAAATTGACCTTGGCTACACCTATACAGAACGGGAGTTTGAAGACTTTGCTGACGTGATTGAAAACGAAGGTTTTATTCAAGTAAATCTTTATGAGCAACCGCATTTTTGGGCCAACGCCTATTACAACTTTTTTGAATACAATCGCAACATTCCTACCGAACACAATTTTGGCGCAAAAGTAGGTGTCAACTTACTTGATATTGGAATGGCCCATCTCAGCATGGACCGAAGACGACTCGAAAATTCAAGCGAAGTGATCCGTCGAAATTTCCATAAAGATGATTACAGGCTACATCTTTACTTTGACGTCAAAAGACGTTTTAAATTAGGAGGCTATCTCGAATTCTCTAACTACACAGGAAGTAATTACAAAGAAGAAGTTGGCCTTGAAGCAAAATATCTTTTTTCCTTAGACCCGAAACGACTCTCTTTAGAATACTACGGGTTTTGGCGTGATTTTCGTCGAAGCGTGGACGAATACTTTTCCCCTCATAACTACTTATGGAACTCGCTTAAAATTAACTGGCGTCACTTTGTGCAAAAAGAAGAAATTTACTTAGGAGCAGATGATCAATTTTACGATCTTTTCTATCAAATTTCCATTGATTCTCTAGGAATTGTAAATCAAAAAGTAAGCGGAAAAATACATTGGGATTTTAATCCTAAAACAAACTTTAATGTGAATGCCTTCTATTCAAAGAGCAGTGAAGATATCTATGAAGAAGTTGGAGTCAAGGCCCTATTGCGCCACTACTTTTAATCTATGAAAAAAACCAAACTCTCTTTTTTTAAAATACTTTTTCTTTTAGCCATGACCGCGGTATTAAGCTACGCGACCGTGCGGATTATTTCTTTGGCCTTTGTCTCATCACACTGGATAGATCAAGCCCTTTCATTTGGCCTTTTATTTGGAGAGCTTTTTATTTTAATCCACGCCATTGGCTATACCTTAAATGTCATTCGAACATTCATTGATGACAACAAACATGTAAAAGAAAAACAAAAAAAAGCGCCAAAGCTCAAAAAAGAGCCTTCAGTCGCACTCGTGGTTGCCGCACGCCACGAACCCTACGAAGTTTTAGACAAAACATTCCTATCACTCACAAGTATTGATTATAAAAACAAGGATGTTTATTTTTTAGATGACAGCTCAGATGATAAATATAAAAAAGAGGCAGAACTTTTGTGTGAAAAGTACAAAATCAACCTCTTTCGGCGCGAAGAACGGCATGGGGCTAAAGCAGGTGTCATCAATGATTGCCTCAAACAACTTGAACAAAAGTATTTAGTTATCTTTGACGCAGACCAATGTCCACTCCCCTCATTTTTAAAAGACCTTGTTCCTATGATGGAAGAAACCCCTAATCTTGCTTTTATACAAACCCCTCAATATTATTCAAATGTAGATGAATCACGTGTTGCCCGCGCAGCTGCTTACCAACAAGCTGTTTTTTACGAATATATTTGCGAAGGTAAGAGCACACGCGAATCTATGTTTTGTTGTGGCACAAATATTATCTTTCGGTGTGAAGCGCTTAAAGAAGTAGGTGGTTTAGATGAATCCACCGTCACGGAAGATTTTGCGACTTCGGTTAACTTACAAATGAAAGGCTGGAAATCACTTTACTACAATCACGTAACCACCTTTGGAATGGGACCCGAAAACCTAACCGGGTATTTTAAACAGCAGTACCGATGGGCCATTGGGACCCTCACCGTCTTTAAATCCCTTATTAGAAAGTTTATTCGTAATCCAAGAGCGCTGTCCCCCACGCTGTGGTGGGAATACTTTTTATCTAGCTCCTATTACGCCATCGGACTTGCTTTTGTTTTTCTGATACTCTCTCCGATTTGTTTTATTTTTACCAACCGTCCCTCGCTCTTAAACAATACGACACTCTGTTTAATCGCTTATGTTCCTTATATTACTCTTTCAATGGGAATTTTTGCCTTGGCACTAGGTTATCGAAACTACAGAATGCGCGACATTTTTCTCGGTCAACTTTTAAGCTTTTGCACCTTTTCAATCTATGCCCGAGCAGCCATTTCAGCTCTATTGGGACTGAAAGCAGAATTTGGTATCACAGAAAAAACCAAGATGAATGCCATTCCAAACAAACAACTCTGGCCTCAAATTTCACTTATTACACTCAGTTTTGTTGCCTTGGTTTGGGCTATAAACCGTTTTATTTATGAACGCAATCCAGCACTGCTTGTAAATGGGCTATGGACCCTCTATCACTTTACTATTCTTTCTAGCCTGTTCTATTTTAATGAAGAAGATCCCACTCAAATTGAGTGTGCAGACCTTCCCAAAAAAGCAAAATTCCAATTCAAAAAAAATCCTTCAAATTCAAGGCAAGAATATCAATTAGACAAATCAACATGGCAAATCGCTTTTTCTGTGAAACTCGACCAGCGACTCGACCTTGACACACCCATGCTTTGTAAGGTATCGTCTAATGGCAAAAAGGCAATTGTCTTTGAAGGCAAAGCAATCTGGAGAAGCCATACCCAAACAAAAAAAGGGTTTAAAACCGTTGTGGGTGTGGAATCAATATCTGAATTAGACAAACAAAGACTGAAAGAAGTCCTTAAACATGATTAGTAAAATAAAGATCCTTAAAGAAATAGACAAAGTCTTAGAAGCTGAAAAAAGATTGCTTCCGCTTCTCAATCGTCATATTTCTTCCTCCCTCTTTTACAGCGACCTTAATAAAGAAGATCGAGAAAAGATAGTCGACTTCTTTCAATCTCAAGTAGTCCGACAATCAAAACATATTGATGTGTTATCAGAAATCAGAGACGAATTAAACGAAGGTGGCGAAGGTGTTTACTAAAGAAGACTATCAAAACTATTTCACTGAACTTGAAGAGATCTTCTCAAAAAACGTCATTGCCTATACAGACATGATTAACATTCTCAACAATCAGTCAATTAAAAGCAAACTTCTTCCACTTGCCACAGAAGATATGAACGCATACAAATTCATCAAACAAGAAAAGGAAAAGCACTTTCAACCATGAGCACAAGCACCAAAAAAATCCTTTTAGTTGAAGACGACTTAGATATTATTCAAATTCTCTCTATGCGATTAGAAATCAATGGTTTTGATGTGATCACAGCCACTGACGGAGAACTGGGCCTAGAGAAAGCCAAAGAACAAAAACCAGACTTGATCCTTCTCGACCTTATGCTTCCTAAAATAAATGGCTATGAAGTGTGCCAAATGTTAAAGTTTGATGATGATCACAAAGACATTCCTATTGTCATCACCTCATCACTGCACATGGAATCAGAACGAACACGTGCCATTGAAGCAGGAGCTGACGCTTACTTTTTAAAGCCTGTAGACTTGGAATTACTTTTAGTTAAGATGAAAAGCTTAATGAATGAAAATTAAATTTTCACTACTATTACTTGCAAGCAGCCTCTTCTTTTCTGGATCGGCTTTTTCAAAATGCCTTACTGGCGCTTTTATTGCAGACAACCCCACTGAAAAAGACATTTTAAAATTTGAAAAAGACTACGGAGCTAAACCTAAGTTAATTATGGTCTTTAAAGATTGGGAATCTCTTCTTTCTGAATCTGAAATAAAGGATGTATACAAACAAGACTGCCAACTTTTTATTACTCTAGAACCATGGGATGCCTCATCTAAAAAAGGGATTGATTACAAAGACCTACTTAAAGGAAGGTACAACTCTTATTTAAGTCAACTAGCTCATCAAATACAAACCATTAAAGAACCTGTTTGGCTCCGATTTGGTCATGAAATGAATGGTGACTGGTACCCATGGAACACCAATAAAATTGGAAAAGGGGCTTATGCTTCAATGGCAGTATATATTAAAGACTTTTTTACCCGCTATGGAGTCAAAAATATTAAATGGGTTCACTCTATTAATTGGGAAAACGTTCCAGCAAACAATAAGGGTGTTTTAGAAAGCTACCCTGGCGACTCTTATGCTGACTACATTGGCATTGATGGGTATAATTGGGGAACCACTCAATCTTGGAGTAAATGGAAAAGTTTTGATGAGTTATTTGGACCTGCAATTAGAGAAATCAAACAAAAGCTCAACAAACCAATACTAATCACTGAATTTGGCACCACTGGACGCAAAGGAAATAAAGCTAAGTGGATAAAAGATGCACTTAAATCCATACAGAAAGAAAAGCAAATAAAAGGCTTTGTTCTTTTTAACGTAGATAAAGAAACAGACTGGCATTTTCCTGCAGCCAAAGCATCGGGCAAAGAACTAAAAAAACAATTAAAAAATAGGTATTTTAAAAATGCCAAAACAAAAAAATAAAGAAACAAATCCTCATTCTGAAGTAGAAAAAACTAAGTCTGATTTTATTAATTCTATTTCTCATGAACTGCGCACACCTCTTTGTGTGGTCAAACAATGTCTAGAAATCATTGATGACGAATCTTCAGGTCCTTTAACCACAACGCAAAAAGGATTTGTTGAAACGGCCCATAAAAACACCGAAAGGCTCATTCACTTTATCAATGAAATTCTCGATTTTCAAGTTTACGACCACATGGACTTCAAACTAAATCTAACAAAAACAGATATCAATAAATTAGCACAAGAAGCGTATGAAAAGTTTGAAGCCTTTTCTAAGGCAAAATCAATTGAACTAGAATTAGAGCTAGAAGAAGGGCTTTCAAAAGTATCTGTAGATAAAGAAAAAATAGAGGTTGTCTTTTCTCACATCCTAGAAAATGCATTTAACTTTAGCGATGAAGGAAAAGTCATTATTCGAACACTCCAGAACAAAACACACCTTGAAATATCTGTTGAAGACCAAGGCATTGGAATTAAAGAGAGCGATTTACCCAAACTATTTTATTCTTTTAGCCATTTAGCGGATCATACTGATAAACATACCCGAGGGGCAGGATTAGGATTAGCCACATGTAAAAAAATAATCAACCGCCATAAGGGAGATCTCAAGGTAACATCTGTATTTGGTGAAGGCTCTACATTTACATTCACCTTACCTTTATAAAAATATGAAACCAATCATTCTTTACGCTGACGATCAACACGACATGCACCCCATCATCAATTTCTCTTTAGCTAATCTAAATTGCGAAGTGGTTCATGCTGAAGATGGAAAAGAAGCTTGGGAAAAAATCCAAGAAATCAAACCTGTTTTGGTCTTAATTGATTATCAAATGCCTGAAATGAGCGGGGAAGAGGTCTGTGCAAAAATGAAGGCTGACAACCAGCTAAAATCAATTCCTGTGATTTTGCTAACTGCCAGCCTTGAATCATTATCTGAAGATTTTCTCGACAAATCTCATGCCGATGACCATCTGTTTAAACCATTTGACGCCTTAGAACTTGAGGAAAAAGTCAAACATTGGCTTTCTACAAGCTTAGCTTAAGCTTCTTTTGAAGCCTCAGGCTTATGATGGCATTTCTTTCCAAAGAAACAACGATCAATTGACAAAGCACCTGGACCTGTCAAAACTAAAGCCAGCCCCATGCAGAGAAGTGCCAAACAAAACTCAATTCCATGTCCTTTATCTGGAACAAGGTAGTGATTCATAAAAAAACCATTCTTTAAATGAACCGTAAAAATGCCACCAGCCATAATCACTGCCATACCTAAAGCAGCAACGCGAGTCAAACACCCAACAATGAGGCCGACACCGCCTAACAATTCACCCAAAGCAACTGCATAGCCCATCCAAGCAGGACTTCCCATGTTCACAAAACCTTGAACGGTTCCTTCTAGGCCGCTTCCACCAAACCACCCGAAAACTTTTTGAGCACCATGCGCAGCAAAGATCACACCTAATCCCAAACGAAGTATTAATAAACCATACCCATATGTTTTACAATGACCCATAGACTTCCTCCCATTAATTGATTGCTGAAGATTATATCACAAAGAAAGGGAAAATATATCAGAGGAGAATTTGATTAATCCATGGAACGGAGACGTTTGAAAAAACTTTGAAGAATCGCTTTGCACTCATCTTCTTTGACTCCAGCTGTCACATCAACCCAGTGGTTGAGCTTAGGTTCTTGGACCAGGTTTAAGGCAGATCCTGCCCCACCTGCTTTGACATCTCGCACTCCAAAAACCAATCGAGTGATCCTTGTTTGGACGAGAGCACCCGCACACATAAAACAAGGTTCTTTAGTCACATAGAGCGTGCAACCATCTAACCGCCAGTCCTTCATATAGGACTCGGCTTGAGTTAGAGAAATCATCTCTGCATGTGCCGTCGCATCTTTAAGCATTTCTACCTGATTATGCGCACGGCCAATAATCTGCCCATCGAGCACAATCACAGAGCCAACAGGGACTTCTTCTTTATCAGAAGCTTTCTGCGCTTCTTTAATGGCTAAAGACATGTAGTAATCATCTAAGTCAATCATGTCTAATAGAGTAGACGATTTTAACACCAAGGTAAAGTGAATCAATAGCGAGATAAGAGCTAAAGAGAGGTCGCTGAAAAGCTTGATTCAGACCAAGTAAACAACCCCTCTCTTCTTAAGGGAACCTTGACCAAAGGAGAGCTCTTAACAAGCAAGGTCATCTTTCCTCCCAATGCAAGACTCACTGGACTTAAATAAGCTGTTAAAGGAGTTGAAACTTGATCAAAAAGAAAACGGCTTTTAACAGCTTGTATTTTGTTAAAACGAGTCCAAAAAAAAGACAAGCTCTGATCTTGCTGATAAACATTAAAATGCCCTGACTGAGATAAAAACTCTCCCAACCCCTCTATAAGTGGCGTTCTAAAACCTGAAGATGGGGGTCTCATCTGATCATAGATGACTAGTGTCACACCATCTGGAATATTTTCTACAAGACGCTCAATCCAACCTAGAACTTCTTTTTTTGATTGAGAAAAGTAAAGTGTCAAATACTCTAAGGTAAACTTTAAAAAGACCACATCTCCAGGTTTCATATTTGAAGTCCATACTCTTATAAACGTTTTTTCCATGGCATTTTTTGAATCATGTTTTAAATGACCTAAGCGTAGAATAGAAGGAAGAGATTTGATTCTTTTTCCAGAAAATAAGTCATGAAAATAACTAAACTGAGAAAAAATTTCTGCGTTATCAAAACGAAAATCTGAACTCCACATTTCTTTTGTGTATAGACCAGGAAAAAGATCGGCGCCAGATAAAAAACTAAAAACAGTGTTGTCTGAACGAAGAATGCCTAATTCATGAAGCAGCTCAAGCTCTGCCAAATAAACATCAACTAAGTCTTCTTTTTTAACGTGTTGTTTATACTGAGCTAATTTTTGTTCTATTTTTGTGAGAAGTTGAGACGCTTTTAAACTAGGTTGAAAAACGGAATGAGTGGCTAATTGAACAGGAAAAGTGCTTACTGGCTGAAGGCTTTTAGAACCAACCAAGAAGCTAAATAGAACAAATAAAAACAAGAACATGGACTTCTTACTAAAGTATACAGCAAACATAATACCAGTAAGATAGCTAAAATACTTAATTAAATCAAGAACAAATCACTGCTGTTTAGCACGAGCCGCACGCCGCTGGAGTAAAAACCAAATAGGAGGAAAAATAAGAAAAGGTAAAGCAGTGGCCAAGAACATGGTTGTCACAGGTTCTTCTTCTCCAAATGAACCAAGGCCCGCAAAAACAAAGGACACAGGAAGAGTTCCTGAAACGAGCGCGACAAAAAATGTTAACAAAGGCATTCGTGATAAGCCGGCCAAACAGCACAACACTTCTGGAACAACAGGCAACATACGCGTTAAGGCAATGGCCCACGCTCCGCTGTGCTCAAAAAAATGTCTTAGTTTTTTAAGCTCTTCTGAACCCGCCATAAAGCCTGCGGCGCGTTCACCCATTAGGCGGACTATAAAATAAGCACAGAGACCCGCGACAGTACTTCCCAACGCAGCGTAAAGCCCACCCACAAACCAACCGTAAATTTGCCCCAGTCCAGCCATCACACCAGGTGAAGGAATTGGCAAGAAAAGATCAGCAACAATCAAACCCGCACCAATCAAACCAGCGAAAGCCCCTTTCCCACGCAACCACTCTAAACCTTCCTCACTTACAAACCATTTGTCAAATTCATCTCCGAAAAGAAAGAGACTGAACAAAATGATTCCGAGGATAAATAAGATAAAAACATGAATGCGTTTCATTTTAAGAACCTTTGTTAAACAAGGCTTGGGTCTAAGCCAATGGTGCCAAACAGACTCTCTAAATATTCAGGCCGTTGTACTTTAGCCAGTTGCTGTTCTGCTTGTTGAAGAAGAGAGCGCGTTGATTCGGTTTGTTCCGAATAAGACTTTAAATAGTTTGTTTGGTTCTCCCAAAAAGAACGCTGTTGCTGTTGTTTAGCTTCTAAACGCGCACGATACCAATCACTTTTAATCAAGGCATCACGGGTAAACAGGTTTCGCACCTCAGGTGAGGCAATTCCTTTTCCATCATAATCACCATCACGCATGATTGTTAGAAGAGCTTTTAAAGGAGGAGAAGCTAAATCAATAGAACCATCTTTAAAATAGTTTTCAGCCACTTTCTTTTGTGTGAGAACAATGTTATTGATTCCTTCAACAAAAAGATCAATGCCTTGAAGTTCTGGACGAAGCATTTCTTCGTTAAACACAATGCTTGGCTTATTAAAGATACGGCCTAAAAAACTATTCACAAATTTAATGGTAATTCTGTAACCGACTCGGCTTGCTAAAACCGTTTGTCCTTTGTGCTCAAAATCTTCAACAGGTTCTAAATAACCTTGTTCAATTAAATACTTTGGTTTTTGTTCTTCGGCTTCCATGCGTGACCAAATCTCAGGAATCAGCAAACTCACATCATGAGCAAAACGATACTTAGGTCCAACATGACCAGCAGCAGAAGAAAAAACATCGTACTCTGTTAACAAATAAGAAACCAATGCATTGTTTAAGTCAATAATCGGCAACAACGCATTAAAAGGCCCTTTGGTTAAAGCCCCTTCGGTTCCAAAACCTGTTGTCGACGGAGACTTTCCGGTTAAAGAAGAAATAAAATCCATAAAAAGCTCTGGGAGCTCTTGATAGTGAATAGGATTATAAACGGCTAAAGCAGGAATGCCATTTTTCGGCTCCGGAGCATTATTTCTTCTTCCTGGCAAAACCGCATTCACATTAAATTGAACCGGTCGCTCAATTGGAATATTGCGATGCAAACGTGTTTTAACTTCAGCTAAATAACGACTTTGAGGATCAACTAAGTCAGGACGATTTTGCAAATAACGTGGGTTCTTACTTGGCTTGCCTTCCCATAAACGAGGATGAGCCGAAGAGATAAAAAACCCCTTACTTTTATTTTTATAAAATTCTTTAATCACCAATTTCATTGGGCGAGTAAAGCGGTTAAACCCAATAGCCTCTTCAATTAATTCTTTTGCATCATGTAAATTCAAAGGCTCATAGTTTGAAAAAAACGTTCCTTCACTTGCTAAATCAGCCTCAGCTTGTTTGTCATATCCTCGAATAATCGCATCATCAGGACGCTGAAAAAGACGGCTCTCACAATTCTCAACTATTTTGACACTTGCGTTGGAGTAATCTGTATTTAAATCTTGAATCCATTCTTTAGGCACAACAATAGAAGCAGTAATATCATCTTCCATTTGAAGTTTTTCAGCAGGAATAAAATCTTGTCTTAAATTAAAAATACGCGAACTTTCATCTTGTTCAAAACCGACTCGACAATAAATGGAGACCAGCTCTTGATTGTCATATTTTAGTTCATGCCCAGGACTTCCATTAACAAAATCAACACTAAAGTGTTCTTGCCAATTCTCGCCCCACTCTTGTTTGTAATAGCGTTTGACAATAAAGACGAGATTGCGAATATAATCAGGAATGGATTGAAGCCATTCATTATACGCAGCGGTGTAATCTTCAGAATAAGTGAGCAACTTGATTACAGAACCAAGCGATCTTTCTAAATTTAAAATAGGCCGGCTTGAATCATTAGCAAAATCTTTAAATCGATCGGAGTAATCTTTTTTCAATAACTCTTCAACTGTTTTAAAGTCTTCGTGAATATTAGAGACAAACACAGGGCCTTGCACAATGGCATCTTCAATTGATTTGGAGATCTCAGACTTTCCTCCTCCAGAAACAGTACAAGGTTTGTGGCAAAGAGTTCCTTCAGCCGCGGTTCCAACTAAACGCCAATAGGTTCCAGCTTCTTGCTTCTCCATCACCACACTGTAACCTGATGGATAAATATAAGTGCGCGAAGGAAGGAGCTTAATCGATTGACCTTTCCAAGTAATCGCTTGATCTAATAGACTGATTTCAGCCTCTTCAGGGAGGTAGTAAAGAGAAGCATGCTGTTTATCAACCCCATAGCCTTCAGGTTTAAAGTCAATAAAGTCATATTCTTTTAATTGCTCAAAACGGTTCTGACTGCGAACAATCTCTTCAGATGGGACAAACTTTTTTCCTAAATTGTAACTTGGAAAGGCAATCGCGCCACCTGAATGCTCTTCTTCAGCTAAACCAAACAAATTAGCTGAATAACTAATTTGTGTTTTAACTTCTTTTTTGCAGTAACCAAAATAATTATCTGCAATTAAAGTAACCATCACCCCTTTTTTATCACGACACGTTACTTTAAATGCGCCCCCTTCGTTATATTGTTCGTCTTCATTGGTCCAGCACATGCCATCTCGTTTTTGTCGCTCAGTGGCTTGATCAATATGAGGAAGGCCTAACTCTTTTTTCGTTAGTTCAATCAGGTGCGGAGCTAAAATCACGCAACCTGTATGCCCGGTCCAATGTTGAATGTCTAAAGCAGCATCATTTTCAGGTAAAAAGGGATTGCCTCCATTGCCAAAAATCGATTCCACAAAATCTAAATTACTAATCAAACTGCCAGGTGCAAAAAAACGAATTTCAGTGCGCTTTTCAGGTTGATGACCTGGCACCTCTGGACTCACAAGAGGACGCATGTATAAGGAAACAAACTGATGAAGCGAACTCAAACTCGACTCAGAATAAGGAATCAACAAATCTTCTTCAGGCGGAACAAGCGCTTTTAAAAGCAATTGTTTGAACACTTCTTTAGGCACCACTTTTTTATCTTCAGGAATAGGCAACCCACCATCAGCCACATGAAACACCCCTTTAGTGGTCCGACGATCACTTTTAGGATTGTGCAACACACCCCGAGAGGCTCGGTAAGAAGAAACATATTTGGACTTAAAAGAATGGCCATTCATTGGAATAGAAAGAAGACGCGCCTGCCCCGCCTCATCTAAGATCAATGATTTTTCAGGCAAAAACGTTTCATCGCAATCCAAATAGACTTTTAAAAAATTTTGAACACGTTGGTCCACAGGCGCAAAATCATGCGCTGTCTGTTTTGAAACAAGTAAAGAAAGTTCATTTCCAGTCATAATCACCTCTAAAAAAGCAAGTTATGTAACCATTTGAGGCGCAATGTGTCAATCGGTTTTATCACACTCACTTTTAAAGGGTGCTTGTATGACGGAAGTTAGGAAAGAATTACTAAAGACTGCTTCTAATGCATCTGCATCGAGTCATCAAAGTAAACAGCTTTGATGACTCGAACAGATTAATAACAGATTTGTGTGCGAGGTGTATTAAAGTATCTGTAATTTGGCGCAAAATCACCTGAAATATAACTCACTGTATCGACAGAATAACTGCTGCTCCAACGGCTCGAATAAGAACTATATCTCACAGGTTGATAATAAGTAGGTTGGTATGTTCTATAGCTGACAGTCGTGACCCGTGTTGGCGCGTCCACATAGACTGTATACGCCTCTGCTGTCATGGCTCCCATTAACATCAACACCCCAAAAGCAAATGTACCGGCTAATAATTTTTTCATTTTAAATCTCCTTTTATTTTGAAGACTTAAAAAGCAACTGCCATGCCAACTCATTTTCCTCTATGAAGAGAGTTGAAAAAGGGTTTTGATGACAAAAAAAGCGCTCCATTTTGAAACAAAAGTAGCCGGCTTTGATTCTGGGGACAGAATGCCAGAATGTAGACAAGAGGTCCTTATGTCCTACGATTAACTAACTTTAATATGTGTCACATTTATTCACTAAAAATACTTTTGCTCTCTGACGTTGTTAGCAAAAAAATGGTCTAATAATATCGAGAAGAAAATGAAAATAAAGTTGTGTAGTATCGTTACATTTATTGTTTTAATTTTATCTTATTCTTCCCATTCATTTGCCTTCTTACTTGTTTCAGATTATTTTGGTAATAAGGTTAAGAGGTACAACACTTCCGGAACCTTTGTCGATGACTTTATAACTGCAGGTGTTTATGGAATTACTACGTCGTTTTCTGACTTTGGAATAGGTGTTAATCCTGAACCCACCACAATCTTATTATTAGGTTCAGCCCTTCTGGGTTGGATTCCTTTCCGAAGAAAAAAATAAAATCAATAACTGTTATTTAGTTACACTGCCATAAAGATCATCCATAATATCTTGCGAGGATTGAATATCTCCAATGGCAATAATGGACATGGATTGTGTGCCGCCCAGGACTAGGGTAAAGTCAAAATCAATAGGTTTGTGACTTGTTAAGATCGACAATAATTAGCGTGAATATTACAAAAAGCGAGAAATCCTGCCAAGCTCCAAAAAACACCCAATTAAACCCTGCTTATAAGGTTTTCGTACTTAGCCACTAACGAAAACATGCCCTAAAACAAGCAGAAATAAGAATGTAAGAGATTGCGTTTAAGTGACTAATATGATATTATTAATGTGGAGTTAGGCTTAGAATGAAAATGATAAATAAGTATTTTATCTTAATATTTAACAGTGCCATATTTATTTTAATATTCACTTTATCTTCAGAAGCTTCCAATATTTATTACTCCTCTTTTAATAACATACGAAAAATGGATTTAGATGGTTCAAACGATACAAGCATCAACACAGGTATAGCTCAACAAATAAATGGGATGGGATTGGATGAAAGCAACAGCCATCTATATTATGCTCAATTCAATGACTTAAGAAGAATTGACTTTGACGGTTCAAATGACACATCGATTCGATTTGGCGGCGGTGCGATTGAAGGAATAACAGTTAGTCCACTTGTGGAAGAAGTTATTTATGCACAAGGGAGCAGTGTTGGCGCGGTTCAATTTCAAAACATTTGGGATTTTAATCTAAGATCAGGACTCAATCCTGTTTACGCTGTTGATCGAGATCCGTTAACAGGTAAACTTTACTTCAGTGAACATGACAATCTTCGTCGAATGGATTTCGATGGTTCTAATGAGACCAGCATCATCGATTTTGGTGGCGCCGATCCAATTGAAGCTGTTGCGGTTGATTACAACAATGAAAAAGTTTATTACGCTTTACACGATAATTTACGAAGGATTGACTTTGACGGATCTAATGATACAGGTCTGATTGATTTTGGTGGCGCCGATCCAATTGAAGCCATAGGCCTTGATCTTGATGCCAGTCAAGCATACTATTCGGTACATAATAATATCCGTCGAATTGATCTCGATGGATCTAACGATACTAGTATTGCTACCATAGGTTCCCAAGCAATCAATTCATTGGCTCTTCAATTAGACAACACCCGGCCTGGAGTGCATGATAATGGCGATGCAAACGATTTACTTTTTTTAGGTAATGAGGTCTTTATTCAATTTGACCAAGGCACCATATCAACGGAAGGTAATACCACCTTATCTGCAGCCACTCCTCACCCTAATATTTTGGCGGATAATTGGAATTTTTATGAAAGCGTTTTTGGTGGAGACATGTTTTACGATATTGACACAACAGCGACTTTTACAGGTAGTGTTACGATAACTTTTGATTTACTTTTAGCAACAAATCCTTATCCTGGGCTGACCCCTTTTGCTATTCACGATAACGAAGATGGAACATACAATATCATTGAAGGAAATTTAATTGGTGGAACATTGTATGAATTTACGTTCAATTCCCTTTCACCTTTTGGAATCGCGGTCAATCCCGAACCAACAACTCTTTTGTTGTTGGGCTCCGCTCTGCTAGGTTATTTGCCTTTTAGAAAACGATCAATTCGTTAGACTCCCTTACTTCAAACAACACCTAAACGAAAAAAGAGTCACTCAATTGCGAGTGACTCTTTTTTCGGAGGGAGAAGGATGAAAAACTAGAGTGCTGTTAGCACTCTAGTTTTATTGCCTGATCGAGTTGGGTCCCCAAATTTTCTTCGCTACGCTTATCGAATTTGCCCAACTCGGGCAACCGAACAAGCTTCAGCAATCTTCTCCAAACAAAAAGAGCAGCTCATAATTCTTAGTTTGGGTTATTGCCGGGTAAGAAAGTATATAAGCCTTTCTTGTTTTGCTTTACTTAAGCAGTCTTAAATGATATCTTTAACCCAATTTATATCAAGGAGTTATAGGTGTTAGTGTTGTTTGTATTTCGAAAAATTATTAATCTTATTTGTGCTCTATCCTTATTTTTTTCATATAACATCATTTGCCCTGATATCTCAAATGAGTTACTTGCCCCTCTAACGAAAGTATCATCAAAGAAAACAAAAAACCTCAATAAGTTTATTTTGTGGTCTGGTTCACAACTTGATTCTAACGGAAATCGAGTTGGGGGTAAAAAAGTGGGTCATTTTAAGCGTTCACATTATTTGGTAAACCAAATAGAAAAATTAAAAGGAAAATCGCTTTCGTTCGTTATTGAACGGTTTACTCCTCAAAAAAAGGGAGTAATCAAACTCTTTGATTTAAGAATGAATCGTTATGAATATAGTCAGGGAACTGTAGCGATTATAGATGTGCCTAATAAGTTTCGATCAAACAAATCAATTTTTCAAAAAACGTCAGTCCCCCACCGCTTAAAATTCAAAAAAAATATAAATGATCAATGGTTAAAAGAGTATGGGTTTACAGCCCTTGTTTCTCTTTATAACAAATCTCAACAAGTCTATTTAAGAGTAGAAGTAGAGGTGGATCATTTAACGCCTTATGTGAAGAGTATTTTTGATGAACAAGGCAATCAAATCTATCCTTTTACGGAGTTTAAACTTTATAGAGGAGGCCGCCTAAATGGAAACGAATATGTTGCTGGACAATATTTAGAAAGTTTTTTAAACGGTCGAGAACTTACAAAAGGAGTAAGAGCTATTGGAATTGAAGGCGAATCTTATTTTGTGACCAAATATAGGATTAGAGAATCAGGGATTTTTAGCCAATTTGGCGTCCAAATTAATCTCTTTGAAAGATATACAAACGGAGGTGTTGAAGAAGAGACAATACCTTTAAAATTTAGGCGCGATACAAATGTATTTAAGATTCGGCGTGGTGGAAATCTAGGTTTTAAGAAAGATATTGATGTTGCTTGGTTACGTCAACATGATTATGAGGAACTCATTCCTCAATATGAAAAATCTTTTCAGCGGGAGTATTTAACACTTAAGGTTGTTTTTGAAAATGGGGAACCGGTTCTTCAAGATGTTTATGATGAATGGGGACAAAAATTGTACCCCTTTTCTCGATATCAAATATATACAGATGCTCATATTAAAGATGGAAAGATTGTCGGTGGGTCGTCACTTGGTGGATGCTATAGCCCCTATGGCTGTACATTAAAACTCAAAAAAAATAAAAGTGGAAGTCAGCGCTTCGTTGTGAGTCGTTTTAGGTTGCGGCCTGAAGGATTGTTCCATAGTTGGGGGTACTATGTTGAAAAGCCTGAATACTCACAAGGAACCGTTGCAAAAAACAGAGTTCCTGAACGCTATTGGGATAATGATGACATTTTTATTAAACAAAAAAGCAATCGTCTTAAATTTAAAGAGCATATTAATGAAGAGTGGATTCAGAAAAGAGGGTTTTTTGATTTAATCGCACCTTTAAAATTGGCTCAAAGAATTGATGTGATGGTTCAGGTGCTAGTGAAGGGGGGTAAAATAATTCTCGAATCTATATTTGATGAAGAAGGAAATCAACTTTATCCATTAAAAGAGTTTTGTCTTTATAAAAATGATATTCACGTTAAAAATTTTGGTAGTTCAAGATCTCTTTCTAAAAAAATAGTTGCTATTGCGCAAGAAGGCGACTCTTTTGAAATTAAAAAATATCGTCTTACCGAAATAGGTAGATTTAGCTCCTTTGATCTTCACAAAGAATATTCAAATTATATCAAAGGAACTATTTCAGAAGAGAAAATTCCTGATGAATATAGAAATAATGAAGACATTTTTATTAGAAAACGTGGAGGCAGGTTAAAATTTAAAGATAGTATTGATGAAAAATGGCTAATTGAAAATGGATTCGATGATTTAATCGAGTCGTATGAATATTCCCAGAATGTGTATGTTTCATTATCTGTCATCATTGAAAACGGCATGCCTAAAGTTCAAGAGATATATGATGACCAGGGGGTCAAGTTATACCCAATTGAAGAATTTGTTCTTTATTCTGGTGGTAAAGTAAAGAATGGAAAAGTGTTAAATGGAAAGAGGATACAAGGCTTTTTAGATCCGAGTGATTTATCTAAAAAGATTACTGCTCTATCGAAAAAAGGAACGACTTTTATTGTTGATAAATTTAGAGTTCCATCATTTGGTCGAATACAGTTATTGAATTTGTCGAAAACAATGTATGAGTACGAGCAAGGAACTATTCCTGAAGGACAAGTTCCAGAAGAGCTCAGAAATACCCCGCTTTTTATTAAAAGACCTCGCCGTCGCCTGCAGTTTAAAGAACATGTTACCAAGGAATGGTTGATAGCAAATAAATATAGCGTTTTAATCGATTTATTTGAATCGTCACAAAAGATCTATATTACGCTTGTAATAAAAGAAGACAAGGAGGGGCCTAAAGTTGTAGCAATTTATGACGATTATGGACATCAGATCTATCCTTATAAAAAGTTTACGCTCTATACAGCGGGTCAAATTATAAAAGGTAAACGAAGTAAAAGCATTAAAGTAGATACTTTTGTTGGAGTGGCTTCGCTTTCTAAAGCCTTAAAGAACCTGGCAAAGAAGTACGATTCATTTATTGTTGAGGGCTTTAATCCTGCTCAGAGCGGCAGGTTTTCTTTTTTAGACACTTCGTTTATTAGAAGTTCTTATTCAGCCGGAACCTTGCCAAAGGAAAAAGTCTCAGAAGATTTAAGAAATAATGAAAAGATTTTTGTTGATAAGGGGGAGAGGCTTAAATTTCAAAAGAATGTTAATGAAAAGGTATTAGAAGAGTGGGATTATGAAGATTTAATACCATTATATCAAGACGCTCAAACAATATTATTCAGAGTAGAGGTTGTGGTTGTTAAGGATGTTCCAATGGTTGCTTTTGTTTATGATGAGACAGGAAAAGCCATTTATAAAAGTAAAAAACCAAAAGTTTTAGCTGAATTAAAAACTCAAACTAACCGACAGGAAAAACTAGTCCGATCTCTTCTAAGATACTGGACTTTTGATGAGTATGAAGTCGCGATTTTGTTACCGTATTTATTAGAAAAAGAGAAGCCCGAAAAAATTGCAGAGTTAATTAAAACAACCGTTCAAGTTGTTAAAGATATTATTGATAATTATGAGAAAGTTTTAAGGCCGCAAGACCATGCTCTTATTAAAGTGTTGATGTCTAAAAAAGAGAGAATTATTAAGAAAGAAGCAGGGAAAAAACTTTTATTTGAATTGTTTGAAAAAGGGGTTGATGAGATTGATGAAATTGTTACTAATGAGGCTTTATCAAAGATTCACCAAGTTCAATTTATATTATATGAGGAAAAGGCTTTTATGGCTGATGGGACTCCCCTAGTTTTTCCTCCGAGTCGACCCAAAGGAATGTTTGAACGGATGATGGTTCGTAATCTCTGGGATAGAGATAGGGGTGAGATGGTTTTTGATGTTGCTTTTCAATCATGGAAAACAGATATAGTTACGGTACGTTATGCATTAATTTATTCTAATAATAATGTTCCTTCATTTCTGGAGGTTGATCGAACTTATCATATTAGTGAATCTAAAATGCATGCGGCAATTATGCTTCACCGAATAATGTTTTGGTTGTTGTCTCAAGATGGTCTGAGACTGTATAGCAAATCGAGTATCAAGCAGGTTAGCCATAGGGTTTTTGGCAATTGGCATGAAGAATTATCTGAATTTGATGATAGTCTCGTGGGTAATGTATTAATGGAATTGGATGAAAGACTAGAAAAAGTTTATTCTCGATTATCAAATGAAGATAAACCTGCATTTAGGCTTAAGGCCGTGCTCATTTTAGCCAACAATGAAATTAAGAGAAGAGCGGCAGATTTTATAAAACACTATCTTTATGGAGTAGCAATAAATCCGCTAGATCAATTAAGAGAAGAAAGAGGGTCTTTGAAATTTGAATCAATGAAATATCAGGCATATATCTTAGTTGAAGAGTTTTTGCATCTTATGGTTCAATTTATGAATCTACTTATTCAACATGATGAGGAAGAAAAGGATATTATTGAAAATATATTATTATCTCGCATAAAGAATATTACGGGAAAAGATTCTGTTACGGAATTGGGTTTGCAGCCATTAATGTTCATATTTAAAAATCTATTAGCTGATTCCAAAGGTTCTTTTACAAACTTAATAAGAAAACAAAGAAGAACGTTTACGAAATTAAATACCCGTTTAGTGGCCGTGTCCCTTTAAGTCAAAAATGGCGGAGGGGGTGGGATAAAAAATCTAGATGCTTGTAGCATCTAGATTTTATTGCCTTATTCGAGTTGGGTCCCGCCTCGTCTTCACTTCGTTCAGTCTCGGCTCCCCAATTCGGGCAAACGAACCCACGGCTGTAGTTTCTCAAACCACCACTAACGAAAAAAGAGTCACTCAGGTGCGAGTGACTCTTTTTTCGGAGGGAGAAGGATTCGAACCCTCGAGACTCTTACGAGCCTGCTGGTTTTCAAGACCAGTGCGATCAGCCAGACTCTGCCATCCCTCCAGTAGGTCTAAAATAGTGGGTCATTATAGTACCTTTGGAATGATTTGTCATAAAGAATTTAACTAAAGTTTTAGTCTGTAAAGGCTTAACCAGCTGACACTTCTATAGGGCATTGGGCTAAGGTAGATCATTATGAGGCTAAAAAGTAAACTCTTCTTTGGCAGACTCAAAAAACATGGCTCGGCTCCAATTTTGATCCGGATGATAATGCTTCTTCACCTGCTTTGTGAGTGTAGAGCGATCTATTTTGTACGCCTCACCATAAGGACACCCCTGTAGTAATGTCTGCCATTTATCCAAAGCAACTTGACCAAAATTTTCGTTAATCAAATGAACTATTTGGTCACAGGTGTCTTGGGCAACCTTAGCAATCACCCCTTCTTCACCTGTAGCCATTCCAAGAATAGATGTATAATCATCTTTGGTTAAAGAAGCATTACGGTTCCAACCTTTTAAAGGGGCAATGCCATAACTGACAAGCAAATCAATACAGTCTTGCGTATTGTAAGCAAGCGGAAGCTGCCCTTGTATATTGAGTTGGCGCACTAATTTATTTGCAAACTCTCCCTGTTGTAACTTAGGCCAAGCTGGCTCAGCCCAAGAAGAGGTGGTTAAAAATAAAAAGGTTAAAACAATCATTAATTTTTTCATAAAATCCTCACTGATTAAAATTAGAAATAAGCTTTCACACCAAATAAGAAACGGTGGTTTTCATTATCTTCTCCCAAAAAGTCTGTGTTTCTTTGAGAGTAAATATAATTCACATCACAACTAATTTTTTTATTAATAAGACGGCGAAGTGTGGTGCTGTAGGTGTAAAAGTCCGTCTCTGCATTTCCCCCACCAAACAGAGAGATCACATTGTCTTTCGAATCAAACTCTTGGCGTTGGGCATAAAAATCAAAAAAGAGAATGGTTTTTTTAGACAGAAAGTGGCGTAGGCCTGCTCCAACCGTTTTTCCTTCGTAGTGGGTAAACTCTGAACGAGACGACTCATACAAACGATTATCAAAATAAGCATAGATTCGATTGTAGCGAGAGAGATTTGTCTCGATTCCAATGCGATAGTTCACGTTTTCATGATCACGACGACTTGTTCCCATAATTGGAACACCGAGAAATGTTCCCACAGTGTCACGGTTATTAATAAACTCGCGATCTTCATACCCCACTTCACCGTAAAGCGTCACTCCTGGCAAACAATAGGTTTTAAACCCAGTAAACAAGAGATTACTTTCTGAATCTTTATTACTGAATTGATCAAAAGCAACATCACGAAAACGGTAACCTAAATAGGTTTCTAAAGGAGTGGCCCACTGAAAGTTCCAACGCGCTTCAATGTCATGAACATCTCGATCAATAAAAAAATCAACACTACTTCGGTCATAATCAAACGTATCAAATGCCCAATTGATCTCGACACTATTACGATCATTAATATCATACTGAGCCCCGGTTTGAAGCTGGTTATAGATGTAGCCCAAACTCAACACTTGGTCTCCACCCCCTCGAGCCACATCAGTTTCATCAACTTTTTGAAAAATATTCGAGACCCCAAGAGAAAGGTTTTCGATTCCCGTATAAGAAGCACGAGCCTCCACTAAATAAGAAGGGATCAATTCATCTTGATCTTGATAGTAAGGCAAACGATTTCGAAACAAGACATTGGTATAAAGATCCTCGCCTGAATGCTCAAACTCTATTTCTTGGTTCACACGGTGAATCACATCGTCTTCTTCATTATTAGGTGTTAAAAAAACATTGTCGTTATATTCAAATTGATATTCCAAACGGTAGTCAATGAGGTCAATTAATTTCTCATACCACTTTTTGTTTTTTTCTGCAGAAGCAGAAGAGACAAAAATAAACAAAAATAATAAAGTTAAAAATGAATACGCCTTCATGGATGAACATCCTCTCTCATTAAAGGTTTTGGTTCGCAGCATTGGCCCGGTTAACCGCGTCTTGCCAAACATTACGAATGGTTTGCTGTTGCGTTTGATTTAAAGTATTGAAGCCTGTTTGCTGTAAAAATGACTGGAACTGAGCTTCGGTATTCACACCCACTGGTCCTAAAGAATTAGCCCCCATTCCAGATAATGCCGGGTAATATCGGCAATGGGTTTGATCAAAAACAATGGAACCTTCTCCTCGATCAGTGCCATAAGAACCAAACGAAAACATATTGGTGATAATCGGAGAGACCATCCCATCTGGATTAGCACAACGATCACTTGAGCCCAGATCGCCCATTGATTCAAGACGATCTGCCTCTGCTTCAGCAAGAGCTGCACCCGCATCAGCCAAAGAGGTATTGTCTGAAGCCCCTGGTGGTGGAAAATCTGTCATATCAAAAAGATCCAGATCGCTGTTTCCGAAATAGAGTAAATCAATACCTTCTGTACCAACAAAAGTCACAGAATGAAAAATAACTGTAGGTTCTGAACTGCCAGTCACTAATTCTAAAAAATCGACGTTTGCATTTTCAAAGAGCTGATCGCTAAAAAGATTATTATTAACTAAAGAAGCAGTCGCCGAATCAACGGTCACACCTTTTTTGTCTTTGCCACTCTTTGCCCTTTTTTTGACATGTTGATTCGACGATGCCCTTTTAGTTGCTTTTTTGTCTCCTTGATTTGTATCTCCATTAGAAGGATCCACCACGCCACTCTCCTTATCATCTTTACTACCATTTCCTGTTTTTCTTTTGGATTTATCTCTTCCAAACAAAGCACGTAATGCTTTTTTTGCTTTTGGATTTCCTTTCTCTCGAACTTCTGAAACTCTTTTTCTTAGTTTTTTTAACTTTTTATAAGCCTTATCTGTATCAAGTGGAGAATAGTAAGTTTTCAAATAGCCCAACCTCCATCTTAATTCTTCTAACCTCTCTTCAGCTTTATCTGGGTCCACCGCACCCGCATCTAGCGCGCTTTCAATTTGACTTGCCTCAGCTGCAATACCATCAACTTCAGCCTGAGCATTTGCGCCAATATCATCCAAGGCAGAATCAATTTCTGCTTGAGCCGACAAACAAGGGGCCAAGCAAACCAGTAAACCAATCATCATCAAATAAAACAGGGTGCGCATCTGTACCTCCTAAATGCAAACGTTTTCATTATTTATTAAAAATCTGTCCCTTTATTTCTATAGGGAATTGGAGTTACTTTAAATTATTTCTAAACATCTGTCTACAAAAAAATGAAAACGTTTGTATTTTATCTGTTTTTGGATCAAAGAATCTAAAAGTTGCTTATAAAGAAGAGTTTACAGAATCTATGTGGGAATAAAATGGTGCTGAGAGGCGAACCACAGGATCGAGATGCTCTAAACGGTGCCAGCCTTTTAATAAGGGAGCGTCACTTATCGGAAACACAACCGGAGGTCCCCCTAATTGATTTAACCCAAGTAAATGATGCGCCTCATACCGGTTCTGACCCACACGGATGTAGGCTGTCTCAAACCAGTCCAAAAAACCAGGAAAGCGTTTTGACATGTGAACCAAAAAATCAACCAACTGATTTAACCGATGTGCAGAACGAAAACAACTCGAACAATCTTTAGCTGGATCAATTGATTTTAATTTTTCCTGAAAAGCAGCACTCTGCCAAACAGCCGGTATAGAATCTTTTTTTGCATCTCCTAAAACAGGAAGTCCATTTTGTTTTTTATGGCAACAAGAAACCAATTCCCCTTTTTCAGAAAGGGTTGCACGCAGACGTGCGTAATAACATTGGTGCACTTCTGAGCGAAGTCCTTTATCTTTGTTAATTTCACCCACCTCTTCAGGAGTATCAGCAATAATCACATCAAATGAATCACCTGGTTCAACATATTTATTTTGAAGTTGAGCTAAATAAGCATACGTTTCTAAGAGCTCTTCAAAACTAAAGACATACCCTTTATTTAAATCGCCCCAAGCCATTTTAAAGACAACCTGATCCACGCCCAAACCCTTTAATTGACGAATGACGTTATCCAAATAGCGTCGTGGAAAATCTCGAATCAGAAAACTAACACGCAAGGTCACATTCGTATTAAGCTCCTCTTTTAAACGAGCTAATTGATTTATATTTTCCATCACCTCTTCAAATGCAGGGCGCTTTTTAAGGTCTCTAAAGTCTGCTTCTGAAACACCGTCTAAACTCACCTGAACATAATCACCATAAACAAATACCTGACGCGCTTCTTCATCCAGGTTGACTCCATTGGTCACCAACCCTAATTGAAATGAAGAATCGAAATGATCGTGCTTAAACTTTAAAACTTTTTTTGCCGCTAAAAGTGTCGCCTCTTTACTCAGCTTCATTAAAGGATCACCCGTAATACCTGAAATCCGAAATTCTTTTACACCTTGCTCTAGTAACTCGCCAACATAACGCTCCATCTCCACTTCAGAATAAGTCGAACGATCGGCAATAAATTCTTTTCGAGACCCAGAGCGGCAATGACCACAATTTAAATTACACTCAGTGGTAGGTAACAACTCAATGCCTGTGGGAGTAGCAGGAATGTTTCCTTTAATGATTTCCCTAATCTTAGGCCAATTCTTAACAAGCGAGATCGGTTCTTTATAGAGGGAAAATTCTCTTAAGATCTCAACAAGTGACATTTCTACATAGGTGTGAAGCCGATGTAAAAAAGGCTCATCATTTCGATAGTCAACAAAGATGGTTTTGACACTTAATAGAAAAATCTCGGGGAGCTTCTGAAAAGAGCCTAAAGAAGAGAAGGAAAGACTAAAAACTAAAACAACAACTGTACGCCAAATAAAATTCATCACACATATAAAGAGCTTTCATCAAACTCTTTTACCTCCACACGACTCACGAACCACTAATTTTACAGGGTGCTTTTTCACGATCACAGATGCTTCAGAAGAATCAATAAACTTTGTTAAAATTTTAGCGGCCTCTTGAGCCATTTCAAAAACAGGTTGCTCAATCGTACTTAAACTTGGCGTGGTATAACTTCCTAAACGAATGTTGTCATAGCCCATTACAGCCACATCTTCAGGACAAGAAACCCCTTTTTCTCGAATCGCTTTTAACGCCCCAATTGCAGAAATATCATTCTGAAAAAAGATCGCTCGTGGAAGCCCACCTTGAGAGAGCTGCTGCTTAATCGCCTCATACCCACTCTCCTCGCTAACACCGGCAGGAATCATAGAAAAATTTTGCATAGGAAAATGGGCTTCTGTTAATGCTTTTTTAAAGCCTTCCAGACGCTGCTCCATATCAGGAAACCATTCAGGATCTGCACTTGTCACAGCAATGGTTTCATAACCTAAATCCATAAAATGTTTTCCAGCTAAATACCCACCATGAAAATGATCAGCATAAACAAAATGGTTCGGCACATTGGCATCAAAGTCATTAATGACCACAAGCGGCATCTTTGATTCTAAAATTTCTTCAAACTGATTAATTGTAGGCCACCCTGCCACAACCAATCCATCCATCTGTTTACTTTCAATCAAATGAATTTGGTTTTGATTTAAATCGCCTTCAGGAAGAATAATAAATTTGAGTTCAAACTCGCTCTCTGCAATAGCACTCATCACACCCGATATCACCATGCCGAAATAGTCATTGTTGGCAATGTGTGGAATAAAATAAGGAATGGCTAAACCAACAATACCGGTTCGCTTTTTAACTAAATTAATGGCTGCCCGTTGCGGCACATACCCTTCTTTTTTCACAACAGATTGAATAAGGCGCTGGGTTTCAGGTTTTACCAAATGGGCTGTTTGCGAACGCAAAGCACGCGAAATCGTCGAAATCGACAACCCTGTTTTTTCAGCAATCTCTTTAATATTTGCGCTCATAAACCCTCTCAATGAAAACGTTATCATAACGGATAAGACAATCAGTGGCAAGGATTAACTTAAATTGGTACAACTTTCCAGGATCGTTAGTTGTCAGGTCAAAGTCTTAATGTTATGCTGTGAACTCTTTTACAAAGCAAGCACTCTTTAGGAGGGGTGGCAGAGTCCGGCTGAACGCGCTAGTCTCGAAAACTAGTAGGCCCGTAAGGGTCTCGTGGGTTCAAATCCCACCCCCTCCGCCAACTGTACCAATTCGCACCCTTGTGCCTCTCATCCAGAAGCGCAAGGGTTTGAATTTTGGTATGCGCTACGTAGTAAGGCTTAAACTCCAGAGATGTGTCATCCTTAGCAGTAGCGAAGGATCTCTTCATTAAGTAATAAGGATCAGTATTTTGATCTGTTACTGGCTCCATTTTAATCGACCCCAATATCCCTTTTAAGGCCATAGCAGCAGCT
>JAJCYG010000102.1 GCA_029263055.1 Actinomycetes bacterium
CAACCGCTTCTTCTTGGGTCAGAACCCCTTTACGCAAAAGTATATTCACCAAAACCTCTGCAGAAGAATCAGCATAAAGTTCAGAAGAAAAGACTCCCTGAACCAAAAAGAAAAAAGAAAACAATCCAACGGACCATTTTGTACTGTTCGAAATTAAACGATTCATATAAGAATCCCCATTTGGCTTGGATAGAAGGTATTAAGATAGATAGAAAAAATATCTTTAAATGTACAAAATTTTCAATTTAATGTCATCTTGTCATTTTAAGCATGTTAGTAGCGCGTAAACTGTCCGGTGTTGTAGCACATGATCTGTCCGGATTATGATATGGCCTTTTTAGGAGGTCTATAATGAGACGGACAGAGTGGTTACAGGAGACTCGGATGAGAAGATTTGAAGAAACATATGAAGGTTGGCAGAAGGGGCAAATATCTCAGCAAGAAGCAGCTAGGTTATTAGGGGTTTGTGATAGAACGTTTCGACGCTATATCGTTAGTTATAACGGTTCTGGACTTAACACCTTGGTTGATAAGCGTTTATGCCAAGTATCCCATCGTAGAGCCTCAATGGATGAGGTGATGAAGGTGGTCGATCTCTACGAGAGGGAATATGAGGGCTGGAATGTAAAACACTTCTATAGCTGGTACAGATCAGACCATGAAGGAAAGCGCGGCTATACGTGGGTGAAGAACAGTCTTCAAGCAAACAAAGCAGTCTCTAAAGCTCCTAAAAGAGGAGCTCATAGGAAGCGCAGAGAACGATCTCCTTACCCAGGGATGATGATCCATCAAGATGGAAGCACCCATGAACAATATGACATGCGCTTTGTTGATGAAGAAGGGACTCAGAGTAGTTTTGAAGGACTTAAATAAGTCATCGCTAAAAAAGGGTTATTTAGTTCTCTCTACACTGACCGAGGTTCTCACTATTGGAACACTCCTGAGGCTGGAGGAAAAGTCGATAAAGTCAACCTTACTCAGGTAGGCAGAGCTATGAAACAGTTGGGTGTTGAAATGATCCCGGCTTATTCCCCTCAAGCCAGAGGGAGAAGTGAACGGATGTTTAGCACACATCAAGAGAGGTTGCCCAAAGAGTTGGCCAAGGCAGGGATCTCTGATATGAAAACGGCGAATCAATATCTAGATGATGTTTATTTGTCCCGTTTCAATAACGAGTTTAAACAACGCCCCATGGAAAAAGGCTCCGCCTTTATCCCCTGGGGTGGAAATCCTATAGAGGAAATACTCTGTGAGCAATTTCAGCGCAAGGTAGGCAATGACAACTGCGTCCGATTTGAAAGATTAATTTTACAGATCCCTGCCGATCAATACCGATGCCATTATGTTAAAGCAACTGTCAAAGTCCACCAATACTCCAATGGAAAACTCGCTCTCTTTCATGGACCTAGGAAGTTGGCTGTTTATAACTCTAAAGGAGAACTGGTTGAACACATTGCTGCGTAAGTCTGCCGCAGCAATAAGGCTAAATATAAAGCCTCAAAAAGCGGACACATTATGTGCTACCAAAACCGGACAATTTATGTGTTGCTAACACTTGTCATTTTAAGCAGAATTTTTAAGCGCCAGAGCAAAAAATCTAGTCGATAAAATCACATTACGCCCTTTTTAATTCCACCACTTGGTTGATGTATAATTCTGTAAGTCACCATTATAAGGAATGGCTGTCTTCTTTTTCCATTTGCTCCATCTCTTTTCAGTGAGTCTGATTTTAAAGGTAAGATGTCTGGAAAAAGTATAGATGAGGCATCTAAACTAGCATCTGAATCAGGACTCGACTTTACCAAAGAAGAACTGATCAACGTACTACATGAAAGAAACAAACTAGAAGGAATTCCACTGACTGAAGAAGAACTTAGTAATATTAGCGGTGGAGTCACCCCTATAACAGGAGGCGCAGCTTACAGCTGTTTCTGCCGCCCAAAATAAAGAGAATAGCTGAGCATTCTATTGCCGTATAGACCTTCTACTTTTCTATTGTTTTCTTCAGTCTTACTTCTTGAGTAAGGCTGTAAAAAGTACCGACACAATAAAAACAGTTATAAACACCATACACATTCGCCAAATGAAGATATTGCCATTGGAACCATAATATCTGATCCCCGTCCTGTTGACGTTAAGATGGGTATCAGAGCTAACAACTAATGATTCACTTTCTGTAAAATGCATGGAACTACCTGATCAGGGATTTTTAATGCAAGCCTCTTATTAAGAGAGACTTGCCATTACTGCCTCCACCTAATCTAAAATAAGGTAAAATAATAATAGGAGGATATTATGAAACTAAAACTACTATTCCTTATTCTAGTTCTTGCTGTATTCAGTTCTCAAGCTATGGCAGAGCCTAATCGCCTTGCTGGAGAACGCCTTCGTAAAAATGCAAAGGAAGCAGGGCATCAATTAGGTAAGCTTGATTTGGAAAAGGGTGTTCGGGACCTATTTGATGGTTTGATGGCACCTTTCAGATGGATAACAGGACAAGATAAAGAATAAAAGTTATTCTTAGCTAAAAAAATAGGCCTCCAAAAGCGCAAGAAATGTTATACTTTGTTATAGCTTTTGGAGGCCTAAAATGTTCAAGAAAATGAACTTAGTTATATCATTACTAATATGTTCCTCTCTATTTCTTGGTTGCCAGACAACCAGTATTTCAAAAAAAGAAGTTTCTTCTATTTCAGAAAATGCCATCATGTGCGCTAAATGTAAAACAACATGGGTTGAAACAGAAAATCCTGATGGAGATATTGAAGTTCATACATACCGCTCACAGGAGGTCACCACCTGTCCGGATTGTACTTCAGCAGTAGACCAATTCTTTAAAACCGGAAAACTTAAACATGCCTGCAATAGCTGCGGGGATGCTTTAGAACATTGTAAATTTATGAAATGGGAAATTAATAAGATCCGTTTCTAAAAAAATTATTTCCTTAAAGAACTATTGATTAATGCAGCGGTAACAGACCCTAAAGATAAAAGCAAAAGAATTTGTCCAAATGCTGCTTCAAAAATTGTCAGTAATTTTGTCAGTGTATGGACAGGAATGATATCTCCAAAACCCAGTAAAGTCATGACGCCGCCACTATAATAAAAATAATCCACTCCGCTTAAAGGGCTGTTATCATACGAAAAAAGAACACCCCCCAAAGAAACCATATATTCATCCAAGCAACCATAAAGCAAAGCAAAACACATCAAGATTGTTCCATAGGAAATAAGAAATAAAAAGATATCTCTTAAATGAACCGGCCTAAATCTAGACAAAATCCGAAAGATTGTATGAAGGA
>JAJCYG010000103.1 GCA_029263055.1 Actinomycetes bacterium
GATCCAAGTGGCGCTTTTCAAATAAAGCGTAAAGCACAGGGAGTACCAACAACGTTAAAAGTGTTGCAGAAATAAGCCCGCCTATTACTACTGTAGCTAAAGGCCTCTGCACCTCAGCTCCTGCGCTATGAGAAAAGGCCAAAAGAGTTGGCTTCCAAGCATCGGCGCTTCGGCGCCTGGATGTTCCACAAAATATTGAAAAGAGAAGGAATGATGATTAATCACAAACGGGTAGAACGAATTTACAAAGAGGAGGGTCTGACGATAAGAGCCCGAAAACGTAAAAAGTTTAAAGCCAACAGTCGTGTTGCACTTCCAAAGCCCACGAAGAAAAATCAGCAGTGGGCAATGGATTTTATTCACGACAAGCTGCAGACATTCGTGCGTAAAGGTGATCTTTACCCGATAAAATGGACACCTTAAATAGTATAATGCCTGAGGAGGTGTCCTGTGAGCAAGAAGGATAGAAAGCGTTTTAGCCGAGAGTTTAAACTAGAAGCCGTTCGTTTATCGCATGAGTCTGGCAAGCCGATTACGGAAGTGGCCAGAGATTTAGATATTGGCGTTCATCATTTGTATCGTTGGCGTGATCAATCCGATAATGATGGAGCTAAAGTTTTTCCTGGTGCGGGTAACAAAGCTACGAATGGTTCAGAGTTAGAGCGGCTTAAGAGAGAAAATAGTCGTTTAAGACAAGAGCGGGACATTTTGGCGCTTTTAGCTAGATTTAGACAATATATGAGTCAAAATGACTCAGAAAGGAGGTATTCGAGTCTAAAGCGCTCTTTCAACACTGAGTGGAGAAGGGGAAAAATCAAAAGAGGGCAATGCCGGTTTGATCGGCACCAAACGTGGAGTGGGAAAAATAAGTTCCGTAAGAATTCTTTTTGCTTCATAACCGCCTCTAATTATTTCAGATGACCGGCTCCAACTTAAAATGAAGAAGATGGCCGTCAAACTAAGTAACGCCCAGCTCAAACCAAAACCAATTCCAACGACCATAAAGACGAAGAAAAGTTCTGGAATGCGAACAAAGCTTAAGCTGGTCTGAATTAAGCCGCCCCAATTCAAACCAGGGCCCAATGAAAGTGCGTTTGAAAAAAGGGCATTAGCGCTCCATCTCCTCTCTCCGCCAATAAATGAAACTCCCCGGTTCACAGTTTCAGAGGCGGAATCAAATAGGAGAGCACTAACCTTTATAACTTTTTTGTTTCTCTGTTTTTCTTCTTCTGCAATTTTCTTTTCCAACTCTTTAATTATTTTTATGAACTTTTCATCTGCCAATTCATTTTGTCGATACAATCTAAAAACTTCTTTAAATCGGTAAAATGAAATAGATGAAGTTAGTTTGGTTGGATTTTTAGAAAACCAAACAATCAATTTTTCTGTAAACTTTCTTGCCTTATCAGAATCATATGAATAAAGCGACTTATTTAATGCAGGATGTTTTTCATTTTCACTCAGACGAAACTGAGTCCATTGCAATGCAAATTCAGGATCTAATGGCAACATCGTCTCTAAAAACAGATACACTCTTTGTGAAACCGTCACTTTCCGGGCCCAAGTCGGCGGGTCGTATAAAAAGAGCATAGAAAGAAAAGACTTGGCTCCGGGATATTGATTAAAACGGGCAATATCTTGGTCTGAAAGCTTTTCCCCATAAAGGATATGGTTAAAAATCAAACCTATCCTTGATTCGTGTAAAAATAGAAGCAAGGGATCCAACGTAATTTTTTTGGGAAGGCGAAAGAGCCCCACTGCTTGCTTGGCATTCCATTCCCCGGGCTTTTCAGGAACAGCCATAAATGAAAAACTCCAATCAATTTCTCCTGTAGCAGAGTTCTTCCCGCCGTTCAAATAAAATCCCAAGTCTCTGGATTGACGAGAACCTTTAATCGAAACAAGATTCATCAAGATACCTGTTTCATGTAACTGAGCAAATAACTGTTTAGCTTTTAATCTTCTTTCATCAGATTGAACCGTATCCGCCATTTGCGAGATTAAATTAGGCAAGACTCCTCGGGTACCATTTTGGTACTCAAAATGGAATTGATCAAAATCTGAGTATACGGGGGGTTCTTGAGGATCAATATTAGAAAAAGGCAAAGTCCCCAATTGCTGAAGAATGAACTGATATCTTTCTTTAAGTTCCAATTCTTCAGGATTTAAGTTTTCTCCTGTTAAAAGAGCCAAGCTCTCCCTTGCCTTAAGAGAAAGAAGATACACTTCCTCTTTGTTTAAAGTTGTTATAATTTTAAGTAAAATTGATTTTACAATCGATATATCAGCTTTTAATATTGAGTCAAACAACATATCCTTATCTAAATACTTCAAATATTTTGTTAATAATAATTGATTCAATTTATTAGGATTATTTAAAATTTCTATTTCTATTTCAATTCCCATTGATTTCAAAGCAATTGCAGCTCCATTGCGCACATACGCATCAGAATCGCCCAAGGCTTTAATCAAGGCTGGAACAGCAGACGATGCTTTCGGACCGATTTTACCCAATGCAGCTGCGGCTCCATCGCGCACATCCTCATTAGAATCGTCCAAGGCTTTGATTAATCTTTGGTCTCTTACCCCTCTGTTTTGAAAAGCACTGCTGCATCCAGAAGCCAATAAAATTGGAACCATGACAAGTCCAATCCATAAATATTTTGTGAGGCCGGCAGAACGGACGACTCTTCGGGAAAAAAGTTCTGGTTCAATGTCAAAGGCTGGAACATCATCATCTGATACCTCATCTTGAAAATGCAACATGGTTGAAGGGGCTAAATGTTTGTACTCAAACATTCCCGTTTTGCACTCTCCCAAAATCAAAAGAGCCGATAAAAAAATCCGTAAAATTAACTGCTTCATCATTATTATTATAGCATATACGTCATAAGATGTTAATTAACATGATATTACAAGATTATGAAGTTTTTTCTTCAAGAGGAAATCACGGTCGATCATTGCGCGGATGAAGTCACTTCTAGAAGTGATCCACATCATCGCGCAGAACTTGATTGATTAGTTTTTCCGACAAATCATGTTTATAAAATCTGAGGAATACTTGATTTTTCAATTCTTTGGGGGTAATGTCAGGGTTCTTCCAAATTATAGACTCTTCAACAAACTTTTTTCCTGATGAGAGCATAGAAAAACCGATCATGAGTCTTTCATAATTACTTTTTTGCATTAATAACATTCTAAACTTTTCTTCCATTTTATCGGGTAAACATCAGAGTGTCTATAAGTTCACAAACTAACGATAAACTAAAAAGGTATAATATCAAACAAAAAGGGCGTCAGAACTTTACGCTCTGACGCCCATATTCTCCCCGACCTGGGCTCGAACCAGGAACCAAGTGATTACGATCTGACTCCACTTTCGTGAAGAGTCGGACTTTCTCTTTACCCTCTTCATTTTTAGCTTTTGGCTAAAAACCGTTAGGGTAGCAGGTATAAAGTCTCTGCACTCTCCCACAATATATTTTAATTGTGGGATAGCTCAGGATTGCCTTTGTCCTTTTTTAGGACTTTAGGTTTCCCTGAATTAGCCTGCTTCTTCACCGTGGTGTTTCCACCATGGGCTGCTAATCAATGTAACAGTCACCTACTCTACCAATTGAGCTATCGGGGAATAAACTCTTGTGCTGGAAAGTTATAACAAAACAGGGTTTTGAGTACAAGAAAAAGATGGGCAATGTAAGGCTAGAAAGCACTTATAACCCGAATCTCTCGCATTTTAAGGGACTTCTACTGTTTAGGCATTGAATAATAGGTAGGGGGTTCATGGGAAATAGGAAATTGGCCAAAAGCACGCTGGTACTCGTCTAGCCAACGAATATATTGCAATGGAGTTAGTTTCGGCAATTTAGCAATTGCTTCATCCATTTCTTGGGCACCCTTTTTTAAAGAATCGCTATGAGCCCATTGCAACATTTCTTCTTTTTCTTCTTTAGTTAATTTCATCTCTTATAAATTCCTGAATCTCTTTTTCTTTACTATATATTTTAGCATATTCCAAAACGAGTTCTAAATCTAACTTTTTTCCATATACACGAAAAATCTCTTTAATATCAAGAGCATCTTTACCAAATCTTTTTTTATTGTTGGTCAGTGCTAATAATTTTAGCCCTATTATATCTTCAGGCTGAAGAACAGCCACTTGGCTTAGTTCGTCTGAATAAGTTTTTAGCAAAGAACGCTTCAACATTTTTTGTCCCATCCCTGTGTTAGCAAACATAAAATCAACTCGACCAAGTATGGGATTTTTAGATAGGTAACTTCCAAACTCATCATTTTTAACTAAACAAGAATAACCATGAGACAACATATATTTATCAACCAATCCTATATCCTTTATTAAAATCATAAAATCTAGATCTACCGTAGCTCTTTGTATACCAAGCAATCCCAGACCCACTCCGCCAATGAGAGCATACTCAACTTCTTTCTCTTTAAAGAGCTCTAATAAATGTTTTAGGACTGTTTCAAAGTGCATAGGAGTAGTTTAACATATTATACGGTTTTTTTTCTGCGCCAGAAAGGGAGGCCAAAGAGGGCCGAGCCCAGGAGAAATAAGGTGGCAGGCTCAGGATTAACCCCTACGCCAAACTCGGAGAAGGAGGTAGTGAATCCTTCTACATAGTAGTTGCCAGGGACGTTGTTCACAAAGGTGGTGATATCGGTAATATTACCCAAACCATCTCGGTGAAATAATTTGACTTGATCAATGCCAAGACCAAAAAGAATATCATCTGGATTAAACGGAACACGGACAAAAGCCCCTTTACCACCCGTAAAATCAACCGTGGCTCCACTTGCTAATTGAATATCTAAAACAGACCCCATCAACCCTCCGACTTGAGTATCAGAAAGAAAGTCATCTATAATAGGTTGGCTGGTAACATAATTAATCACAGTATTTCCGTCAGCGGTGACGTCGTGATATTGCTCTTCTAAACCACCGCCACCTAAACCAACTTCGTTTAAATCTT
>JAJCYG010000104.1 GCA_029263055.1 Actinomycetes bacterium
ATAAGCTCTATTTTTAGTCCAAACTGCGCTTTAATTTCACCAACCTCTTCTTCTACTTTTGCTCTGTTTATACCTTTAGGAATCAACACATAAACCGTATTGTTTTCACCATCAAGTCCATTAATTTTTAGAGCAGAAACAAGTTTTGAAAAAAGAGGCTTATACTCACGGCCTGCTCGACTTGTATATTTTTGAAAAACAGAAGGAACATCTTCACCTTCGACTACTTGAGTCGCCATGATCACAATAGCCGTGTTTTTCTTTCTATCGACTATCTGTTTTAATGCCCCCATCTCAAATTGACCTAAGACTTTTTGTGTTAGAACTAATTCCTTTTGATGACGAATAAAGTTTTGTTCTGCCTTCTTAATAGCCTCGCCCAATGTCTTTTCATTAGAGTCTCCTCTATAACCCTCAAAATCTTTATGCATTAAATGCTTATCAGGTTTTTCAGAAGAATCATTGTTCCAGTCTTTAGTTCGCCCTGTAAACTCTCCAAATTCAGCTAAAAAGTCGAGATCTGTTCTTCTTGTTTCAGGACAAACACAATCGACTAAGGGAGTGGTTGACATATTGGCTTCAAGAAGTACCTTCAAAAATTCTAGATCTCGCCTAAACGTCGCCACATTTGACTTTAACGGTTGAAACAGAGCTTCTTCACCCTCTTTAAAACCATTGGGGACTTCGACATAAAGGGTTTGATCATTGGGCACCACAGAAGTGACTCCACCAGCTAATTGATTCACTTGAATCACATCTTCAAAAACAGGGTTGCCTGTTGCCCCAAATGTTTTATCCCCTTCAAAAGCAGTGATGTATTTATTTTTGATGAGCCAACGGATTTTTTCTAACGCGTCACGCTCTCCGCCTCGAGCAGCTTTAACAGCAGCTTCATAGTCTGACCAATCAATCCCATAAACAGCTAATAATTTTTTAATATTAAAGAGGTAATTTGCTGTGTTAAAGAGTTTAAACTTAGAGGTTAAGGTTCCTTGTTTGATATTTGCTGTCCGAACAGAGAGAACTGTCAGCCCGTACTTTTTCAAAAAATCAGAGGTTTTACTGCGAAGCGCTTTTTGTGCTTTTGTATGAAATTCTGAGTGCAATAAAAAGACCATGGCTTCTTTTTCATTTTGAGGCACTCTTTTTAACTCTGGATACTTTTCAAGTAACAGCACTGCTATTTCCATAAAATCAGCATCTGCCAATATTACGGATAAATTACTTTTAGAAACTAAAAGTTTTTGTAGCCCTTTAGTTCCTAACAAGTCTTCTGCAAAGACTTGAAAATTCTCATTATTTAGATATTCCATTAAAGCATCATAATCAATTGCCTTCGTACCTTTGTTGGTTGTTCTTTTGACAAAATCTTTAACCACTTCGTCAACCACTTCCATATACTTGGCAGGCATTTCCCAACCTTCCATGAGCACCTTTTGATTCGCACCTGTGCCACGGGTTGTCACATCTGTAAAATCAGAAACTTTAGTTGGCACCCCATCCACAAAAGAGATAAGAGAACCTCCTTTAGCCCCTTCTTGTTTTTCTGCCACATCATTCATTAAAGTACGGCCACTCACAGCCAACATGGCTGCTTTTGCTGGTTGTGGCACAGCGGCTAAATTATCTCCATTTGAGACATAGGCAAAACGAAGACCTTGTTCGTAATAATCTAGAGCAATTCCACTTGTAAAAAAATCAACCAATGAGCTGTTATGCCCATCAGGCCACAAATTTTTAATTGGGTTTTCTGACTGAACGCGGGCTCCTGTTGAACGGGTAACTAAAGGTTTGGCAGGAATAGTGCTCACTTCTAAGCTCGGTTTTGTTTCTCCATTTCGAAAATAACGAACTCGACTCATTTGTCTGTCTTGTTTAACTTGTCCTTTATCAGAGTCATCTTCTGTCATACCAAGTTTATCTTTATAAATTTCCGTTTGATCAGCTTCTGTGATATGACTTTGGACAATGGTTTCTGGTAACTTACTTTGATACATATTCGAGTCAAGCTCATCCTTTGGTCTTAAACCCAAAAACTGGCGAATAAGCGCTTCTTGCATATCTAAGTGAGTCGCCACATCTAATTCAATAATGGTTTTATTTCCTAAAACATCTAAAGTGTAACTCCCTTTGGCTTTATCACGTGGAACACGGCTTCCCCCCTCGTAATTTCTTAGAGCAAAACGAGTTCCTTTTCCACCAAAACTGTTTACTGCAGCCCATTTATTTAAGAGAAGCATGGCCTGTCCAATCACATCCCATCCTGCTCTTGAAAGTGCGATCTGGTTATCCTGATCTCGGACATCTCCACTGACTGCTTCTTCAAGAAAAGCCACCCTTTCCTGGTATTGCTCATTTTCTTTGACCTGTGGTAGATCTTTAACCTGCTGAAACAAGTCTTTAATAAAAACAGTAACGTTAAAATCTGCTTTCACAGGAACAGAGATTTTTTTTCCTTTTCTAGGATAGACCACTGTCTCACTCGATACAGGAAAGGTCGAAGAAGCCGCATCAAGATCTTCACCTCGATCAATTGAGGCATATTGGGCGTCGAGTAATTGGTATTCTTGTTTAATTTTTTTAAGAGCAGCATCCACATCAGCAGACTCTTTTGCTTCGGAAAGGATTGTTAAGAGAGCGGGCAGATTTGAAGGACGATCTGACTTTTCATTCCACTTAGCCACGTCTCCTTGGTATTTATATAAACCTAATGTTGGCAACATCACTGATTCTAACAAGGCAGCATATTCCCCAGCTGAATAAGGCTGATTAGCAAACTCTTCCTCTAAGTCTTTAGTGAGAGGATTAATCTCAATAATAAATGCGTTACTGTTCATTTCACTTACAACAGCCGAAAACATCTCGCCAGGATTTTTATCCTCTACTTTTGACAAATAAAGGGCTGCTCCAAAAAAGATTCGCGCAAAATCAAGGTAACCTTCTCTCACTTCTGCTTTAGAACTCTTTGCATTCACAAGAAATTGATTTGCTATTTCAAAATAATTTGCTGCAGGTGCAGGCTCTAAAACACCCTCTCTAGAAACAAAGGTAGAAAGGATAAAAGGGAAATGTTTTCCTTTTGTACTCTTAAATGCATCCTCTATATGCTGAGGATTAATTGCAATAGAATGTTCGCGAAACTGTGAAGATTTAATTAAACTAATGGCTTGATGTGCTTTTGCCACTTCAGCTTCAAGTCTTTTTTGATTTCGGTAAGCAGCTTGAAGTGCTTCGACTTGTTTTTTGGTGGTATCAGGTGCAAGGGTTTCTGTTAAAAGAGAAGGACTAAAAGAAGAGGTCGGTCCATTTGAAAAAAGAAGTCCTAAGACTAAAAATAGGGCTAAAAAGCGCTTCCAGACTAGAACTCTCATTAAACGTCTCCTTTGTATGACGACTCTACTCAAAAAATGAGCTGAAACATTACCACAGTTCTTTTTTCAAGGCAAGCGACTCATAAAATAATTATACCCTATAAACCAGCCTCTTTCAAGGTGATAACTACTTCTATTAAAGCAACTTACAGTTCTTACGCATTGATCAGCACAATATTGCTGCGGATCTCAATTTCCTGTCCGCCTGCTTTTGGTGCTTTTGTGCGTAAGATTTCTTCAAAAGTGACATCCAATTCATCTAATGCTGTACCTAATGCTTCACGCAAGGCAGATGAGGCCATCCAAGTATTCCACTCAGAATCCCCTTTGTTTACAAACACACGGTAGTTAAAACTATCGAGC
>JAJCYG010000105.1 GCA_029263055.1 Actinomycetes bacterium
TACCTGACCACAAGATCAACCAACTGTTCTTGAAGCTCAGAATGTTGAGCAATTAAATCTGAGATAAAAAAGAGAGGTTGTCGAACAAAATTTAGGCCCTTATCATAAAAAAACTCAGGTAAAACCTGAACAGCCCCAGACAAGAATGTTGTTTTATTTTGCTCAGATAAAACAGCTCCTTCAATTCTTTGAGATGACAAAAAGCGATCACTCTTAAGGCCCGCTATAGCACAAACCTTCTTCACCCATTGCTCAAATAAAAGAGACTCTTCTGGAAAAACCACTTTTGCTTGATCAACATCTGTAAAAAAGAAATGGCGCTGTAAATCGACTGGAGTTTGCCCAAACTGAAAAAGAGGAGCATAAGAGACCGTCCCTTCTTTAGAATAAAGGCTCACCCACTCACTCATGACAGAGGACAACTCCTCTCTCATTTTAACGTTCCTTAAGAGGTCTTCTTGATTCAAAATAAGCATGACAATAGAAAACGATTGAGGGTGTGATAATTCTTTTAAAAAAGGGAGAACAGAAAAAACATATGATTCTTTAGCAGAAACAGAAGTTGTTTTATCCATAATTACATTAAAAATTTCCGTGAAATAAGAAATAAACTCTGGTTCTTCCTTAAATCGAAACAGTCCTGTTAAATAATTAAGCCAAATCGTTTTATCAATGAAATCAGCATCTTCAGAGTCAAGTGCAGACTGAGCAATCTTTTGATAGACTTTAAAAAATGGCTTCATATCCGCTACACTTCTAAAAACGTTCACATTAAACTCAAAAATACGCCATTCTGGTAAATGGTTGCTAAGCTTATTGCTAATGAGCTCTCTAAATTTTTCAACTTGGACCGCATCTAAAACCTTAAAAAGACCTAACAATTGATCTAAAGCATAAGGATAATCTCTATCACGATTCCACCCTCTTATCTCAGTCGTAAAATAAACATCGATAAAAGAAATAAAATCAAGTAATTGTGCTTCGCTCTTTTGCTTCTCTCCAATTTTATTTAAATAATGAATGTAATGAATATACTCAGACCATTTAACATAGACTGGAGACTCCTCATCACCTATTTGATTCAACTGTGCTTCGAATTGTTCTTGAAAGTCGTTTCCTACAGATAAGCGAACCGCTAAGGAAGGGAGATATTGACTATTAGCAAAGAGGAAAGTCTCTGTTTGCAGGTGCGGAGCCAAAACAAGAATTTGATCAATCTGTTCTTGATCAAAAGCTTCTATAACTAAAGAAAGAAGCTCAACAAGCCGGGGCGCAACAAATTGATTATCCCAACCATCAGACTGGACAAGATATTGAACAATCAAATCGGTTTCTTTTAACTCTAACAAAAACTCTAATAACCCCTTTTTAACATCCTCACCAACATAAAAACGATCTCCATTTAATATTGGTGAAATGGCAGCTAACACCTTAGTCCGCTCTTCTGGAGCAAACTGATGCATTTTTTTCGCACATTCAAAAGTTAAGGAATAAATTTCACGATCATGTCGATCAGAAACCTGAACAGTTTTACCTAAAGAATTTAAAAAAGTTTCCATTAAGTTAATAATTTTTTCTTTTTCTTGTTCAGTCTGAAAAGGTAAACTAATAAGTAAATCGAAATACGCTTTAAATTCTTCACCGCGATCTCCCCGTGTAAAGCTAGAATCTGAAAACTCTTTTATAGATTGATTAAACCAACGAATCGATTCTTCATGAAACCCACCTATCCAATAAGCTTGAGCAATACGAGTTCGTTTTCTAAAATGTCTAGACCTTTTTCCATACAGACTTATTGATTCAAATTTTTCTAAAATATGGCGTCTAACCGCCTCATCTTTAACAGCCTTTATAGTCTCTAAAAACAAAACTAAAGGAAATTCAGACGGACTTTTATTAATCACATCTTCAACTAAAAACTCAACGGCACTTTCTAAAAGTTGATTCGCTTCTTCTGTGAGATTAAGTCGGTATAATAATTGCGCTTTTTTACTAAATAAAATGGTTTCATTTCTATAACTAAAAATAGTCCCTCTTTTTTTAATAGTATCTGCTGTTTCCCAAGGTTCACTTTTCAATAAACTCAAAGCCTCTTCTGTAGCACCAAAAGAAATCAGTACTTCTGAACGAAAGAAGGCCTTACTCAATCGTGCTCTTAAGGGAGTCTCATTCTCATAATCTAAGCTATTTATCTTTTCAAACAATGTGTTTTTACGAGCTTGTTCGTCTTTAAGAACAAGTCGATGGCGCAACCAATCGACTTGTTCTTGAAAAGAATGAGGAAAGGCTGTTTCAGATTGAGAAAAAAGTTTGACGGCTTTAAGATAGGGATCAACAACACCTTCTTGAGCTGAAGTCTCTTCTTTTTTTGGAACATAGCGCTTTGTCAATGTAACCGCACTTTGAAAAGCTCTTTCCTTAATAAGTGGAGAAAGACGTGGCATTTTTAAAATGGTTTCAAAAACAGTGATCGCAACGGAATAATCAACATGAGTTAAAAAATCAAACGCTTGAAAAGCTAATTCAGTATCATTTTTTAAAACCATCTGCTGCGTTATGATCTGAATCGCCCGATCTGTTCGAGAGGTTCGCTTCAAATAAATAGCCAAAAGAAGTGGCTGCCATTCCCCCTCTTGAAACCGTTCTAAAAGTGTTCTTTGTTGTGCTGTATCAAAAGAAAGGTCGAGATCTTTAATCAATAAATCTAAAAATTCTCTTTTTGTGATTCTGCTTCTATCTCCTAAAAAAGATTGAATGTGCAATTTAAGAAAGTATTCCTCTGAACGACTGAGCTTCATTAAAATCGAATCAGAAGGAAAGGGTACAGCCATCAAACTCTTTGGAGCCATATAAGAGGGAGAAACCCCGCTATTAAAGACCAGGGTCAACGCAAGAAACAAACTAAGAAAACCGACTGAAAACCTATATAAATATTTCATAAGTCAAACAATATAGCTTATTTACACTATTTTGTCAACCCGTAAAACAAAAAAGAAAAAGAGAGTAACAAATCATAACTTCTTTGGGTTCAGCTAACTAGCTCTCTTTTTGCCAACTAATTTTCATCTGATCTAACTCAGTCGTTAAATCATTAAACCCTTTTTCAGCTGCTTCAGCTAAACCAATCACACCTAACCGAACCTTTTTCTCTTGGTTTTGAGTGAGTAAAGGAAGGCTGAAAAAATAAAGCTCGGGATGGGCCTCCACAAACGCTTCCATCATGGGCACCATTTCCCCTTCACTCGCTTGAACCATTAAAGAAAGGGTGATTTTTCCCTCTACCTGTTCATAACAGTTTTCCAAAATCCATTCCATCATGGGTGCAGCCATTTCAGGAAAACCAGGTAGAAAATGATGCTTATCTAAACTAAATCCAGCCACCTTTGTCACAGGGTTTGGAATCAGATCACAATCTTTGGGCAACTCTGCCATACGAACGCGGATCGGATGCGCTCGCTCACCAAACATCTCTTCAAGAACCGCCACTGCTTCGGGATGACGCTCAACCGGAAGACCTGCTGCCTCAGCCGCACATTGGCGGGTAAAGTCATCAGGGGTTGCTCCAATGCCTCCATAGCAAAAAAGGGCTTCTGGGCGGGCAAAAGCCCACTTTAATTGGTCCACAATCACCTTAGGGTCATCAGGTATGACGAGCGAATATTTGATCTCATACCCTTGAGCCTTCACCAATGACAAGGCCTTTTGAAAATGAGCATCCTCACGGCTTCCAGACAAAATTTCTGTGCCAATAATAATCAATCCAAATCCTGGAACATTTTTCTTCATAGATCCTACTTTCACCAAATTGAATTCTCGTTTATTATACCAAAGCATTCTTTATGGATAATCTAAATAAAAAAGACTTTTTCATTTTGGCGTTCATCCTTTGCGTGGGAGCTCTCTTAAGAGGGATTCCGCTGCTACTCCCTTATTACACCACCGACCAAGCAGGCATCCCTTTACAAGCATGGAACATTCTTCAAGGAGAATGGCCTATCTTTTATTACGGCCAAGCTTTTCAAGGAACCTTAGAAGGTTACCTTTGCGCCATCTTCTTTAAACTCTTTGCACCTAATTGGGATTTGGCCACAGGCTTACTTTGCATTTTTTCTTCCCTGTTCTTTTTAATCTTTTTCTTTTTCATGACCAAAGAAATCTTCAGCAAAAAACTAGCGTTTATTGCACTTCTACTGGTAACCATTGCCCCACCCTATTTACTTTTATGGGGACATGATCCACGACTCCACTACTCCTTTATTTTTGTGTTTCAAAGTTTGCTTTTTTGGATGACCGCTAAATATTTAAAACAACCTTTCAGTTCTATTTCACGCCCTCACTTTTTTCTGTTTGGATTAATTTGTGGCTTGGCTTGGTGGACAAACTTTTTAAACATCCACACTCTTTTCATGGCAGGCCTTTTTTTACTGATCAAAGAACCGAAAACATTATTGAAAAGGCTCGCTCTTCCCGGAGTCATTGGTTTTATAATTGGGTCTCTCCCTGTTTGGATCTTCAACGCCACACATGAGTTC
>JAJCYG010000106.1 GCA_029263055.1 Actinomycetes bacterium
CCTGTTGACCTAATGCGGCAAGTGTTTGTACGAGAGACACAAGAGTTGGATCTCGAAGGTATCGCTCCTCGATTTGATTGACAGATTCAATCATGGCCTTAATGTGCTTTGGAGTCTGGTCCTGTTGACCTAACGTGGTAAGAGTTTGTACGAGAGACACCAGAGCTTGAGCTCGAGAGTATGAATCCTCGATTTGATTGACAGGTTCAATCATGGCCTTAATGTGCTTTGGAGTCTGGTCCTGTTGACCTAACGCGGCAAGTGTTTGTACGAGAGACACCAGAGCTTGAGCTCGAAGGTATGGAGTCTGGATTTGATTGATCCTGTCTATTTCGTCTGGAATAAAAAATCCTAATTGATGATTGAGTTGTTGTTGTATTCTACGGCGAACAAAATTTTCAACCTCTTCTGCTGAATTCATATTTTCGAAATGTGAACCAACTAAAAGCGATTCTTGTTCACTCAAGAATTGAAGCTGCCGAAGTTCTTGTTCTATCGATTTTGTGAGAGAGAAAAGATCTGTTCGCTCAATCGATTTTTCACCTAAAACCAGATTCAGTTTAGAGAGGTTCTTTCGTAAATTTTCTAGAGCTAAAACAGCTTGTTGTGCCAATTGAAACTTCTGCCGTCTAAAATCATTGAGTGTTTTCTTATTTAAACCAAAGACCGCATTGTATAATTTAGTTTGTTTCAAAAACCGTAGAACGGTTTTTCTCTCTTCTGTTTCACCTCTTTCTAAAATGGTCTCACTGACCAATAAAACAAATTCATTGGTTTGGGTTCTTGGCACAATTTTTTTTCTTGTAGAAGACCAGTAGATTGAATTTAAAAGACTTTTAAGCTCTACTTTTCTTTGTTCATTTTCAAGGTAAAAGAACTGAATAAATTCACGGGAAGTTTCGTTAGAGCCAAAGTATCGAATGAGAAAAGCTTTCTGTGCAGGAATCTCTCTTTCCGAACGCCACAATTCCAGCCACTGCCATATTAGCGCTTTTTTCTCCTCTCGGCTTAAAGAAGCAATCTCTTCTGTACCAAGCAAATCAGTAAAAGTACTCTGAGGAGAAAGAAAATAGCTTGTATTAGTAATTGGAAGAGAAAGGCTTATTCCCAAAAGAACCACCAAAAAACCTACAGACATAGAATGTTTCTTAGAGCAAGTACTCATGTTTTATTAATAACACACTATCAACGGGTTGTCAATATTATGTTAATTAGGCTGAGGTGACAGGTTGGTAGAGGGCGTTGCGCTCAAAAGGATCGCGGCCTGCTTCTTTGATTAAGCGGACCATCTCTTTTTGAGTGAGTGACTGAGGAGTACGTGCTCCTGCATCATGAGTGATCTTTTCTTCTAAAATGGTGCCATCCATATCATCGGCTCCAAAAGAGAGAGAGAGTTGAGCCACGCGTGGGGTGATCATAATCCAAAATGATTTGATGTGATCAATGTTGTCAAAAAGCAGGCGCGACACAGCAATATTTTTTAAGTCGTCAAACCCTGTGGTTGAGGGTAGATGAGCTAACCCTGTATTTTCTGGGTGAAACGCGAGGGGGATAAAAGCTAAAAAACCACCTGTTTCGTCTTGAAGCTCGCGTAGTTTTATAAGGTGTTCCACTCGTTCTTCTAAAGTTTCAATGTGTCCGTAAAGCATGGTCGCATTTGAGCGAAGACCTAGTTCGTGTAAACGTTTGGCCATGGCTAACCATTCATCTGGACCTTGCTTGTTAGGGAAAATTTCTTTGTGTACGCGATCAGTTAAAATTTCTGCACCGCCACCTGGAAGGGCATCTAGACCGGCTTCTTTCAATTCAGCAATGGTTTCATCAAATGGCTTTTTAGATATCTTGGCAATGTGATAAATCTCAATCATGGTAAAGGCTTTGATTGTGACTTCAGGGCGTAAACGTTTTACGGTTCGTAAAAGGTCAGGATAGTATTCGTAGGGGAGTTTTGTATTGATGCCAGCCACCATATGGATTTCACTGATGGGAACATGCATGAACTCTTTTACTTTTTCTTCGATTTGTTTTAAATCCCAGGTATAAGCTCCTTCTTGAATCGGTGTTCGTTGAAATGCGCAGAAGGTACAAAATTTGTTACAAACATTTGTGTAGTTGATATGCATGTTGCGCACATAATAAGCTGTGTTGCCATTTTTGCGCTCACGCACCATATTGGCTAAGGCACCAATGGCGGCTAAATTGTTGGATTTGTAGAGTGTGACTCCATCTTCATAAGAGAGGCGTTCTCCCTCCATGACTTTTTCATAGATAGAGCTTAAACCATTCTGAAACACGAGATCTTCTAATTGAGCTTGCATGCCCCGTATCATAGAGGTTTTTGAACTGTTTAGCAAGGTTTTGTCGCTATTAAAGGCTGTGGTCGAGTTGGGTTTCTGAGGAGAGGGGGGTTGGATCTGGCTTAGGGACAAAAGCGAGGATTTCTCGTTCATGCCCCATTTTAGAGCGGATTATTCCTCTGGCAATTTTTTGAGCCAAATCTGAAGGATGGCCAAATTGGATCAAGCTTTGAACTAGGCCTTGGCGGATAGAGGTGAGCCAGAGGTCTTCTCCTTGATCATTCTTAATTCCTTTTCCAAAATTTTCACCAACACCACTGACTAAGACAATGTTTTGGACAAAGGCTTCATTAATATGAGAACCAATATAAGAAGCTAGGGCGATCCCAAATTCTGTGCCAACAATTTCAATAAATTTATAACAACCATAAAAGTTTTGTTTGGCTCCCTCAGTAATTTTTTGTAAAACTAGTTTTTCTGAAGGAGCATCTTCTTTTTCAAGTTTTGTTAACAATTCAGTGACAGGTTTTCCAAGAAATTGATTTGTTGTGGCCATATTTGTTTCAGTCAGCATGTATCGGATAAACCTTTTTGCCAAAGCCGGGCCTGCTAAACGTTTTTCAACAGGTTTGTGTTCAGCTTTTGTCATTTGTTTTATTTTTTTCATGAAGTCTTTATAAGAGAGGTCTCCAGTATAAAGATAAAAAGTTTCTTCATCTTCAGTCCCTGGTTCTGGTCTTTCATACCAAAGTGAATAGCCAAGTTCGCCAAGAGAGTTGTTCCCATAGTCGTGCTTGCCGTTGCGCTTGATGCCGCCACCGATACCAGTACCGATAATCACAATCATGGCATCGTTTAATCCAGCTAACGTTCCTTGTGAGCTGGTCTCGCCTAAAACAGAAGCGGCTCCATCATGCAAGGTGTCAACAGGAGTGCCTAACTTTTGTTCTAAAACTTGTTTGATGGGGAATTGATCGGGGAGAGGAATATTAATGGGAGAGAAAATCCCTTTGTCATAGTCACCTGGCCCAGGAAAAGCCAGACCAATTCGTTTCAGTTCTAATGATTTGTTGGCTGCTTTTATTTTGCGAACAACAGTGAGAATGCCCTCAATAAAATCTTCGACAGTGGCTTCGCGTCCTAATTCGGCACGCCATTGAAAACTTTCATGGGCTTGAGTGCTGCTATCAGGTAAAACAGCTGCACCTGCGATTTTAGTTCCGCCCACACTGAGGCCAATATTGTAATAAGTGAAGGGACTTTTCTTTAATATTTTAGGAGGTGATTTTAGCTTGGTTATAGGGGCCATTTGATCCGTTTGTTGAGACGGCGGAATAGTTAAAGACAACGGTGTAAAACTCAAGCTGTATAGGCTGTAACAAAACAACATCAACCAGCGCATGACAAGGTCTAAGAGTAGCAGAAATTAGGTTTTTTTCAACTGATTTTGAGCCCACTGGGCATGTTCACTGACGAGGGGCTCTGAGTCGTTTGCTCTATCTTCTAGAAGGGGAAGGAGTTCTTTATAACCGCTGTTACCTGCCACAACAGCAGCATTGCGTAAAATGCCTTTACGTTTAGGACGAAGAAGAGGTGTTTCTTTGAATTGAGCCTTAAATTCAGGGTTGGAATCAATGGTTAATAAATCTCTAATATCAATCGATCCTGATTTAAATGGAGACGTACTCTGTGTGTGAAAAGAAGAAACTTTGGCGCGGCGTGTGTACGGACAAACTTCTTGGCAGATGTCACAACCAAATAAAAGGTTTCCCATTTTAGGTCGCATCTCTTCGGGGATGGATCCTTTAAGTTCAATGTTTAGGTAGCTAATGCATTTGCTTGCATCCATGGAGTAGTCGCCGTTGAGTGCATCAGTGGGGCAGGCTTCGATGCAGAGTTGGCATTGACCGCATGAGCCGACAAAAGGAGTGTCAATGTCGAGCTCTTTATTAATTAAAAGCTCAGCTAAAAAAATCCATGATCCAAATTCTTTTGTTAAAAGAAGAGTGTTCTTTCCCATAAAACCAAGGCCAGCACGTTGCGCTAAAGCTTTTTCAAATAGAGGACCGGTATCAACGTAATGGCGCACCAACGTTTCAGCTTCTGTTTTTTCATGAATAAATTTTTCTAGTTCTTTGATTTTAGTTTGAATAATATCGTGATAATCAACCCCACGTGCATAACGAGAAATTTTTCCGCGTGTGGGTTGATTGTTTTCTTCGTGGTCTTCAGAGTAGTAATTAAAACCTAGCACAATCACTGATTTGGCTTCTGCTAATGACGCTTTAGGATGTCCTTTTTTAGGGGCGTGTCGATTTAAGTATTCCATTTTACCGGCATACCCTTTGTCGAGCCATTGCTCCATAAATTTTTCTTCTTTAGGAAGGGAATCTGCAGTGGTAATACCAACTAAGTCAAAGCCGAGGGAAAGGGCGTGTTGTTTGATTTGGTCTGTCAGATTCAAAACTAAATTTCTTGGTAGATTTCAGCGCCGCTTTTTTTGAATTCTTGGGATTTGTCGTCCATCCCTTTTTTTAAAGCTTCTTCTTCACTCAATCCTTGTGCGGCGGCATAGTCACGCACATCTTGAGTGATTTTCATGCTGCAAAAATGAGGGCCACACATGGAACAGAAATGAGCTGTCTTCGCACCATCTTGGGGAAGAGTGGCATCATGATATTCAATGGCTGTGGTTGGATCTAATGAAAGATTAAACTGATCTTGCCATCTGAATTCAAAGCGCGCTTTACTGAGTGCGTTATCTCTGATTTGAGCCCCAGGATGACCTTTAGCTAAGTCAGCGGCATGCGCGGCAATCTTATACGTGATCACACCTTCTTTAACATCTTCTTTATTAGGCAAACCTAAGTGTTCTTTTGGAGTCACATAGCAGAGCATGGCACAACCAAACCAACCAATCATGGCCGCTCCAATTCCTGAAGTGATGTGATCATATCCCGGCGCAATATCAGTTGTTAAAGGTCCGAGAGTATAGAAGGGCGCTTCATGGCATTCTTCCAATTGCTTTTCCATGTTCTCTTTGATCATGTGCATTGGCACGTGACCTGGGCCTTCAATCATCACTTGCACATCATGTTTCCATGCAATC
>JAJCYG010000107.1 GCA_029263055.1 Actinomycetes bacterium
AGCCGCAGTTGCCTTTTGGTAAAAATCAATTGCCCCATACATAGACCCATGATCAGTAATGGCAATCGCCGGCATTTTAAGGTCTTTAGCCTTATTAACCATAGCCCCAAGCCGACTCGCCCCATCTAAAAGTGAGTATTCAGTATGATTATGTAAGTGAACAAATTTGGAATGTTCCATGTCAAGATTATAGGTCAGAGTAAGTAATCTGCCTACTCTGAATTAGAACCCAGATAAGAAAAAAATCATAAGACACTTTATTACAAATACTTACACTAAAAACGATCTTCAAACAACATAATAAATAGTAATTTTGTATTGACTATTATCATTTTTACGGTAATATTGATGGTATGTATAGCAGAATTCTTAAAAAACCGATCTCCTCAACTCTATTACTAGGCCCTAGAGGGACTGGAAAATCGACCTGGATCAGAGAAAATTTTCCAGAGGCAACTTCATATGATTTCCTTGATACAAACGAAACATTGCGATTAAGTAAAGAGCCAAATCTCTTATATCAAGAACTCCAAACTTTATCTAAAGGTGATTGGGTTGTTTTAGATGAAGTACAAAAAGTTCCTGCTTTATTAGATGAAGTGCAACGCCTTATTGAAGAAAAAGGCTTAAATTTTTTATTGTGTGGCTCCAGTGCACGAAAATTAAAAAAAAGCGGAGCAAACCTTTTAGCTGGCAGAGCACTTCTCTGTCAGTTTTTTCCGTTTGTTTCTCATGAAGTAAACTACAACTTTGAAATCGCTAAGATCATTCAATATGGCTTGCTTCCCATGGCATTTAATGCTTCAGATCCTGAATCATATTTAAAAACCTATGCTCAAGTTTACCTTCAAGAAGAGATTAAAAACGAAGCTTTAACAAGAAATATCGGCGACTTTGCCCGCTTCTTAGAAATAGCGGCTCGACAAAATGGACAAGTCACAAATATTTCTAATATTTCTCGTGAAGCTTCAGTGGGCAGACTCACAGTACAATCTTACTTTGATATTTTAGTAGATACGTTAATAGGTCATTGGCTGCAGCCATGGAAGCTAAAACGATCGACCAAACAAATTGGACACCCTAAGTTTTACTTTTTTGATCCAGGAGTGGTACGAGCTTTATCAGGAAGACTTCCCTATCCTCCCACTCAAGAAGAATACGGCCATTTATTAGAAACCTTGATTTACCATGAACTACGGGCTTATTTAGCCTATAACAAATTAGACTATCCTCTTTATTTTTGGAGTAGCTACGACAAAACTGAGGTTGATTTTTTATTTGAAACACCAAAAGGATTTATTGCCATTGAATGCAAGGGATCAACAAAATGGGAGAATAAATTCAACAGGGGTCTAAAACGGATCCAACAAGAATTAAGTCCTACTAATGTTAAGTGCTACGGTATTTTTAACGGACCTCGTCCATTAAAAATAGACCAAATCAAAGTCTTCCCTGTTATCGATTTTCTTAAAGAGCTTTGGCAAGACAAACTATAAGAGTTTATCGTTCTTGATCTCGATATTTTGAAGTTTCTTCAGACAAAGAAATCTCTTTAAGGTAAAGTTTTACAATTTTTCTTTTCCAGCCAGGTGTTTTCATCCTTTGAGTATGCGGAATAATCTCTACAAAGGGAAGATTATTCCCACTCGATCGTGGAAGGGGGTTTTGAGGAGATGTCGTAGACAACGCGGTTGATGCCTTTGACTTCGTTGATGATGCGGTTGGAGATTTTGCCCATGAGTTCGTATGGGAGGTGGACCCAATCTGCGGTCATGCCATCAAGGCTGTTCACGGCACGTAAGGCAATGACATTTTCATAGGTTCGTTCATCGCCCATTACCCCAACACTTTTGATTGGAAGGAGCACGGCAAAGGATTGCCAGATTTGGCGGTAGAAACCAGCTTTTTTGACTTCGTCTAAAACAATGGCATCGGCATCGCGTAATAGATCAAGGCGTTCTTTGGTGACATCGCCAATAATACGAATGCCTAAACCTGGGCCAGGAAACGGTTGGCGCCAAATGATTTCGTCGGGCATGTTCAGTTCTTCGCCCACTTTGCGGACTTCATCTTTAAACAAATCACGAAACGGTTCTAAGAGTTCAAACTCCATATCTTCGGGCAAGCCACCTACATTGTGGTGGGTTTTAATCACAACTGAAGGGCCCCCACTGGCTGAAACCGATTCAATCACATCAGGGTACAATGTTCCTTGTGCTAAAAATCTGGCATTCCCTATTTTCTTTGTCTCTTCTTCAAAGACACGCACAAATTCATTGCCGATTACTTTGCGTTTTTTTTCTGGATCTTCAATATCTTTTAATTTATCTACGAAACGCTTTTCTGCTTCAACATAACGCAAATCAATTCCAAAATGTTTTGAAAAAGTACTTTGAACTTTTTCGGCTTCCCCTTTTCGGAGTAAGCCATTGTTCACAAAAATACAGGTGAGCTGATCGCCAATTGCTTTATGAATCAGAACAGCTGCCACCGACGAGTCAACCCCACCAGAAAGGCCACAAATCACACGCGAATCACCCACTTGTTCTTTGATCTTCTTCACTTCTTTTTCAATATAAGAACCCATGTCCCATTTTGGTTCCACACCGCAAATCTCAATCACAAAGTTTTTGATGATGTCGTTACCAAGTGGAGTGTGCACCACTTCAGGGTGAAATTGCAATCCATAAAAATGACGTTGGTGATCTGCTAATGCGGCAATCGGCGCGTTATCTGTGTGGCCCATAACAGCAAAACCTTCAGGCAAGGTTTCAACTTTATCGCCATGACTCATCCAAACTGTAATGGCATCAGGCAAACCTTTAAACAAGTCACATGTGTCATCAACAATTAATTCCGCACGGCCAAATTCACGGTGGTCACTTCCGGCAACCTTACCCTTAAGTAAGTGCCCCATCAACTGCATGCCATAGCAAATCCCTAAAACAGGAATGCCTAATTCAAAGATTCCCTTATCACAATGCGGTGCGTTATCCGCATACACATTGGAAGGACCTCCAGAAAGAATAATCCCTTTAAGATTTAGTTTTTTGAGTTCTTCAGGCGTGATGGTGTAAGGCACAATTTGAGAGTAAACATTGTTCTCACGAATACGGCGTGCAATCAGCTGGGAGTATTGGGACCCAAAATCTAAAACAGCAATCGAACCGTATTGATCCCAATCAGACATCTATTTACCCATGCCTACACGCTGAGCTTTTTGGAAGACTTTACCTTCTGTTTGAATTGAAGGGGCAATAATAATATCAACAAGTTGCATCTCTTTAACATTATTAGCACCTAAACTTCCCATTGATGTTTGGAGGGCTCCAACTAAGTTTTGAGAACCATCGTCCACCCCTGCAGGGCCATATAAGATCTGCTCTAAAGAACCGGTTGTGCCAACTTGAATGCGGGTACCGCGAGGTAAATTAGCATGCGGTGTGGCCATTCCCCAGTGATAGCCATGTCCAGGTGCTTCCTCTGCTTTAGCAAAAGCCGAACCAATCATGGTAGCATCAGCTCCTGCTGCAAATGCTTTGCAGACTTCGCCCCCTTTGTTCATCCCCCCATCTGTAATGATAGGAATATACTTGCCTGTTTTTTTGTAATGAAAATCACGTGCTGCTGCGCAATCAACTGTGGCCGTCACCTGAGGCATTCCAATTCCTAATACACCTCGGCTCGTGCAAGCCGCTCCAGGTCCAACCCCCACTAAAAGTCCACTAATCCCGGCATCCATTAATTCTAATGTGGCATCATAACTCACGGTATTTCCCACAATAACAGGCATCTTGGTTGACGCACAAAATTTTGCCAAGTCCATAACCTTATATTCCGTTGAAACATGTTCTACGGTGGTCACGGTTGATTGAACCACAAAGATATCAGCCCCTGCTTCTTCAGCAATTTTGGCATAAGCTATAGCTTTAGGAGGTATAGACGAAACCACAGCCGGAACGCCTGCTGCTTTAATTTCTTTGATTCGTTTGGCGATGAGTTCTTCTTTAATAGGCTCATCATAGAGGTGTTGAATAATTTGAGTGGCTTCTTCAGGACTAGCAGTAGAAATTTTGTTTAAGACTTCTTCAGGATTTTCGTAACGAGTTTGAACCCCTTCTAGGTTAAGGACCGCAATCCCTCCCAGTTTTCCCATGGCAATGGCAAATTTGACATCCACCACTCCATCCATGGCAGAAGCAAGAATAGGAATCGAAAACTTGATTCCCCCTATTTCCCAGCTGGTGTCTACTTCGGTAGGATTGACCGTTAAACGGCCAGGCACCAAGGCAACTTCATCAAATCCATAACAACGGCGAGCACGACGCCCGATCCCTACCCATTCACTCATAGCAAAATCCCTTCACAATATGTGGTCTTTTGCCGGTTAATTTTATTTAGAATATCAAGGCTTGTCAAAGAAAAAGGTAAAAAAACTTTAAATAGCGATCTCAAATGACTGTTTGAGGCGCTCTATATAGAGAGGATCATCTTCTATGATTTTGATGGGATAATTGGGATCGACTTTCAAAATACTCAGATCAATTCCTTGTTTTAAAACTTGGGACCGTAAAAGAGTGGCCCCACTAAAAATGGCTCCTCTTAAATCTGCTCCACTAAAATCAAATTTTCTCAAATCTAGCCCAGAGAAATTAGCTTCTCTTAGGTATGCATTAATTAATAAAAATCCATATGAAGAAGTATCGTAATTTTTGAATGCGCTTGAAAAATCGATTCCTCTTAGATAAGCACCCGAAAAATGTGATTTAGAAAGGCGAAAATCTGCTGGCCCAAATAAATTTGATTCCCATAATCGAACATTTAGCGCAAAAATAGTTTGAAGATAAGAAATTCCACTCGACATCATATCTTCTTCAAAAGAATATCTCTGAAGCTCCTCAAGTAAGAGGGAACGCAAGTGAGGCCTAATTTCTTTACCACACTCCTCACATTTATCCGGCCATCCATTTTTATTAAAACGAAGAATCGCTTCAGCGAACAAATACTGAAAAGCTTCTAATGGAATCTCAAAAAGCTCCATTTCATGGATGATATAAGTCCAAATTTCTTGAGGAGGTACATCTGGGTGCAATTGAACCAAAGTCCATTGTCCTAAATAGCTTAAAGCATCCTTTTCTTCTTCAAAAAGCACAATCGCGTCATCAAGCTGTTGTCCATAGACATATAAACGAGTAAAAGCATCGATAAAATCACTAACATTTTTTGCTATATAATCACCTTTTCGGGTAATCCTATATCTATTGTAATTAAAATAAGCAGATTCTTTGTTGATAAATTTTCTTAAAAATATTTTTAAGACATTCTGATCTGGAAAAAGATCTCCTAAAAGCTTTCTCTGAATATTTTCATACAATTCATGGTGATCTATCCCCCCTTCACCATGCAACTCATGAAACACATACTCAGCAATAAGCGTTAGCACCAAATCTGGTGTCATTTCTATTTCCCACTTTTTGTCCATACGAATAGTTTGTCCTTCCAAACTTTTTAAATAGAGAATAAGATCAACTGAAAGACCAATATGCTCTACGCCCCCTTCTTTTCGATGAAAGCCTAAGAGATAATCTTCTTCACTGGAAATCCAATCAGAAGCATCAAAAAAATGAAGCAGAAACGTCTTATTGCCTGTAGAAGATGCCGATATATAATTATCTACTGCTATTTTAAGGTGTTCAGATCGTTTACTTACCTCAACATCTTCGGACTCATTTTGATCCTCTAACGTTCTAATTCTTTCATTCATCAGATGTTGATATTTCATTAGTTTCTGGACGGCATCTGCAACTAATTGAGACACTTTTTCATACCGCTCTCCTTCTTTGACCGAAGTCGCTTCTATTTTTTCCATAAATTCTTGGTCAGAAAACCGTAGCGGCACCCCATTACCAATCGCGCCATTTTCACTTTTTATGTTAGTTAAAAGTGCTTCTGCTTTTTCATTGTGTTGGGTTCCTAAAAATTGGGCTATTTCTGATTCAGATGCTATCTGAAAAAGTAAAAGATAAATTTTTTCTATCTGTCGCTTATGCTCTTTTATATTCTGCCTTGCCGCCACATTGTTATCAACAACCTCCGACCCATTAATAGTTACATTGAGAGGACCTAGCGCTATTCTTCCTTTAAGAAAGTTGATTTTACTTAACGCTCTATCAATATTATCGAAATAAGTATTGAGAATCTGTCTCTGCGAAAGATATTCATTAACAGATGCATGGCCCACTATAATCCCCGCCATAATAGAAAGAGAAATAAATAAAAATCCCTGTACATAACCAGTAAAGAATGAAATCAGACCCACTATAACTGAAAAAATAATTAACTTTATGTTTTTGTCAAAAAAGGTCTTTAAACGACCTTGATTGCTTTCTTTCCATCCATGAAAGAGCTCATAGTCATTCAGATACCCCAAATTCCTCAAAGACTTTTCTACATACAATCCCACCTGTGATTTCCCGAAAAAGTATCCCAGAAAAAATAAAGAAACAGCACCAAGAACAGGTAACAATGAAAAAAGAGGCAAGCCAGCAAAACTAGCTAGAGTCACGGCTTCAGCATTTTCTAAAGGCTGATCAGCATTAGACCATTGAACCAAATCAGTTTGAATGGTGCGTGTGGGTGCGAGGTAATTTGATATTAATCTATTTTGAGGAAGATTTGTGCTCAACAATGACAAACAAAGAATAAGTGAGAGAAAGGCTTTTAAGTTCAATGAATTACGACAACTCCTTATTTAAGAAGAAGTAACAATAACACATACAATCAAATAGGTCAAGGCAAAATAAGGCAGCGCAAGCGTGTGTATGTGAGATTGTTACTAATTTGGTTTAATTGTAAGAACGGGCGCCAAAGACGTCGTCGATGTCTTCTGTGGTTTCACGCATTGATTCGTCCCAATACTTGGGAGAAAGGGTTTTTAGCTTATATGGGCAGCCTGAAAGGAAGGCTAAAGAGCTCACGACCCAGAGAATTAAGAAACAACGTGAGAATTTCTTCATGGACACAATCTTAAACAACCGGCCTCTTTTTGGCAAGTACTTTGTAACAGGCGAGATCCCTCAGCTAGGCCCTCCTCCCCTACATTGTGGTTTTTGGGATATGTGGTAAAATAATGATGTACGGTGTTTGATTCAAAACAACTTCGTAGAGAGCTAGATAAGGGGAATGCTTTTTTTATGAATGATTCTAAATCAGCACTCAATTTAAAAGAGATTGAGATTGACCCTCTCTTAAAGGAGAAGGTTCCTGCCAAATATGTTTATCACTATCAATTCATGCCAATTGGCTTTGAAAGCAATACCTTAAAAATTGCGGTAGCCGATCTAACAGATATTCAAATGCTTGATGATATTAAAATGATTCTTGGTTTTGATATTGAAGCGGTTCAAGCGGATGAAACAGATATTAAAGATTGCCTCAACAAACATTACGGGATTGGTGCCGACACATTAGAAAAAATTTCTGCTTCAGAACCTGTTCTTAAAACTGGTGATGATTCAAGCATTGTTAAAGAAGATCTTGAAGATATGGTTGAAGATGCTTCGATGATTCGGTTTGTAAACCAAATCTTATTAGAAGCGTATAAAGACCGCGCCACAGATATTCATATTGAACCATTTGAAAACAAGCTCCGCATTCGATACCGCATTGACGGTATTTTGTATGACAAACCGATTCCAGCGGATGTGCGTAACTTTCAATCTTCGTTAGTGTCACGGATTAAAATCATGGCTAATTTAAATATTGCTGAGAAGCGTCTCCCCCAAGATGGACGGATCAAAATTAAAGTGGGCGACAATGAACTTGATTTGCGTGTTTCTATTTTACCGACTCAATATGGAGAGACGGTCAACATCCGCCTCCTCTCCTCTCAAAATTTAATCTTAGGTTTAGAAAAGCTTGGCTTACATAAAAAAGGACAAGCCATTTTAGAAAAGCTGATCAAAAAAACACATGGCGTGATCCTGGTAACCGGTCCAACTGGGAGTGGTAAATCAACCACGCTTTATACCTGTTTAAGCCAACTCAATAATATAGATAAAAAAATCATTACAATTGAAGATCCCATTGAATACCAATTAAGTGGCATCACTCAGCTACAAGTTCATCCTAAAATTGATTTTACTTTTTCACGTGGTTTGCGTTCTATTTTGAGACACGATCCTAATGTAATGATGGTTGGAGAAATTCGAGATAAAGAGACGGCTGATATCACGATTCGATGTGCGTTAACCGGTCACTTAGTCTTTTCAACGTTACATACCAATGACGCGGCCAGTGGTGTTTCTCGTTTGGTCGATATGGGTGTGGAACCCTTTTTAGTTTCATCTGCTGTAGAATGTTTGATTGCGCAACGTTTAGTGCGTGTTCTTTGTTTAGAATGCAAAAAACCGACTGAACTAGATAAAGAGCTGCTCAAAGAATTTGGAAATCCGACCATCCCAAAGGACGCAACCTTTTTTGAAAGTGAGGGCTGTGAATCGTGTCGCTTCACCGGGTATCAAGGCCGCTCAGCTATTTATGAAATTCTCCTCCTTTCAGAGGCTATTCGGGAAATGGTTGTTCAACGGGTTCCCTCAAGTCGCATCAAACAACAAGCTTTAAAAGAAGGGATGCTCTCATTACGCATGGATGGATGGGATAAAATCACTCAGGGAAAAACCACCATTAGCGAAGTGCTGCGCGTAACTCAAGAAGAGTCTGTTGTGGAATAATGGGACAATTCAAATACAAAGCCAAACAAGGCCCACAAAACATAGTCGAAGGAATGATTGAGGCAGATTCACAAGATGCGGCTGTCACAAAATTAACTCAGCAAGGTCTGTTCCCTATTTCAGTCACAACCGAAGAAGCTGCAGAGCAATCAACCTCGCCTCTTTTTCGCCCTATTCTTTCGTTAACACCTAGAGTTTCAATTAAACTTAAAGACCGCGAAACATTCACACGTCAATTAGCTGATTTACTTTACGGAGGCCTCCCTCTTTATCAAGGGCTGGAACTTCTTGTTAAAGAAACAGAAAACAAATCAATGAAAAAGGTGATTGCCCACTTATGCGAACAAGTACGCGAAGGGGTGCCTCTTTCAACAGCGTGTCGACACTTTCCAAAAGTCTTTCCCCCACTTTACACCAACATGATTCATGCCGGAGAAATCAGCGGCACGCTTGATAGTGTTTTAATCCGCCTGGCTGACTTTGCTGAAAAAGAAGAGGAGACCCGTTCTAAAATCAAAACCGCTTTAGCTTATCCTGTTTTTTTAGCTGCAGTGGGTGGCGTCACCATTTTAGTCTTGCTCTTATTTGTGATTCCTAAACTGACACCTGTTTTTCAAGAATTTGGTCAGTCACTTCCCCTTCCTACTTTAGTCATTGTCACAATCAGCAATTTGATTTTGAAGTATTGGTGGCTTTTAATCGGAGGGATTTTAGGAGCAGGCTTTTTCATCAAGAAAAATGGAGGGTTATTAGGGAACAACCTCTTTATTGATAAACTTATTTTACAAACACCTATTCTAGGTCCTTTAATTGAAAAAAGAGAAATATCTCGAATTACCCGTACATTAGGCACGTTGCTTGAAAACGGCATTCCTATTTTAAAAGCTCTTGAAATTGTGCAAGCCAATGTCAAGAACAGCCTCTATAAAGAAGAAATGAATAAAATGAAACAAGCTGTCACCGAAGGCCATAAGTTAGGCTCGGTTTTAAAACAGAGTTCTCTTTTTCCTCTCACACTTTCTCATATGCTTTTAGTGGGTGAAGAAACAGGTAACTTAGAATTAAGTTTAAACAAAATTGCTGATACCTATGATCGCGAAGTCGACCGTGCCAGCAAAATGTTTACCACTCTTTTAGAACCGGTTTTAATTTTAGCTTTAGGCCTGGTGATTGCCGTGATTGTTATTTCCATGCTCCTACCTATTTTTAACCTGCAAATGGGAGTCAACTAAACAAGATGACATCTCAAATAAAGTACTTTGTTTTGTTTTCTATTTTATTTGCTTCGCCTCTTTATGCTCAAGATTGGAGTGAAGAAAAAAGCCCTCACTTTATTGTCCACCATTACAAAGACCGCTCCTTTGCCAATCAAATCAAAAAAGCGAGTGAAAAATATTATAAAGAGATTGCACGTGAAATTGGATTTTCGCGCCACTCTAATTTTTGGACTTGGGATAACCGCTGTCATATTTATCTTTTTCCCAACAAAGAGACCTACATCCAGTCGACCAAACAACCTGAATGGTCTGCTGGAGCAGCTGATTACACAAACCGTTCCATCTATTCTTATAAAGGATCTAAAAGTTTTCTAACCGCCCTTCTACCCCATGAACTCACCCACTTGATCTTTCGCGACTTTGTTGGGTTTACGGGACAAATTCCACTTTGGTTAGATGAAGGATTGGCTCAATATGAGGAAAAGGAAAAACTCCTAGACCTACGCAAACAAGTCAAAGAAGTGGTCGAAGCAGAAAAACAGATCCCACTTATTCAGCTCATGCAACTCGATGTACGTGGTTCTAAAGATACTGCTCTTGTTGCCCTCTTTTACGCCCAATCTTCTATGCTAGTGGGGTATCTCATTGAAGAGTTTGGGCCTGACAAATTCACTCACTTTTGCCGCCAACTGCGGGATGAAAAAGGGGTTGAGGAAGCTTTAACTTTTGCTTATCCGGGAAAATTTCGTACAATTGAAGAACTAGAAGAAGCATGGGTTGATTATGTTCAATCAACTTTTTAGCTTACACAGGGAGAATAGACGCATGCCATCAAAAAACCTTAATTCAGGTTTTACCTTAATTGAAATCATGATTGTGGTGATTATCTTAGCTATCTTAGCTGCCGCAGTGATTCCTCGTTTAACAGGTCGAACTCAACAAGCTAAAGTCTCACGTACTTCTGCAGATATTGAGACCATCTCTTTAGCACTTGATCTTTATTCCATTGATAGTGGTTTTTTTCCAACCACCACACAAGGCTTACTCGCTTTAAGAACACGGCCAAGCTCTCCACCTACGCCCTCAAATTGGCGTGGACCGTACATTAAAAAATCAGTCCCTAAAGACCCATGGGGACAGCCCTACAAATATCTTTCTCCAGGCATTCATAACAAAGCTGATTATGATCTCTCTTCTTTGGGGCCTGACGGTGTAGAAGGAGGTGGAGATGATGTCACCAATTGGGAATCTGAAAACCTCTAATCGATCTGGGTTCACCCTGATTGAAATCTTACTTGTTGTGTTGATCTTAGCCATTGTGGTTTCTGTTGCCCTGCCAAAGTTTCAAGGGACACTCAGCCAACTTCAAGCACGCACAGCCGCTCAAAATATTTATGAACTTGCTCTTTTTGCTAAAGAACGAGCTATTTTAGAAACCACTTTCTTTAAACTCAAATATGACCCCACTGAAAACAAAGTTCGATTATTAAAGAAGAATGATAAAGGAAAATACACTCGATATGAAAGTCGATTAGGCAAACCAATACAAATAAAGCCCCCTTTCACGCTAAGATGGACTAATTCAGCTAAAGAGATCCTCTTTACACCCAATGGGGAATCCGATAAAGTAGAAATTCACTTAAATCAAAATAGCCAACGCCTTTACACTGTGATTATTGGCAAGCCCTTGGGAAGGATCACCTTAAAAGATGCGCCGTAAATCAGGGTTTTTATTGATCGAAATGGTCGTCGCTTTCTCAGTGGTAGCAATTGCTTTAGGAGCTATTCTTCAAGTTATTTCTCACTCTATTCGAAACGCCAATGCCGCACGCAAAGTTCAAACCGCTTCTTACTTAGCTGAAGAAAAGGTGTGGGATGTCCTATTTGAAGAACCTGTTGCAGAAGGCTGGTCTGATGGCGACTTTCCCAACCACCCAGGAATGACCTGGACCCGTGAAATATCCCTTCTCTATCGCCCAAACTTAGAAGAGGAAGAAGAAGGACGAGCTACCACAATAGGCGGAAGCGATTTTAGAGAAAAACTTCCTCCAACAGATCTGTTTCACATTCGTGTTTATATTAATTGGATGGAACAAGGTCAAAAGAAAAATTTTGAACTGGCCACCTATCGCTTGGCCCCAACCCCTGAGAGCTTTGACGATGAACTCGCATTTTAAATCTAAAGGGTTTACCCTTATTGAACTGCTCATCGCCATCACCCTCTTTGCTATTTTAGTTGCAGGATTTTACTCTGTGTTTTGGGTTGGCATTCGTGCTCATATTAATGAAGAAAGAACCACTCGTTCCTATCAAAATGTTCGACTGGTCTTGAATAAAATAGCCCTCGATTTTCAAAATGCTCTCTACACCTCAAACCTTGGCTTAGGTGGCAAAGCAACAGAGATTTATTTCTTTACCTCTACTGAGATTACCTCTGAACCGATTAAAGTTCAGTACCGCACAAAAAAAGAGAGCCAGTCTTTAGCCTTAATTCGTGAGGTTTATGGTTGGAAAGATTCCTTAGGTGAAAAAGAAAAAATCAAACCAATCAGAATTCAAGAAATGGCTTTTCCTCTTAAAGGCATTCAATTTGAATATTACAGAGAAACTGAGGAATCAGAATCAGACATTTCCCTATTTGCCCCTTCCACCTTTAGTAAAAAAGAAAAAACATTTGAATGGGTGCCTACATGGAAAGTTAATAAAGGGTTTCCACTCGGAATCAAAGTAAAAATAAGTTATGAAGATCACACCTTTAGTCGTTTTATTCCAAGCTCGTTACACCATACAACTAAAGAAGAGACTGAAATAGAAACCGTGCAACAAGAGGAAAACTCAAGATGACCCATTCAAAGTCAGGTTCCCTCTTAGTTATTCTGTTATGGATTTTAGCTATTTTGTCTGTGATTGGAGTGTCGCTTGGTTACCGAGTCGCACTCGACATCAAACTAACAAAAGCTTCTACCGCTGAAACTAAAGCGTCCTATATCTCACGGGCGGCAGTGGCTCAAGCCATTACCGTATTAAAGAAAGACAAAACACTTTCCCATGACACACTCAACGATGTTTGGGCCAATAACCCTGGAGAGTTTGAAGAAAAAATGCTGGGCCTCTACTCTTTTTCTATTTTTCATCAAGAGGGTGAAAAAAAGACTTACGGACTGATTGATGCAGAGCGGGCAATCAACCTCAACACTGCGCCTCAAGAAGTATTAAATAACCTCTTTGAAATACTTGATATTGATACTGATTTAACGGCCACTCTTTTAGATTGGATTGACGAAGATGATGATGACCGCAATCATGGCCGAGGAGCAGAAACCGAACACTATGAAAATTTAAGAAAGCCTTATAAAGCTAAAAATGGTCCACTAGAAAATATAAACGAGCTTTTACTCATTAAAGGATTTACTCCTGAAATTGTGGCTAAACTCAATCCACATGTCACGCTTTATGGGACAGGCCAAATCAATCTCAACACCGCCTCTCCAATAACTTTTGAAGCAATAGGGCTCTCCCCTAGCTTTGCCGAAAAAGTAGCCCGCTTTCGTTTAGGAGATGACGGCATTTGGAATACTGAAGATGATGGCATTGTTCTCTCGTTTGATGAGTTTGTGACCTCTCTTGATCGTTTTGAAGGTTTAGAGGGAAACGAGAAAAACACCTTAAGCAAATTCAAAAACTTTTTTCGAGTCACCTCAACCGCCTTTTATGTGCAAGCCCATATCATCTCTTCACTCCATGTGGAAAAAGACCTCAAAGCTGTTCTTCTGATTGAAAAAGGGAAAGATGTCGAGGTAATATATTGGCATGAAAATTAAAGACATTGTTGCCATTGAGCTAGACCAGAATACATTGAAATGCGCTCTCATTTCAAATCACGAAGAGAGCCATCAAATAAAAGCGATCGGCTCCATGCAACTCACCAGTCTTTCAATTGAAGATCAAGCAGAAGAATTACTCGCTCTCTTAAAAGAACTTCGTATTGAAACAACCTGGTCTATTTTTTCTTTATCACGGCTCCATGTCACCTCACGCACACTCAAGCTCCCTTCAACAGATTTAAGTGAATTACAAGACATGATCAGCTTTCAAACCACTAAGCTCGTCCCCTTTTCAAAAGATGAAGTGATCTTGGACTACACTGTTTTAGAGACCACCTCTGATGGGTTTTCTGTGGTACATGTGGTCCTCTGTCCTAAAGAAATTGTGAAAAAAATCTTAATGCTCGCTTCTGCTGCAGGGCTCAATGTTTTAAGCATTCGCTTAAATACTCAAGAACTAGCGACCTATACTGAACACCAATTTAAAAATGAAGATTTGAGCCAAACACTTTTTATAGAAGCAGATACTGAAGCGACCCACTTTTTTGTGATCCACCAAGAAAAACTTCTTTTTTCACGCAGTGTGAAGCTTAATTATCAGGAGCTCTGCCAAACAGATAATAAAGAGCGTGTGGTTCGAGAAACTCAAAACACCTTAACCCTCTTGCATAAAGAACAAGATCAGGTCCAAATCAAAAAACTCTGTTTCTTAAATTTACCTGAAGAATCGACTTCCCCTCTTTTTGAATCACTCAAATCAGCGCTGAATTTAAGCGTTGAAAACAAAAGTATGACGCCTCCTTATAAAAAATTAGCTTCTATTGAAAGTTCGCTTCATCTTAATGAAAAAGAACTCTCTTTCTCTGCTCTATTTGGCATTTCAAAAGGATTAGACAAAGGGATTTTAAACTTCATGCCCTTAGCGCTTGATCAAAAGATCGAGAAACAGGTGAAACAAAAGGTTTTCTTTCAATTCGCCCTTTTATTTACAGGGTTAGTGCTCCTTACTTGCGGTTTTCTCTATGCCAAGAATGTCTATCAAGATCAGATTTTAGTCAAACTCTCTAAAAAAACAGCTCAAACCAAGACACTTGCCTCCAAGCTTATTAAAGAAGAACAAAAAATTGTCAAAATCAAACAACAACAAAACCCAGATAACTTTGTTTTATCCATCCTTTCAGAAGTCTATCGTTTGATCCCTAAAGAGATCTCACTCGATTCTTTAAGCTATGATCAAGCTAAAGGGGTTTTTCTAAAAGGGACTGCCTTCACTCTTTCTGATGCAGTGAACCTCATTCCAAAGTTTGAAGAATCAAACAGTTTTGTCACGGTGATCTCAAAAGGGACCACCACTAAGAAAATTAAGAATCAAGTCTATACAGATTTTCAACTCGAACTCCCTTTTCCAAATCAGCGAGTTGCCAATGAATAAAATAAAATCATCTTCATATCTAACATCTCAAACCACTCTCTTACTCGTCATCCTTTTAGGCATTGCGGGTTGGTTTGGAATTGGAATACCGCTCTATAACAGTTGCAAAGAGAAAGCAATCCAAAGCCAACAGCAACAACGTCTACTCGCTAAAAATTTAAGAGTGATTGCACGTAAAGCAACCATTGAAGAGGCTTCTGCTAAAATCCCAGCTGTTCTCAAGTCAAGCCAGACCAATGCACAAGAAATTGCCCAATTTCAAAATGTGATCACTGATTTAGCTAAACAGACAGGTGTAAAAGTTCAAAAGACCAAAACCCGCCCTATTGAAACCGATTTGATCTCTAAAACCATTTGGATTGAGCTTGATTGCCAAGGCCGAATCTTACAACTTTCTGACTTTATCTACCGGATGCAATCTGCCCCAGAGGCAATCCAGGTGAAACAACTGCGGATTTCCCTTCAAAATGAGAAAAACTCTATCTTACGCGCCACCCTTTTAGTGACCAAGCTCCTAATCTCAGATTAACCCGCTATTTTGTGGCTTAGAAGCCGATACCACAATATAGTGTATTTTTTTGTTGACCTTTGCCTAAGCCTCCCCTAGACTGAGTAGTGTGCAATGGACCTTTTTAAAGAAAAGACAACTCCATTTACTGGAGTTTTAAATCAATTTGAACATGAAAAAGGCCCTTTTTTTGGAAACAAAGGGATTTCTCCTTTATTTCCGGGATTGCTAACAGAGTGGAGTCGGGTCGCTATTTTAGCTGTTGTAACCATGACAGTTTTTTTGTTGATCTATCAAGTTGTGAGTTCTTTCTTAAATAAACAAGATTTAGAAGCACGGTTAGGCTCTTCAACAGCAACACTGAATTCATTACAAACAGAGCCGTTAAAACCATTTTTGCACTATGTTTCTAATCTTAAAAAAAGAGAAATATTTAAAATTTATCAAGCACCGGGAAGAAAGGTTGTTCCAACTCTCCCCCAACTTGATATCAAACAAGCAACAGCACATTTAATTTTATCAGGAATTATTTTTGAAGAAGAACCACAAGCCATTATTGAAGACAAAAAAAAGAAGAAGACCTATATTTTGAAAAAAGGCGACTACTTAGAAAACATTAAAATTGATTCGATTAACCGAGGCAAAGTACGGCTTCGGCTTGACTCTCAAACGATCGACTTAGAGCTTTAGGAGGCCCTTACATGAAAACACTTAAATGGTTTCTCCATTCTCATCTATTTTTACTAGGATTCGCTATTGGATCTATCGTTCTTGTTTTTCAACTTGAAAACACAACTATTGCCGAGCCTGCTCCATCTAAAGGATCTATTCAAGGTGAAGGAAAAAAGATTTCTATTGAGCTAAAAAATATCGATATTATTGAAGTCCTTAAACTGCTTGCCCAAAAAGGAAACATCAACATTGTTGCAGGTAAAGAAGTGCGTGGCCGAGTCACTCTCTTTTTAGAAGATGTTGAAATCTGGGACGCGCTAAGAATTATTTTTGAAGCCAATAACTTGGCTTATGTTTGGGATGGAGAAATTCTTAAGGTTATTACCGAAAGAGAATACGAACAACTCTATGGCAAAAAATTCAATGACCTGCGTGAAGTTCGTATCTTTGACCTCAAATTCGCTAAAGTGGCTGATGTCTCAGCCGCTATCAATCAATTCAAAAGTCAAATAGGAAAAGTTGTCACTGATGAACGGACCAACACCATTATTGTCATTGATGTTCCTGAGTCTTTAAGCATCATTAGAGAATCGATTAAGACATTAGATGTAGAAGTGACAACACGTGTCTTCCCTCTTCGATTTGCTACACCCGATTCTATTGAAGAAGCAGCTAAAAATGTGTTGTCTAAAAATGGAATTCTTCAAAAAGATGGTTTGAGTAATAAAATTATTGTGACTGACATTGAAGAAAACGTTGATCGTGTCGAACAGTTAATCCGTGAATATGATGTGGCGCCTTACACCATCACAAAAGTCTTTCAACTCAAATTTGCTCGGTTTGATGAAATCGAAGCTAAAATTAAAGATGAAGCCACACCTGATATTGGAATTATTCGAGCAGATGAACGAACCAATACTATCATCATTACAGATTTACCTAGTAAAGTGGCTCGCATGGAAAAAATCATTTCGGCCTATGATGAAAAAACACGTGAAGTCTTAATTGAAGCTAAAATAGTCCAAGTCACATTAAGTGATGCCTTTTCACTTGGAGTTGACTGGGAATTGGTTTTAGAAACCTTTAGAGGACGCAATATTAACTTTTCTCTAGTAAATGCCACTTCAGATATTCTTGGTTCTCCTGCAGCCCCTCTAACATCATTTATCTCAAACGGTGTTGTCTTTCCTTCTGCAGCTTCAACAGCAACCGCTTCAACAAGTACCGGCACAGCCAGTACATCGACAACAGCAACCACTGCGACCACTGGCACAACAAGTACAAGCAGTAGTTTTTTTCCTCAACCTGGCACGATTCCATTTAACGCAACAACTATTCGTGCTCCCTTTACATTTCCTCGTGTGGGACAAGGTGGAACGGTTGTGGCAACAGGGACATTGTATGGATCAGATGCCTTTTCAACAGCCATTAATGCCCTTAAACAGGTAGGTAAAGTAAATCTTCTTTCAAGTCCACGTATTACAGCGATTAGTGGTGAAGAAGCTAAAATAGCAGTGGCAACGCGTGAAGCCTTTGTCACCAATACAGTGGTTCAAAATGATACAGTCGCGACTACTGCAGAAAACGTCACCTTTATTGATGTCGGTGTGATTTTATCTGTGACCCCTACCATTAATCCTGATTATTATGTAAACATGAAAATTCGTCCTGAAGTTTCAGCCGTGGTTCGTACCTTAACAACGGCTGAAGGAAATGTGATTCCAATTGTCTCAACTCAAGAAGCCGAATCAACAGTATTGATTCGTGATGGAGTGACGGTTATTTTAGGTGGATTGATTTCTGATTCTCGTGTACGCCGTGATTCGCGCATCCCCATTTTCGGGGCTCTGCCTATTGTTGGACCTCTATTTAGAAACACTTCGTATAACTTAGTCAAAGATGAAATTGTGATTTTCTTAACACCCCACATTGTTTCGGGTGACACCACTTATGAAGGCTCTTGGGTCCCTAGTCAAGGTGTTGAAGAATACTTAAAAGAAGAGAAAAGAAGTCGAGCTAAAGAAGCAGATGTGGTCACCCCAAATAGCAGCACTAAAAGCTCTTTTAGAACAGATGGCTCTAACGAAGATTCTGATTTTAAAATGGATTTAAAAGCGATCTTGCCAAAAACTCAACCAAAGGCTCAGCCTGAAATTCAAATAATTCCAACGTTTGTTCCCCCAGCAATCACTTCAGAACCTATAGAGAAGTCAGATGATATTGCACGTCTTCTGCCAAAATCTGACTTAATTTCTTCTATTCCTGAAGTGGAAGAAACAGTTCAAATAGAAGATGAAGACAAGTTGGTTAATTTCTATTCGTTCTAAATTTTTTGGATTAAGCGTTTGATTTCGCTCTCTTCTCGTTTATTGACAGGACCTAAAGCAACAAAATTAAGGTTTTTGGCTTTGAACAGATAATCGATTAAATTCCGCATATCTTTTAAAGTAATCTGCTGAACCAATCGACGTTCTTTTTCTAGCGAATAGCTATTTGCTTTTAATTCCCACATGCCGTAACGAATACACATACGAGGAGGACTATCTTTATCCTTTTCTAGATCACAGAGGTAACGTTCTTTTGATTTCTTTAGTTCTGCAGAGGTAACCCCTTCCTTTTTAAGCTTACGTATTTCTTTGAGGATGGCTTTGACTCCCTTAACTGAATCCCCATGCTTGACTGTCACATCTAAATCAAAAGACCCATCATCAGAAAAAGAATCAAGCGAAGAACTCACAAAATAAGCCAACCCCATCTCTTCACAAATATTTAAGTTGAGTCGCGAACTAATACCTGCTCCGACAATATCGTCTAAGATTGTAAGAGGGAATAAAAAGGGATCGTGATAGGAAAAAGAGCGAAATGAAAACTTTAAGCTAACTTGATTCCAATCTTGTTTAATAAACCGAGTCTGGACTTCTTCTTGATCTTTTTTAGCTGCCTCAGGCGACATCACTAAAACTGATTTCAACTTTTTAAATTTAGGCACCACAATTTTTTCAACCTCTTTGTGATCTACTTTTCCTGCCACGCACATCACCATATTATTAGGCACATAATAAGTTTCATGATATTTAAGGAGCTCTTTCCGAGTGAACTTCATCACAGTCTTTTCATCTCCGCCAATTTTATAACCTAAAGGAGTTCCCTTCCAAAGCAAGTCACACACAGCATTATCCACATCGACATCGTCTCCATTTTCATCCACATCTTCCAAAGATTCAGCAATCACAATTCGTTTTTCTACTTCTAAATCTTTATTTTGAAAGAGAGGATTTAAAAAAACTTCAGAAAAAATATCTAAACCTTTTTTGATAAACTTTGGATGAATATCAATCCAGAAGGAACAATCTTCCCGGCGAGTGGTGCCTGTCATATCAGCCCCTATTTCTTCTATGGCATTGTTCAATGCAAAAATAGAAGGATATTTCTTCGTGCCGCGAAAAAACATATGCTCTAAAAGATGGGTTAAGCCATTGGTTTTTAAGGTTTCAAAGCGGGATCCCACATGAATAAAGAGGCTTAATCGAACTGAATGTAAGTGGGGCATTTCTACGGTTACAAGCCGAAAACCGTTAGAAAGTGTTTTATGATGGACCGTACTCATCCTTAGACCGCCTGTCTGTGTATACTATCAGTTTACACTAATTTAAGGCGTCTTTAAGGTACTGTCCTGTAAAGGATTGCGGGATCTTTGTTATTTCTTCGGGGGTGCCTGCTGCAACCACCTCTCCCCCAAGATCTCCCCCATGGGGGCCTAAATCAATCACAAAATCAGCTTGTTTGATCACATCCAAATTATGCTCAATTACGAGGACGGTATTGGCTTGGTCCACAAGGCGCTGGAGCACCCCTACAAGGCAATCAACATCTGCAAAGTGAAGTCCAGTGGTAGGCTCATCTAAGATGTAAAAGGTTCTTCCTGTCCCCTTTTTACAGAGTTCTGAAGCCAATTTCACACGTTGTGCTTCTCCGCCTGAAATAGATGGAGCAGGTTGACCTAAACGGATGTAACCCAATCCGACAAGTTTAAGTGCTTCTAATTTTTCGTAAATACGTGGGATTGTTTTAAAATGTTCTATGGCTTCAGTCACAGTCATGTTCAATACGTCTGAGATATTTTTACCCTTGTACATAACTTCTAATGTCTCGCGATTGTAGCGTGCTCCTTTACAGACTTCACATGGAACATAAACATCAGGCAAAAAGTGCATTTCTATTTTTAGAATTCCGTCCCCTTTACACGACTCGCAGCGCCCCCCTTTTGTGTTAAAACTAAAGCGCCCTGATTCATACCCACGTATTTTAGATTCAGTCATGCGGGCAAAGAGTTCGCGCACTGGAGAAAAAAGTCCTGTATACGTGGCTGGATTAGAACGCGGAGAACGCCCAATAGGAGCTTGATCAATCTCAACAACCTTATCGATTAAGTTATCGCCAATAATTTCATCGTGTTCACCGGGTTTCTTTTTAGCATGATACAACTTTCGTTTGAGCGTTCGAGCTAAGACTTCGTCAACCAAGGTACTTTTACCGGAACCAGAAACGCCTGTCACACAAATAAAGGTGCCTAAAGGAAATGGCACTGTTAGATCTTTTAAATTATTGGCACGCGCCCCTTTGACCACAATGCTATGCGTTGGAATAATAGAACGCCTTTTTTTAGGAACCGCCACTTTGAGTTCCCCTTTCATATACTTACCTGTAATCGATCTAGGTGCTTTTAAGAGCTCTTTATACGTCCCTTCAGCCACTAATTCGCCACCTAGCTCCCCAGCACCTGGGCCTAAATCAATGATATGGTCTGCTCGTTTGATTGTGGCAGGATCATGCTCCACCACCACCACAGTATTGCCCATATCTTTGAGCTCATCCAAAGCATTGAGTAACTTTTCATTATCTTTTTGATGCAGGCCAATACTGGGTTCATCCAAAATATAAAGCACACCGACTAAGCGAGAACCAATTTGTGTGGCCAAACGAATGCGCTGCGCTTCTCCACCAGAGAGCGTAGAACTTTGTCTATCTAGAGTTAAATATCCCAATCCAACATGAATCAAAAAGGTGAGACGCGCTTTGACCTCTTTTAAAACTTCTTCAGCAATGGTTAACTCTTTAGACGAAAGTTTGATTTGTTCAAAAAATTTCAAACAGTTAACAATTGAAAGTGCATTCACTTCAACAATTGATTTTTCTGATAAAGTAACAGCTAAACTTTCAGGACGAAGCCGAAAACCTTTACAGTCCAAGCACTGCATTTCATTCATGAACTGAGAAAGTTCATTCTTTAAATAAGCACTCTTTGTTTCGTTATGACGTTTTTCAAGAAGCGGAATAATGCCTTCAAATGGCTCAAGAATTTTTTTCTTTTTGCCATGTTCCCACGTGGTCACTTCTAACAAATCCCCATCGGTTCCGTATAACAGAATATCTTTTATCTTTTTAGGGAGTTTTTTATACGGAATCGTAGGATCAACTTTGTATTGCTCGATCAAAGCTTGTAGCACCCGACGATTTGTATTCAGGTAAGGGACATCTGTAAACTGCCACGGCACAATGGCACCCTTTTCAATGGAAAAGTCTGGATCAGGAATCACCAACTCTGGGTCCATATGCATGCGATAACCCAATCCATGGCAATGCTGACACGCGCCATACGGACTGTTAAATGAAAACATGCGTGGAGCCAACTCAGGAAAAGAGAGATCACATTCAGGGCAAGTGTGGAGTTCTGTAAAATTTAAATCTTCTGTTTCAGTTTCTAAAACTTCAACGGTTGCCATGCCTTCGCCCATGCGCAAAGCAATTTCTAAAGAATCATGAATACGACCTGGAGCTTCATCATCATCATCAACAACAAGACGGTCAACCACCACTTCAATCTGATACTTTTTTGTTTGCAGCAACGAAATTCTTTCTGAAAGTTCGCGCGTCTTACCATTAATACGAACTCGCACAAATCCTTCGCGACGTGCTTTCTGAAGCATGCTTCTGTAATCACGATCTTCTCCCCGACTTAAAGGGGCTAAAATTTGCAGGCGCGTTCCTTTAGCTAGTTTCATTGTAATATCAACCATTTCAGGAATCGATTGGCGCGACACTTTACGTTTACATTTTGGGCAATGAGGAATCCCTATTCGAGCAAATAAGAGACGCAGAAAATCATAAATTTCAGTGGTTGTTCCCACAGTTGATCGTGGATTGGTTGCGGATGTGCGTTGTTCAATGGCAATGGAAGGCGACAACCCTTCAATACTTTCAATATCAGGCTTTTGCATCCGTTCTAAGAATTGACGTGCATAAGCAGAGAGAGATTCGACATAACGACGCTGGCCTTCTGCGTAAAGCGTGTCAAAGGCAAGACTTGATTTACCTGAGCCAGAAAGACCTGTCATCACTGTTATTTTATTTCTAGGAATCGAAACAGAGACATTCTTTAAGTTGTGCTCTTTAGCACCTTTAATAACAATAGCTTTTTGCCAATCCAAATGAGTTAACTCCCTACCTTAAAATTAGAGAGAATCTGACGGAGTAAGGCAATCGCAGATAACGGTGAGAGCGCACTTGTCTTTGGGTTTGATTCTAAAGGAAGATTGTCTGCACGTGCTTTGAATCGTCCAAATGTTCCTTCTAATGTCACCTCGTGTGAATTCCACTTGGTATCAGGTGAAGCCACGATTTTTACCTTAGTCTTTTTCTGTCCTAACCCACAAAAACTTAAGATGGCAGACACATTAATATTACGTGGAAAACCTTTGATCGCTTCTTCAGCGCTTCCTTCAAATAAGACAGTCTCTTTATCAATCTTACTTAAATCAATGCCTTCATTAATCACATAAGGGGCACCATCATAGCTCATAGGTGGTTTGATTGTTTCTAGCTGAATCGATTTAATGCCGCCAATGTGAGCTGCTTTAACCGCGTCCATTCCACCAATGGCTCCTGAAGGGATATGGATTTGGACGCCTTTGGCTTCTGCCTCTTTCATCAACTCTTCTTGGCCAAACAGTCCTCCGACACTTAAGACTAAAATATCTTTTCCTTTTTCAATGGCAAGACGCAATACTTCAGGCACCACAGTTAAGCTAGCTGCTTCAATCACCAAGTCAACTTTGTCTACCAAATCTTCTAAATTACAGAGCTGGGGAATATATTTTAATTTGCTCACAAAGTTTTTAGCCCGCTCCTCATCAATTTCATACACAGCTTCTAAAGTTGCCTTATCAAAAAAACGAGTCTCTATGCTTCGCGCTAATTCAGAACCAATCGCGCCACACCCAATCACTCCAATTTTTAAACGTTTCAATGTATCCTCCACCGTTTTTTTAAAGCTTATCGCCAATAATCCAATTATCAATTAATCTTGTTTTTCCAACAAAACCAGCCACTAAAACAACATCCCCTTCTTTTACTTTTTTGACAGGGGATAAATCTTTTTGAGATGCCACACCCATATATTGAATTTTTAATTGTTTGGTTGATTTAACCACTTTTTGCATCACTCGTTTGAGCTCTGAAGCATCTTTAATGCCACTCAAATAAGTAAATTGCATAGCTCTCAAACCTTCAATCAGACCCAAAGCTTGTTTTCTTTGAGTGGAGCTCAAATAACTGTTACGTGAGCTCATGGCTAACCCATCTTCTTCTCGCACTGTAGGGACACGTTTGATTTTTGTTTTAAAGAAAAGGTTTTGCGCCATTTTTGAAATTAAAAAGAATTGCTGAAAATCTTTCTGACCAAAATAAGCTGCATCCGGTTGAACCAATTGAAAAAACTTAGCCACAACCGTTAAAACCCCTTTAAAGTGCCCGGGACGAAATTTCCCACACCAATATTGTGTGCTCTCTTCTTCAGTAATATAAGTTGAATTAGGTTCCGGATAGATTTCCTTAACGGGTGGACAAAAAACAAGGTTCACCCCTTCTTGCTCTAATAATTTTTTATCTCTTTTTAGATTTCTAGGATACTGAGCTAAATCTTCTTTAGGACCAAACTGGAGTGGATTCACAAAGATAGAAACCACCACAAACCCTTTATCCTTTTTAGCCGCTCGAACCAACTCTAAATGCCCCTCATGCAAATACCCCATAGTCGGCACAAAATGAATTTTACTTCCTTTGCGACGGGCTAAATTTAAAGCAGAGTGAAGTTCTTTGATTGTTTTGACTGTTTTCATTTAATAGGAATGTTTGTCATCAGGAAATTCCCCTTTGACCACTTCTTGTTTGTAGGTTTGAACCGCTTGTTCAATTTGGGAATAGAGTGACGCATAAGCTTTCACAAACTTAGCTGTCTTATTCCCATTCATGCCAAGCATGTCATTAATCACTAAAATTTGTCCATCGCAGTCAGATCCTGCTCCAATCCCAATGGTTGGAATAGAAACAGCTTCAGTCACTTCTTTTGCTGCTGCTGCTGGCATTCCTTCAAGTACTAAACCAAAGGCGCCACTTGCTTCAACAGCTTTTGCATCTTTAATGAGTTGTTCTCGTTGAGAAGGAGTCTTTCCTTGGACTTGATAGGTTCCTTCTTTTAAAACATGTTGCGGCTTCAAACCAATGTGGCCTAAAACAGGAATCCCGACATCTGTCATCTTTTTAATGGTGGCCGCCATTTCAACGCCCCCTTCAACCTTCACTGCATGTGCCCCAGCTTCTTTTAAAAAACGTCCCCCATTGCGCACGGCATCCACATCGTCTACATCTGCTTGGTAACTCATAAACGGCATATCAGCCACAACCAAAGCTTGCTTCACACCCCGGCTAACAGCACGCGTATGATGCAACATCTCTTCCATGGTGACAGGCAACGTATTTTCATAGCCAAGCAAAACCATCCCCAAAGAATCCCCCACTAAAATCAGGTCAATTCCCTGCACATCTAAAGTCGCAGCCATAGAAGCATCATAGGCTGTTAAGGCCACAATCTTTTCCTGACTCTTCTTCTTATTCAATAAAATTTTAGGCGTCACTTTTTTCATATAATCCACCGAACTGGTAACCGTCTATTAAACCACTCTTACCCCCTTAATAGCAAGCAATAAGCAGAAATACTGAAACAATAACGATCTCAGAAGACCGACTATTTAGAGACTCTTCAGATTAGGTAAAGAAACAACTGTTGCTTTGTCTGATAAAGGATAATTGTCCTTTCCAGGATAAAGGACCCAAAGGTGCTCTAAAGAGAGTTCTTCAATAGCTGATTGCATTGATTTGGTTAAGGTAGGAGCATCATTAAATTTAGCTTCTATGCCCCATGTTTTTCCTCTTTTGGAAAAAACCAAGTCGCATTCTGCTCCAGTATGAACAGCCCAAAAAAAGACCTCTTCTTGGCTTAAATTAAAATGCTCAATGGCCTCTTCCAAGGCAAAGCCTTCCCATGAAGCTCCTAATTTAGGATGCGCAACAAGGTCTTTTTCTGTCATAGCAGAAATTAAAGTATGAAATAAACCACTATCTCTAAAATAAACTTTAGGGCGTTTAACAAGTCGTTTTTTTGTGTTGTAAAACCAGGGCTGAACCTGACGCAGAACAAATGTTGCTGACAAAATATCTAAGTACCGCCTGGCTGTTGTATCGTTTATAGCTAAGCTATTACCAATAGCAGATGCATTAAAAATTTGGCCATGATAATGAGCTACCATCATCCAAAACCGCCTTAACATTTCAGCTGGAATTTGAATACCCAAGTTAGGAATATCCCGTTCTAAAAAAGTAGTGACAAAATCTTTTCGCCATTGAAAAGAACCGGCATCACTTTTAGCTAAAAAGGAACGAGGAAACCCTCCTCGAAGCCATCTTTTTTTCAGATCTTTTTCAGAGAGCAAATCAAGAGAAAAGCCCCCCATCTCTACATAACTGATTCTACCGGCCAACGTTTCTGAGCTCTGAGCTAATAAATCTCGAGAAGCACTTCCTAAAATAAGGTATTTGGTTTTTGGGTTTTTATCGATCAGTACTCTAAGCACAGGGAAAAGATCCGGACGTCTTTGAATCTCATCGATCACAATAGTCCCTTTTAAAGATTCTAATGCGAAAAGAGGATTTTCTAATCGAACCAGAGACCGTGGATCTTCCAAATCAAAGAAATGAACTTCCGCATTGTTTTCTTTTGCAAACTGGTGAGCTAAAGTTGTCTTTCCACATTGCCTAGGGCCCAAAATCGCCACAGCAGGAGACTCTTTAAACCTTTGCTCTAAAAGCTTTAATTCCTTATATCTTTTAATTTCCATACCTTTATTCTACCATGAAATCTCAGGATATGTTGAAGAAATTTCATGGTTTCCTCCATCCCTTCTATACAAACCCCAGAGCCATTATTTTGTCTTTTGGAAAGGAAGGGCCCCAGATCTTTTCTCCATTAGATTCAAAGAAATGGACGGCATTCTTTTTGGTGATAAAAAGTTCTGTGGATTGAGGGCTTTTTTGAAGGGCTTGGAGCCATAGTTTTGCCAGCTTAAAGGAATCGACTTTTTCTGCTGAAAAGACAGCCATCATATCTTGAACATCTGAATCTAAATAACGTGTGATTTTTCCAATACTCCAATAAGGTGGAGTTAATAGAGAGACCTTAATTTTATTGTACTCTTTATATTTTTTTAAATGATCACGATAATCTAAATACGAAACCTGAGACCAGCGGTCAATATTTTCACTAAATTGGGCTCCAATTCCTGTCTGTTCTTCTGCCTGCTGAACCGCTTTTTCAAAGTCTTCCCAATTTTGGCTTTTCTCTAATAATGCCGTTTCAAAATCAACATCAAAGGTAGGACGCGCTCCCCCATAAACTTGAGCTGCACTTCCCCCTAAAAGCAACACCTTCACAGGTGAATTCCAAGTTTCGGCCAACACTGAAAAAAACTGATCACAATTATTAGATTTCATATTTTCCTTCATAAGCTGAAACTAGTTTCCTCACTCTTGAAAAAAGCTGTTTAAAAACATCTTCACCTATTTCATTCAAAACTCTCTCTTTTCTAAAAGGAGCATGCCAGCGAAGACTTCTCACTTTTAAATAACCCGGAACCTGATGAGCTCTTAGAAATTGGATCATCAAACTTGCTGCTTGCTGCGCCAATTCATTTAAATCAGCTCCCAACTTTCTTTCACCCGAGAGAACAGATCGAGCCACCGCCTCAATTTGATGCCGATCTAATCTCTTCTCTTTTTGAACATCCCCAACAAGCAATTCTACCAACTCAACATCAAGCGCTTGAGCCAACTTCACCAACGTATTCAAATGAGGTTTCTCCTGATTATTCTCAATCCGAGAAAGAGTTGCCTGAGTCAACCGGGCCTTTTCAGCCAAAACAGACTGGTTCATCCCCCTCTCTCCTCGTACTGACTTAATTCGTTTATGCAAAAGCCGAGTTTTAATCATATTTATAATATATTATATATTTGATTATATGTCAATAAAGTCCTTTTTTCTTAAAGAGTCGAACCAAGTATTTCTCCTCGAATTAGGCGCCCCCTAAGACTCCTTCTCTTGAAGAATCTGATTTGCAAAATCCTATTGAATTTTATTCCTATTTCTATGAAAATAATCGCACATTCATACTCAAATAAAAATAGATTAATTACTTGACATATAGGACTTTATATATTATATTCATATATCTATGAAGCGTATTTTTTTCTATCTAATAATACTTCCGTTTCTTTTAATGAGCGCAAAACCTTTAATTTATCATGCCTCAGAGATGATTTCTCCGCGTTCACTAACCAAAGATGAACAATTAGTTAAAGCTCTAGTTAACCTCCAAAAGGGCACATTAACAGCTGCCGACAGCGTTCTGCTCCGAGCTAAATTTCCACCTGATTCTCCGTCAAATAAAAAAATAACCCGCCAACTCATAGCAAGCGGCATGGTTTTAAACATGGCTGATAGAAAATTAAGAAACTTATTCCATAGAGCACAGTCAGGAGATATTGATCAAATTAACATGTCTGTTCTAGAGCTAGAGAGAACAGGACTCATAGAAGAAATGACTACAGATATCTCATCTTATTTAGCCTATTATTCATTGGTACGAAGTTCTTCATCACCTTTTAATCTCCAGCGATTGAGCGACTCTATTTCTCCTGAAGATATAAGAAAAGTCATTGAAAAAATTGTTCGAAACGAAATCACAAAAAATGATTATTTCCAATTGGAATTCTTATTCGGAGAAATGATTCGAAAATTAAAAGACCAAGTTCCTCAGTGGCCAGGTGAGGGAAACTTTGAGGGTGGATCTGAATATTTAGCAAAAGGAAGAATTTATCAATATATTTTTAGTGACCTTTTAGGGGATTGGAAGAATATATCAGCTTTAGGCCTTTCAGAAATGAGACAAAGTAGAACCCAGCGGTTAAGTACAGTCATTTTATTACACATGAATTATGCTTTTGGTATACAAGATTTCCGCTTTAGAATTCGTCATGGAGAAAATTATCAAGGAGCAGGACTCCAAAGAGACTTTAAAAGATCAAGTCAAAACAATCCATACACCTACGGACTTCCTCCTGAAATTGCTGTTTGGGCACGTGGAGCAAACCTTCAAAATGCTTATCTTCGTGGGGTTAATCTTGGCTTTCAAAATGCCCGATATATCAATTTAGAAAATGCTGATCTTGAAGAAGCTGTTTTTCGGTACCAAAACAGAAGTTTAATTCTGAATGGAATCAACTTAAGGGCGACTAATTTAAGAAAGACTCAATGGTGTAAAGATATTCAATTAAATGAGGCTAATTTAGAAGAGGCACTTCTCGGGAATTTAGATTTTTCTGGCGCAACATTAGAGAATGCTAATCTTCGCAGAGCCAATTTAGAAGGCATAAAGTTAAATAATGCTAATTTAGAAGGGGCTAATTTGGAAGGGGCTAATTTACAAGAAGCTGATATTCGCAAATCCAGATTAAAAAAAACAAATTTCTTTAAAACAAATCTTGTAGAGGTTGATGCTCGAAAGGCCTTTTTTTCAGAAGCTCGTTTGGAAAAAGCAGACCTTACAGACGCACTTCTAGAAGAGGCTGATTTTGAAAATACGACATTCTATGAAGCAAATCTAACTGGAGCGTCCTTTTTTGATGCTCAATTAAATAAAGCAGACTTAAGAAGAGCTCATTTAAAAGGCGCGGTTTTTGATTCAACACTATTTATAAAAGTCCGTATTTACAATAGTCAATTGGATTTTTTACCGAAGGAGATTTTAGAAAGAGTAGAAAAAATTAACAATGGTTCAATACTTATTATAGAAGACGATCCTACATATAGAAATGAGATTGAGGATTTTGAACATGCTGTCTGAATATAGATATTCCACTCTACAGAAAAAATCTCTTTTTCAAGAGACTTGAGAAACTTTTGGGGCTGCGCCTAATATTTGGACGCTTTGGTCAGTCACTTTTGAAAGCAACGCTTGAACGGATTGGTTAAATACTGGGTGCCAGATCAAAGGGTTGATTTCGTTTAGGGGTTCTAGCACAAAGCGGCGTTCGTGCATGCGGGGGTGTGGGATTTGAAGTTCGGGTTCTGCGATGACGTGATCATCAAATAAAAGAATATCGAGATCAATGGTTCTGGGGGCATTTTTTTCTGTGCGCTCTCGGCCCATTTCGCTTTCTATTTTATGAAGGCGGTTTAGTAGCTGTTCAGGCTTTAATAAGGTGACCACGTAGAGTACTTGATTTAGAAAGAAGTTTCCTTCTTTGCAGTCTACAGGTTCAGTTTCGTAAATTGAAGAAGCTTTTAAAATTTGATTTTCGGTACTTTTTAAAAGCTCGCGGGCTTGAGCGAGATTGGCTTCACGGTCCCCTAGATTAGACCCCAACGAAAGATAAACTTTTGTTGGTTTCTGATCTAGGATTCGGTGATAGGTCCAATTTTGTGAACGATTTTGATTCATTCTTTTGCCTTTGATTAAGAATGCATCTCTTTAATTCGATTCACTGCTTCAAGCAAACGTTCTTTAGGCACGGTGAGTGCCATACGGATATAGCCTTCACCACTGGGTCCAAACCCATTTCCAGGTGTGGTCACAATGTGTGCTTTTTCTAATAGCGCTGTTGTGAGTTCTGAAGAGGTGTATCCTGGTGGAACTGGAATCCAGACATAAAACGTGGCGTGTGCTTTTTGCACTTTCCAGCCCATCTCATTCAAACTATCAATTAAAATATCTCGACGTTCTTTGTAGATATCAAAGTTTTTTTCGATTGGTTCTTGTGGGCCATTTAACGCTGCCACACCGGCTAATTGAACGGCTTGAAAAATACCTGAATCAATGTTGGCTTTGACTTTACCGAGAGCTGCAATGGCTTTGGCATTTCCTACAGCAAAACCAATACGCCATCCTGTCATGTTGTAGGTTTTAGATAAGGAATGAAATTCAATCCCCACATCTTTAGCCCCTTCAGCTTGCAAAAAGCTAGGCGCCTTGTACCCGTCATAGGACATTTCTGTATAGGCCGCGTCATGACAAATCAAAGTATTGTGCTCTTTAGCATACTCAACCACTTTGTCAAAAAAGTTTGCTTCACACACAGCACCGGTTGGATTGTGTGGGTAATTTAAAAACATCAGCTTAGTCTTTTTGCTCACCTGTGAATCAATCAAATCAAAATCAGGTAAATAGCCATTCTTTTCTAAGAGCGGCATGAAATAAGACTCTCCACCTGCTAAAATGGTTGCAGATTGGTAACCAGGATAACCAGGTTCTGGAATCAACACATAATCGCCTTGGTTAATATAAGCAAGCGGCATGTGACAAATTCCTTCTTTAGAACCAATTAAAGGAAGTACTTCGGTATTCGGATCAAGTGTAACCCCAAAACGTTTCATGTAAAAGTCAACAATGGCTTGGCGCAGTTCTGGCATTCCTGCATCCATGGCATACTGATGATTCGAAGGATCTTTAGCTGCAGCATAAAGCGCTTCAATAATATGATCAGGTGTAGGCAAATCAGGATCCCCGATTCCCAAGTTGATCACATCTTTTCCTTCTGAAATCAAACGGCGTTTCACCTTGTCAATTTCAGCAAACAAATAAGGGGGTAAATTTTGCAAACGCTCTGCAACTTCTAAATCAATACCAACTGGGTTTTCTTCATCAACAGCTTTCATCTACTTTAAGACCTCCTGCATGGTGTAAGAACCTGGTTTTTGTTTCACTAAAAATCGAGCGGCTCGCAATGACCCTTTTGCAAAGGTATCGCGTGAATGGGCTCGGTGAGTTAACTCCACTCGTTCGCCTAATGTGCAAAATGTAACGGTGTGGTCCCCCACAATGTCTCCGGCACGCATGGCATGCACCGCAATTTCATTTCCTTTGCGCTCCGCGGTTTTACCTTGGCGACCATAATAAACATCTTTTTTACGGTCCAAGCCACGCGCTTCTACCAGCACATCTAATAATTTTTCAGCGGTTCCACTTGGCGCATCTTTTTTAAAACGATGGTGGGCATCAAAAACTTCGATATCGTAATCATCGCCTAATTTTTTAGCCACTTGAGCAGCTAATTCAAAAAGAAGGTTCACTCCCACACTCATATTGGGTGCGAGCAAAATAGGAATCTCTTTGGAAGCAGCTTGAATTTTTGCTTTTTGCTCATCAGAAAAACCAGTGGTTCCAATCACCACAGCTGTATTATTTTGGCGAGCGATTTCAACCGTATTTAAGGTTGATTCGATTTGGCTAAAATCAATGATTACATCTGTTTCAGCAATCACTGCTTCCAGGTCACTTATCACCGGAACATGTATTTTTCCATCTCCAGCCAATTCACCGGCATCTTGACCAATAAAAGGAGAACCTGCATGATCCACAGCTCCTACAATTTTCCAATGTTATTCTGCTAACGCACAAGATAAGATTCGGCGCCCCATTCTTCCAGCGGCCCCAACAATAGTTAATGAATGCATAAAAATCCCTTATTTGAAATGAACTCAGAGGAGTTAATTATCTACAAATTAGCAGGTTAAATCAAGCCGTAATCTTTTAAAGCCGCGCTCAGCTTTTCCTTATTGGCTGGCTCCATGGCACATAGAGGCAAACGAAACTCTTCCTCTATACGGCCTAAAAGTGACATAGCCACCTTAATAGGGATTGGGTTGGTTTCAATGAACAAAACTTTGCAGAGTTTATAGAGCTTATAATGAAGTTTACGTGCCTCTTCAAAATTACCTTGGTCTAGAGCTTTGCACAAAGCAACCACATCTTGAGGCACAATATTAGCTGCCACAGAAATTACCCCAGAGCCTCCAACAGAAGCTAAAGGAAGAGTCAATGCATCATCTCCAGATAAAATCGTTAAGTCACACAAATCTCGAATCGCAGAAGCTTGATCCAAACTACCGGTTGCTTCTTTGATCGCCACAATGTTTTTTTCTTGAGCTAATTCAGCAATGGTTGCAGGCGTTAAACTCACCGCACTTCGTCCAGGGATATTATAAAGCACAATTGGAATCCCAATCTGAGCCACTGCTTTAAAATGTTTTATAAGTCCACGTTGAGTTGGCTTGTTGTAATAAGGATTCACCACAAGCGCCCCATCTGCCCCAACACCTTTTGCATGTTGAGTTAACGCAATGGTTTCTTGAGTGGAATTCGAACCGGTCCCAGCAATCACAGGAATGCGGCCCGCCACTTCTTTCACCACCACTTCAATCACATGATTGTGTTCTTCATGAGACAACGTAGGCGATTCCCCAGTGGTTCCACAAGGCACAATCCCATCGGTCCCATTTTCAAGATGAAACTGAACTAATTCTTTTAATTTGTCTGTGTCGACTTTTCCATTTTTAAATGGTGTGACTAATGCGACTATGGATCCTTTAAACATGTGCTTCTCCTTTAAATTTCAACTTCGCCACGAAAAACTTCTACAGAAGGGCCGGTCATAAAGACATGGTTGCTTGCTTCGTCCCATTCGATTTGAAGGGTGCCTCCTAAAAGCTCGACTTCTACATTTCTGCCTGTATTGCCTGTGAGCACACCGGCTACGACACTGGCACACGCACCTGTACCACAAGCTAATGTTTGTCCTGATCCACGTTCCCAGACTAGGCATTTAATTTTTTCTGGGGACTGAACTTGAATAAACTCAACGTTTGTTCTGTTTGGAAACTTTTCATGATTTTCAATCAATGGACCCCATTTGTGTAAATCAGTAACCGATCCATTTTTTTCAAAAATAACGCAATGTGGGTTTCCCATTGAAACAGCTGTGACATCAAATTTTTCATATTCTACTTCTAAGGGTTGATTCACCACTTGGCCATCAAAACCAGTTGGGATTTTTTTGCCTTCAAGGATTGGCTCGCCCATATCCACACGGATGCCATTACCTGTAATAACAGGCTTCATGATGCCACCTAATGTTTCCACGGTCATTTCTTTGCTTTTAACAATAAAATAGCGATAGGCAAAATCAGCAATACAACGAATGCCGTTGCCGCACATTTCGACTTCATCCCCATCCGCATTAAAGATAAGCATTTTAATATCAGCCACTTCAGAAGGCGCAATCACGAGTAATTGATCTGCCCCAATTCCAAAGTTGCGGTCACAGAGCTTCTGTATTTGGTCTTTGTTCAAACCAAACGGCTCTTTCAACGCATCCATGACAACAAAGTCATTTCCTGCGCCATGCATTTTTGCAAATAATATTTTTTCGCTCATTTTATTTACCACTCAGGGAATTTTTCGCCCGCAATCAGCTGGTCCACATTTTCCCGTTCTTTAATCACGCTATATTTATCCCCATTGACTAAGACTTCAACCGCACGTGGTCGGGTATTGTAATTTGAAGCCATGGTAAAGCCATAGGCTCCGGCACTCTTCACTAAGATCAGCTCCCCTTCTTCTACGACAGGGATGGAACGAGCTTTGGCAAAGAAGTCGCCTGTTTCACAAATGGGGCCCACAATATCAGCCACCATTTCACTTCCGTTTTTGTTTTGATCCACAGTGGTGATTTCATGATACGCTTCGTACAAACTTGGGCGAATCAAATCATTCATGGCGGCATCCACAATCACAAACTTTTTAGTTGGGTTTTCTTTAATGTAGATCACTTTAGAAACCAACACGCCCGCATTACCCGCAATAAATCGACCCGGCTCCATCATTAATGTCAGCCCTAAGTCTTCAATTAAAGGACGAATCGCCTCAGCAAACTCTGCTGCTGTTGCCGGTTGTTCTTCTTCATAAACAATGCCTAATCCACCCCCAATATCAAAATATTTTAAGTCAATGCCTTGTGTTCTGATATCTTCAATCCAAACAAGCATTTTTTTAATGGCATCGACATAAGGAGATGTTTTTGTGATTTGAGAACCAATGTGCATTTGAATTCCCACCACATCAATCGAGCTTAATCCTTTTGCTTCATTAAAAAGTTGTTTGGCCCGGTCAATATCTAAACCAAATTTGCTTTCAGCTTTACCGGTTGTAATATATTTATGGGTTTGTGGGTCCACATCAGGGTTGACCCGAATTGCCACAGGTCCTTTTTTGCCTAAGCGCTCAGCCACTTGCGCAATCAAGCGCAGTTCAGGCTCTGACTCTACAGTGAAGAATAGAATACCTGTGTTAATCGCCAATTCAATTTCATCTTCGGTTTTACCGACTCCAGCAAACACAACTTTTTGAGGATCAACCCCTGCTTTAAGCACGCGTTGCAATTCCCCACCTGAAACAATGTCAAAGCCAGAGCCCGCATCTGATAAGGTTTTACAAACCGCAATGTTTGAGTTTGTTTTAACCGAATAACAGATCAAATGCGGCACATAACTGAATGCCTCATCTAATTCTTTAAAACGATCCACAAAATAGTTTTGACTGTAAATAAACGCAGGGGTTCCCACCTTCTGCACAATCTCTTTTACAGAAACATTTTCACAGTGATATTCGTTATTTTTTACCTGAAAGGCACTTTCCATTGTACTTCCCTTTATTTTTGCTTAATCTTTTTTTCCAGACAGAAATCATTTTTTTCACTTCTTTAGGGGAGGTCCCACCTAAAGAAGCTTTTCCTTCAACAGAGGTTCTAAACGAGAGCAAGTCTTTGGCTTCTTTACCAAAGAGTTTGCTTGCTTGTTTCAAGTCTGCTGAAGTCAAATCTCTCAATTGCTTTCGCTCTAACAAGGTTGAAGAGACCAAACCACCAATCACTCCATGTGCTTGTCTAAACGGCATTCCCTTTTTAACCAAGTACTCAGCCAAATCAGTGGCTAAAGCAAAATCATTTAGTTTCAGATGCACTTCATCATGATTCACTTTCAACCCTTGCATCATCTGCTCAAAGATTTCCAAAATAGCTTTGACTGTTGCAATCGAATCCATGATTGGACCTTTATCTTCTTGCATATCTCGGTTATACGCTAAAGGCAATCCCTTCATGATTGTCAGTAATGTCATTAAGTTACCGTATAATCTTCCGGTTTTCCCTCTTGTCAGTTCTGCCACATCTGGATTCATCTTTTGCGGCATAATACTGCTGCCCGTACAAAACGATTCATCCAGTTCAATGTAGTTAAACTCTGAAGAGGTCCACAACACCAACTCTTCACTCATTCTTGAAAAATGCATCCCTAAGATGGCACAGGCTGAAGCTGTTTCAATCAGATCATCTCTATCAGCCACTGTGTCCATGCTGTTTTCAGAGACTTTGGAAAACTTTAATAGCTTAGCCACATACTCTCGATCAATCGGCAGACTGGTTCCAGCCATGGCCCCTGCACCCAAAGGCAACACATCGGTTCGTTCTAAAATATCTTCAAACCGACTTTTGTCTCGATCTAACATCGACACATAAGCGAGCAAGTGATGCGAAAAGAGAATGGGTTGAGCTTGTTGCAAATGGGTGTAGCCTGAAAAGACCACGCCATAATACGACTCAGCTAATTTCACCAACACACTTTGCACACGTTCAATCAACAAAATGATTGAAACCACTTCATGTCTTAAGAATAATCTTGTTGCAGTCGCAACTTGATCATTTCTACTTCGAGCAGAATGGACTTTTCCCCCAACTTCACCCACTAACTTTGTGAGATAAGTTTCAATATTCATATGAATATCTTCTAGCTTAGGATTTGGTTTCCATTTACCACTTAAAAAATCTTTTTCAACTTTGTCCAGGCCCCCTAATAAGGTTTTAGCCTCTTTTTGAGACAAAATCTTGCACTTCCCAAGCATTTTCACATGGGCTCGACTGCCAGCAATATCAAACAAAGCTAATTGAGAATCAACACTGAGCGACTCAGTAAAACTTTCTACCAATTCATGGGTAGGTTTACTGAAACGACTCCCCCACAGTTTCTTTTTTTGATTCTTTTTTTTCTTTTTCATTATTTCCCTGTTATTTTTTTGTGCACTTTAAGTCTGAGTGCATTTAACTTAATAAACCCTTCTGCATCTTTTTGGTCGTAAACCGTATCTTCTTCAAAGGTGGCAATGTTCTCATCATATAAAGAAGAATCTGATTTTCTTCCCTCTACAATCACATTTCCTTTATAGAGCTTTAACCGGACGGTTCCATTCACATTTTTTTGGCTCTCAATCACAGTCTGCTTTAATAATTCCATTTCAGGTGAAAACCAAAAACCGTTATAAATGAGTTTTGCAATCTTTGGCATCAACTCATCTTTTAAGTGCATTACTTCTCGATCTAAAGTGAGTGATTCAATCGCTCGATGAGCAGGCAATAAAATCGTTCCGCCTGGTGTTTCGTATACGCCACGTGATTTCATCCCCACAAATCGGTTTTCAACCATGTCCACTCGGCCAATCCCATTTTCTCCACCTAATTTGTTTAACGCTTCAAGCATCTCAGCTGCGGAGAGTTTTTTTCCATCTAAAGCAACCGGAATCCCTTTTTCAAACTCAATCTCAATGATCGTCGGTTGATCAGGTGCTTTCTCAGGTGATACTGATAACAAAAACATATCTTCAGGTGGCCCATCCCAAGGATCTTCTAGAATCCCTCCTTCAAAACTAATATGAAGTAAGTTCCGATCACTTGAATAAGGTTTTTCTTTTGTCACAGGAATTTCAATCCCATGCTTTTGAGCATAGTTGATCAAATCAGTTCGTGATTTAAATTCCCAATCTCTCCAAGGAGCAATCACTTTAATGTCGGGTTGCAACGCAAAGTAACCGAGTTCAAATCGAACCTGATCATTTCCTTTACCTGTTGCCCCGTGAGACACATAAGCAGCGTTCTCTTTTTGAGCAATCTCAATCTGTTTTTTAGCAATCAAAGGACGTGCAATCGCTGTTCCTAGCAAATAAGTTCCTTCATAAATCGTATTAGCTTGAATCATGGGAAAAACATAATCACGCACAAACTCTTCACGCAAGTCTTTCACATAACATTTAGAAGCCCCTGTTTTGAGGGCTTTCTCTTCAATGGCTTCGAGTTCTTTACCTTGTCCCAATTCAGCAGCAAAGGCAATCACATCAAGATCTCTCTCTTCAACCAACCATTTAATAATGATAGAAGTATCCAAACCACCTGAATAAGCTAAAACGACTTTGTCTTTCATTGTTTCCTCTTCTTCTTATTTAATAACAATGCCACGATTCCTTTTTGCACATGAAGTCGGTTCCCTGCTTCATGAAAGAAAATACTATTTGGGCCATCTGCGACTTCAGCGGTCACTTCATCCCCGCGGTGTGCCGGCAAACAGTGCATGATCACCACATTTTTCTTGGCTCGATCAACTAACTTTTGATTGACCTGGTACGGCTTTAATCTTTTTAATCGAATTTTCTCTTCTTTTTCTTGTCCCATACTGACCCATGTGTCGGTATAAATCACATCTGCTTTTTGAACCGCTTTCTTAGGATCAGTCTCAAAGCTAATTTTAGCTTTTGATTTCTTTGCCAGCTGCAACACTTCATTCCAAACTTTTTTAACAGGGTGATCTTTTTTAGGCGCGCAGATCACGAGCTCCAAACCTAACTTAGCCGCCCCATATAACCAGGAATGGGCCATATTATTTGCGCCATCCCCAATATAAACAATCTTCAATGGCTTTAATTTCTTTTTCACTTCAATCAATGTGTAAAGATCAGCTAAAACTTGAACCGGATGCAACCAGTCCGTCAATCCATTGATCACCGGCACTGAAGCGGCTTCTGCAAAATCAGTTAATGTCTTATGCGAATACGTTCTAAGCATCACCCCATCCACATATTGCGATAAAACCTTTGCTGTATCTGAAACGGTTTCTCCTCGACCAATCTGAATATCTCTATGGCTTAAAAAAATCGCATGCCCACCTAATTGGAGCATAGCCACTTCAAATGAAACCCGTGTTCGAGTCGATGATTTCTCAAAAATCATCCCTAATATTTTTCCTTTTAAAAGAGTCGGGTTGTTCTTTGCTTTTAACTTCTTTGTCATAGCAAAGATCGCTTCAATCTCTTTTACAGACAAATCTTTTAATGAGAGTAAATCTTTATTTTTAAGCATCTCGCAATACCTCTTCGATGACATCGACACCTTTCATTAAATCATCTTCAAAAATATTAAGTGCCGGTAAAATTCTAAGCACATTGGTTCCTGCTCGATTGACCAAGACCCCTTTTTCCATGCATTTAGCAATCAACAGGGACACATCTTCTTCAACTTCAATCCCAATCAAAAAGCCCGAACCTCGGACATCTTTAATCACGTTGAGCTCCCCTTTGAGCTGTTCAAAACGTTGCATCACTTTAGCTGAAAGCTGATTCACATTAATCAATAGGTTCTGGTTTTCAATGGTGTCTAATACGGCTTGAGCCACGGCACACACAAACGGAGAACCTCCAAAAGTAGAAGCATGGGTTCCAGGTTGCATTTTATCGGCAAATTGTGGTTTGGCTACAAACGCGCCAATAGGAATCCCCCCACCCAAAGCTTTAGCTAAAGTCATCACATCAGGTTCCACACCATACTGCTGAAACCCAAACCAAGTACCGGTTCTTCCTATGCCTGTTTGGACTTCATCAAAAATCAACACAATCCCATGTTCATCACAGAGAGCTCTCAAACCTTTTAAAAATTCAGTCGTCGCAGGGTAAACTCCACCCTCTCCTTGAATCGGCTCCAACATAATGGCCGCTGTTTTTTCATTCACCAATGCTTTTACACTTTCAAGATTGTTAAATTCAGCATAATGAAACCCGGGAACTAAAGGTTCAAACCCTTTGTGCACTTTGTCTTGTCCTGTTGCGGTCAGCGTGGCAAACGTTCTTCCATGAAATGATTGTTTAAATGTAATCACTTCGTGTCGTCCTTTTTGAGAGCCCACTAATCGCGCGAGTTTTAACGCACCTTCATTGGCTTCAGCCCCACTATTGGCAAAAAAACATTTTCCTTCAAAACTTTTTTCAATGATTGCCTTAGCCAACTTTCCTTGCCATGGGTGACAATAATTATTTGGCAGATGCAACAACACTTTTGCTTGTTCTTGAATCACTTCTTGTAATTCTACAGGAGCATGCCCCAAAGGATTAGACCCCCAACCTGGATAAAGATCTAGGTAACGCTCCCCATCTGAACCCCAAACATAAGACCCTTCTCCTTGAACCAAAACCATCCCGTTCTTTAAATAAGAAGGAATCACATACTGGTCATAAAGACTCATTACATCTTCTTTTGTGTTTATTTCAGTTGTTTCGCTCATTGTATAATTTCCGTTCCAACCCCTTTGTCTGTGAAAATCTCAAGCAATAAGGAATGCTGCACTGTTCCATCAATAATGTGTGTTTTATGCACCCCTGATTTAACCGATTGCAACCCAGATCGAATTTTAGGGATCATTCCCCCTTCAATCACTTTATCTGCAATTAAATGCTCTGCTTCATTAATGTGAACCGTTGACAATAATGAAGACTCATCTGTCTTATCCTTAAAAATCCCTTCAACATTAGTTAAATAAACCAATTTTTCTGCTTTTAACGCTGCGGCAATTGCACCTGCGGCAATATCTGCATTTAAGTTGTACGCATGTTTGTCTTCGCCTAATCCAATCGGAGCAATCACAGGAACAATATCTTGTTGGCACAATTCTAAAATTTTATTCACACTCACATGTGTTGCTTCACCTACAAAACCAAGATCAGTACCTTTTGTCTCTTTTTTCTTACAATAAATTAACTCATCGGTCTTTCCTGACAAACCTTGAGCGTCTCCACCATAGCGTTTGATTTCATTCACAATCGATCCATTGACTTCCATAAGCACTTCTTCGACAACTTCCATCGTCGCTTCGTCAGTAATTCTTAACCCATCAATAAACTTGGGCTCCACATTTTTTTCATGTAAGCGCTTACTTATAGCATTGCCCCCACCATGAACAATGATAGGGTGCATGCCCACACATTCCATTAAGATCACATCTTTAAACACACTGGCAAGCGACAGATCTTCAGCCATAGTGCTCCCACCATACTTAATCACCACAATTTTATTTCTAAAATTTTGGATGTATGGAAGCGCTTCAATTAAGACTGCTGCTTTTTCAATGTACTCTTTCATTTTTTAATTCCTAAACTACACGTTAATGTCGATGTACTTGTGCGACAGATCACACGTCATCATTTTATCTGAATGCTTACCCACATTTAATTCGATTCGAATCGTTAAATACGACTTTTTCAAAAAGCTGACGATTTGGCTTTTAGAGACCCCATTAGAAATCCCCTTGCTCACTACTTTTTTATTTCCATAATAGAGATCAATCTTATCTTCATTGATCTTAGCTTTTGAATAACCAATCGCAGCTAAGATTCTTCCCCAAGAGGCAATGTTCTCTCCGTAAAAAGAGGTTTTAGTCAGCTTAGAATTAACCACCGACTCACACACTTTAAACGCATCTTCTTTAGACTTAGCTCCATTGACTTGAAACTCGACAAACTTAGTGGCTCCTTCGCCATCTAACACAATGGCTTTAGCCATTTCTAAATTAACGTAGTTCAGTGCTTGCTCAAACTGCTTACTGGCAGCATCGCCACCTTTAAAAACTTTGTTGCCTGCTTGGCCATTAGCCAAACAAAAGACCGTGTCATTTGTACTGGTATCCCCATCCACATCAATTCGATTAAAGGTTTGATCCACTGAATTCTTCAGAGCTTTTTGTAAATACTTCTTATCCACATTGGCATCAGTTGTCACAAAACAAAACATGGTTGCCATATTCGGTCGAATCATTCCCGAACCTTTAGCAATCGCCCCAATCTTAATCACAGTTCCATTGATCTTAACTTTAATTGCAATTGATTTAGGCACAATGTCTGTGGTCATGATCCCTTTAGCAGCTGAATCGCCTCCTGCTTTTGAAATCTTTTTGCTTAACTTTTGAATCCCCTGAACCACATTGTCCATGGGCAAGTAAGTTCCAATAGAACCGGTTGACCCTACTAACACGTCTTCTTTTTTAAGCCCCAATGCTTTGGCTGTGACTTGAGTCATCTTTTCAGAATCTCTCAAACCCTTTTTACCTGTACAGGCATTGGCACAACCGCTCGAAGCCACAATAGCTTGAGCTTTTCCATTTTTCACATGCGCTTTGGAAACTTTTACAGGAGCAGCGTGCACTTGGTTCTGAGTAAACACCCCAGCTGCATGTGCTGGAACCTCGGACACAATCAAAGTCAAGTCAGGCTTAGCTTTTCGCTTGATCCCGCAATAGAGCCCACCGACTAAAAAACCAATAGGTGCCCCCACATTTCCTTTAATTTTACTTATTTTGATTTTGCTCATCTGCTTCCCCTTAGATCAGCCCAGCAGTTTCATCAAACCCACACATTAAATTCATGTTATGGACTGCCTGGCCTGAAGCCCCTTTCACTAAATTATCAATCACTGCGACTAAAATGATTCTCTCTGTTCTAGGATCAACTCGAACTGCAATGTCGCAATAGTTGGTCCCCACCACATCTTGAATCTCAGGTAACTTTTCATATTGTCTGACTCGCACAAACGGTTCTTTTTCATAAAACCGAGATACTCGAGCCAGCACTTCTTTTTGATGCAATTTCTTTTTCAAATCTAAATAAATCGTACTTAAAATCCCTCGATTAATAGGAAGCAAGTGAGGTGTAAAATTAACCTCAACCTTTTGCTCTAACCCCAAACTCAACTGCTCTTCAATCTCAGGTGTATGGCGATGAGTCGTAATCCCATACGCTTTAAAGTTTTCAGTCACTTCAGCAAACTGAGTGGCTAAAGAGGCTTTTCTACCGGCTCCACTCACACCACTCTTAGAATCAATAATGATGGAATCAAAATCAATCTCTTTTGATTTAAGCAATGGCGCAATCGGCAAAAGTGCCGAAGTGGGATAACACCCAGGATTGGCCACTAAATCAGCTTTTTTGATTTCATCCCGATGCAACTCAGGCATCCCATAAACCGCTTTTTTCAAACTCGCACTATCAATGTGTGGTGTGTGATACCACTTTTCAAAGGCTTGAGTGTCTTGGATTCGATAATCAGCACTCAAATCAACCACTTTAACTCCTGCTTTTAATAAAGCTGGCGCCACACTCATTGAAACGCCATGAGGCAAGGCTAAAAAGAACAGATCTTCATCTTTTTTCCATTTATCAAGATCCCACTTTTCAATCTTTAGGGATGCTCGTCCCGCAAAACGAGGAAACTCTTCATCAAAAAGATGTTCTCCTTCTTCGCTTGCGTAAAGATGCCCCATTTCGGCATACGGATGACTTGCCAAGATATGAACTAACTCTTGTCCTGTGTAACCTCTTGCACCAATTATAGAAACTCTTATTTTATTTTTCATTATTAGTTATCCATTTTTCAAAAAAAAAAGCAGGAGGGGCTTCAACCTCCTGCTTTCTAAGTTCAAATTGTAAAATAAAGATATTATCTCTTAGAAAATTGAAACCGTTTACGTGCTCCTTTTTGGCCATATTTTTTACGCTCGCGCATACGTGGATCGCGAGTTAAAAAACCAGCTTTACGCAAAGGAGATTTAAACGCTTCATCTAAATTAAGAAGAGCCCGTGAAATACCATGTCTGAGAGCACCGGCTTGACCCGATAATCCGCCACCTGACACTAGGGCTGTAATATCAAATTTATTTAATGATTCAGTCACATTCAAAGGTTGTCTGATAATCATCATCAAAATATCTGTTTGGAAATAGGCTTTGGCATCCCGTTTGTTGACAGTAATCTTCCCTGTACCCGGAGTGAGTCTCACTCGAGCTGAAGAAGTTTTTCTTCTACCTGTAGCCCCTTTTACTTTTTCCATGGCTTATCTTAGTCCTTCATATTTTGGTAGAACCAAAGGTTCTGGTGTTTGAGCTGTTTCTTTATAATCTGTACCCACATAAAGCTTTAATTTCTTAATTGCGGCTCTTCCCAATCGATTCATAGGCATCATACGACGCACTGACTCGAAAAGAACCATTTCAGGCTTCTCTGCTTTCACCTTAGCAAAGGTTTGTTTCCGTAACCCACCTGGATAACCAGAGTGATGGTAATAAGCCATTTGTTCTTCTTTTTTACCTGTTAATTTGATCTTATCAACATTGGTCACCACCACGTAATCTCCACAATCTACATGAGGAGTAAAACGAGTTTTCCCTTTGCCTCTAAGGAGTTCTACAAGCTTAGTGGCCAGACGTCCTAACACAACACCTTCAGCATCAATAACATACCACTTTCTTGTCACATCTTCTTTATGCCATGCAATAGTTGACTTCTTCATAATATTCCTTCTAAATTTTGGACGGTGATATTAGTACACGCTCTCCTAGGTGTCAACACTTTTTGTAAAAAACCTGCATTAAAAATAACCCCTCAGCTGGCATGTTTTTACCTGCTTTACGCCGATCCTTGGCTTCAAGTGCCTTTTTAGCCCAATCAGAGGTCTCTTTTCCCCGTCCTACCTCGACTAAAGTGCCCACCAGACCCCGAACCATCTTATAGAGGAAGCCATCCCCCCAAATATCGACTAAAACCATCTCTCCCCCTCGTTTGATCTCTATGTCAAATAGGGTTCGAACACCATCTTGTTCTTTATTCTCTTCAGTTAAAGATTTAAAGGATGTAAAATCATGCTTGCCAATCAAATGCTGAGCCGCTTCTCGCATCGCGTCCAAATCTAAAGGATAAAGCAAATGCGCCGATGTTCTACTTTTAAAGATCGGTTTTGGCTTGCCACAATAAATATGATAGCGATACCACTTCTTAACCGGATCAAACCGCGCATGAAACTTGGGATCAACCTCAACCGCAGACAAAACCCCAATCTCATCAGGCAAAGTTGAATTAAGCGCAGACACATATTTTAAAACTGGAAACGTCCCATCATCATCAAAATGAACTGTCTGCCCCAACGCATGCACACCCGCATCTGTACGAGAAGATCCAAACGTCTCAATCTTCTTATTCGTAATCAGCTCTAACGCTTTCTCCAATTCCTCTTGAATCGTCAACGCATTAGTCTGGCGCTGCCACCCTGAATAATTTGTTCCATCATATTGAAGAACGAGTTTGATTCGTCTCATTTTCAACTAAGAAGAACTAACTTGTTTTTTGAGGAGTTCGGGATGGGCGACGAGGTATTCTCCGATTTGGATCGCATTTAGAGCTGCCCCTTTACGGAGGTTGTCTGCCACGACCCACATTTCTAAGCCGTTTTCTAATGAGAGGTCTTCGCGAATACGGCCGACAAAGACTGGGTCTTGGCCGGTTGCGTTGCTGGCTAAAGGAAACTCGCCTTTGTCTAAGTCATCTTGAACTTGCACACCAGGTGCTTTAGATAAAAGTTCTCTGGCTTGATCTGCGGTGATTTTTTTCTCGGTCTCTACATTCACTGCTTCACTATGTGCGCGTTCTACTGGAACACGAACCGTGGTTGCAGTCACTCGAATGGAATCATCACCCATGATCTTTTTGGTTTCGTTGATCATTTTAAGTTCTTCTTCAGAATAACCATTTTTCATGAAGGCATTTTCTTGTGGAATCTGCGGTAAAATATTAAACGCAATCTGATGTGGAAAAATCTGACGTTGATAAACTCTATTTTCAATGATTGCTTGCGCTTCAGCATACATCTCTTGAATCGCTTTGACTCCAGCACCTGAAACAGATTGGTAAGTTGAAACCACAATCCGTTTAATTTTACCGGCATCGTGCAATGGTTTGAGTGCCACCACCATTTGAATAGTCGAACAATTTGGATTGGCAATGCAGCCGTTATGATCTTTAATCGCATCAGGATTGACTTCAGGCACCACTAATGGCGTGTTGGGATCCATACGAAACGCACTGGTATTATCAACTGAAACCGCCCCTGCTTTAATTGCAGCAGGCACAAATTTTTTGCTGATCGAACCACCCGCACTAAACAGAGCAATCTCAATTCCTTCAAAAGAGTTTTCATTCAAGACTTGAACTTCAATCTCTTTACCTTTAAAGGAAAGCTTTTTGCCTGCGGAACGTTCTGAAGCAAGTAGACGCAGTTCGTTTATAGGAAAATTTCTTTCCTCTAAAATAGAGAGCATCTCATGGCCGACAGCCCCGGTTGCTCCTACGACAGCGATGTTAAATTTTTGGGTACTCATTTTGTTTACCTTTCGGGGTCAGGCACCTTCGGAGCCAGACCCCTGTGGAACTAAACTTTTACTCCGTCTACGGCGAGTTCAGCGACAAGGTCGCCCACTTCTTTAGTGCCATAGCCCATTTTACCGGCTGATAGAGATTTAATTTTTTCTGCGACCACTTTTTTCACTGCGTTTTCAATTCGATCTGCAGCAGTTTTTTCACCTAAGATGTCGAGCATCATGCCACCAGCACAAATTGCGGCTAACGGATTAATCACGTTTTGTCCTGTATATTTAGGAGCTGATCCACCGATTGGCTCAAACATGGAAACCCCTTGTGGATTAATGTTTCCACCTGCAGCAATCCCCATCCCACCTTGGATCATGGCGCCCAAATCAGTGATAATGTCACCAAACATATTGTCCGTCACAATCACATCAAACCACTCAGGATTTTTCACCATCCACATACAGGTGGCATCAACATGTGCGTAATCAGTCTTAATGTCGCTATATTCTTCAGCGACTTCATTAAACGTACGCTCCCACAAATCATGCGCAAATGTGAGCACATTTGTTTTTCCACACAGCGTCACTTTCTTTTCTTTATCTCGTTGACGTGCCACTTCAAACGCATAACGAATACAACGCTCAACCCCTTGACGGGAATTAATACTTTCTTGGATAGCGACTTCGTCAGGTGTTCCTTTTTTCAAAAAACCACCCGCGCCGCAATACAACCCTTCGGTGTTTTCACGCACCACAGTAAAATTAATATCTTCAGGTCCTTTGTCTTTTAAAGGTGTTTCCACACCTTCATACAAAACAACCGGACGCAAATTAATGTATTGGTCTAAAGAAAAACGAGCTTTCAGTAAAATCCCTTTTTCCAAAATCCCAGGTTTCACATCAGGGTGCCCAATCGCTCCCAAATAAATCGCATCAACTTTTTTCAAATCTTCAATCACAGAATCAGGCAAAGTTTCGCCTGTCTTCATGTAACGTTCTCCACCTAAATCAAAATCAACAAATTCACATTTAAAGCCTTCCAAACCTTCAACAGCCTTAATGACTTTGATCCCTTCACGAACCACTTCTGGCCCCGTTCCATCCCCACCAATAACCCCAATCTTATAAGTCTTGCTCATAATCTCTCCTAAATCCTTACTATGTAAAAAAGGCCCTCATACGAAGGCTTCTAGAATAAACACCTAAACTATTAAAGCCAAACAGTCTACTTAAATTCCCCACCCCTTGTCAATTCCCAAAAAAGACCCAATAAAAGGCTCAAACTAAAGACTTCCAGCAACTTCAGGGTGATATCTGAGTTGTTCAATCTCTCTCAAAAGCTCTGGAGTGACTTGCCCCCAAATATTTGGTTTTGAATACAACCGATCAAGATTCATAAATTCAGGATCCTCATAATAATCAGTCAAATTAAGCAACTCTCTCTTCGCTAAAATCAAAGCTAAAAACTGAGTCCTAAAATAAAGATCTCTTAAATTAAAAATCAACTTTGGTATCTTTCCCACCCTTTCAGCATACCTTTTTGGTACAAGCTCAAATCCATTTTTTCCAATCAAATTAAAAACAATTCGAAATCCAAGTGAACCTAAAACAACTAGATGGCAAAGCTCTCCATAAGCATGGTCATTCATTTTTCTTAATGAATCTACTGTACTTGCAAAAATTAAATAAGCATCACTGACTTCGCCCAACATTTGAAATCCACGATCAGAAAATTCAAATATCTCTTCTCGCCCTTCCTCAGTATAAGGATCTAGATTGACACTCTTTATTTCAATCCAAAGCCCCAACAACTCCTGATTCACTCGATGCTGCATCAACACCCATTCCAAAGTATCCAAATAGAGTTGATTCACAACCGAAATAGGCGCTAAATAATACTGAGATCTTTTTTGAACAGAATAAAAAGGAACTGAACTCTGAAAGGAAAGAGACACAACCAACAAAAACAAAATAAGACGAATTGCTTTAATTTTCATAATAAACCAGACCAGAATAATATACGAAATACATACCTCTAGTCAAGTTACAGCGACGGCTTCACTAGAACATTCTAACGGAGTGTTGAAGTGTTGCCTCAAAGGGCATCTGAGGAGCCAGGGGCCCAGAGAAAGTTGCCTTCCGACAGGGGCTCCAGTAGGCGCAGCGAAGCGAAGCCGGAAGGAGACCCTGCCTAAGAAGGCAACTTTTTCTGGGTGTGGATTCGAGTATGAGTGAGTCTGGTGACTTGCCGGGCGGCAAGTCGCCTAGGGAACGGCCCTTTGAGGCAACACTTCAACACGCAGTGATACCAGGCTAATTTTAAAATAAATGAGCAATGAATCTAACTAAGCGATTTCTTGTTTGGTTTGGAGTTGGGATTGGTATGGGAGAAAGATGGTAAAGGTAGTGCCTTTGCCCACTTTGCTTTGGAGAGCAATGTTGCCCCCATGACGTTCTACGATTTTTTTGGAAATGGAAAGACCAAGGCCTGAGCCTTTGCCCCCTTCTTTAGTCGTAAAAAAGGTTTCAAAGATTTTCTCTTTTAATTCGTCAGGGATCCCCTTACCGGTATCTTTAAAATCAATTTCAAGACCTGTTTCTTTTCTGCGCAACACTATTTCTAATGTTCCCTTAGAATCCATAGCATGCAACGCGTTGACAATCATGTTCACAAAAACTTGGCGAATCAGCCCAATACTTAATTTAATTTCAGGAATGCTTTCTTCAGTTTTTATTTCAAACTTAACTTCACGACCAATTGGATTGTCATGATACAAAGCAACCAAATCTTCAAGCATTAATTTGACATCTAAACTTTTCTCTTCATTGCTATCTCCCCGAGCAAAGTTTAAAAAGTCCATGGCAATATTTCGACATTGATGAATTTGATCTTCAACTGTTTTCAGGTAATCTTGATACTTATCTTCTTTGAGATGCTCAGCTTCATTAGCATTAATTTTCTTCATCATCAAATCTACATAACCTTGAATCACCGTCAGAGGATTATTAATCTCATGCACCACACCGCATGTTAACTCCCCTAATGAAGCACTCTTCTCTGATTGAACAAGAAGATCTTCAAGATTTTCTTTTTCTTTATTTAAGTGATGAAGCTGTTCTAATGCCTGATGTGCTTTTTCTCTCTTTTTTAACCCATTTTCCACATTGCTTAAAATATCAGCAGCTTCAAAAGGTTTGTGAATATAGTCTTGCGCTCCCAAACGCAATGCAGCTTTCGCTGTTTCTAAATTAGCAAAGCCTGTGACAACCAACACTTCCCGCGTTGCATCTTGTTCTTTAGAATAATGCAGCACCTCAATGCCAGTCATATCAGCCATGTGGATATCAGTGATGATGTAGTCCACAGGCTGCTCCTCCAAAAGAGCAACAGCCTGCTTTCCACTTTCAGCCATGATCACATCGTAATCATCCTTTAAAATCATTTCTAACGATCTTAAAGCGCCTTGTTCATCATCCACAGCTAAGATAAGGGACCTTTTACTCATAGTTAGAATCGTACCGTTGCGTTCACACCAACTAAAATCGCATCTGTATCATAGTTTCCATTTACAGAAGCCAAAGGTGCTCCAACGCTGTTAGTGATACTCCTTCCTTCAAAGTGAACCCATTGAAAAGCAGTGTCGATCTGCAGATCTTTATAACGCCAGGTTATCCCTGTACTCAGACCCAATCGATCTGCATCAGGCACCAATGCATTAAATGTATTATCTGGAATAGGTGTTTCCGTCCAAATAAACCCTAAGTGAGCATCAAATCCTGGACACACCTCATAGGTTGCACTTGCGTTATAAGTAAACACATTGTCAAACTCTCCACGAAAGTTTGTGTCTGTGATCAATGGATTTGATGTTGATTTGATGACAAGTGAATTCACTGTTTCCCATCTTGCCCAATCCAACACAAACTCAAGTTTGAGTTTTCCCCATTGGTATCCATATCCCCCTTGAAGAACCATTGGATATTTAATCCGTGCGTGAGCATCCCCTGTAAGCAAACCACCCCCTAAAGCACCAGGAAGGCGTACACGAACATCCCCATCAAGTCGACTGGTTTGCTCGCTTCTTAAAGTAAATGCCAAAGAATGATTTTCTGCAGGCAAATAAAGCACCGAAGCATTAAACCCAACAGAGGTATCTTCCCCTTTAAACTCAGCCCCTCCATCTAATGTTCGAGGTGCTCCTGCTAAAGCTCCAAAGTCAACAACCCGTTGCAATTCCCCATCGGAATACGAGATATCAACCCCTGAACCCACAGAGAGTTTTTCATTAAGTTTATACGCTCCAGTAATAGTGTAATTGGCAACTTTAAGTCGAGCCTTTTGCACAACTGGCGCAATAGGACTGGAAAGTTCGTAAACTTTTGCCAACCCATAAGGTGCTGACACACCAAATCCAAGCGTCGCGTTTTCCAAATTTAGTTTAGCTAAATTCCAAGTCGCAAAAACATTTGGAACATGCGCACTTTTTCGTTTTGATTTTTCATCCACAATAGGTTTGTTTTCGTGATCGGTTCGGTCTGTCACATAGTAACCTCCGGCCGTCAACTGAAACCCTTTTGAAAATGCTGTGGCTGCTGGGTTGTAATAAACTGAATGCGGTTCGTTCATCTCTGTGATGACCGCATTTCCTTTAGCCAACCCCCGTGCTGTTTGTGTCGGCAGTCGATAAGCAAAACCAAACGCTACGTCTGGTACCATTATCGCCACTAACGCAAATAAACTGATCATGGCTTTTATCGTTTTCATTTAGTTAGATCCCTTTCTTATTTGGTTTATACAACCGGCATGTATAAAGCAATAGTGATGCCAAGTTTAGAAAGAGACACAAAGATTCTATAAGCTCTTACAAATAATCAAGTTATAGTAATTTAGATGGTGTAATAGAGAGGTTTTATCAGAGACTTAACTCGTACAAATATGTACGTTAATCTTTAGATTGGATCCCTAATTGGTCCATTTTGTACTTAATGATTCGGCGGGTGGTCTTTAGAAGCTTTGCCGCATTGGTCTGAACATGGTTGCTTTCTTTTAAAGCTTCTTCAATCAAATTCTTTTCATACTCTGAAATCAAATCATCTAAAGAGAGCTCATTATCTTTTAAAGAAATGCCGTTAGCAGCCGCAACAGGTGCTAAAGAGCCATTTGATTTAGGAGATGATTGTAATTGAGGCGGCAAATGCTGAGGCAGCACTTCTTTTGCATCACATGTCACAAGCAACCTTTCTACGATATTTTGAAGTTCTCGCACATTTCCAGACCACTGCCATCCTTCTAGTACAGACAAGGTCTCATCTGAAAAACGTTCTACAGAAGCAGGAATATCTTTTTTCAACTTTTGAACCAGATGATGAACTAGCACAGGAATATCTTCTTTACGTTCACGCAAAGGAGGAAGTTCAATAGGAATCACGGAAAGCCGATAATATAAGTCTTCACGGAAACGACCTGCTTGCACTTCTCCCCATAAATCTTTATTCGTGGCAGCAATCACACGGGTATCCACTTTAATGTTTTCTGTTCCCCCAACTCGGCGAAACTCACGCTCTTGTAACACACGCAATAACTTCACTTGAGTCCCTGATTCCATTTCCCCAATTTCGTCCAAAAAGAGAGTTCCCTTATTCGCCATTTCAAACATACCGCGTTTGGTTTTAATTGCGTCAGTAAAAGCCCCTTTTTCATGACCAAAGAGCTCACTTTCTAAAAGTTTTTCAGAGATAGCTGCGGTATGCAGCGCCACAAAAGGAGCTTCTTTGCGCACGCCATTATAATGAATCGCACGCGCAACTAACTCTTTACCTGTTCCACTTTCACCTGTAATCAAAACGGTTGAAGCTGTATCTAAAACACGAGAGATTTGGGTATAGAGCGCTTGCATTTTAGGCCCCTTCCCAATAATGTTCTCAAAGCCATAAGCTCGTTTGACTTCACCTCTAAGTTGATGCACTTCTTCTTGAAGCAATTTAGTTTGGAGTCCCTTTTGAACCACTACTTGAAGTTCTTCAGTGTTAAAAGGTTTAGTCAGGTAATCAAGTGCACCTAATTTCATAGCTTCGACAGCTGTTTCCACTTCTTTAGTCGCAGTCACCATAATGACAGGAATAATTCCATCTAATGCACGAATGTCATTTAAAAGAGAGATACCAGAACGGTCAGGTAATTGAATATCAAAAATAAGGAGGTCAAAAAGCCCTTTTTCAAATTTAGCAAGGCCTTCGTCTGCTGTTTGGGCAAATTCAAGATCGCACTGATCTTTTAGAATCATTTTATATGATTCACGCGCTCCAACTTCGTCTTCAACTATTAGTATTTTGCGGTGTTGATTCATTTGAGTGAAGTGTCTTTTTTTCCTGTGCGGACTCTAATTCTGCGTTTGATTTATTAGGAACAATCACTGTAACAGTTGTCCCTTTCCCTACTTCACTATCTATTTGAACGCTTCCTAAATGGGCATCTACAATCTTCTTCACAATGGTCAGTCCTAAACCAATTCCCCGATTATTGGTTGTAAAGAAGGGCTCAAAAGCACGTTCTAACTCCTCAACCGGCATCCCATTCCCATTATCATGGAACTCAATCCGAATAAAATCAACCTTTTCTTTTGAGCTGCCAAAAACTTTTTGGTTTTCTTTTTTCACCCGAACATCAACTTGCCCGCCATCATCCATAGCTTGAACAGCATTCCGGAAGCAATTGTAAAAAACCTTTTTCATGTTTTCTGTATCAAGCTCCATGGTGATTCCTTCTAAATCAAACTCTTTTGTGAAGGCGACATTTTCTCGCTCTTCTGCAGGAATCATGGCAATGGCATCATCAAAAATTCGGTCCAAACCAATTGGCACACGATACAACTCTAAGTTTTGAGCAAAAAAGTTTAAGTTATCAACCAAGACTGTTAAGCGATCCACTTCGTGGTTCACAATGGCATAAAAATCAGTACGGAATTGTTCATCAGAGTATTTGTCTGGCAAAAGCTGAGTAAAGGTTCTAATGGAAACCAAACAGTTCTTTAACTCATGGGAGCTGCGCATCGCCACTTTGTTCACAAACTTCATATGATCTTGATGACGGCTCCACTCACGTTGTTTTTGAATATCAGTCAGATCAGCAAACACAATCACACACCCTAAGGTCTCCCCTTTATTCCCCTTGAGTTGAGAGGTACTGATTCCAATGGGACGATCGCTGTTTGGCAAAGTCACTTCATGACGGTGAAAGCTCTTTCCATCAATCAATGTTTCGCGTAACACATCAGAAAAAGGACTGGGCAAAATACGAAAGTTTTGAAAGAGCGCGTCATTAGCCCCAATCCCTAAAATTTCTTCGGCTTTAGGATTAAAGGTTTTGATCTCTTCCTTATTATCAACCGTAATCACTCCGCTCAACACATTGGTGAGCACACTGTCTAAATAACGTTTCTGAACACTCAACACGCTGTAAAGGCGAGCATTTTCAACGGCAATCGCAATTTGACCACATAAAGAAAACAAAAAGGTTAAATCAGATTCAGTTAAAGGCGTTCCACTCACTTTATTGTTACAAACCAAAAAGCCAACTAACTTCCCTTTTACAAAAAGCGGAACAGCCACTTCACATTGCAAATTATCGAGCTCGCGTTGCACTTCTAATGGTTGCGATCCAGAAGCAACACTATTGCTTCCAGTACGATAAAGAATGGTTCCTTGATTGGCCAAAGAAGAGACTAAAACAGAGTGACGGCTCATCACCTTTTCAAACTGCTCATCAGGAATCCCAACTCCCCCTCTTAAGACAAATGATCCCACTCCCAATTCATCGAGAAACAATCCCATTCGACTCACATGAAAATAATCTTTTAACACCATTAAGGCTAAAGGAATCAATTGATCTAAATCTTGACTGGCAGATAAAATCCGTGAAAAGTTTTTGATCACATCGCGGTGGTTTTGTGTTTTAGGTTCTAAGACTTCTCTTAAAACTGTTTTAAAATTTTCTTCTTGGCTCCCTTTTCGAACCAACTCCATATTTAATAACTGCCGGGTTTCAGATAAATCTCGTCTTAGATTTCTCTTTTCTAAAGAACGACGAATAAAACGTGGCAAGAGATCTTGAAGTTCACTATCTAAAATAAAATCATCCGCTCCTAAAGCAACGACGGTATGCCCCAAACCTTGCTCTTCTTTTGATAGACAAGCCAAGATAGGAAGTTCTGGATGGGCATCTTTAATGCGACGGATTAATGGCAAACCTTCTGGAGATTGAAAACGGGTATCTAAAAGCAAGATCTCACCCAAAACACCTCTTTCAATCAATTCTTCTTGGGAAGTAACTGTGCTAAATCGATAGGAAGTGACTCCAAACCACTCTTTAAGCTGTTTAAAGAGATCTAGATTGGAGGAAAAAAGAGAGATGTGAGTCACCTCTTTTTTTGACGAATGATAGGGATTTAATGCATAAGGGTTGTCCATAAAACCACTCTTTGAGATCAAAAATATAAGTTAGATAATACTTCATACATCCCTAATTTGCAAGTCTTAAAAGAAAAAGGTGAAAGGAAGTCTGGCTAGAAAAGCAACTTGCTGGTCACAGGCTACTTATAGATTGGCAGAATGATTGAAAAGGCGGTTCCTGAGGAGGTACTTTTCACCTTAATCTCCCCATTATGGTCTTGGACAATCTGCTGGCAGATTGAGAGCCCCAAGCCCGAACCTTTATGTTTTGTGCTGAAAAAGGGCTCAAAAATCTTCTCTAAATTCTCTTTTGTAATCCCAGGTCCATTATCTGAAAAGCGGGTTTCAACTTTAGTTTTATTAACCAAAGTTGAAATTTCAAGCTGTCCCCCATTGTGCATGGCTTGAATACTATTTAAGGCGATATTAGTAAAAACACGTGAAATTTGTTCTCGATCTGCTTTAACACTAAAAGCTTCTTTAGACTCTTTTGTCACCACATCGACATTCGTGTCTTTAGATTGAAGAGATAAAAGATCTAACGTATGTTTAACAAGTTCATCCACTTGGACTTTTTCAAAAACAGGTTTTTTAGGTCGAGCAAAGTCTAAAAGCTGGGTCACTAATTCATTAATGCGTTCTACTTCTCTTTTAACAACTAAAGAAAAGTTTCCTCGAAATTCTTCATCTTCGTATTTGGTTGGAAGGAGATCAAAAAAAGTTTTAACAGCCACAAGTGGATTTTTAATTTCGTGGGCAATACTAGAAGCCATGGTTCCCAATATAGAGAGCTTCTTGCTTTGAGCAAGCTCTTGCTTGAGTTCTTTTAGTTCTTCTTTTAACTTCTTGTTTTCACTTAAGAGTGTGTCACTCTTGCTATCCATTGAATATTTCCCCTCAGGTAAGGAGCCAGTTTAAAGTAAATAGGGGTCAAAATCAATCAGTTATCGCTGCCCCAGCTATCTCGAGTTTGTCCATTTTGTATTTAAGAATCCGTCTTGTTGTGTTCAAACGCTCGGCAGCTTTTCCAATAACCCCTTCACTCTGCTTCATCGCATCTAAAATAAGTTTACGCTCAAAAGAGTCGCAGGCGCTTTCTAAAGAAAAAGCCCCTTCTAACTGGGCAGCCTTATGATCTTGAAAGCTATCGCTCTGAACCAATTGGCTGCGAAAATGAGCAGCCTTAATCTCAGGCTCTTCTACAGTCACAAGCAAACGCTCAAGACAGTTTTCTAGCTCGCGCACATTTCCAGGCCAATCATAAAGCATAAATGATTGAATCAAATCACTTGATAATGATTTCACAGAAGTTTGCACTTTTTGAGAAAGCTTACGAAAAAAGTGCTGAGCTAAGATCGGAATATCTTCACAACGCTGCCGCAATGGAGGCAGATTAATAGGAATGACATGAATTCGGTAAAAAAGATCTTTTCGAAACGTCCCCTCTTTAACCATCTGAGCCAAATCACGGTGAGTGGCTGTGACGATACGCACATTAACTCGAATTTGCTCACTTCCCCCAACCCGACGAAATTCTCGTTCTTGAATCACGCGCAAAAGTTTCGCTTGTATTTCTAAAGGGAGCTCACCTATTTCATCTAGAAAAAGAGTTCCACCATCAGCTAATTCAAAGGCTCCTTTTCGACGCTGAACAGCCCCTGTAAAAGATCCTTTTTCATGCCCACACAATTCACTTTCCATTAACTCTTTGGGAATGGAGGAACAATCCACAGGAATAAAGGCCCCATGTTTTCGAATACCGTTGTAATGAATCGCACGTGCAACCAACTCCTTACCGGTTCCACTTTCACCACACAAAAGAACAGTGGTGTCTTGATTCATAACCTGCGCCATAGAACGATACACTCTATCCATGGCTTGGCACTTGCCAATGATATTTTCAAACTGGTAAATACGAGTCACTTCTTGTTCTAGTTTGAGTACTTTTTCTTTGAGATCTTTTTCAGTAATGGCTCGATCAACCAGAAGCGTTAATTCATCCACATTAAAAGGCTTTAAAAAGTAGTCAATCGCCCCCAGCTTCATTGCTTCCACAGCTGCACGGGTCTCTTGAACCGCTGTAAGCATCATAATCGGCACATCTGGAGCAATGGCTTTCATCTCTTCTAAAAGGTCTAGACCTGAGACATCTGGCAAGCGCATATCTAAAACCACTAAATCAAACATCTGACTTCTAAAACTTCGCAGACAAGTCTGCCCATCTTCAGCAAAACAGAGATCATATTTAGATTTGAGAATCACAGAAAGCGATTCCCGTACGGAAGAATCATCATCCACAACTAATATCTTTCTCTTTAAAGCACTCATACAAACACCTACTTTCTACAAATATGTATATTTTTTGTACAAATCTGGATAAATAATAGTTTAATTACTTATAAATGTCAATTTATAAAAATAATGATATGTATTACTTTAACAATATAAAAACGTATAAAACATATAAACCACTATAAACAAGCAATTTAGTCACTTTATAGAGATGATTATAGTTAAATTATTTATCTTTAAAGATAGATATCAGGTTAGTCCTGAAACTTGATTTCTATAGAAAGGAGTTTTTCGGAAGGATCCATTGAAGATGGGAATGGTTTAAAAGAACGGGATGCTTCGTGAACCGTGGTAATAGCCGCTTCATTTAAGAAACCATACTCAGACCGATGTTCTTCTGGAATAAAGACTTTGCCTAATACTCCAGTAGCATTGAGCACAAAATAGACACGCACGGTTTCGGAAAGCTTCATTCCCTTTGCTTCTTGCGGCAAGGTTGCCTGGGATAAGATCTGCTGTTGAATGTCTTGAAGATAAGCTTGCGGCGTCATTTCAAGCTTTGCCTTCTTAGGCGTTTTAACTGGTTTGGCAAAAACTGGCTGCGATACAGGTTGAGATTGAACCGGTTCTATAGAACGGGGTTGAGACTTAGGAGGATAGGTCACCCAGCCAGATCCTACCTCTTCTGTAGGCAAGACCTCAATCGGTTCTTTTTTACGAAACAGGCCTGTCACAGAGTTGGAAACCCCTTTCCCCATTCGAGAAAAGATATTTGGTTTTCGATCTGGATCCGCATCTCTTTTAAACCAAGCGGCTGACGTTGCAGCAGGCATACTCAAAATAAGAATCAATAAAACGAAAGTCGTTTTCATTTTTATCCCTAACTGGTTGAAAGCCCGAATTTTCTTTTTTTCAATCCAATTTCATAAAGCAAATCTTGTACTGAAAAAAGAATATGAGCGCGAAACTCACCTTTTAGCACTTCTGCCTTATTTGAGAGCCATCTTTTTAGAGTTTTACCTGGGCTCAACTTATCACGAGAAAAAACCCACATTGCTTTTTCCCCACCCGGCGTTCTCCCATAGACTTTCCAGTAAAAAAAGGCTCGCGGCAAAGGATCTAATCCTTTTTGAACAAGGCTATAGTCTAGCACATCAACATCAAAAATAAAATCAGGGGGTGTTTGCTCAAAATCAGCTTCTTGAATCACTTTAAAATCACCCACTTGCTCTAAAGCGTTTTTAAATTCATTATAAGCCACTTTGGGAATTGAAAAATCACGTAGAGCTAATTCCATTCGATCACTGGTATTTTGGTCTTTTTCAATTGCTTTTTTATTAAAACGGTTTAAACCCATTTTTTTACTTCTGGCGTAATAAACTTTTAAGTCAGGGGCATTGATTTGAACTCGAATACCAATTGTGGCAACCCCCTCTTTCCAATCTTTTTTTGGCGCTCCAAAACCAAACAGAGTGACTCCCATCAATAAAAGTATCCAAAATGAATGTTTTGTTTTCATAAATAACCTTAATTCTCAGGCGTAATGTATTTATCAAACTCTGAAACACGTCCGGAAAAAAAGAAAAAAAGCTGAGTCGCGCTTTCTTTAAGACGCCTTCGAGCTGATTTTTTAACAAATTCTATTTTTTCTTTTTCTTCTAGAGGAAATGTCTGGAGAATTTCATTTGGTTTAAAATAAACCTGAACACCTTGATGAACCAACAACAATGAACCATTCTTTTGCGCTGTCAAACTCCCTTTTAACAAATCCCCTTTGACAGTCTTCATTTGAACATACTCTTTATTCATCTCTTCGGTATAAAAAGTCCGGTACTGTTTCCACCCCAATAATGAGAGAAAAACTAACATCACACAGGCCAATACAATAAAAAAAGCTCTTAGTTTTTTAAAAAATTGAGACCATGCAGTTCCCATAAAAAACGCACCTTTTATACGGTCAGCTCAGTACCTTGCTGATAAGAAAAGACTTTAAATTCTTCTATGTGAAGTTTTTCATTTTTATTTAAATGAACTTTGATTTGGTATTTATCTTCTAATTCTCGAATCGTTTCAGAAGATTTTTCTTTAAAATAGCTGTAATTAGCTGGATGCAATTCAACGTGAAGGTCTTCAGCTTTTTCAACAAGCAGATGAGCTATTCGACGAGAGATTTCAATACTCATGGTCTCTTTTGTTTTGACGACTCCACTTCCATCACAATAGCTACATTCAGTATAAACCTCTTTTGCTAAGGTCTCTTTGATCCGCTGACGCGTCATTTCAACAAGGCCAATATCAGAAAGAGGCAAAACATTGGTTTTAGCTCGATCTTTTCGAATCGCATTTTTCAATCTTTTAAGCACTGCTTTTTGATTTTGACGTGAGAGCATATCAATAAAGTCGATAATAATAATTCCACCAATGTTACGCAATCGCAACTGGCGAGCCACTTCATCAGCCGCTTCAATATTGGTTCGAGAAACAGTATCTTCTAAGGAATCTTTCCCAACATTACGCCCGGAGTTCACATCAATGGCCACCAATGCTTCTGTACGGTCAATAACCAAATATCCCCCGCACTTCAACCATACTTTTCGGCGATTCATTTTATTCAGTTCTTTATCCAAACTATAATTCTCAAATAGAGATTGCTCTCCTTCGTAAAGTTCAACTTTATCGTTCATACCTTGAAAGAGGCTTCCAATAAAACTTCGAACACGTCGATACTCTTCTCGAGAATCAACCACAACGCGATCAATTTCTTCAGTCAAGGAATCGCGCACTGTTTTTAACACTAAGTCTAATTCACCATGAATAAAGGAAGGGCACGTTGCCCCTTTGATTTTCTTTCTAATCTCTTTCCACGTGTTGTAAAGGTAACGAATATCTTTAGCAAATTCATTACGGTCAGTCCCTTCACTCACAGTCCGAACAATTAATCCCATTGATTTAGGTAGACGTACTTTTGATAAGAATTCTTTTAAACGAACACGCTCGTTGCGTTCTTGAATACGGCGAGAAACCCCTCGAATAGGATCAAAAGGGAGTAAAACTAAGAAACGACCCGGAAGACTGATATGAGTAGAAAGCCGAACCCCTTTAGTACTAATCGGCTCTTTAACCACCTGAACTAAGATCTCTTGCCCTGGTTTGAGCAAATCAGCAATATTAGGCAAACCTTTGGAGTGCTTCTTGCCCCGCTCTTTGACTGTTTCAATGGCTTCATCTGCAGCCACATCCGCAGCTCCAGAGATCACATCTGAAACATGCAAAAAGCCATTTTTTCCAAGTCCAACGTCAACAAACGCTGCTTGAATACCTGGCACCACATTTTCAACTCGTCCTTTATAAATATTTCCAGCTAAACGGGCTTCAGTGCCCCGCTCTATGTAATATTCCTCAAGGACATTGTTCTCCAAAAAAGCAATTCGCTTTTCTTGGTTTTCAACACTAACCAAAATTTGTTTAGACATAATAGATCCCTTTTCTCATCTAATTCTTCAGACTCCGTGCTAAAATAGCCAGCTATGGAGACAAATAGTATCAATAAAATGATTTCGCTTGGAGTTATCATCCTGATAACAATCCTTCTTTATATACCTTCATTAAAAAATGACCTGCTTTGGGATGACCAAAGCCTGATCGTAGGTAATGACAAAATACACCATTTAAGCCAGATTCCCAAGTTGTTTTTTACCGACTTCTTTGACTTTGAGCGCATTGACGGCCCTGATTCAGGGGGATATTACCGCCCCCTTCCAGTGGTCTCTTTTGGGCTAGATTGGCTGGTTTGGCAAGGCAATCCCATAGGGTTTCACCTCAGCAACCTCTTCATCCATATATTGAACGTGATTATGGGGTTTTGGCTCATTTTAAGGCTCATCAAGTCCCCTCAAATCGCCTTCTTAGCCACACTCCTTTTTGCCATTCACCCCTTGCAGGTTGATTCCGTTGCCTATGTTTCAGGAAGAACCGACCTCTTAGCGGTCACCTTTATCTTTGCGAGCTTTATTTGCGCTCTTTTATCTGAAGAGAGAAACCAAAAGTCCCTTTTTCTTTGGATCACATCACTTCTCTGTTTTGTGGGGGCGCTTTTATCAAAAGAGATCGGAATTTTACTTCCCCCTCTTCTTTTTGTCTATTTCTGGCAAATTAAGAAAAAAGCCTTTTTTGAATCACTGATTCGATTGATTCCTTATGGATTGATCACCCTTGGCTACTTTATCCTGCGTTCTCAAATCTTAAACATTGCACCCGCAGAACAAGTCTCTTATTTTAGCGATGCTCATTGGCGAGTCTTATGCACACTGATTGCTTGGCTCAAATCTAGCCTTCTCTTTTTCTATCCGACTCCGATTTACTTTGAACGCTTTCAACCGTATGTCACAGAATGGACTCCTCAAATGCTTTTGGGGATTTTAGGTTTTCTTTTTTATAGTGGACTGACTGTTTGGCTCTTTTTCAAAGAAAAGTCACTTTTCTTTTTCAGCGCTCTTTATGGATTGGCTTTATTACCTGTTATTGGCCTTCACCCTCTCTTTATTCAAGACTCTATTTTTTGGACAGAGCATTTCTTTTACCTGCCCAGCCTTGGTTTGTTTGTTATTTTGCTCACCCTGCTCGATAAAAAAATCCATTGGACACAATGGAAAAAACCAATTTCAATTTCGCTCTGCTCGTGCCTTGTTCTCTTTTTCTCTTTTTTTACAGTAGACCGAATTCAAGATTGGAAAAACGAAGAGACTCTTTTTGGTAAAGCCCTTCAGTACAATCCCAATAGCGCAAGAGCACACAACAACCTTGCTCTTTTTTACCAAGACAATCGCAATGATGAAAAAGCAATCCACCATCTTAAGATCGCCATGGAGATCAATCCGAATAGCCCCGGGGCCTATAATAATCTAGGTAATATTTATAAGGATCAGAAAAACTGGAAAGAAGCTGAAGCCTATTACAAAAAGGCGATTGAAGTTGGATCAAACACATCAGGCATTTTTTATAATTTAGCAGATCTTTATATGCAGCAAAACAAACAAGATAAAGCCGAGGTTGTTTTTCAATGGGGTTTGAAACGAGTGAAAGACCCTCACACTCTTTACAACCATTTAGGCATGCTCTATATACGACAAAATAAAGAGATTACAGCTCTGATCATGTTTCAAAAAGCAATAGAGCTAAGATCAGACTTTACTTTAGCACTGAACAATCTAGGGATCTTACTCGCTAAAAGAGATCAGTTTGAAAAAGCAGAAAAGCTTTTTAGAAAAGCACTTTTTTGGAATTCAGATCAAGCAGAAACACATAGCAATTTAGGGAATCTTTATTTGATTTGGAACAAGCCTGCACAAGCTAAAAAACAATACAATCAAGCGTTGCAACTTTTTCCAGAATCAACCGATGCTCAAAAAGGGCTTCAAGCTCTTCAAAAGTTAGAGACAACCGGCTCTCTATTCTGAAGAACTTTGAGCGCTTCCTTTTTTACCTGTATAAACACCTTCCATCTCTAAATCAAGTGCACGCGGATCCCCTTCTTCGGTAACAGGACTCCAAAAAGATTGCTCTTTTTCAGGGATACCATCTGCATGCATATCCAGGACTCGACGACGCACTTCAACCACATCAGCGGCATTTTTGCTTGTCACAATGGTTGGTGTAATAAAAACAAAGAGATTACGCCGTCTTTTGGTCACTGATTTATCTGAAAAAAGGCGGGAACCAATAATAGGAAGATCTCCTAAGAGAGGCACCTTAACAATTTCTTCAATGTTGTCATCTGTAATCAAACCACCAATCACAAGCGTCTCTCTATCTTTAACCACAGCTTGCACTTCAACTTCTTGAGTGTTAATGATTGGCACAACGGTTCCTGTACTCCCCGCAAACGGCACATTCGCGCCACGTGTTTTGATTTCTGGTTTCACATCAAGTGTCACATACCCATCAGGACTGATCTTAGGAGTCACGTGCAACTTAATGCCAATATCAATATAAGTAAATCCCTGTACTTCCAACGTCCCTGTGTCATCATTAAAGACATAGTTCGCCAAAGGATACTGTTCCCCCACTAAAATACGTGCGGTTTGATTATTAGTGGTCAACACTTCAGGAGCTGAAAGAATTTTGGTGTCGGTTGTGTTTTCTAATAAGCTAATCATAATCTCTAATGTATCGGCAGAGATGGTGGCTGTTTGAGAAAACTGACGATTTGGATTTTGTAAGAAGATATCCGAATCCGTCAATGAATCTGTGATTGAATCAAACCCTGTTTCACCATTAGATATCTGATTATTTACTTGAAATGCATTGGTCGTGGAATTAGTCACACTTCGCGTGTTTGTAAATGAGCGCGACAAGAAAGCTGACCGAGCATTTAAATCAGTGGTTGTATTTGAACGAGAGGTTGAGGATGTATCTGAATAAGTGGCCGAGATTCCTTGTACCCGCACGCCATACCCATCTAAAAAGGCCCAGTTGATCCCAATATTCTCCAAGGCCGAGGCATTGGTTTCAACCACCATGGATTGAACCAATACTTGTGGGGTTTGTTGATCGAGTCGCTTAATTACAGGAGCAATCTTAGTCAAATTTTGCGGCAAATCTGTGACGATCAACGTATTACTTCTTTGATCTGTTCGCACCTTTCCATCATTAGACAAAAGTTGACTGATCGACTTTTCTAGTTTTTTGGCTTCGGCATAGTTTAAAAAGAAGACTTGAGTTTGCGTGGGCTGGCGTTGCATTTCAATTCGAGTCAACACCTTAATAATGTTGCTATCTTTTTGAAAACCATATCCATTCACATCCAGGATTAATCCCAGTGCTTTTTCCCAGGGCACATTACGCAGCCGCATTGTGACTGTCCCCTTCACATCAGGACCCGCAATGATATTCACATCTGCCTTAGTGGCAAAAATGCGCAACACATTACGCAAATCAGCATTCTTAAAATCAAACGAGACATTTCCAAACTCATCAGAACTTGTGATGGGCGTCTCATTGACTTCTTGAGCAACGGTTGGAATTGCCCACAGCAACAGCAAAAGTGCTAAGTACCTGCGGATTATTGGGATCATTATTATTCCTTTCATATATTCAAACACATTTATTCAGGAAAACCAAACGGATTGTCGTCAACCTTGACTTCAATTGTGACCGTTTCACCTTTATATTTTAAAATCACTTCTGTTTTTTTAATTTCGACTACTTTTGCTCCTAAAACAACACTTCCTACTGAGATGATGTCGTCACCGATCATTGCTAACGGGTTTTTCTCATCCCAGACAATGCCTTCAACCTCTAAAGAACGCAATTCTATTAATTTACCAGAGAGTTCTGAATCATCAGAGAGACTCACTTTTGTAAAAGCAGAAAAAGGGTCTCGACGATTTTTTTCGCTATACACAAACGGTTCTTTTTCACCGATGGCACTATATCCGACACTCAGCACTAAAAATAGAGCTAGAAAGACTCTAAAACAGATCATGACGTCACCACCAAGCAACGAATAACTAACCGAATCTGATGCACTTCATTCATCTGAGGCACATCTGTAATATTAATGTCACGAATCTGTATGAAAGGAGATATATTTTCAAGTCGGTTCACGAAATGCCCTAGTTGGTGAAAACCTGCGCTAAAGTTAAGCAAGAAATCCTTTTGAGTGTATCCTGATATTTTTTTAAGCTTTTGATTAGACACATCTTTAGGTTCAATTCGACTAAAGACCAAGCCACATTCAAGAGCCTCTTGGTTTAATATCGATAAAATTGAAAAAGAGCCACTACTTCTTGGTGCTGCTAAAGAGAGTTCTTCTTTTTTATCTTTAAACTTTGCTACAGAATCTTCTAGCTTATGTTTCCGTGAAGACATACGTTCTTGACTATTAACTTCTTCATTCTGTACAAGATATTTTTCAAATAATACCTTTTTCTGAGTCAAGGCGGGCCGGACAAAGAAAACAATCCCCACAACAAGAATGACAATAAAAGCCATCACGCCAAAAGCAATCCATTCAATTTTCTCTTTGCTCAGATCTAACTTCATTTCTTTTTTTCCTTTACCAAGCACTGAATTCGAAACAACTTAGCGCCCCCTTCTTGAGAAGCAATAGAAACCAGAGCTATCTTAGAAAAAACAGCAGAAAAGTATTTTGTTTTGACCAGATTCTCAATAAACCCATTTATAACAGACTCATTTTGTGTTTCAGGCAAAACCCCTTCTATAATGACAAATATGTCCTTCTTGACGATTTTCTGTTCTTTTTTCTTTTTCTTTTTTTTAGTCTTTTGATTCGCCTTTTCTTTTTCTCGAAAATAAAATCGCGTCAACTGAAGGACCGAAGGTGTTGAATCGCTTAGATCATTTAGAACAGGCGCCCAAAGGATCCGTTCTTTTTTATACTCATTTAAATATTTAACTGTTTTGGAAAGAGTGTCTCTTTCTTCTTTCAACACCATTGATTCTTTATAATCTTTGCTAATAGCTGCTTGTCGCTTTTCAACCGTTTTCAATTTACTCTCTAAGCTTGCATTCGGCATCACCAAAAAGAAAATAAAAATCAGAACAGAGACCACTGAAAATCCGCTTCCTGCAAGGATGAGCCATGTCTTTAAGGTATAATGATTCCGAGAAGACTTCTCAGCTCCTGGCTTCTTTTTTTCTGGTTCTTTTTTGGCATACCCCTTTGGGAGTAAATTAATCAGAATCATTCTGCTTTTCCCTTAACAATCAATCCTAATGCCACGTTAAACTCATGAGCATTCTCATCAAAATCAGCAGAATTGGAAAGCCGCGAACGATCCAATCGAGAGGCAAATGTCAGTTTTTCTACAGGCTTGCCTAATTCGCTTGAGAGCAACTCTATAAATCCAGGCATCACTGCAGACCCGCCAGATAAAAAGACAGAATCAATTGTTTTTTCACTTTTACCTTCAAAATAATCTATCGAAGCTTTAACTGATTTAATGTAGGCATTGATCAATCTCAAGGCTCCTGCTTCCCATTTCATTTCTTCTTCAAACTTCATTTTTTCTACTTCAACAAATTTTTTATCTAATACTTTCATAAAGGCTTTTGTGATCGCATTGCCAGAAAAATCAGCTTCTCGAGTTAAGAAAGGAACCCCTTCAGAAATAATATTTATAGAAGAAGAGGCAGCCCCTACATCGAGTAACAAAATCCCTTTTTTCACATTTTCTTGAGTTGAAAAAGTTTCAAAAGCATTCACTAAAGCAATGGGTCCTACATCCACACTATTAAGATGAATACCTGCTTCAGATAAAATTTCAACTTTCTTATCAATCATTGTTTTTTTAGCTGCCACTAAGACAATCCACATTTTTCCTTCTGAATCAGGCACATCCTCTAACAAAACATGGGTGTCAAAATAAGCATCAGCTAACTTAAAGGGCAAGTAACGCTCTGCTTCATATTCCAGGCTATTTTTAAGCTCTGCCTCATTCATTTTTGGCATTTCAATATAACGGACAATCACATCTTTACTTGAAAGAGACATATGAATAGAAGCATTCTTTTGGGCCCAATCTTTAAAATTAGCTTGAACCAATTCAATCATTTCAGCTTGAGAAAAAGCTTCTCCACTATCTGAAACCAAAAGACGCAAATAATGATCTATCGCAGGTTGCTCCCCTCTCCAATCTACAAGGATCGCCTTGATAGAATGAGTGCCAATATCAATTCCGATTGAAAAAGGAGTCTCTTTTTTCATTGTAATTTTTTATATGTCTGAATCGCTTTTTGAATAAGCTCTGCTGCTTGTTTGAAGTCATCAGACTTCATAAAATACCCAACGACACCTAATTCTTCAGCTTCTTGAACCCGTTGAGGAGTGGAATGTGCTGTAATAATAATCACAGAGAGATCTTTATTAAATTCTCTGATTTTTTTCAGCATATCAATCCCATCCATTTCAGGCATCACAATGTCAGTAAATAAGACCATCGGAGGGTTTTCACGGATGGCTTCAATAGCAATTTCTGGTTTTGAAAAAGTCTCAACTGGATACCCTTTTACCTTAAGCCAATATTCAATTGACTCAAGAAAGTCGACTTCATCATCCACAACCATGATACGAATTTCACTCTCTTGCATAAACAGATTCCTCCTTAACGAAATATCAACGAATTATCTCTTACTGGTAACGCAAATAAAAAATTTGCCCCTTCATTCTCATTGGAGTCTAACCACAACATTCCATGGTGCAATTCAATAATTTCTCTCGCAATAGGCAAGCCAAGGCCTGTCCCTTCAATGTTTTTCCCTGATGTGTGTTTGATCTGATAAAACTTATCAAAAACTTTCAGTGCATTTTCGTGCCTCAAACCAGGCCCTGAATCACTGATTGAAAAAAGAATATAACGATCTTTTTTTGTTAACGGATTTTCACGCGTATACTCTAATGGGATGAGAGATCCTTTTATTTCGTTGAATTGCTCATCCCCTTGAAGCGATCTCACAGTCAAAGTAATCAAGCCTTGTTCAGGAGTAAACTTAATCGAGTTTGAAATAAAATTAATTAACATCTGGATCACTTTGTCATAATCCCAAAGCACGTTTGGCATTTTGTTGTCTAATTTCACATCAATAATCATGCCTTTACTTTCAGCCCAAACCTGTAAACCAGCCATTGCTTCTTTAACTAAATTCTCCACATCTACTGTTTGAATATGTAACCCCTGAGCCCCTGATTCCATTTTAGTTAGGTCTAAAATATCATTGATCAATCGCATCAATCGCTCTACATTGCGATTAGAAATTTCTAAAAAGTGTTTTTGATCTTCATTCACTTTTCCTGTCTGTTCATTTAAGATCAATTCAATCGACTTTTGTATAGAGACAAGAGGTGTTCTAAGTTCATGGGAAACATTTGAAACAAAGTCTGTTTTAACCTGTTCGAGTTGTTTTTGTTTAGAAACATCAGAAAGAACAGAAACCGTACCAACCATGTGCCCATTTTTGTTATGAATGATTCCAACTGATTGACGCAATGTTTTAACCGTGTCTCGTGTGCCTCGAATTTCAACCTCTGTCGGGCCAAAAACACCCTCTTCACCTAACTGGTCTTTTGACAGAGTAAACATCTGCGACTCTTTGATCTCTGAGAGAACATGCTTTCCTAATAAGTGTTCTTTTTTTACGTTTAAAAGCTCTTCTGCCGCAGGATTAATAAAAACAACCTCTCCCTTTGGACTCACCACCACAATCGCATCAGCCACACTCTTTAAAATAGCTTCTGTTTTATCAATACGAAAGTTGAGGAGCTCATTCTTCTCAGTCAGCTCTTTAACCTCTATTTCTAATCGATGCGCCACAGACTTTTCTAATTGGCCTAAGAGAGTTTCTTTAGTTTTTTTCTTTTCTTCTTCAGAAAGATTTAATCCTGAAAGAGCATTCATCACACTCTCTTCAACAAAAGACTTGGCATCTTTAATTCGATCTGCTTTTTTAGCGGCTTTAACCCCAGCCATTTCAAGCATTTCTCTAAAAGAAGCCTCGCTCATTCCCTCACCTAAAAGGCGATTTTTCAACAGAGGCACAATACGCTTATTCTCTTCGTCATTAGTCATCAAGTCTTTTGCTAATTTGACTAATGTATCCAATGATTTTCTTTGTTTGTCATATTCAGAGGCAAGAATACCGACTTTAATTTTACAGAGCCGTAAGTGCATTTGATCAAAAGCTTGAGGAGAATCTTCTTTAAGCTTTGTTTTACCTTTTAATTGTTTTTTTAAGCTCGTTTCTAAATTTTGAAAAAATGTGGCTAACTGGTCACGTGTTTTAGCTTTTCCTTTATAAGCTTCTTTTTCTAGAAGCTCTCCGATTCGGTCCATACATGCGTCCAACTCTTCTGTCACAATGTCTTTCTCACCTGAGATCTCTTTTTCATACTTCTCTTGAACAGCTCGAATAACATCTTGAGCCAAGGTATCTGGATTTTTCTCTAAGACTTCGATGATTTTAGAACGAACTTTTACATTTGCTTTTGAGAGGCCAATAAAAAATCCTTCTAACTTATCAGGGTCGACAAGTGCCCCTTTTTTGCCTGCTTTTGGGGCCAACTTAGACAACATTTTAGCCGAACCTTCAGCTGTTTTAATATAAACCGCTTTATTCACTACCAAATGCGTGATTTTTTTATCCACCATTAGAGGCTTGATTTCATCACTCTCTTGTTGCTCTGGGCGGCGAATCAAAATTTCAAAAAAAGCAAGAAGCTCTTCTAAGGTTAAACCTGAAGAAAAAGTAACAGATTGAATCTTCCATTTTTTAAGCTGGTTTTTATAATTCTCAATTAAAGGATTTTCTAATACAACAGGCGTGCTTTCAACTAAGAAGGAATCTTCAGAAAAACTAAAATTAAGTTCTTTATGTAGAGCCAAGTAATCATCTAAAAGTTGATGTGCTTGCTCTAAAGACATATAAGCAATGCGATGTTTGGCTGTATACAAAGAAATATTGTTAACAGCTAACCCTAATGCTTTTAGAATTTGCGTAAACCCCTCTAGCTCTGCTGGAGAAGGTTCATCTTTTGAAGATTGATTTGAGGTCATCCCACTTTAAGTTCCTTATACAAGATATAGTGTAGTTATTATAGTACATACTATATTTTGATGCTAGTTAAATGGCATGTCCGTTTTAAGTTATTTTACTAATAGACTTATTTCAAAGAACTTATTCATGATAGGTCAACATTCTAAGCCCATCTAAGGACTCCTCTAACACCAAACCAAGCGGAATCTGGCTACTCTGAGTTTGTTGGACAGTTCCTAAACCCGTTACCCGCACTTGATCAAAAGCAATCACATTACCCAAAATAATGAGCGTATTCTGAATTTCCACATCATCTCCACCCGCATAAATAATTCCTTCACCAATTTGAACAGAACCATTTAGCACCACATCTCCATCACGACTCATTAGAGCTGGATGATTCAAATAACCTGTCTGAGTCAAAGTGCCAGAAACAGTGATAGTGCCTGTAGCAATTAAAGCACCTGTTAAATTAACCACTCCACTTACAGTCACATCTCCATCCACATAAACAATGCCATTGACAGGAATCAAATTCACATTGTCAAAAACTATATTTGTTGTGTAACGATCTGCAGGGTCAGCTAAATTGTAATAAGTATTAAAATCAAATTTAGGAAAGGTTTTTCTGTAGACTCCTTCAACAATGGTGGCTGCTCCTGAGGGAGGTACTATATTCACATTACCGACGGTACTCGCTGTTCCATTAATAAATGTAATCCCTTGAAGATTGACTGCGGTATTGGAATGAACATCTGAATCAATCAAACTCGATCCAATCACATCAATGTCATTATTGCTAAAAACGCCATAATCAAAAACCTCATACACATTATCAAAGGCTATTTCCATTTTAATGGTTTCAGAAACAGAACCAACCATTCCTGTTGATTGAATCAAAACACGTCCTTGTGTTTGAAGGATATCGACATCATACGCCCCATCCCTTAAGTTAACTTGCAGGAAAAGAGCAGGATCATCTTTTTGGGTGAAGTCTTCTTTTAAAAGGCCATAAGCTTCTGCGGCACCTGCTTCAGCTAGAAAAAAAGCTTTGATTCGGTTTTCATCTTTAGCACCAATAAGACTTTCTTGATGGACAAATTCGGAAAGAGAACTAGCTAATAACGAAATGATCACAGACATAAGTATCACCAGAGTTAATACTGAACCCTGACAATCGTTCCACTTTAAATTCAACATACTTCGCCGATATTTCATACCAAACGGCTCTTTCTATCCAATTAAAAACCTCTATTATAAGTATACCTGACAAATCAAAATTCCTTTTATTCATGATAGGTCAACTTCCTCATGCCCCCTTCTCCAACCTCAGCATCATTAAGCCCTGGGGGAATAGTTGTCAAAGGAGCTGCTAAAGTAAAATTCCCTGTTGCTTTTAAATTAACAAAAGTGATGACAACCCCTTCTTGAATAGTGGTATTACCTAGTATCTCAACATGATGACAATTAGCATATACCATCCCTCGTTCAATATTCACATTTCCAACTAATTTAATTTGATAGTCTCGACTCATGAAAGCAGGCAAATCACCAAAACCATACTGATTAAAATTACCATTAATCGTAATCTTTCCAGTGACCACCAAACAACCAATTATTTGACTTGTTCCCCCAATACGAACATTTCCATTAACATAAATAACACCATTAGTTGGAGTCAAATTAACATTATTCCAATTCTGGTTACCAGTATACCTATCTTCTGGAGCTGCTAAATTGTAATAGGTATTAAAATCAAATGTAGGAAAAGGTTGTGGACTTGAAAAAGGAATAGCTTGTGTAACTGAAGCATTTCCCTCAACTTCAATTTCCTCAACCGCGGTAACAATTCCATTCACTTGAGCGTTTCCTTTTATCTCCCACTCTTCATTACTATGCATACTTGCATTTACGACAGAGTTACCTAAAACCTCTCCCTCCTTATTTGAGAAGACACCAAAACCAAAAGCTTCTGTTCCTGCATCTAAAGTCACCTCAACAAGCAATGTCCGCTCAATATTGTCTATCTTACCTATTGATTGAATCACAACGCGACTGTCTGGCTGTAAGATCTCAACATCAAAGCTCCCTCCTCCTAAAACAGTTTCTGGGAAAAGAGTAGGATCATCTTTAGCAGCATAGTTTTGTTTTAATATAGCGTAGGCATGAGACACTCCTGACTCAGCTAAAAGCAGCGCCTTATAAGAACGCTCTATTCTCTCAGAACTATTCACACTCGACAGTGCTAACTGAGATAAGGATGCAGCTAAAAAAGATAAAATCACGAGAAAAAGCATGGCACCTGTTAAAACAGATCCTTTGCAATTTCCCCTTTTTATTTGCGTTTTTGCGGCTAATCTTTTCATGTTCCCCTCACTCTCCTTCTGATTAAGTAAAAGTGCATACCTTGTGCCAAATTGTTATTTAGAGGACATGACAGAAAGTCATTTATTGAGGAGTATTTCGAGGCTCGATTTCTGCAGTAATCGTGGAATTAAATTCCCGTTGTAGATAACCTTCTTTTGCATCAATGTTAACTGTCACTGATTTTGAAAGCTCTTGGCCATCCACTGTCAGTTTAATCACACCGTGATCAATGTTTTTAGAAAAATAGCCCCCTATATCAACCACAGTCTCTTCACCTGGCCACTGAAGGGTCACTTGTTTTACTTTGGATGTTTCATAATAAGGAGCGGTTGAGCTTAAGTCGACTTTGAACTGCACATAACGCCCTGTTTCTCCTGCAATCACTCCAGGACTCGATGTATAGCTTTGCCAAGAAGGGTTATCACTCATATTTGAAAAATCGCTTGTTCGTATTGAAACAGCCACATCAGTTCCAGAAGGCTCCACATCAGTCCATTCCACATGATTGTATCCAGGGTCTGCTAACTTTGTGTCATAGATTTGTGACGTCCATGTTCCTAAAGCAGGATGGGTCACTTGCATATTTACCATCGCCACAATCGAAGCAAAATCAGTTCCTGCTCCACTCCAAGTTGAATTACTAGCAAAGTCCCCTGTTCGATAATAACTATTAAGCATTCCTAATGTCCCTGAAAAATAAGAGGCTGAATACATCAGCGCTGTACTTGAAATATGATAGGTCACCAGATAATTCTTTTCTGTATCAATAGGAAAATCAGTCCAATTAGAATAGACTTCATTGCCTGAAGGAATGGTTATCGACGGTGATCCTGCACCAATAGAGCCTGCTTCCATATCATGATCTGAGCCAATTACTGCAGGAAAATCACTAAAAAAGAGCTGCATTTTTGTGCCTGAAATCCCGTCTTGTCCCATACCTGATCTCTCTTCAATATAAGCCGAAGTTATTTCAAGACTATCTTGTGAAGGATGAGCTCGAAACAAAACACGCATTCTCTCTCCACGATTTTCTAATGACCCTCCAGCGATAATGGTTCTAAAAGTCATATCTTGCAAAGACGGAAGAGTTGGAAGTGAAGCCGTATAACCTTGACTGAGACCCCCTTGTGTTTCCCCTTCAGCATTCCACACCTCATTCATTCCATCTAAGTAGAGAACGATTTCAGGAGTGGCCAAAGAAGAATCAAAATTAAAAGCAACACCGTTTTGTTCTGCTTCTGCATCATCAAAATTAGTTTCAATCCATTCATCATGGTAAATTTCAAGTTCAATGTAATCATCCACATCAGCGCCGTGATAAAGCAAGTGCGCATGCCCACTCCAAGAACCAATTGCAGAAAGGTCTACATTTTGAACTGTTTGTCCACTCGTTGCTAGAGCAGGTAACATTTCCTCTGCCTCTTTTTTTCCTCCGCTTGGCGAAAGAACAAGGGCATCAATGGCAAAATGATAATCACTTGAGACGTCATTTTTACCCGTCACTTCAAATCGTAACGTATGTGTTCCTGGAGTCAAAACCACACTTCCAAACTGAACAAAGTTGGTCCGCTCTAAAACAATAGAATAACCATCTAATGAAACCAAGGCAGGCGTAATGTTAAATGCGTCTAACGAGCTAAAAAGAGTTTTTGTTAAAGCATTTCCTCCATTATATGTAATCGCTCCATCTCCGTTTGTAACCACAGATTCAAGTTGCTCCATTCTCTCAGCTGAGGTCAAATCATTATCTCTTGAGGAAAAAACAGTTTTTCTCAACTGATACTCTCCTGCATCTGTGTAAGCATGATAAACAACCGTCTCACTCCAAACAATATTTTCATCTGCATCCATTTCAATCAAATTGTCATCATCAGAATCTTCTGCAATAGGTAAACTCACAGCAGAATAAGGTGGGCTTCCGGTAGGATAATAAAAGATTTCGTTGCCACTCGACAAACGCATCTCTTTTTTTATCTGAGAAATCGCGATTTGAAGCTCTTGATTCATATTAATTTTAATGGTCTCTGACATCCACGACTTTGCCATAGAAGCCCAAACAAGGTAGACCCCTGCCATAATCACACCCATTAAAGAGGTCACAATCATCATTTCAATCAAACTAAAACCCCTCTTTTTATGATTGAAATATTTCATATTCATACTCTTTATTCATTCACAAATACAGTTGTCACCTCAACCGGATTATTTGTGAAATCCCCCTTTGTCTTATAGCTAACAGTGACTGTAACCAAGGTTAACTCGGCCATTCCGTTATACCCCGTGGTAACGGTAGTATTACGAATAAACCCTCCATCAGGGTCGCTATTTCCTTCTTTATCAAGATAAGTATCTGTTTCTGAGGCTGAAGGCAAAACCGAATGCTCAAAATTACGCATACGCTCCAAACGATTCTTAGCCAAATTAACAGCAATAAACCGTTGATTCATTTTCTTAGTGGATAAAATACTTTGAGAATAGAGACTGAAAATGCCTAGGACAAAAATCATGGCAACCATTAAAGCAATGGAGAGCTCAATCAAACTAAATCCGCTTTTATTCATTTTTATTTTCATCTTTACAGCCTCATAAAAAAGGCGGCCTATTAGCTCGAAACCTTCTCGCTAATAAGCCGCCAACCCTAAAAGAGGGTTGCTGCTTTAACAATCCAACTATTGTAACTGATGGTTTGCAAAGTCAGGATCTGCTGCATCCCCATCTCTATTAGTACAAGTTGGATCCACTTCAACATCTGTCACGGTATAAGCAACATCGGCGATTGGACAAACCGGTTCATCTTCAATGTAAGCGTCTGTAGCACTAGTAATAATTGTGCCATACACACCACTGATGTCCGTTCCATCATCCAAGCTTTCATCGATTTGGTATTGCTCCAAAGCGTGCTTAACTAACCGTAAATTGTTTTGGCAAATCCGGTCTCGAGCATTTCTACGCGCTCGCACAAAATTAGGAACCGCAATCGCTACAAGTAAACCAACAATAGCAACCACAATCATAATTTCAACGAGTGTAAAAGCTTCTTTTTTTCTGAACCACTTCATTTCACTCACCTCCTCTAGGGTTTTACTTCACTATCAACAGTCAAATAATGCATTTACTGTTCCACCTTTAAAGCTTAACTTCCCCTTGGAACTTAAGCTTATTTCTTCTGTTTCTTTGCATTTGTGCAAATTTGTTCGCATTCGAGTTATCCTGCCTTTTTTAGGCCTAACTTATCGAGTTTTCTATATAGAGTAGCTAAATCTATTTTTAACACTTCAGCTACCTGCTTTTTGTCGCCATGATGTTTTTCTAACAAATGCTGAATATATTCTGCTTCTTTTTTCTCGATCACACTTTTTAAGCTCAAATCATCTGAAGCACTCTCAAGCACAGATAATGTTGTGGGGTCACCATAACGAATATTAGAAGGAATATCTTCTGCTTTAATGGAATCATTTTCAGTAAGAGTCACGACTCTTTCAATGATATTTTCTAACTCCCGAATATTTCCTGGCCAATTATATTGCATTAAGCACTCTAAAGCATCATTTTCAATTTTAAGCATTTTCCTTTCCCGTTGCTGAGTCAGGCGGCTCAAAAAATGCTCCAGAAGCAAAGGAATATCTTCTTTGCGCTCTCTTAAGGGAGGAAGCTCAATAGGAATCACACTTAAGCGATAAAAAAGATCTTCTCTAAAATTTTTATTTTGTACTTCTTGTTCTAAAACAACGTTAGTTGCGGCGATAATACGAACATTCACTTTTTCAATATCAGTCCCCCCAACGCGCTTAATTTCTTTCTCCTGAAGGACTCTCAATAATTTAGTTTGAATAGCAGGCGTTGTGGAGCTAATTTCATCTAGGAAAATAGTGCCCCCAGAAGCAACTGAAAACAGACCATCTTTTTCTTGAACAGCCCCTGTAAAAGCCCCTTTTACATGGCCAAAAAGTTCACTTTCCAACAAAGACTCAGGTAAAGCAGCACAGTTAATGGCCACAAAACGATTATTTTTGCGTAGAGAATTATAGTGAAGTGCTTTGGCAATCAATTCTTTTCCTGTTCCGCTCTCTCCTGTTAACAATACCGTGCTATCTGTTTTAGATATTTTTTCAACCAAGTGATAAACATGTTCCATTCTATCACTGTTGCCAATAATATTTTTAAAACGATGACGATCTTCTAAAGCAGTCTTGAGTTCTTTGTTTTCATTGACTATTTTTCGATGAGCCAAGGCACGTTGAATCAACACATTGAGTTCATCCATTTTGACCGGTTTAATCAAATAATGAAATGCCCCCTTTTTCATAGCACGTACGGCATCTTCAACTGATCCATAGGCTGTCATCATGATCATGGGTAAGTCTTTATCAATAGCTTTTACTTTGTTGAGCAGCTCCATACCACTCATCTCTTTCATTCTCACATCGCTTAAAACTAAATCAAACGACTGTTCATAAAACAATGAAAGCGCTTCTTCAGCTGATGAAGCTGTTTCGATTTCATGGTGCTGATCTCTAAGCATCTCTTTGACAATCTTTAAAATGCTTAGTTCGTCATCTACTACAAGTATCTTTGCCATACCCTCACCTTACGCCGCTTTGACTGCTTCTTCTCCTCGAGGCAGCACAATTACGAACTTAGTCCCTTTATCTACTTGGCTTTTCACATCGATCATTCCTTTATGCTCTTCAATAATTTTATGAACAATAGCTAATCCCAAACCAGTTCCCATATTTTTTGTGGTAAAGAAAGGTGTAAAGATACTATTCAACTTCTCTTCATTAATTCCACAGCCATTGTCTTCAATTTCTACTTTAATAGCTGAAGGCGTTTCGAGTGTTTCTGACACACGAATATGCACATCGCCCCCATTTGGCATGGCTTCACAGGCATTGGCAATAAGATTATAAAAGACTTGTTTAACTTGATTAGGATCAAACCAAAAACGAGTTCTTCCCCTTACATTATTAACTTTTTCTATGTGATGTCGCTTACTCCACTTTCCATTGTATTTAAGTAAAATCATCACATCATCTAAGATCATATCAATATCCACATATCGTTTATCTAATTCAGGACGGCGTGCAAAACCTAAGAAACTCTCAATAATGTCGTTTAGTCTTTGAGTTTCCATCAAAATCACATCAACTAAAGCAGCATACTTTTGATCAACAGCTTTTTTACTCACTACCACTTCAACCGCACCACTTATTGAAGCTAGAGGATTACGGATTTCATGAGCAATACCCGCAGCCATTTCTCCAACCGCTGCAAGCCGCTCATTCTGTTTTTGTTTTCTTTCTAACTCTTTAATTCGAGTCAAGTCTCTAAAAACCATCACTTTTCCACAGTAAATATTATTCTGATCAGAGAGATGCGACACATTAAATCCAATAGGCAACTTCGTTCCATCTTTTCTGCGCAACAACACCTCATATCCACGCACCTCTTGCGATTTCTCATCATTTGAGGCAGAAGTAAAGTTTGCATTGGTAAAAAAGAAAAGTTTTTTCCAATTAAGCCCTTTAAGCTCTTCTTCACTGACTCCCACCAAGTCTGCTGCGCCTTTGTTCACATAAACAATTTCATTCTTTTGATTCACTGTGATAATCCCACTCGATATTTGATCTAAAATCAAATTATGCAACACTTTTAAACGAGTCAAATCACTTCGTTGCGCTTTTAACTTATTAGATAAATAAGAACTCAAAAAGGAAGCAGCACTCATTGCCATTAGACGCATAAAAGTAAAATAAATAATCTCAACACTATAGGTCGATCGTATTCCAGAGGTTTCGGGATAGGTGATGAAGAAATAAAAATCAAGTCCAGTTAAAAGAAGATAGCCAGTTAAAGCAAAAACAGTTAATCCAAAGCATTGTCCCCATGGAAGGAGCAACCCGCCAGCGATTAAAGGAAGTAAGATCAATGAAATAAAAACAGAGTCTGTGCCACCGGAATATTTCAACACACCAATAATCAACAACACATCGATGATAAGCTGAAAACCAACTTGTTTTTCAAAGGATAAATCCTGCTTGTACATCCAAATATATAAAATAGAAAAGAGATAAGAAAAGATTATAATACTACAAAATGGAATCAGATCGACTTCAACAGCAACAGCCCCAAGACCTAAAACAACAAAGACAACGGCCATTCTTAAAGAGATCAAAAGAAGTATTGGATTCCATTTACTCTGTTTCATCATCAACCTGTAATAATGCTTGATAGTTTAAAAATCGGTAAAAACATACTGATCACAATTCCACCCACCACCAACCCCAAAAAACCAATAAGGAGTGGTTCAATAATAGAAGTCAATCCTTCTACAGTTGCCTTCACTTGCTCATCGTAAAACTCTGATATTTTTCTTAACATCAAATCAAGCTGTCCTGTTTTTTCTCCAACAGCAATCATTTTTAAGACCATAGGGGGAAACACTTTAGTCTCTCTTAAAGGATCAGCAATGGTTTCGCCCTCTTTAATTTTGTCAGACGCTTTAGTCACAGCCATTTCAATCACTTTATTTCCCGAGGTATTTGCCACAATTCCCATAGCAGACAAAATAGGAACACCGCTTTGAATCAACGTTGAAAAAGTTTTACTAAATCTAGAAATAGAAATTTTTCTTGAAAGCGCACCATAGACAGGAAGAAAAAGCTTCATTTTATCAACCCAGTAATGGCCAAACTCTGACTTGTAAAAATAATGACCCCCTACAATCATCAGCCCAATAAGAATGAGAAAAATCCCAATCCATTGGTTTAATGCCTCACTAATCGAAATTAATATTTTTGTTGCAATCGGCAAATCACCGCCAAAGTCTTCATAAATTCCCTTAAAAATAGGAATCACTTTTATAAGCAAAACCAACGTGATTCCAACAGACATCAGAGAAACAATAATGGGATACATCATGGCTGCTCGTATTTTGCGTCTTAAGGAAGACATTTCTTCTAAGTAATTTGCCACACGCTCTAATATCTGAGTCAACTGTCCACTAGCCTCACCCGCACGCACCATATTAACGAAAAGCTTATTAAATATTTTTGGATGACGTCCTATTGATTCGGAAAAGCTCGCCCCAGCTTCAACAGACTGAACAACTTCTTCAATCACACTCTCCAAACCAGGATTGGTTACTTGCTCTCGCAATGTTGTTAGAGCTTGAATTAAGGGCAAGCCAGCTCCCACCATGGTGGCTAATTGCCGTGTGAATAACACAATATCATCAGCAGTGACCCTTCTAGTGAAAAGAGTTGAAGACATTTTCTTCTTCTCTTTAACCTCACTCATGCGAAGGACAATTAGATTCTGACTTCTGAGCTGGTGAACCACATCTTGTTCACTCTCAGCATCCAGAGAACTGGTAACAGTCCGTCCTTCCATATTTTTTGCTGTATATTTGTATTTCACTGTTTTGTTCCGCCCTTTTTAATCTGGAGGAGTGACCCTTAGAATCTCTTCTAGAGTCGTAATCCCTTTTTTAACCTGTTCCAATCCAATTTGTCTTAGAGTTTTCATTCCGTTTTTAATCGCCACATCTTTAATTTCTCTCGCATTTGCCTTATTCACAATCAAATCAATGTTAGAAGAATCAATCATTAAAACTTCAAGCAAAGACATTCTTCCGTGATAGCCGGTCATTTTGCAATCCTTACAGCCCTTTCCCTTAAAGAAAACAACCTCTTCCCCTTTTGCTATTTTCATTTGGGATTGCTTCATGACTCCTTCTGTGATAGAAGCTGGCATACGACACTTATTGCAAATACAACGGACCAAACGCTGAGCTGCTGTCATTAATAATGAAGACGCAATTAAAAAAGGCTCTACTCCCATATCAGTCAAACGTGTCACAGCCCCTGCAGCATCGTTGGTATGCAAGGTAGAAAAAACTAAGTGACCGGTTAAAGCAGATTTGATCGCAATATCTGCGGTCTCTTGATCTCGGATTTCACCAATTAAAAGCACATCGGGATCTTGTCGTAAAATAGAACGGAGACCAGAAGAAAAAGTGAGGCCAATATTAGGATTCACTTGAACTTGATTCACGCCATAGATTAAATATTCAATAGGATCTTCTACTGTCACAATATTTAAATCAGGTGAATTGATCTCCGTAATAGCTGAATAAAGGGTTGTGGTCTTTCCACTTCCTGTAGGTCCAGTAAGCAAAATCATTCCATGAGGCTGAACAATACACTTACGCAATAATTCCAAGGCACTAGAGTCCAAACCTAAAGCATCTAACCGCATAACAAGAGAGCTCTTGTCTAAAACACGCAACACCACCTTTTCACCAAATGCAGAAGGCAAAATAGACACACGAAAATCAATTTCTCTTTGTTCTAATTTAATTTTAAAACGACCATCTTGTGGTAAACGCCGTTCTGCAATATCCAAGCGACTCAATATTTTAATTCTTGAAACAATGGCATTGTGCATTTGCCTTGGCGGTGAAGGCACATCATATAAAACACCATCAATTCTAAATCGAACTCGAATCTTTCGTTCAAATGGTTCGATATGAATGTCACTTGCTTTATCACGAATAGACTGAACTAAAAAAGCATTCACCAACTTAACAACTGGAGGGTCTTTAGACTGCTGCACTAATGAGGAGACATCAATATCCTCTTGTTCCTCTTCTCCGACGATCACTTCGTCATCAGCAGCTTCTTTCAAAATGTTTTCAATATTTGTCTTAGGAGTAAAAAAATCGTCTAATACCTGAATCAGATCTTCTTCTTTGGCAATGACAGGTGCAATCTCTAAACCACACATCATCTTAATATCATCTAATGCAAAAACATTTAAAGGGTCTGCCATAGCTAATGTGAGCAAATTACTCACACGTGAAACAGGCATCACCTTGTAAAACCGACAGACATCTTTAGGAACCAAACTGATAATGTCAGGATCCATTCGAACTCTTTTAACATCTAATGGAGGAAACCCCAAATGTTGGCTCAAGGCAGAAAGAAGATCGCGTTGAGTAACAAATTTTTCTCTAATTAAGATATCACGTATTTTTCCGCCCTCTTTTTCTTGGATTTTTAGAGCTTGATCCACTTGCTTTTCCTTAAGCATCTTTCCATCTAGCAATAAACGAATGAGTTGATCTCGAATAGTTTTCATTCTTTTGATAAATACCCGGCCATCACTTCATTAAAGTCACTCAACTTACACATAAAGTATTTCACTTGAAGCTCGGTAATCGTCTCTATCTTATTTAATTCTTCTTCACCTAAAGGATTGGCGACAGCAACTGTGAGCACTTTTCCCATTTTGTCAATCGGTAGACAAAAATTATTCAATAAGATTTCTTTTGGTAATAACTTAAAAAGGTCTTCATCAAACTCATAATTTTGGAGAGATAGATACGGAAGACCATATTGAATAGCCAAACAAGCCACAATCTCCTCTTCAGTAACCACACCCATTGAAACTAATATTTCTCCTAAAAACCCTCCTTTTTCTTTTTGTATATTCAATGCTTCTTTAAGGTGGATTTCTTGAAGAATGCCTGCTTCGACTAATAGTTCGCCTATTTTTTTACGAACAACTCTTTGTAGACTCATGACGCCAGCCTAAACTTTTCTAGATGACCTCTACCTTTGCTTTTAGCACGGTAAAGAGCCTCGTCTGAGGCCTCAATGATTTTGACTTGAGAAATAGGAGCACTTTTAGAACACGTAACAGAGGCCAAACCCAAACTAATTGACATAGTCACACTATCGCCCATAGGCAACTTTATCTTAGTTGACTCAAACTCTTCTTGAAGACGAGTCGCAACAATTTCACCTTCATCTATGTTTGTTTCTGGAAGAATAATAGAAAACTCATCCCCCCCATATCGAGCCACAATATCGTAACGGCGCACGCTCTCTTTAATCATTGAAGAGACTGCTTTTAGACATTCATTTCCAGCAAAGTGCCCATACTTATCATTAAGTTCTTTAAAATTATCAATATCAATCATCACAAGGGTTAATGAATACTCTTTTCTATTTGACCTGGAAACTTCTTTGGTTAAAAAATCTTTAAAACTTCTAAAGTTATAGAGCCCTGTTAATTCATCTGTCACGGATAAGATTTGTAGTTGTTCGTTCACCTTTTCAAGTTCTAATATTTTATCTCTCAATCGAAGCATCACAGTGTTGAACGAATTAACAATCGTCCCTATTTCGTTCTCTTCATCATAATTAATGTCATTCAAATCACCTGTCTTCTGAATAGAATCGGCTTGGCTTGCTAATTCAATCAATGCTTGAATCACTCGGTAGATTAACCAAAAACCTAAAATAGCAATAAAGACCACGATCATCAAAACAAGTGTGGTTGATTGATACTGCATTAATTCTTCGAAGGAATATTCGTACAGATAATAGGTCACAACTAAAAGTGGAATCACTGTCATTAATGCGAACGCATTAGTTAATGTAGAACGTAAACTTTTTGGCAACAGATTAAATTGGCTTTTCAGCTTCATAACACAATCGCTCCCTTTATCAATTTAACACAGATCCTGTCAATCCGCATATTTGCAAAAACAGAAATCTAAGTGTTTAAGTAGGAGAATGTTAGAAGTAGTATCGGCGAGAGTAGATGTTTTGCAGCAATGCAACAGCAACCAACATTGCGACTAAAGAGGTCCCCCCATAACTCACAAAAGGGAGTGGCAAACCAGTGATGGGCATAATCCCAATCGTCATTCCAATATTAATAAAGACATGGGCCATAAAAAAAGCAGCAATTCCAGCTGCCATGACTCGGCCAGATAGATCTTGAGCTTTATCAGAAATATTCAAAGCTCCAACGATAATTAAGAAAAATAAGAACAAGATAATTAGGCTACCAAAGTATCCACCCTCTTCGCCTATCACAGAAAAAACAAAGTCTGTGTGCCGTTCAGGCAAAAAGTTAAGTTGATTCTGTGTTCCTTGCAACCAACCCTTTCCCCAAAAACCTCCAGAGCCGACCGCGATTTTAGATTGAATTAAATTGTAACCCGCGCCTAAAGGGTCTCTACCTGGATCAATAAAGACTAAAAGACGATTCTTCTGATACTCTTTGAGCACAAACCAAAAAAGAGGAGAAATCAAAAGGCCTAAACTAGTCAAGCCAACCAAATATTTCAAAGGAACTTGGGCTGTGTAGAGCATGGCTAAAAAGATAGGTAAGTAGATTAAAGCTGTTCCCAAATCAGGCTGCTTTAAAATAAGGAGCATAGGCACTCCCATTAAAATAAGCGCCCCTAAAAAATCTCGAAACCTAAAAGACCCATCACTGAATCGAGACAAATAGGCTGTCAGCCCTAGAATAAGACTGATCTTAGAAAATTCTGAAGGCTGAAAAACAAATCCTCCAACAGAGAGCCAACGTTGTGCTCCTAGTTTTTTGCTTCCAATAAAAAGAACAAGGATTAAGAAGAGAACACCTAGTCCATAGATAAAATAAGAGATGCGCACCAACTGCTTGTAGTCCCATGAAAATAGGAGCATAAACACTCCCATTCCCACACCTAACCAAATCAATTGGCGCTGATAATAAAGTTTTGAGATCCCTTCACTTTTATCAAATGCAGCACTATAGATAAAAAGAACACCTATCGTAATTAAAAGAATAACAGATAAATTAACCACATGATCCATCTGCTTAAACCGGTTAAACATTTTTATTCCTCATTAAATAAGAGAACGTAATTGGGCATATTTTTTAAAAAGAGAACCTGCAATAGGAGCTGCTGTTCGCCCTCCACTTTCTCCCTCTTCAACTAAAATCGTAACTGAAATCTCTGGATTCTCAAATGGAGCAAAACCCCCAAACCAAGTGTGCTTTATTTTTTCTCCACCCCCTATAGAAACTTCTACTGTTCCTGTTTTACCGGCTGCGGGCATTTCCTTTACCCAAGCCTTACTTGCAGTCCCTCCTTGATCTTGGACCACCCGCCTCATACCTTCTTTGAGTGCTGAGATAAAGGGCCTAAGGTCATTCAAATCTTTTTCTTTGCTCTTTCCCCCAGCAACCAAAACAGGAGAAAGGATCGAGCCTTCATTAGCTAAAGCTGAAATAAAGACAGCCATTTGAAGGGGCGTACATAAAAGCGCACCTTGCCCTATTGAAAAATTAGCTGTATCCCCCCCATACCAACCTTGCTTATATTTCTTTTTCTTCCATTTAGGCGTTGGAACGAGCCCTGATTTTTCAGCTAAAAGAAAACCTGTTTTCTGACCAAAACCAAAACGCGATGCCATCTCAGCGATGGGTTCAGCCCCCAACTCTAGACCGGTCTCATAGAAAAAAAGGTTACAAGAAACCTTAATTGAATCAAGCAATGATAACGAGCCATGACCACTTCTTTTCCAACAACGAAACTGAAAAGAACCAAGATTAAAAACTCCATCACAAAAAACATGTTTTTCTTTCCATGTTTTAGGGTTTTCTTGCATATAAGCCAAAGCAACTACAAGTTTAAACAGAGAGCCAGGAGAATACAGCCCTAAATTATAGCGAGAATATAAAGGACGGCCTTGATCCTGAAAATAGCTTTGTATTACTTTTCTATTCGCTCCACTCGAAAGAATATTTGAATCAAAACTAGGCTGACTCACACAGGCTAATATCTCACCTGTACGCACATTCATCACCACTCCAGCCCCTTTTCTTCCTTTAAGTTGCTCTGAAAGATGCTGCTGTAAAGGAGCTTCAATACTGAGAACTAAATCTTTTCCAGGAATGGATTCACGCGAGCCAATAATTTTATCTAGATACCCTCTATTATTCACTTGGACCTGCATCCCACCTACTTTTCCTCTTAAATGACTATCTAATATACGTTCAATTCCAGAGCGACCAATCGTCTCCTGAGTACGTACTCCTCGCTCTTTCCACATCTCTACTTCCTTTTTAGGAATTTTCCCCACAGCTCCAATCAAATGAGACGTTTCTTCGCCATAAAGATAAAATCGACTGGGCTCAACACGCACATGGACTCCAGGTAAATCTTGATTCCGCTCTTCAATTTTCGCCACTAGATTAAGATCAATATCTTGCAACAATACAGCGGGCTTATAAGGAAGATAGGCTGTTTTCTGCAGGGTTTTCCAAAGTTTCTTTTGAGTCACATCTAAAAATGTAGATAAAAACTCAACATACTCTTTTTTCTTTTTAGGTAATTCTTCTCTAATGAGTACCAAATCAAAACGAGGTCGATTATCAGCCAATATATTTCCATAACGATCTAAGATTTGTCCCCGAGGTGCTTCCACTAAAACGCGCCGTATTCTATTTTTTGAAGAGAGTTTTAAAAACTGATCATGAGAAAAAACTTGAGCTTTAAGTAGACTCAATCCCAAAACAATAAAAAGAAAACAGACCCCTAGAAAAAGGGTGTGAATACGAGGAGAATTAAAATCAACAAGAGAAAATTTCATTAATGCGTCACATATCTTTCATAATGAGTCTGAATACGTGAATAAGGGTTATAAGTCAATCTGAGACACCTTAAATAAAATCTCATAACAGGGGTTAAAAAAAGATTCATCAGAATCAGAGGAATAAAGAACGACACAAACTCTGTTCCCAACAAGACTTCTCCGTAAAAAGCTTTAATCATGAGTGAAAGGACAAAAAAGAGCGAGGTCATTAATATCACCACAAAGAAATGAATCCAGATTGACTGAGTGTAATACTTACCTTGCCACTTACCTGCTAGATAACCACATAACGCATAACCCAAAGTATGAAACCCCAAAGGGGCGATAGAGATGATGTCAATCAAAAGCCCTCCTACCAAACCAATGAAAAACCCTCTTTTCTCTCCATAACAAAGCGCCAAAAATAAAACAGACAAGAAAACTAAATCAATCGAAAGAGGAAAAAAACCAATCTGCATTGGAATTTTAGTTTGGATGAGAGAAAAAATAAAAAAAGAGACCAATACTTTTATCCAAAACATATTACTTTTTAAGAATCATAACCTCTTCTAGAATATTAAAATTAACAGCAGGTTTGACTTGGGCTGTCTGATACAAACCACGTTTTTTAAATTTCACAGATTCCACAATGCCTAAAAATAATCCTTTAGGATAAACACTTCCCATTCCCGAAGAGACAATCGCATCTCCCTTTTTGATGAGCGTATCTCGAGGAAGATAATCCAACAAACAACCATTCAACCCTTTTCCTTTAAGAATACCCACTTCTCGGGTTCGCTGAGCTAGAGCTCCAACACGGCTGTTATAATCAACCATTAATTGAACCTTTGCTGAATCAGAAAAAACTTCAGCAACATGCCCCACCAACCCTTTTTCATGAATCACAGGCATATTTACTTCAACGCCATCCACTTTACCTTTATTGATTAAAAGAATCCGAAACCAATGTGCGGGATCTCGACCAAAAACAGCAGCAGAAATAACTTCATAAGAGCTCTCTTCTTTTAATTGAAGCAATTTTTTTAATCGACTATTTTCTTGTTTAACTTCTTCGATTAAAGATTTTTCTTTTTTTAAAAGAGCTATTTCATTTTTAAGCGCGGCGTTGTCTTTTACCTTGTTGGAGTGAAGTTTTTGTGAGGTCCACAGTAGAGGCTGACTAATAAGTTGCACACTTTTAGCCGGAAGAGATGTTTTAAAAAACAAAAAGCCGATCCCAAAAACAAACAAAAGGATAAGAGTCAGTCTAAATAATTTTTTCAATTGGATTGATGATACCGTCTTGCATCAGTTGATACAATTTTATGCAAAAAGTCGAGTTCATCTAAAACTTTACCGGTTCCCATTGCCACAGCAGAAAGAGGATCTTCAGCCACATTCACAGGGAGCCCTGTCTCTTCAGAAAGCAGCTTATCTAGTCCACGCAACAAAGCTCCCCCACCGGCAAGGATAATTCCGCGATCAACCAAATCAGCAGAAAGTTCCGGAGGACAACGTTCTAGTGTGGCACGAACCCCTTCAACAATACTTGAAACAGGCTCGATTAATGCTTCACGGATCTCTTCAGAACTGACACTCATTGTTTTTGGCAGGCCTGCAACTAAATCACGCCCTTTTACTTCTAGACGAAATTCTTCTTCTAAAGGAAAAACCGAACCAACTTTAAACTTAATGTCTTCAGCCATTCGCTCTCCAACCAACATATTATAGGTTCGTTTTAAATATTGAATAATGGATTGATCAAGCTCATCTCCGCCAACACGGACTGATTTACTAAAAACAAGTCCTGACAATGAAACAATGGCGACCTCTGTTGTTCCACCTCCCATATCAACAATCATATTTCCAGCAGGATCTTGAACAGGAAGACCCACTCCGATGGCCGCAGCCATGGGTTGTTTGATTAAATGAACTTCTCGTGCTCCAGCATGATGGGCTGAATCTTCAACAGCTCGCTTTTCTACTTCAGTAATACCTGAAGGCACACCCACCACCACTCTTGGTCGAGGAGATAAAAACTTTTGTTGGGAATGAACTTTACGAATAAAATAACGCAGCATACTTTCTGTTACTTCAAAATCAGCAATCACACCATCTTTTAAAGGACGGATCGCCACAATATTTTCTGGAGTACGGCCTAACATTTTTTTAGCTTCATCACCCACAGCTAAAACATTGCTTGTCCCTTTTTGAATGGCCACCACGGAAGGTTCAGAAAGAATCACACCCTTTCCTTTAACAAAGATAAGTGTATTGGCGGTCCCTAAATCAATTCCCATATCATTTGAAAAAGTCCCTAATAAACGGTCAAAAAACATGCCAAAGCTCCTAGATAGACTGTGTAAAAATGGACTCTTAACTTATCAAATCTCTCTCTAAGAGACCAAATAAAAAACGATTTAGCCCTCAATCTGCCTATAGGTCTTATTTCCAATGACAAAATGATCAAGCAAAGGAATACCCATAAGCTTCCCCACCTCTTTTAAACGTTTTGTCACCTGAATATCTTCAGGTGAGGGAGTGGGATCACCACTAGGATGGTTGTGTAGCAAAACAATGGCAGCTGCTCCCTGCTTGACAGCCTTTCGAAACACTTCTCGAGGATGGACTAAACTAGCATTGAGCGTTCCAATCGCGACCACTTCTTCTGAAATAAGCCTTTTTTTTGTGTCTAGATGCAAAGCAATCAACGTCTCACGATCATATTGTTCCATTTGATATGAATATTGAAAAATAATTTTAAGGGGTGAATCCAATAAAAGAGACTCACTCTCCTCTTCCTTTGAAAAGCGTGTAGCTAATTCAACTGCGGCTTTAATTGACATTGCTTTTGCTCCGCCAATCCCTTGTAACTGTGACAGCTCTTGCCACTCAGATGAAGCAATCCCCTTAAGTCCGCCCATTTGAACTAATAATCGATGGGCTAAAGTGATCACAGGCTCACCCACTCGACCGGTCCGCAACACAATCGCCAATAACTCGGCATTTGAAAGAGAATCAATTCCCTTTTTTGCCATTCTTTCACGCGGTTGATCTAAAGTAAGAAAACTGCATTTTTTCATTTTTGTCTCTCTTGTGTGGTAAAACAGCTCTTTATTTACAATTCTGTAAAGAAAGAACTCTTTTGTTAAACCTAAGAGACTAAATAGCAATTAAGATGCCTAGATTTGAAATGAGGAGAGTTTGGAAGCTAAGACATGAGAAATTTCTGCGGTTAAGGCAACCGCATCATCCGTATAATCAGTTTTAATCACTTTCCCTTCTCGATAAATGTGGGAGATCAAATCACCACGCGAAAGAGGAATATTAAGCGTCACCACCTCTCGGCTTGATTGTAATAATATTTCTACTTTTTCAAAAAGCTGATCAAATCCGATTTTATCTTTACCTGAAATCGCCACTGTATGTTCAAATTCTTTATTCCAATAAAGAATCGGTAGATTGCTCTCTAATTGATCAATTTTATTTAAAGCTAAAATAGAAGGTTTATCAGCACAATCAAGTTCTTTTAACACTTGTTGTACTGATTTAAAATGCTCTTCAGCTTGTGGATGACTCACATCCATGACATGAACTAAAATATCAGCTACCACCACTTCTTCCAGCGTTGCTTTAAACGACTCCACCAAATCATGCGGTAATTTACGAATAAATCCAACCGTATCAGTAAAAACAACTTGTTGTTTATTTGGCAGCACGACTTTTCTAGACGTTGGATCCAAAGTCGCAAACAATTGATCATCCACCAGCACTTCTGCATTAGTAAGTGAATTTAAAAGCGTTGATTTACCTGCATTGGTGTACCCCACAAGGGCAATAGTTGGAATAGGGATTTTTTGTCTTTTCTTACGTTGAGTGGCTCGGTTTTGTTGAGACTCTTTTAAATCTCGCTTAAGCCGACTGATTTTTTCGCGTACACGGCGACGGTCAACTTCAAGCTGAGTTTCACCCGGTCCACGTGTTCCCACCCCACCATTTTGACGGGATAAGTGAGTCCACATTCGAGTCAAACGAGGTAAGAGATACATTAATTGGGCAAGCTCAACTTCTAACTTCCCTTCACGCGAATGAGCGCGCTGAGCAAAAATATCTAAGATCAAACCGGTGCGATCAACCACTTTAACTTTAAAGCTTTCTTGAAGTTGTCGCTGTTGAGTGGGCGAAAGGTCATCATCAAACACAACAAGATCAATGCATTCTTTTTCGATCTTATGGGCTAGTTCTTCTACTTTACCTGAGCCGATAAAAGTACTCACATCAGGCTTATCACGTTTAGAGATAGAGGTTCCAACAACTGAAACGCCTGCAGTATTGGCTAATTCAACTAATTCCTCTAAAGACTCATCAAGAGTAATAGGAACGTTGTGTCCATTGGCATGATTTAAATAACGGCGGGAAAAATCAACTCCAACAAGTAAGGTTTTTTCTAAAGCATTCTGTTTGACTTCAATCAATTAAACAACATTCCCTTCAATCTTATTATACAAAATATTGGCTCTTTCCTCAATCGACTGTTCAGGTGTGACATCAACCCATTCTACCCGAGGATCGCGTCGAAACCAAGTCCATTGACGTTTAGCAAAATGCCGAGTCGACTTTTTAACCTCTTCTTGGCAAGTACTTAGAGTGATCTCACCCTGAATATAGGCTCTCACCTCTTTGTAACCAATGGCTTGAAGGGCTGTGGCATTCTGCTCCAACCCTTGCTCTAATAATTTTTTTGTCTCTTCCACCAATCCTTGCTCAAACATTTGATCGACTCGCTGATTGATCCTCTCATATAGGAGGGGTCGATCCATGGTCAAACCAAAAAGTTGGAATGGATAGCCTAAAAGAGAGCGAGTTGACTCACTCCACTGATCAGCTAATTCAGACATGGGCTTTTTTTCTGCTTCAAAAACTTCTAAGGCACGTATTAAACGACGGCGATTATTTGAATCAATCTTTTCTGCTCCAACCGGATCCACTTTTTTTAATTTTTCAACTAACGCTTCATTTCCTTTTTCTTCTGCTAATGCCTCTAATTCTCTTCGTAAATCAGGATTACAAGCTGGTCCCTCAAACAAACCATCTGTCAAACTACGCACATACATCCCACTCCCGCCTACAACAAAAGGAATGCGATCACGCGATAAAATCAATTCTATTTCTTTTAATGCTTTCTCACGGTAAAGCGCCACATCCATGGGTTGGTTCACATCCACAATATCTAAAAGATGATGCACCACTTTGCTTTGTTCTTCAGGAGTCACTTTAGCTGTGCCAATATCCATACCGCGATACATCTGCATGGAATCAGCGGAAACAATCTCTCCATCTATTCGTTTTGCCAATTCAATAGCAACGGCTGATTTACCAATACCTGTAGGACCGACAATAAAAACAATCTGCTTATGATTCATTTATTTTCGTTTGAACTGTTTGGCGAGATCATCATCTGAGAGCTGGAACATCACAGGACGACCATGAGGACAGGTCTTATTTTGAAGGTTTAAGTAAGCTTGCGTGGCCAAGCGCTCCATTTCAAGTTGCTTGAGCACATCCCCTGCTTTAACCGCGGCTTTACAACTCATCATGGCGGCTATTTTTTCACGCTTCTTTTCATGAGACTGCACTTTACCACTCTGGTCTAACTCATTCACCATCTCATGAATTAACTTACCAATAGAATTATTTTTAAAATAAGTGGGAACCGCATCCACCACATAACTGTTTTGACCAAATAAAGAAATCGAGAGGCCTACCTTATTTAAAAACTCTAATTCAGATTCTATTAAAGCAGACTCAATCGCTGTTAACTCCACCATTTCAGGCAAAAGAAGTTGCTGAACCTCTACATTTCCTTTTTGAAAATCAAGCATCACTTGTTCAAATAAGAGCCGTTCGTGAGCTGCATGCTGGTCGATCATCAAGAAACCAGTTGTGGTTTCGCAAATAATATAAGTTTGACGCACCACACCTAATACTTTTAAGACCTGTTGTTTGTCTGAAGGAACAGGATCCCCTTCACTTGCTTTTTCTTCAACCACTTTCTCTACAGCTTGAATCAACTTCTTTTCGTTTTCCCGTTCCTGATACTCTGTAATCGATTCTTTAAGATGAGAAGAAAGAGAGGCTCCTTTTAAAGGAAGTGAATCTTCTTTCCATTCATGAGTCGGTTTAGCAACAGGTGTTGATTGAGGCACAAACTTATCTTTTAACGTTGGAATAAAGTCTGTTTGAGCCAAAGCATCTTTAATTGCGCGAACTAAAATAGAAATAACTTTGGACTCATCATGAAACCGAACTTCTTTTTTAGTTGGGTGAATATTCACATCAACCAGACTGGGCTCAATCTCAATAAAGATCACACCGACGGGATAACGTTTAGTCATTAAAAGCGCATCAAATCCACGAAAGAGCGCAAAACTTAAATTTCTATTCTGAATGGGACGGCCATTGACAAAAAAGAATTGAGAAAGACGATTACCACGATTCAAAGTCGGCTTGCCAATCATCCCAGAGACTTGCACCTCTCCTTTGGGACTTGCAATAGAGATCATCTCTTGTTTAAACGCTTTACCCAGTAAAAGACCGACCCGTTCTTTGAGGTCACTCTGTTTTGGCACATCGAAGATGACCCGCTCTTCTTCTTTTAAACGAAAGCCAACCCCTTTATGCACTAAAGCAGCTAACATCACAGTTGAAACAATTTGCTTGGCTTCTGTCTTATCTGTTTTTAAAAACTTTCGGCGGGCAGGCGTATTAAAAAAAAGATTACCAATAGAGATCCGTGTTCCTTCTTCAGGAGGGGCTGCTTCATAAGCGGTTTGTTTACCTGCTTCTATTTTAAGGCGTGTTCCCGAGGCTGCTTTTTTTTCAGAGGTGAGCAATTCTACATGCGCAATCGAAGCAATACTCGGCAGAGCTTCTCCTCGAAAACCGAGTGTTCCAATCGAATAGATATCTTCTAAATCTTTTATTTTACTGGTGGCATGGCGTTGAAAAGCTAAAGAGGCATCTTCATGAGACATCCCCTTGCCATTATCACGGATGACAATGCGAGAACGTCCCCCATCTTTAAACTCTACTTCAATTTGTGTGGCCCCAGCATCTAAAGAATTTTCAATCAACTCTTTAACCACAGAGGCGGGCCGCTCCACCACTTCACCTGCGGCAATTTTATTAGCAATATGCTCGGGTAAGACGTTAATCAAACTCATTTAGAATCCTTTTGAAGATCAGCTAAAACAGTTAAGGCTTGAATAGGGGTTAAAGAATCAAGATCCAAATTTTTAAGTTTTTTCACTACAGGATGATCTTGATTTTCAAACATAAAAAGCTGTTGATTGGGATCATTTTGTTTTGAAGGTTGGTCCCCGGCAAAAGTAGGCGTCCCATCTTCTCGGATCGCACCTTTTTCAAGATTGGCTAAAATTTCTAACGACCGGCTAATCACTTCTTGAGGCAGTCCTGCTAAACGCGCCACATGAATCCCATAACTTTTATCGGTTCCTCCACGCACTATCTTACGCAAAAAGATCACCTGTTCATTCCACTCTTTAACTGCCACATTATAATTTTTAACCCCTTCATGAATTTGTTCCAATTCAGTCAATTCATGATAGTGAGTTGCAAACAACGTTTTGGCTTTAACCAATGGATTGTTATGCAGATATTCTGCAATGGCCCAAGCCAAGCTCAATCCATCAAACGTGCTTGTGCCTCGACCAATTTCATCTAAGATAATCAAACTTTTTGCTGTGGCATGATTTAAAATATTAGCCGCCTCATTCATCTCAACCATAAAGGTACTTTGTCCTTTAGACAATTCATCTGAAGCACCGACACGGGTGAAAATTCGATCGACAATCCCCATCTCTGCTTTTTCAGCAGGAATGAAACTTCCTATTTGAGCCATCAATCCCAAAAGTGCGACTTGTCTAATATAAGTCGACTTCCCTGCCATGTTCGGCCCTGTAATAATCGCCAGTTGATTTTCTTGGCAATCAAGCAAGGTGTCATTAGGAACAAACTTATCTCCAATCAACATCTTTTCAATCACAGGATGACGCCCACCCGTCACTTCAAACTTATCTGAATCATTTAATACCGGTCGAACGTAATCTGCTTCAGCGGCTTTCCAAGCCAAGCTGGTCAACACATCTAAAACAGAAACCGCTTGAGCCAGTTTTTGAACTCGCTCTGTTTCTTTAAGTACGCGTTCACGCAAGGCGCAAAACAATTCATACTCTAATGATTGACTCTTTTCTTGAGCTGTCATCACCTTGGTTTCATAATCTTTTAATTCAGGTGTGATAAACCGCTCTGCATTCACCAAGGTTTGCTTGCGAATATAATTTTCAGGCACATTTTCTTTATTCGAATGACTCACTTCAATGTAGTAACCAAAAACTTTGTTGTAGCGCACTTTTAATGACTTGATTCCTGTTCGCTCACCCTCTTCTTGTTGGTATCGAGCAATCCATGCTTTTCCGTCTCGAGAAATTGAACGGAGCTCATCTAACTCAGGGTGAATTCCTTCTCGAATCACTCCGCCGTCTTGAAGCTTAATGGGAGGAGCTTCGACTAAAGTACTCTCAATCGTATCAGTTAATTCATCTAAAGGATCGAGTTGGCCAAAAACTTGTTTCAACAACTCTGAATCAACTGATTCTAAATAAGTTTTTAATTTGGGGATTTGGATGAGCGACGCTTTTAACCCAACCACATCACGTGGATTGGCACTAGAACAATTCAAACGCCCCATCAACCGTTCTAAATCTTTCACATCAGATAACACTTCTCTTAAATCTAATAACAGTGAGCGTTTTTCTAACAACTCAGAGACTCCATCTTGACGCGCTGTTAAATCTGGAACCGAAGTCAGTGGATGCAAAATCCATTGGCGCAACAAACGTCCACCCATTGCCGTCATGGTGGCATCTAAAACCCATAACAAAGTTCCTTCGCCTGTTTCGCCCCGTTGTGTCTGCACCAATTCCAAATTTCTTTGTGTGGCAATATCCAACACTAAGTAAGCTTGGTTTGAATAAGTGGCTAACTGATGAATATGTTTAAGAGATTGATGTAGGTTTTCTTTTAAGTAGTGAAGAATCGCCCCAGCCGAACCAATTCCAGGAATCATTCCCTGACAACCAAATCCATCTAAAGATTGAGTTTTAAATTGTTCTTTGAGCAAATCATAGGCATGGTCATAAGAAAAAATCCAGTCGTCATAAACAGACTTTGCATTTGGCAGTAACCCGTCTAGTTCTTTCTGTAACGAATCATCTTCTTCAATTAAAGTAGAGACCAAGACTTCTTGTGGATCTAAGCGAGTTAATTCATTACGCACTTCATCCAAATTTTTGATCTCAGTTAGTTTAAATTCTCCGGTTGAAAGATCAAGGTGAGCCAATCCAAAACAACCGCCTGAGCGATGAAGCGCCACTAAAAAATTGTTTCGTTTTTCAGATAAAAGGTTTTCATCTAAAACCGTTCCAGGAGTCACCACTCGGGTCAACTCTCGTTTCACAATCCCTTTAGCTTGTTTAGGATCTTCAACCTGATCGCAAATAGCCACCTTATGCCCTGCTTTGATTAAACGAGAAATATAGGCTTCAGAGGCGTGATGAGGAATGCCGCACATCGGCGTTTTATTCCCTTTATCACGAGAGGTCAAAGTGATTCCTAAGACTCGAGAGGCAATCTTGGCATCTTCAAAAAACATCTCATAAAAATCGCCCATTCGGAAAAAGAGAATCGCATTGGGCATCTGCTTTTTCACGCTTTTGTACTGCTGCATCATGGGAGTTAATGTTGTTGCCGTTGACATTAGAGTCCTTAGTTTTTTATTTCGCCGTAAAGAGTCATGGGACTGTTTTCAACAATGAGCACATCTCGAAATTGCCCGATTAACTCAGGCCCACCTGAAGAGATAACCACTTGATTGTACTGATTATGCCCTCGAAGCGAACCTTCTTTGCGGCCCACATTTTCAAACAACACACGATGAACTTTGCCTAAATTTTTTAAATTACGCACATACGCAATCTCTTTTTGAAGAGCAAGCAATCGCTCGAGTCGTTCTTTTTTCACTGCTTCTGGAACCGTATCTTTAAAATTCATTGCAGGCGTATTCGGTCTTTGTGAATACTTAAAACAAAACGAGCTGTCAAACTGAGCTTCTTTATAAACATCAAGTGTTTCTTGAAACTCTTCTTCAGTTTCTTCAGGAAAACCAACAATAATATCTGTACTTAAATTTAAATCAGGGCAAGCCGCTCTTAAGGCATTAATCTTTTCAATGTACTCTTCTCGCGTATAGCGACGGGCCATTCGTTTTAAAATTCGATTCGAACCTGCCTGATAAGGCAAATGCAAAAAGGGAGCGACCTTAGGAAACTTGGCAAACATTTCAATAAAATCTGGGGTCACATATTTAGGATGCGACGTCACAAAACGAATCCACTCAATCCCATCAATGGCTTGAATTGATTCAATTAATTTAGAGAAAGGATAGGGTTCAGCTAATTCTAATCCATACGCATTAACTGTTTGACCTAAAAGCGTGACTTCTTTATACCCTTGCTCAGCTAATCCTTTAATTTCGTCAATAATGGACTGAGGCTGACGACTGGCTTGATCACCCCGCGTATTGGGAACCACACAATAAGTACACCGCTCATCACACCCTTGTGTGATATTAACCCAAGCTTTAAATGCACTCTCACGGACCGAAGGCAAAAACTCTTCTAAGGCTTCATTGGGTTCCACTTCAACTTGTGAACGCCCTTTTTCAAACACATCATTGATCATGCGAGGTAAATGTTTGGATGAACGGGGCCCACATAAAATGTCTACATAAGGAGCGCGCTTAAAAATTCCCTTTTTAAGATTGGTGGCCATACACCCGCAAACCCCAAGCACCAAATTAGGCTCATCTACTTTTCTTTCTTTAAGTTCCCCTAATTTGCTAAAAACTTTTTCTTCAGCTAAATCTCGAATCGAGCAAGTATTGAGCAAGACCACATCTGCGGCAGCTTCATTTTGCGTGATTTCATACCCATCCTGTTTGAGAATCCCAGCCATATGGCCGGAATCAGCCACATTCATCTGGCATCCCCAGGTGAGGATCTTCACTTTTTTGTTTGTTTCTGCTTTCTGGATCATAATTGCCCGATATTATACCTGATTTAGAGGAGGGGCAAAAGGCCTAATGAGATAAGAGCTATTATTTTACAACTATTTGCAGCAAAAATACTTACAACTATCATTTCCTAATTTTCCTTGATCACTTCCTGCTTTCTCCGTACTCTTTTACACTATGTACATTATCTACCCTTCAAAAGAAAAGGATTGGCGACACCTTCTCTTATTGGCACTCACAATCGGCATGCTCATTCCATTACTCAAATTCGGGGGTTTTTTTGGGACTCAGCTTCCAGATTCGTTTGAACCGATCCCAAGTCAGGCAGAAGCTCAAAGCACCTTTAATTTCACCAAAGAGATGGTCTCGCAAGGAAACTTGCAGCAACTCTTTCTTAATTATGTGGAAATGCTAAAAGGTTATTACAAAGGCTACGGCTCCTTTGATGGCATTTACCCACTCTATCCCAGCTTACTTGTTACAGTGGCTCAAAATAACTTTGATGATTTTTCTAAAAATGCAATTGGCCTCAACTTTATTCTCTTATTTGTTCTCTTTGTTTTATTGATTACGTCGACTCGAAGAACCGAAGGAGAAGTCTTTGCTCTCATCCTAACTATTCTTCTTTTGTTGTGCCCTCAATTTATTTTTATCTCAAAACAATTTGGATCAACTCTTGTTCTCTTAATCAGCTCCTATCTCTGTTGGTTTAACCTTGTGGAGCAAGAAGAACTAGAAGGAAAAAACTTAACAAGTGGGCTTTGGGCAGGTGTTGCTTTTCTAACCGCTCCCTTTTCAGGAATACTTTTTTTATCCGTCATGCTTTATTTTATTCTTCATTTCAAACTAAAGCTTTTCAAGGAAAGGTCATTCTATACTTTCTTACTTGGTTTTGTTCTGGTTGCCTCACCTATTTTAGTGCGTGATTGCTGGCTCCATCTGAATCCATTTTATTCCATTGGACCGTCGCTAAGCAACTTGTCACTCAACCTCTCTCTACTGTTTCAATTCAAATGGATTAGCGTACTTTACCTAGCAGGATTAATCGGACTGATTCT
>JAJCYG010000108.1 GCA_029263055.1 Actinomycetes bacterium
AGCTGGCTCAGCCGCCTTGTGCTTTGCGGCCAATGCGGCGGGTCACCCAGCAAATCGGCCAGATGGCGCTCATAGTCAAAGCGCGGCACCTCGTCATCGGGCTGGGGTTCGAGATAGGCGCGGCGCAGCCGCCCCTGGGCCTGCGGGTCGAAGAAGGGCAGGCGTCCGCCAGCCAGCAGATTGTGAATGAGGGCGGTAATGAAAACGGTTTTGCCGGCGCGTGACAATCCGGTCACGCCAAGCCGCACGGTGGGGCGCACCACGTCATGGGCGAACGCTCCCACATTGCGCAAAGCATCAGCGGTGGCACCCGTCAAATCAGAGGCCTTCAAGAAGCCCTCGCACTATATTTTGAAAGCGGCTGCGGGCGGTCATCTCCGCCACTTATAATCGCTGCATGAAACGAAAAACAGGCTTGCAACAGATATTATGAAATCAAAGTGGAAATCACGGTAATGCTGGCCACAACACCGAACATTAGCGCCAAAACCATAATTCCGCGGTTAAAATCCTGGACCATCGGACCCTCCCTTTGCAGTTAACAAAGCGTTAACCTAGGTTAATATTTAGGCGCTGTTTCAATTCGTTCAAGGGCCCCGTTTTGGCTTTTTTCTCGATTTTTCTCCTAAAAAAGGGCCGTCAGGACGCTTGTGAGTGCCAAAAGGCCGAAAAGCAGCGCGGTGAGCGCCAATCCCTTGTAGAAATCTTCCTTCATCTGCTTGCTCCCTGTCGCGATCATCTTTTTTGCCTTTCTTCGTGTGATCTGTGATGCCGGGAGAGGGTAGGGGCGGGTAACTGAACCCGCCTTGAAGGCGGCATTCATGTTGTGTTCACCATAAAATTTACGCTGCGTCTTGTGCGGCTGACTGCTGCGTCTGAACTCCCGGCAAGGTTTGCCTCATGCGGCAATTCTTGCCGGTGTCGTGCCGGTCCGTTTGGTTCAGAAATCCCGTAAATAATTGAAATTCAATAATAAAAATTCTGGCCCCGTCTTTGCTACGTAAGGGGTGAGTTCATGTAGCGTTTGGCCGGAAAGTGTTGGCCGCGTCGATAAGTAATGGAGAAGTAAAATGGGTATTTTTGGCGCACTGACCACTGCGGTCACGGGCCTGCGGGCACAGTCATTTGCTCTTGAGCGCATCTCAGACAACATCGCAAACTCACAAACAACCGGTTACAAACGAAGTGACGCATCATTTTCCGATTTCGTGCCGGACAGTCCTTCACGGCAACAGGCTCTTGGCGTCGTGAACGCCTTTTCGCGCGCGACCAATACGATCCAGGGCGATATCGCCAATTCGGAGGTGACTACTCACATCGCGGTCAATGGCGACGGCTATTTCATCATCTCCAACCAAACGGACACGATTGACGGTCTGCCCGTCTTCGGCACTGAAGATCTCTATACACGCCGTGGCGATTTCGAGTTCGATCAGAACGGCTATCTGGTGAATGCGGCCGGGTACTTCCTGAAAGGCCTGCCTATTGATTCAGTCACGGGCAACCCGTCAGGCTCATCTCCGACTGTTATACGGGTCTCAAATGATTTCCTTCCAGCGGGTGCGACAACGGAAATTGATTATCGCGCAAACCTTGCTGATTTTCCGCTGACGGCTTCTGCCAATGCGGCGATTCCCGGCAGCGAACTGATCGATCCGGCAGATTTCACGGTTGATCCGACAGTTGGCGGTGCAGGTGTCGTGCAGGCCAACGAAGCTTCAACCTTCATCGATCAATCGATCTCCGGTGGCGCCGTAACGGCCTTCAACCAGTCGGGCGCCGCAACCAACGTACAGTTCCGCTGGGCCAAGACCGACGGGCCGGTGACTCGCCCGGTACATGCCGGTGGGGCCGTAGGCAATGCGGCTAATCTGGCGGCCGGCATGGGCGGTACATATAACGACGGCACCAACACCAGTGACGGGCTTACGGTCACAATCTCCGGTACGCCCTACAACTTTACGATTGGCACCGATGCTGGCGAGGTGAATACGCTCACCGCTCTCACATCCGCCATCAACGGTACGGCTACGCTCAACGCGTCTATTACGGCTTCGGATGATGGTACGGCGTTGACGATCACCGGGGACGATTACTCAACCCCGTTCACAATTAGTGGTGATGCCGATGCGCTTGCGGGTCTCGGCCTTACAGCTAACACCTATTCGCCCGGCACAAGTACCACCGATACCTGGAACCTGTTCTATCTGACCGACAGTAATGCGACTGGTACCGCAACGTCCTGGCAGAATATTGGCGTTGATTATGCCTTCGGAGCGGACAGCCAGCTCTCACCCCCGATTACCACCACCACAGTTACCGCACTGACTGTTAATGGCATCAACCTGGGTAATGTAACGCTCGATCACGGTTCAAACGGCATTACCCAGTTTGCCGATCCCAATGGTGTGGCCAAGGTGACCGACCTCAACCAGGACGGTTTTGCCGCCGGTGAGCTGGTGGGTATTACGGTCTCGGAGGAAGGCCGTGTTGTTGCATCCTACACCAACGGCCGGGCTGTGGATCTCGCAGAAATTACACTGGCAAGCTTCAACGGTGACGGCGGACTGGCCAAAACAGATGGTGGCGCCTTCCGTGCAACGCCAGACTCGGGTGCTCCCATCATCGGATCGCTGGGCAGTGTCGTGGGTTCTGCTCTCGAAGGTTCGAACACGGACATCGCTGACGAATTCACGAAATTGATTGTGACGCAGCAAGCATACGCTGCGAATACCCGGATCATTTCAACCGCTGACGAAATGGTCAGTGAAGCGTTGAACATGGTCAGATAGTCCTGATGAAGACAGGGCAGGGCAGCAGCGCAGGCCGCGGCCCTGACCCAACCCCACCCGAAAGATCGGACCCATGGGACTTTCAAACATTCTGAACATTGCGACGTCGGGGCTCACGGTTACCCAATCGAGCCTCGACCTCGTCGCGCGAAATATTGCCAATGCTGACACACCCGGCTACACGACGAAGTCGCTTGCCCAGGAAAATGTTATTTCCGGTACTGGCAGCCTGGGCGTGCGCGGGCTGGATGTCCGCCGGACGGTCGATCAATTCATTCAATCCCAGCTCAGGGTTGAAACGGCGGCGCTGGGTGATATCGAGGTCCGCAACGATTTCCTTACCCGTGTCGATCAGCTGTTCGGCGAACCTGGCGGTCCCAACGGTCTTGATACCATTATCAACCAGTTCGTTCAGTCGCTTCAGGAACTGACGGCAACGCCAGACGGTTTCTCTACACGTTCGGCGGTTGTCGGCGACGCACAGGTCATGGCGCAGCAGTTGCGTCAGCTTTCCGAAGACGTTCAGGCCATGCGCCAGCTGGCCGAAGATTCCCTGGCCGTCGCAGTAGACGAAGTCAACGAGGCGTTGAGCCAGCTTGAAACCATCAACCAGACCCTGGGCGCGCATCAGACGGGAAACGTGCCTCCGGCCGACTTGCTGGATGAACGTGACAAATTCGTCGATCAGATTGCACAGCATCTCGACATCCGCGTAGAAGAAGAGAACAATGGAACCGTCTCGATCTTTACGCGCAGCGGCAATGCCCTGCTCGAGGGACAAGCGGTACAGCTGAATTTCGATTATCACGGCAATATCACCGCTCAGGCACTCTATAGCACCGTGGCGGCAGACCGCGGCGTGGGTACCGTGACATTGAACGCGGCTAACGGCTTTTCCATCGATCTGATCAGAAACGGAATTCTCGATTCGGGCAGAATTGGCGGCCTGATCGAAATGCGCGATGACACTCTGGTGGAGCTTCAGGCGCAACTTGATGAACTTGCGCATTCCCTTGCAACGTCATTGTCTTCCAAGACGATTGCAAGCACTGCAGCGCCGGCAGGGCCTCCCGACGGGTTCGATATCGATACCGCTGAGTTGCTGTCCGGGAATTCGATAACTGTAGATTATACCCAGAGCGGCACGGCTGGGACGCTCACGATCATCCGTGTTGAGGATGCGAGCGAGTTGCCGCTGACCAATGATGTGACGGCAAATCCGAACGACTTGGTCGTCGGTGTCAGTTTTTCTGGCGGTGTCGGCGCAGCGGCAACCGCATTGAATACGGCATTGGGCGGTCTGGGGCTTGCCCTGGTGGCGTCTAATCCCGCAGGCACGACGCTCCGTATCGTGGATGATGGCGGCGCCGCAACGTCTGATGTAAATGCCGTGTCCGCAACGGTTACGTCGACGGCGCTGCAGGACGATGGCAGCCAGCTGCCCCTGTTTGTCGATGGCGCAGGGGCATCCACGGCCTATACAGGCAGCCTCGATTTCGGCGGACAGAAGCTTGGCTTTGCCGCACGCATCTCGGTCAACGCCCTTGTGGTTCAGGATAGCGAGCTTCTGGTCCGTTACGCCTCCTCGCCGCAAACTCCGCTTGGCGATGCGACCCGGCCGCTGGAGCTTCTCGACCGTTTGACCAACGTGCCGTTCGACTTTTCACCAGCCTCGGGTATCGGCGGTACGCAAAGCCCCTATAGCGGCACAGTTGTGAATTTCGCCCAGCGCGTCATCAGTTTCCAGACGGGCCGCGCTGATCAGGCGGCGCGCGAACTGTCGGCGCAGGACGTGGTCGTAACGGCTCTGAGAGAGCGTTTCAGCCAGGACACAGAGGTCGACATAAACAAGGAGCTTACTCAGCTCATAGAACTGCAGAATTCGTTCGCGGCCAATGCCCGCATCATCCAGGCGGTGGATGAATTGTTCGACGTATTATTCAGAGTCTTTTAGAGGGTAGTTGAATGGCAGTTTCCTCACTTTCACCCACGATAGGGCTTAATCGGGCCATTTTTGAATCCCGCGATACCCTTGGGGATTTGCAGGAGCAACTGGCCACGGGCCGCAAGGTCAAAACCTATGGGGACCTCGGCCTCGCGCGGAACCAGATATTGTCCATGCGGTCCGAGATTTCTCAGATTAGCGGCTATCAGAGCACGATCGATCAGGTCGATGTGCGTCTTGATGTCATGCTGCTGTCCCTCGAGAGGTTGAGAGAGCTGGCTTCGGAAACAAAATCCGATGCGCTTGAAGTCGGATTTGAACTTCAGGCGAGTGGCCAGACTGTTTACCAGATTGAAGTTGGCGGCCGGTTCGACGAGGTCGTCGGGCTTCTGAACACGAACATTGGCGACAGACATCTGTTTTCGGGCCGGGAAGCGGAAACCAGACCAGTTTTGCCTGCATCTGAAATTCTGGACGGTGCAGGGACGCAGATCGGCTTCAAGCAGATTGTGTCGGAGCGTCGACAGGCCGATCTGGGTGCCGATGGGCGGGGCCGTGTAGTCCTTACCGGTCCTGAAGCCTCCGTGATCGGCGGCGTGGTCGGCACACCCGGCGATATCGGCGGTGTCGCCCCGGCTCAGGTAACGATCGATATCGGCGGTACTCCGCAAAACTTTGACATCTCCGATGGTGGTCTGGATACCCTGGCTGCGCTCGAAGCGGCGATCGACACCGCCTTTGGCGCCGATGTTGCCACGATCGTGGGTGGGAACCAGCTACAGCTAACGGCCACAAATTCAACCGATACGATTACGATTACCGACATTGACGCAGGTGCTGCGGCCCTGGCCGGCCTCACAACCGGTGCCACCACAAATCCTACAGCTTCATCGACAATTGCCGAAGATGTGGCTGGTACGCCGTTCGGGTTCAAATTGTCTGCCGCCACATCAACGCTCACGGGCACGACCGTCACTGGCCCCTCAGGCGCACCCACGTCAGTGAATGTTCAGTTCACCTCAACGCTCCCCAACGATGGTGAATCCATAAGGCTGACACTCGGCCTGCCCGACGGAACGACCCATGAGATGACTTTGACCGCGCGTGCATCGGCTCCGCTTGCAGAGGGTGAATTCCTCATTGGTGCAGATGAGGATGCCACTGCCGCGAACTTTCAGACTGCGCTGACGACGGCAATAGAAAACGAGGCGCAACGCTCCTTAAGTGCAGCGTCCTTGTTTGCGGCCACGGACGATTTCTTCGATTTCGACGCGGCCAATCCGCCGCAGAGGGTGAATGGGCCTCCGTTCGATACTGCGACGTCACTGGTGGATGGAACAACGACGGACACCGTCTTCTGGTACCAGGGAGAAGTCTCCACCACGTCCGCGCGCTCCAGTGTGTTGGCCAAGGTCGATGACAACATTGTTGCGGGCTACGGAGCGCGCGCAAACGAAGACGCGATGCGCACGGCCGTAAAATATTTCGCGGCCATTTCCGTTGAGACATTCACTCCGAACGATGCGAATGCATCGGAGCGGTATCATCAACTGCAGTTGCGTGCGAATACCGGCCTTTCTTATGCTGGCGGTGTGCAGTCTCTCGATGATGTCCTGACCGAGATAGGCGTGGTTAAAAGCACCATCGGACGGGCAGAAGAACGGCA
>JAJCYG010000109.1 GCA_029263055.1 Actinomycetes bacterium
CCCAGTTAGTTGAATCAAGTAAAGTAAAGGTAAAGATCAGCTTTACAAAGGTTCTAAAATATGGTACTATTAATATATTAAGTTATTTAGAAAAGGTGATTAAATATTGAAAGACTGTTTAATTAAAAAGCATTCATTTAAAGTTGCAATGTACATTTTATTAGGTGTTTTCTTTTTTTCTGGAGAATTCATTCGAGCTGCTTCGTTTCAAGGAATAGGGGACTTGGGTGGAACTTTTTTTAGTGAAGCTTACGGCGTTTCCGATGATGGTTCCGTTGTGGTGGGCCGTAGTTTTAATACCTCAGCACAACTAGAGGCCGTTCGTTGGACTTCTGGTGGGGGTATTGTTGGTCTGGGCGATTTAGCAGGGGGTAGTTTTATTAGTAGAGCCTATGGTGTCTCTGGTGATGGTTTGCTTGCTGTTGGCGAAGGTAATTCGACAGCTTCGACACCAAATACAGAAGCGTTTCGTTGGACTTCTGGTGGTGGCATCGTTGGTCTGGGTGATCTCGCAGGTGGGGATTTTTCTAGTTTAGCCTTGGGTGCATCAAGTGACGGCTCAGTTGTTGTTGGAGCGAGCTCTTCAGCTGCATCGGCTCCATTTTTTCAAAATGAAGCGTTTCGTTGGACTTCTGGTGGTGGCATGGTTGGCCTCGGCGATTTAGCAGGTGGTGACTTTAATAGTTCCGCTAACGCTGTGTCGAGTGATGGTTCAGTTATTGCCGGTTTAGCGGAGTCGGCATCAGGTTTTGAGGCGTTTCGTTGGACCTCTGGTGGAGGTATTGTTGGCCTGGGTGATCTAGCAGGTGGAGGTTTTTCTAGTCAAGCCATAGGCATCTCGAATGATGGGTCGGTTGTTGTTGGACAGGGAGAATCTGCATTAGGTTTTGAGGCGTTTCGTTGGACCTCTGGTGGTGGCATGGTTGGCCTAGGAGATCTTTCTGGAGGAAATTTTGGGAGTACTGCTTTTGATGTATCAAGCGATGGCTCTATCGTTGTGGGTTCTGGTCAGGCAGCAAGTTTTAATGAAGAGGCATTTGTTTGGGACGCGACCAACGGGATTCGAAACTTAAAAACCGTATTGGAAGGTTTGGGCCTAGATTTAACTGGTTGGACATTAACAAAAGCTCAAGCTGTTTCAGCTGATGGAACGATTATTGTTGGAATAGGAACTAGTCCTAATGGAACAGAAGGTTTTATCGCTGATATTAGTGGCAGCGCTCCTGTCCCAGAACCAGCCACGCTCATTCTTCTTAGCAGCAGCCTTCTAGCTTTTTTTCCTCGCTTCCACAGAAAATAATCCATTTTTAGTTCAGATATTATTTCTCATGCATAATGATTATGAGAAAAGAAGAGTGGCTTTAATAAATATGTCCTCTGAATTAGGTCATACTTTTATGAGCTACCCCGGAATTAAAGGTTTTGGACTGTAGGTTGACAAATAGTCAATAATTGGCAAGAGAAATCCAACCTCTGAATCTTCAAAAACATAATTAAAATGGTATACTTATTATGTATGAAGTATAGATACAAGATAGTTAAATCAGTTGGTCTGTTTGTTATTGTTTGTTTTATGGCATTGAGCATGATTAACAAAATGCTGCAGCTTCAAAAATGTTTTTTACTGATCCGGGCGCCAATAAAATCTTCAAAGCCAACCTTGACGGAACTTCTTTAGAAGGAATTGTTACAACAGGTTTGAGTAGCCCATTTGGAATTGCCGTTGATAATTCAGCCAATAAAGTTTATTGGCTAGATAGCGGCACAAACAAGATTCAACGGGCAAACTTTGATGGTTCTAATATAGAAGATGTTCTTACTGCAGGAACAATTAACGGGCAAGGATTTGATTTAGATGTTTCCAGCGGTAAAATGTTTTGGTTTGACAATGGTTCAGGTTCAATAATAAGTTCTGACTTAAATGGGGTTGTTGATGGTGCTATTATTACGGGTCTATCGGGCGTATTTGGGCTTACTGTAGACCATGCTAATGGAAAATTATATTGGGCAGATACGACCACGGATAAGATTTCTCGTTCAGACCTTGATGGTTCTAATGTGGAAGATATTATCACTTCAGGTTTGGTTACAGCCTCAGAAATAGCTATTGATTCTTCCGGCGGAAAATTATACTTTACCGACCAAACAGCTAAAACACTGAACCGTGCCAACCTTGATGGCTCAAATGTAGAAGTATTGCTTTCAGGCTTACCAGGTTTTCCTTACGGCATTGATGTTGATCCAGAAAATGGTCAAGTTTATTGGGCAAACTATGTTGCTGACACGATTAAAAGATCCAATTTAGACGGGACCGGCCTTGAAACATTACTTACTTCAGGCGATGGATTAGTCGATCCTTTTGCTTTTGCTCTTCAGTTAGATGCCTCTGCTGTGCCTGAACCAGCCACACTCCTTTTGTTAGGGAGCAGCTTGTTAGGATTTATTTTTCCTCGCTACAGGAATAAAAAGTAAAACGTCTCTAATTCCGGGGACACAGTACTTACTGAGCTTTTTCTAGTTTAGAGATTCTGTTGTTGTGATCTGTTTGATTGAGTTCTATTCGGTTTAAAGAAATTTTTACAACGGACATATCAGATTTAAGCTCGACTACATTAGATTTAAGTTCTCCAATGTCTTTTCCATAACATCTCATGATGGCTTTCATATCTGTAAATTCATCTCTTAATTCATTAATATCTTTTTTGACCTCTTGTCTCAAACTAGTTTGACCTTCTAAGACAAGCTTAAATTGGCCTTGCATATGTTCCATTAAGATTTCAAAACGTTCTTTTTCTGTTGGGCGCTGATCCATAACAAACTCCTTATTCGATTAAATTATAGTGCGACTTTTAACTTTGAAAAGAGAAAAGATATTGTGTCTATTAAGCAATTGACGTGCCACCAACCACCCTAGGGGATTAGGACAAAATAAGAAAATTGTGACAAAATTGAAAAGTCGAAGACATTATTGAAAACTAGCCCCAGGTATCCTGATGTCATAAATTAAGTATTGTGTCCGACCAATATTGTGGCGAGAGGGCTTGCAACAGTGGCGATGGCATTGATAATGGCGAGAATTGTCATGATTGAGGTAGCTTCGCGTTCCCCATCTGTTGAGCACTTTTTCTTCCCAATCATAATGTGAATGACCTGCAAAAGCAGAACCACCAAATAACAAACAAAATAGAGTCGCTAAAAGTATTGATTTCATAACCACCTCTTCAATTAATAAGACGTCTCTACATAGAGCCGTATTCCCTGCTGACCCATTAAATATCATGTAAAATGATACTAGAAAGTGTTAACCTTTCTTAAATGCCAGGGACTTACGGAAAATGACCAGTAAGAAAAAACTATACGACCCTAAATCTAAAGAGCCCTTCAAACTCAGCCGCACCAAAATAGACCTCTTCATAGATTGCCCGCGCTGCTTTTACCTAGATCGCCGCATCGGCATTGCCCGGCCCAGAGGGTTCCCTTTTAACCTCAATTCCGCCGTAGACCATCTGCTGAAAAAAGAATTCGACACTTACCGCCAACAGCAAGAGCCACACCCCATAATGGAAGAGGCAGGACTCGATGCCATCCCGTATTCGCACCCAAACCTCGACCAGTGGCGCCACAACTTTACAGGCATCCAGTACCACCACCCTAAAACCAACTTTCTCCTCTTTGGAGCCATCGATGATGTCTGGGTATTGCCCAACAACCAACTCGCCATCGTCGATTACAAAGCCACCAGCAAGAATGGCAACATCACCCTAGACGACCCCTGGAAAATAACCTACAAACGCCAAATGGAAATCTACCCATGGCTATTCAGAAGAAATGGCTTTGATGTGGCAGAAACAGGGTATTTTGTTTATGCTAATGGCTTAAAAACCGAGCCCAACTTCAGCAACCAGCTAAAGTTTAAGACCGTGCTACTGCCATACAAGGGGAACGATGCCTGGGTGGAAGAGGCTGTGGTAAAGGTTTGGAAATGTTTACAGGATAGGGTTGTGCCCGAGTGCAAAAATGGGTGTGAGTATTGTGCTTATCGTGGGGTTGTTGGGGAGGTCGATGGGGCTGGCTTGTAAATGGAAATGGTTCAACTTATAGTGTGGCATTTGCTGATGGAGTAGTAAGTTATGAATATAGAATTTCCTGAATATTTAGGAACGGAACACCAGAATTTGATCGGTAGTTTTATAAAATTTAAAAATGAATATGATCTTTTTTATAATTTAGATCTTCTTTATAAAGAACCTATTAGAAGATTGATAGCTGATGGAGATGATTCATTAACAATACAGCTGTATTTTTTTATCCATTATCATTTGTACTTTTCAATTAGTCTTTACTTTAGAACTCATCTTTCTGATTCTTTGAATTCTACAAGAAAAGCAATTGATGCCTCTTTAATAGTATATAAGGTTTTGCTGAATCCTTCATTGAAGGAAGATTATCTGAATAGAAAAGGTGACTTTATATATTTAAAAAAAGAAATGCAAAAAGAAATTAAATCAGATTCAAAAAAATACACTTTAGCTCATGAATTATTAAGGATGCACGAAGCCTGTAGTGAATATGGTTCACATGCTGATATTAGTTCTTTCGCTTATAGAATAAAACTTAATAAAAAAGAATTATCGATGAATTATTTTCAATACCCTGAAGTAAAAGCTGAGCAGATTTATTATTTTATATTAACGTTACATATTTATTACCTTATTTTTAAAATATACAAAATAGAATATTTTGATAAAACACTTAAAATTATTGACCAGCAATGGGAAAATAAGTTTATTTTTTTAGGAGAAGAATTAAATAAAAAAATAAAATATTTATATTCTCAGATAGAAAAAGAACAAAAGAATAATAAAGAGACATATTAATGATTAAAATAAGGAATAGTTATGTTTGAACAAACTTTTAAGAATATCGATGACGTACTTCATAAAGATGCAGGGTGTTCAAGTGAGTTGGATTATGTGGAGCAGACTTCCTGGGTCCTTTTTTTAAAGTACTTGGATGATTTTGAAAAGGATAAAAAAACAGCGGCAAAACTAGCTGGAAAAACATACAAGAGTATTATTAGTTCGGAATATCAATGGGAAGTTTGGGCTGTTCCTAAAGGGAAAGATGGTAAGTCTGACCATCATAAGGCATTAGAAGGCGATGATTTAAAAGATTTTGTGGATCTTAAACTATTTCCATACCTGAAAAAGTTTAAAGCAAGTGCTGAAAGAGCAGATACCATCGAATACAAAATCGGTGAGATCTTTAGCGAGTTAAAAAACAAAAT
>JAJCYG010000110.1 GCA_029263055.1 Actinomycetes bacterium
TTCTCTGTTGGGTAGAGGTATTTTATTACTGTTAGCTTTGATTGACGAATAAGCTGACTCATGTTGTCGCTTTCTAAGTTCCAAAATAAAGATTGCCCATTTGTTTTTAATAAAACTTTTAATCCTTCTAAAAAACGTAACACTTCATCTGCGCCAAACCGGTAATCCCAATAATCTTTAAGTTTTCTTTTTTCAAGTGTTTCATTAGGATTATGCGCGGGTTGATTCCAAATAATCACGTCAAACTCTTTATTAAAAACGCGTTCTCCCTCTATGCTTGTTAAATTGTCGAAAAGTTTGGCTCTAACTGGAAAGCCTTCTATTTTTGCTAAGGCGTTGACATTGGCAATTTCTAAGGGATTGACCCCAAACACAAGAACTTCTCTTTCTGTTTTTAGCCAAGAAATCCATGTGTCAAAACCGCTGCCAGGACCACCCAATAAAACAGATTTGCCTTTGCTTAATGAAAAGGTAAATTTTCGGTTACGTTGGTTGCCATAATAAAGAGCTTGGTAATAAGGGCTGTCACTTATTTGATAGCCTGTAGGGGAATAGACTGTTGGAAAAATAGGTAAGATAACTTCATTTTCCCCTCTCTCTATTCTAAACGGATTTGGCTCATCAACAGCATAGCGTTCTGGAACCATCCAATCAATATCACCAAGAAGAGGGCTTTTAAATTTAAAGGAGCGAAAGTGAATCTGTTGGTACAAAGCATAATCAATTTTAGGATCAAATTTTGCGAAAACAAAGGGTTCCATGTTGGCTCGCTTGATTATAGGAATATAATTTTTGCTCTTTGCTAAATCGGTGGGTCCTAAATAAAGTTGGCGCCAACGTAAATATTTTTGAATAAGTTGTTGGTCGATTTTTAGCCTTTCTTTAAAGCTATCCCATTTAGTTTTTGCTTGAGGATCGCTCATTTTTGGAGGCAAGAAGTAGTAGGGGCTTAAATCCCAAAAGAGCCAGTCTTGGGCGTGCGCAATAACTTCTTGATGCGCCGGAAAAATAGCTAAGAGTTTTCCTGCTTTGTTATAAAGAAGTTCAAATCGGTTGGTTGGGCCTAGCTCGTTACTTAGAATTTTTTTTCCTAAAGGAACGCCTTCTACTTTTTGGGGAACTTTAATGGTGATGACTGTGGATCCATTAAAGACTTCTTCTGTTGATTCTATTAAATCATTTTTTATTTCTACTAGATCAAGAGTTTTTAGCAGTTCCCAAATAGGGAGGGTTGTGATGTCGGGTTGTTGTTCTGTTTTTACTGTTGTGTTTTCTTGTTTTTCAGCAAAGTAAAGCGAGTAGCTTCCATCAATTGAAGTTTGTTGAACTGAAAAACCGCCTCGCCGAAGCGCCTCAGGTATGAGTGCTAGAGAGCGGTTCCACAAAAGAGTTTTCCCGTAAGAGACGAGACTTTTAAATAATCCAACTACAAAAAGATTGAGTTCAAAAGGACCAAAGGTAGAGTAGTCCCAAAAGCTATTATAGCTTGGCCATGGGTTTGAGGTTTGTTTGTCAGCTAGAGCGGGTTGATTCCAGAAAACCCAGTCAAATTTTCTGTTATAAGCAAGGGTTCCATCAACATCCATAATCCCATCAAAAACTTTCCCTTCTATTTCAATTTGATTTAATTTTCCAGAAGCAAGTGTGTTGGCCACTTCTATTGGATTGACTCCAGCAACAAAAACTTTCCTGTTTGTTTTTAAACCAGTTAAGAGTGTGTCGATCCCTGAACCTGGGCCAATGACTAAAGCTAAATCACCTTCTTGAGCCGTGTCACCTTGGAGAATTGCTCTATGATATGCTTCGTCGGAAGAGTCTTTGATTACGGAGGGTGAGTAAACAGTTGGAAAAACAGGGATCAAAAGTTGAACTTTTGACTTATCTTTTTCAAATGGCCCAGAAAAGTTTTCTTTAGAATTTAAGCGTTTGAAATCGTATGGATCAAAACCAATAACACTTATCTTAGGATCTTTTATTCCTTTTTCCCATTCAATATAGGCATAAGGCTTATTTCGACTTAATTGATAAGGGAAGACGACTTGGGTGAGTAAGTTGTTTTCTAAGTATTGTTGAATGACTTGTTGTGACTCAAACCAAAAGCGGCTAAATTCGAGCCAGCAATCTCTTGCTTTGCTTTCTCCAATGGTGTGATTTTCTAGATAGTAGTGTGAGAGATTAAAATAGCTATAGTTGCGCCTTCCTCTTTCTGTGTGACTTACATTAGGAACAATCGCCAGCAATCGCCCTTGCATATCAAAAATGAGATTGAATTTATTTTTACGGTCTAACTCGTTAAACAGAATATCTAAACCAAGTGGATGGATTGAATGCTTGTTTGGTTGTGGGGTGGTTATTTGGTAAACTTCGTAGCCTTGACTCCAATTGGACACCTTTTCTAGTTTGATTGGATTTGTCTTAAAAAGATCGAGCGCTTTTAACAGCGGGTAAATCACGGTATTTTGAGTGAGGCCATGAAGTTTAGCCATCACAGGCGAACGTGTGATCGATTGAGGGGCTAAATAAGTTTCGAGACCTTTGGGTAGAGGGTTATTTGTCCAAAGTAGGCTCAATACTAATAATAGAGAGATTGCTTTCTGAAACATGGGATGAAAAGTAGCAGAAAAACAGAGTTTTGTAAATATGATAATTGACTCTTAAAGAGTGATTTAAGTAATATAAACTCTTTAACGGACCAGAGGAGTAGCACATGAAAATTTTAGTGACTGGGGCAACGGGGTTTGTGGGGCCTACATTTGTTCACCTTTTTAATCGTACAGGCTACCAAGTTTCTGTATTAACTCGCAGTATGATGACCACTAAGACAAAGACTGTTTCCTACATTAATTGGGATGCTGAGACCCCAGGTGTTTGGGAAAAAGAAGTGGATGGGGCAGATGCGATTATCAATTTGACAGGAGAGCCTGTGGCTCAGAAGTGGGATCCTGTTACTAAAAATAAAATTTTAGAGAGTCGAGTTAAAGCAACTAAAGCACTTGTGAATGCAATAGAAAAAGCAAAGCACAAGCCTAAGGTTTTTGTGAATGCTTCAGCCATTGGTTATTATGGCAGTCGTAATGGTGAAACATTAGATGAGACATCGACAAAGGGACAAGGGTTTTTGTCTGATGTGTGTGCTGAGTGGGAAGCTGAAGCGCGTAAAGCAGAAGATTTTGGAGTGCGAACAGTGTTACTCCGAATTGGAATTGTTTTGGAACGAGAAGGCGGGGCGCTCTCTAAATTGATTCCTGCTTTTAAACGATTTATTGGGGGTCCGCTTGGTTCTGGAAACCAGTGGGTCAGTTGGATTCATCGAGATGATTTGATTGATTTGATGGCAAATATTTTAACGAATAAAGAAGCCAGTGGCGTGATCAATGCAACCGCTCCATACCCTGTGACCATGAATGAACTGGCTAAAACATTGGGCCAAGTTATGGGCCGTCCTTCTTTTATGAAAGTGCCTGGATTTGTGTTGAAGGCTAAAATGGGTGAGATGGCTCAAGAGATGCTTCTTACAGGTCAAAAAGTGTTGCCGAAAAAAGCTGAAGAGATTGGATTTCAATTCAGCTACCCTGATTTGCCACTTGCTTTAAGAGCGATCTTTGGTCAAGAAGGTTTGAAAAAACATAAACGACACTAGTCGATTAGAACGGCTTCCACAAAATCTTTTGCTAAGTCATAAATAGTTGGCTGTTTGCTTGCTCGAGGGCCGGCTACATTGAGTGTGGCAATCTGATTGTTGGTGATCCAGTTTTTGACTTCTCTGGCAGGAATTGTTTCATTAAAGTCGACAACAAGATAAGGTTTGTGGTGTTTTTCTGCGTAGTCGATTGTCAGGGCGGTTCCTCCGCTTGGAGCTCCTTGAGTGAAGATAAGCGTTCCATCTGAATCGCGCACGTTCCATTCGGTTCGAGGTTCGTATTTTGCACTTGGTGTTTCAACTAAAGGATAAAGTGGAGAGAGCGCGCCTTCTTCTGTTCGTCTGCCATAGGGAATCCATCCTCCACATGGAAAGCCTAATTGCAATGCCGCATCTAATGCTGCTCGGTCCACACCGGTTTGTCCGCCAGAGATAATTTTTTCAAGCATTCGTTGATCCTATTCATTCATATTCATGTTAAACTTATTCTAGTTATGGATAAAAAACGACTGGTTCTCATTTTAGCAATTATTGGCTACGTCATCTATTTTATTAGTCCAATAGATCTGATCCCTGATTTTACGGGTCTTTTTGGAAAGTTGGATGATTTTGCTTTGTTGGCGTACTTAATATGGGTGTTTCGTAAAATGAAGAAGGGGGCTCCTTCATCTGCCCAAGATGTGAAAAAAGTTGATTGGATAGAGTATTCAGATCCTTATCAAATTTTAGGTGTTTCCCGTGAGGCAACTCTAGATGAAGTGGAACAAATATATGACAAATTAATGCACCAATACCATCCTGTTAATGTTGACAAAAGAGATGATGAGTATGGTGAGACCGAAAAATTAAAGTTTGATAAAATCCAATGGGCTTATGAAGAACTTAAAAGAAAACTTTCATAAAATAAAAAAATTTGTTTTTGAAGATATTTGGGACATTGATTTTTCCGCACTTACTTTTCTTAAGCGACTTGGCTTTGGATCTGTAAAAATTTCTTTTATGGTGGTCCGTGGTTTTGGCCGCGATAATTGCCCGCTCCATGCTTCAGCTCTAACTTATATCTCTTTGATGTCAATGGTTCCTCTAATAGCCATGATGTTTTCTGTGGCCAAAGGTTTTGGCGGGGGAGAACGGCTTCAAACTTTAATTCAAGAACAGGCTGCTCAGCTTCCAGAAAATATTGCTGAATTTTTGACTCGCATGCTTACCTATGTAGAAAATACAAACTTTGGTGTGTTAGGTGCCGTCGGTGTTTTGGTTCTTTTTTATACTGTGATTGCGATGATGGGGAAAATCGAAAAATCATTTAATTTGATTTGGGGCGTTCAAGATGCTCGAGCTTTTTTTCGCAAATTCAGTGATTATGTGAGTGTTCTTTTAATGGTTCCGGTTCTTATTTTAGCCGCCACAAGTATTAATGCTTCGCTCAGTGCCAATTCTTTTATTCTCTTTTTACATGAAGAAGTTCCTTACTTTGCCAATCTTTATCAAGCTGTTGCGAGTTTAACAGGCATTCTTTTTATCTGGATTGCTTTTACACTTGTTTTTACTTTTATGCCCAATACGCAAGTTCGTTTTGTTCCTGCTTTGATCGGAGGGGTTGTTGCTGGAACTTTGTGGACTTTTTTGCAGTGGGCTTATATTCATTTGCAAGTAGGCGTGGGTAAATACAACGCAATTTACGGAACATTTGCTTCGGTGCCAATCTTTTTGGCTTGGCTTTACTTGTGTTGGTTGATTGTGCTTTTTGGATGTGAAGTTGCTTTTGCTGTTCAAAATTATAAAACGTATGAAGAAGAGGGAAGCTCTTTAAAGACCAATCAATCAACGCGTGAAGCGCTTGCTTTGGCTATGCTCACTCATTTAGCGCGTCACTATGCTGCTGGAAAGGGGCCGTGGAATCTGGTTGATTATGCTTATAATCATCAGGTGCCGATTCGCCTTTCTCGTGATATTTTCCATCAGCTTGAGGTTGCAAAGCTGATTCTACGCTCTAAGGATAGGGCTGTTTCTTTTGTTCCAGGCCTTCCTTTAGACAAAATATTTGTTAAAGATGTGACTGATGCGCTGCGTGGCAAAGCAGCTGGAAATATGATGAAACGGGTTCATGCGGTTGAAGTTGGGCCTCAGACAACATTGAAAAAACTAGCCGATCAAAAAGGGGAAAAAAAGAATGTTTAAGAAGTTATTGCTTTTGATTGTTTTATTACTTGTTGTTGTTTTGTTAGGCAAAAACTTTTTGATCAAAGGAGGGGCTCAAGGCTTTGTGAAGATAAAGTCTGGAATGGGACTTGATATCAGCAAGTTTAATTTAGGGCTTCTTTCATCAAAGTTAGATATTGAGAATATTGAGCTGTTTAATTCGTCTCGATTTAATAAAGAGAGAATGATCTCGATTCCAAAGATTTATGTTTCTCTATCTGTTCCTCGATTATTAGGTGGAGCTCTTTACATTGAAAAAGCACAATTTAATTTAGAAGAGTTTGTGATTGTTCGCAATGAAGATGGGGTCTTAAATTTAAAAGACTTTGATGCCTTTAAGCCTGCTGAAAAAGAAGAATCAAAAAAGGAAGAAGTAAAAAAAGATAAAATCAAAAAGAAAACAGAATTTTTTATTGAAAGTTTAGAGCTCAAGATCGGAAAAGTTTTGTTTAAAGATTATGAAGGGGGCGGTGCTCCAAAAGTAAAAACATATAAGATAGGGCTCGATAAGAAACTTAATAATGTGGATAGTGTTTCTATGCTTTCAAATGCCATCTTATTTGAGGTTTTGACTAAGACAAACTTAGCTAATCTGCTTAACATCGATGTCTCTGGAATGGCAAAAATGTCAAAGCAGGCTTTGCAAAAAGGGGCTAAGGCCACACAAAAGACAATTTCTGAAGGAGCTGTCAAAGCTCAAAAAGCAGTTAAAGAAGGGCGAGAAGTGGCTGAACAGTATTTAGGCGAAGGAAATGAAAAAGTAAAAGAATTAGAACAAAAAGCACAAGACACAATTAAGAAAATTCAAGAAGAAGCAGAAAAACTACTTCCAACAGAAATGGAATGATGTTTGCGCGCGTTGTCTCCATGGTTCGATTAAGTCTTCGTTTAACCCTTTGACCACTTCGATTTTGATTTCAGAAGAGCTTTGAATGGCTTGAGTGACTCGGACTTGGTTAAACCACGGAATGCCGCTACGCCGATCAATAATTTCTAGGTGGGGCCCTTCTACTTTTGTTTGTCCTTTTTCTAGGGTGCTTTTATATTTTTCAAACTCTCTTTTAGTGAGTCGGCCTGCTAAATAGAGTGCTTGCAATCTTCTTTTAGAAACGCTTCGAACTTCTTGACTAAAGACTTGGCGTAAAAACCACATAAATGAAAAGCGATCTAAAAAGCCCACCTCTTTTGCATTCTTAATCCCTTTTTCAGGACTCACATAATCTTCTCCGGTTGCTTTGGCTAGTTTCTCAAAGTTGCCTTCAATGGCAATGTGGTGAAAAAACCAGGGATCAGGGCCCCAGCCGATTCTGAAGAAAGCGAGTAGAAGATCAAACCCATTCCAGCCGGTTGAGGCACCCCAAAAAGCGGCGTAGGTGGCAATGTTACCTCGGCGTTTAGGCAGAGATTCATCTAAAAAATAAGCGAGTTGTGAGCGGAGTTTGCGTTGTGAACGGTTCCGGTCACGTAGCACGCGTGCTTTCCAGTCTGAATCTGAGCTTGGGACATAGTCTTCATGTTTTTCAAGTTCAAGTTGTTGTAGCACGCGATAACAGACTTCATTTTGTCCCATGCTTTTTTTGGATTTGAGAAAGATCAGTTTTAACAGGCGATCAAAGAGAGAAAGATGGGGCAGTAAAGAACGTCTTAACGTACGGTGATCCACAAAGATATTCCATGCTCTTTTACCTAAAAGAGTTTCAACTGTTTCTTTATCTTTTTTACCCTTAGGGCAGTTTCGAATCCATTCCGCATCATGAACTTCATTTAAAAGATGGCGTGTCCATTTGGCTCCTAGAAAAAGTTTGAGTCCAGCAATAAGACGTTCTGTTCCAAATAAAAAAACAAAGAGTTCGTTAAAGAGCGAATAGATTCCTTTTAAAAGCGAATACGTTACTTTTAATAAAAATGAACGTTGAGGTGCTTTTGAAGAGGTGTCAAAGCCATTGTAAATTCCAATCTCTCTTTCAACTAGGCAGAGTTGGCTTTCTTGTTTTTTCTGTTTAGGGATGTAAGCTTTTCGGTAAAGTGGACCTCCTTGAACCTGTTCTTTTTTAATATTAAATTTGTTTAAGCTGCCGACTCGCCAACCCACTTCAATCTCTGGAATTTCTTTGCTGCTGATAAAGGGAAATTCTTTCTGAGCAAGTTCACTATAATTGTCTTCTACTGTTGGAAGATGAGCCCACACATTTTCTAACGGCACCCAAATATCTTCTTCGTCATATTCATACTCAATTGGGACATGTTCTTCTAAAATTTCTTTAGTGATCGGCTCTAATAGAGTAGGGCGTAAAATAAAGGGAGGAAAAATGCCTTCCATATGTCGGAATAGTGTTTCTTTGATTTCTGTTTTGTCATGTACAAACCCTCTTTTCTTTAATTCTCGAATTCTTTCTAGAGAAAAGGGGATGGCAATGTAATCTGTCATGTAGCCTGAAGTTTTATGCCCGATCTGTTGGACTTCTTTTGCTAATGTTTGTGCTTTGGCGTTGTTCTTGAGAAACCGTGCTAAGAATCCGTTCACAAAGTCTTGAGTTTTTGTGAGAGATTTTAATGAGAACTGCCAGAGCTCACCTTGTTCATCTCCCACATTTTTAATCGTAGCCCCAATTTTTAAATTTGAAGACGGACCTGTGTTGTTTAATAATTCTTTAGAAAAGATCACGCCAGGGGAGAGGATGCCTCGGGGATCTAAAGTTAGTTTGGCTTGTGCCATTTCTTGAACCCCTTTTTCGCCATAAAAAGAGCTTAGGAATTCTTGTTTGAGAGGATTGCGGCCGACGCCATGTTCTGCCATGGGAGCCCCTCCTAGAGCGAGCACTTGCTTCATGGCTTGGCGTAAGCATTCTTTTCCACGTGCTATCTCATGGCTATTTTTAACAAGAATATTAGGGTGAAGATTTCCATCTGAGATGTGTCCGAAAAGAATCACAGGGAGCATTGCCTGGTCTGCTGCTTTTCTGAATGCTTGAATCATTTCAGGAATCCGCTCAAATGGGGCAATCACATCAGCGGCTATTTTTGTGACACTTGAATCTTGGGCTTGAGCTCGGCTAATGATTTCGTTGATGAGTGTTGGGACAGCTTCACGAATTTCTTTGAGATTAGAAAATAGAGTCTGATCTTTTGGAAAAGCCAAAATAAGCTCGTCTGGGTTTAGGCTTTTAAATTGTTGCAACAATTGAAAGAGTGCTTCAATGTCATGGAGTGCTTGTTTGCCTTGTTGTCCTTGGTCATCGTTGAGCATTGATTCTAAAAGCTCTAATGCTTTGTCTGTTTCCCACATCTCTTTTAATTCTATTTCAAAGTAAATTGCTGCCTTTCGATTTATAGGAATAGGAACTTTAATTTTTTGGTCTATTTTGTTTTCGCGTAAAATTTCTAGGCTTTTTTGATCTAAAAATTCCATGGCACGCGCATCTATCTGATGTGATTCGCGTAAGCCTTTGACACATTCAAACGCATCTTGTTCTGAATCAAAAAATGAGAGGCCGCTTAATACAGCGGTTGGAAGTGGAATTAACTTAACTTCGATTTCTGTGACAATTCCTAGCGTTCCTTCTGAGCCAATAAAAAAATCAATCAGATCTAGTTTGGGATGAGCCATGTAGCCGCAAGAGACTTTTTTTAAATTCATAGGTGTTGTGTAAGAACGTGGCATTGGGATTTGAAGGGTTTGTCCTGAATCAGTCTCGGTTTTAAACAAGCCGGTTGAATTGACAAAACAGTCCCCGCGCCTAACCGTTAAAGATTCCCCGTTTGCGAGTAGAATGCGTAAGCTGATAACCCAGTCGCGTGTGGTGCCATATTTAAATGTGGCAGATCCTGCAGCGCAAGTGGCCACGGTTCCGCCAATAGTAGCGAGATCATAAGTTGGAGTGGGAGGATAATAAAGCCCCATTTTTTCAGCGGCTTCATTTAAATTTTTTAAACGAACAAAGGGTTGCATGAGTGCGCTGCCATAGCCTTCTCCATCTTTTTCTAAACGGAGAATTTGATTTAAGTTTTCAAGACTGATGATGGTTTCGCCTAAAGGGGTGGCTCCGCCTGTTAAGGAGGTGCGCGCTCCTTGAACAATCAGCGGTTGTCCTGAGGCATGGTGTTGTTTTAAAAGAGAGACAATCTCTTGCTCTGTTTGCGGGCGGTAAAGGCCAGGCGCATGCCCTCCGGGAAAGTGGGCAGAGTCTTCTAAATAGGGATGTATCGTTTCTTGATCTGTTGTCAAATCAGACATAATTAGTTTCTCTACTATCATTTTACAACAATTTAGCTTAATTGGATAAAAGTAGAATTAATTCTGGGAAATGGGGTTGTCTGCTTCCACAGACTCAGATTCTGAATCAGCACTATTAGGAAGAGGGCTTTTGTGGAGGTAGCTTTCGTTGCAACCTGCGCAACGATACCATAAAAACCAGAAACCATTTTCTTTGGCTTCATTTTCGATTGTCATGGCGATGTGGCAATGATTGCACTGCATTTTAAACTCTCCCCGAGTTCTTGGTTTGGATGTTTTTAAAGCTCTAGAAACTGCCTCTATTTTAGAATAACCAAGGGGAAAGATCAACCAATTTTTAGTCCAAATCAAAGGGGCGAAGAGGGGTTTCGTCGTCTTCACCGGAGTCGATTTTCTTCTTTTTTTCTTTAAAAATGTTTTCTAGCTTTTTCATTTTTTCTTTTTCTTCAAGTTTCGCACTATCAAATTGTTGGGCTAATTTACCTTCGCGGTCTTTGGTCTCGCTTAGGGCATCAGTAAAGGCTTTGTCTTTTGTTTTTCCCTTTAACTTGGATTCGAAGTTTCGAATGACTTTTCCATTCTCAGGATTGACTTCTAAAATGCGGTCACAACAAGGGCAGGTCACCATAATCTTTTGAGCCATAACGTGCTCTCCTTCTCTAAAAGAAAAAATAAATACCTAAACCAATTAATGTTATTGCAACATATTTGCGGAAGAGTGTTAATGATAATTTTTCTAGAAGTCGTTTTCCTGTGTGGGTTCCAATAAAAGCAGCTCCCACAAATAAGAGGATAAGCCAAGGGTTGATTGTTGAAACGAGATGTTTTTGGGCATAAATATATAAAGGAACACGAGTTAAATCAATTAGTATAGAAATGGCAGATCCCGTGGCAATAAAGGCTTCTTTAGTTAGGGAATAATTGAGTAAATAAGCAGATCGTATGGCCCCTTGAGCCCCAATAAGCCCTCCTAAAAACCCAGAAAAAAAACCCCCTGCTAAATCCCATTTTTTGTCTATGGTAGAGGGCTTTATCTTTGAGAAGAGCTCTGAGAGGCCAGACCAGAGTAGAAAGCCTCCTAACAGTTTTTGAAGCCAGCCAGTTGAAAACCAGCTAAAGAGGGAGGCACCTATGAGAGCGCCAATTAAGCTAATCAACCCAAATCGTTTAAAAATATTTAGTTGGATGTGTTTACGGAATAAAATTAATTTAAAAAAATTGTTTGATAGATGGACAATTGCCACAACCAGTAGAGCGGTTTTGACATTATAGAGAATCGTTAGAAAGGGAGTGAGCAAGGTGCTCAAGCCAAAGCCAGAGATGAGCGTGAGGATTCCGGTTAAAAAACAGGCCAAGATGATTAAAAGGAGCGTCATCATAACGACTCATTCTACTTTTTTTGAGTCAGCAATAGTGAGAACTTTTTTTCTTTGCTACACTGGCTCCTATGAAAACAAATGAAGATCTTTTTGTCGAAGCTTTAGATTTGTCGCTTGCAAAGAAGTATGAAGAAGCGATTAACGTGTTTAATCAGCTCATTGAGCAAGATAAGAATTATATGGATGCGTATCATTCGCTTGCCATGACTCACTTGCATGCAGGGGATGTGGATAAAGGGATTGAAGTTGAAATGAAAGCTTTGGAAATTAATCCCAATGAGTTGATGTCTCGTTCAAACCTTTCGGTTTTTTATCAGAAAAAAGGGATGATCAAAGAAGCAGAAGAACATAAAGCAAAGGCGACGATTCTTTCTTGGAAAGAAGAAGAGCGCGAACGCAAAAAAGCTAAAGAGAACCCTCCTTCATCCTCGTGAAGAAAATCCTTTTAATCTTAATCTTTTTGAGTTGTGGGGTTTTGTTTGGTTTAAACCAACA
>JAJCYG010000111.1 GCA_029263055.1 Actinomycetes bacterium
GAAGATGAGCGAGACAAGGCGAAAACAATTCTAAAAGACTGCTTAAGCAAAAAAGAATTGTCAATCATTACGTCCTATTATTATGAAAATAAAACACTTAAACAGTCTGGAAGCGTCGTTAATATAACAGAATCCAGAGCCAGCCAGATACGAACTAAGGCGTTACGTAAATTGAAAGATTGCGACGAGTTAGAAGAATCTTTAACGTATATAATAAAAAAAGCCTGACAGAGGGGAGATGATCCTCTGTCAGGCAGACTATGACATCCTGCGCCCAAGCACAGTTAGCCAGTAGTTTCACCAGGTACGCCAGTAGGCGTGCCATCTTCGATAATATGCACAGGTTCACGACGCAACATCCTATTTCTATCCCGCTCCTCATTAACCTGCTCTTTTACTTTTTTACCATGTCTGTCAAGCATGAATTTTCCAGACGCGCCAGCCGTAAATATTGCAAGCAGTGCATCTCTGATTTGCGGCCAGACATCCGAACCCGCTTCTTTGGCTTTGATTTTTGCGCCTTCAATATCGCCTGACATTGCAGTTTTGAGAATGTCCTCCCCAACGCCACCAAGTTTATCTTTTTCAATCCTCAAATAAAATAGGCCAGCTTCCGCGCCGTCAAAAATACCGTCTGCGTTCGTGTCGATTTCTTCGTACGAAATGCCGAACTCTTTGCCTTTAGCAACGGCTGCTGCTAATTCAGCCGCGTTTTTACTCTCCGCGAATTCGTCGCCAAAACGCTGGACTTGTTCTAATGCGCCCGCCGCCGCGTCCTGACCGATTTTCTTGGCATCGATGCACCCGCTGCTCATTATTGCAATCACAATCAATACTATTCCTATCCTGATGCTGCTCATTGATAACCTCAATATGAATAATGTTACCGCCGACAATCGGCAATGGAACCTTTGCAGAAATAACCTGTTTATTGCTGCAACCTGAAAAAATTAACAAACTAAACGCTAGTAAAACCGTCTTCAATTTTAAGCCTCTTTGCAGACCCTTGAATTTGAGCGACACCACCAGACAACACTTTATAAAGCATGAACCGCGCATTACCGATTTTAGTGACTCCTGCGGTCAATGTCATATTTGAAAACGGTACAGTCAATGTTCCTGATCCCGCTGTCAATATCGTGCATTGCGTACTCGCGACGATAGACTCGTACGGCTTCTTTTCAGTCGTGATTCTGAATGCCCATGTCGTGCCTGTGAGATTGACGGTAGAGCCACTGTTTTTTATTGTAATTACCGCATCAGGGTTGAACGTCGCGCCTGTATAAAGAACAAGCTGTTTCCCCGTCGGGGTTGTCATATCCATCATTCTGTCAACTCCCATTCGACTTGAAACTGGGTTATATCCCAATCATAATTCTCTGAAACAGTTACAACGTCTGTCGTGCCTGTTGCCTGTTCGTCACCTAACCCAAACGATACAATCATGATCCGGCCCCTCGTTTTGCAGGACTACTCGAATTTAACGCAATCGCGCTACCGTCTTTGTCAGTGACAGCAAACGTATACAGTGGCGTTGTGCCGTCATCGTTATACAAAATCAAATTACCGCTGCTACCAGCCGCCAGTTCCAGCCTGTTCGTTTGAAATTTTCGGATAATGTCCACGTTGCTATCTACCGTCGCCAAATTCGCTGCCGTTGCCAATGCCGCGTCAGATATAGCAGTATCAGCTTCAGCATTGATTTCAGCCTTCATTGCCGTTGACATTCCACCCAAATCAGTGAGGCCAGCACCTGCAACGCCTACAGTTGACGCTAAAGCCGCGCTGTCAGTGCCTCTCATGTCTGTATTGGTGGTAGTAGTGCCTATCGTGCTGTTTGCTTTAGCGTAGCCTGTGCCGTCGTAGTCTGCTTCAAGATTATCTGCCGCCGTACTGTCGCCGCTAATTGCGGTAACATCGACTTCAGCAAAACGGTTTTCAATACTAAATGTCGCAATGACATAACCGACAACAGATATGCTATCAACCGTACCCGTCGTTATCACAACCGCGTAATCCTGCCCGGTTTCGTAAAACGCATCTGCGCTAAGGTCAATCAACACGTTGTTTAGTCCGGTCACACTATCAAAATCAACTGCCAGAGTGACACCCGCTGCCGTTTCTGTAGCAGTTGCAGACCCCTTGTACACCTTCACAGCGGGCGTTCCGGATAGCGTTGTAGGTACGCCAGTCGCATCTACTGTATGAAACTTAAAATTGAGAGTTGCATAATCTTCTTCGTAGTCGCCTAAGTACTTCATCTGTTATCCACCTACCAAACCGATTAAAGGGTTGACACCGCCACCGCCACTTACTGCCGTTGTTGAAAAGTTTGATTCACTACTTCTAAAGACTTCACCGTGCATATTCACAGCTTCAATCACGCAGTAGTAAGTTGTATCTGCTGCAAGATTAGATAATGCAATTCCACTGTTTAAGTCAGTGCTATATTTTTTTCCACTAGTTACCCAGTCGATAACTGATGATGGAATAGCAGTGCCATCCGGTAAAAGTAGGTCTTGCGCATCCCATTCGGTTGAATGTGTGTATGTGCCAGATGTCGTACCATACAGAATTCTTGCCTTCGCTAGACAGCCCGTTGTGCCTGTGATAGTTGTGCTGCTTGAGTCGGGTGTTCCTGTGCTGCTGATAGTCGCTGCAATCGGAAATTTACGAGTAGACCGCATATTGGCTGCGGTTTCGTCTGTTTGATAGGTTTGGTCTGCATCGGTTGAGAACACATCTTTGTCATAGCCATATGTGCCAAACGTTGCTACATCATCCAGCACAATCTTATTGGCTGTATTGGAATAGATGCCTTGCAGTGAGTCGCCGCCGCCAAACACATCGCCACCTGTTAGGTTTATTATCCCAACAGCTTGATCGTTTCTGACAGGCACATGATTACCACCATTTCTGACACTAAATGTTGTTACGTCCATTACCCCTGCATCTGCCAGCCATGATCTAGACGTTGATAGGGTGGATTCGCAGAACGGGCCATCCATATATAGACCAACAATTGTTAATGTTTCTCCACTGTCGATAGAGCATTCGGGTGCTGCACTATGAACATCAATAATATGCAAATCATTGATCGTTGCCGATTTTGCGAATTCGTCCATATATGGCGCATCTTGCGGCGAAATAATTTGTATCCGCGACCACACATCTGTGCTTCCACCGGATTTATGCCAGCCTCTGCCGGGATTGATACAGCACACATCAGACATGTAAAAGTTGCCGGATGTAGCACTATTGTATAAACACGATCCAAGGTCGCCATCGTTCTCAATAATCAAGTACTCAAATTTGTTGTCTGCGGGGGTGTGACCGAGAAATAAAAATCCATACAATGTGTTTTTGAGATGACACCATTGCATTG
>JAJCYG010000112.1 GCA_029263055.1 Actinomycetes bacterium
AGAGCATTTGCTGAACATGACGGTCACTAACACGCATCACAGCTTCTTCTTTATCAATGACACCTGCTTCAACTAAATCAGAAGCAATTTTAAATGCAGACAATCCTGCTCGCTTTCCGCTACGAGTTTGCAACATATAAACGGTTCCATTTTCAATAGTAAATTCAGTATCTTGCATCTCTTTATATTCTGTTTCTAAAATCTTAATGATTCGCATTAACTCATCCCAAGCATGCGGCATAATCTTTGCTAACTCCCCAATTTTAACTGTCGCGCGAATACCGGCAACCACATCTTCCCCTTGTGCATTTTCTAAATAATCTCCAAAAGGAACCTTTTCACCTGTATTAGGATCCCGAGTAAACATCACTCCTGTTCCTGAGCCTTCGCCTGTATTCCCAAAAACCATACTCACAATATTAACCGCACTCACAACATTGTCAGGAATGCCTTCTTCTTTACGGTAAGAAATAGCCGTCTCACTGAATGCAGAATCAAAAACCGCTTTAATAGCTAGCTCCAATTGTTCTTTGGGATCTTGAGGAAATTCTCTCTTGGTCTCTTTTAAAACAATGGCTTTAAATTGACCCACAATATGTTTCCAATGTTCAACCGTTAGATCAGTATCAAACTCAAGACTCTGTTCTGCCTTCTTTTTAGCAATCACATGTTCAAATTTTTCACCACTAATGCCAAAAACTGTTTTTCCAAACATCTGAATAAGGCGGCGATAACTATCCCAAGCGGTTCGGTCATTATTTATTTTTTTACCAAAGCCAATGACACTTTGATCGTTGAGCCCCACATTTAAAATTGTATCCATCATTCCAGGCATTGAAATAGATGCACCCGAACGAACAGCAACCAATAAAGGATCATTTGAGTCGCCTAATTTTTTTCCACGTACGCTTTCTAAGCCATTCAAATAAGCATTAATCTCAGCTTCTAAACCTTTAGGATAATTATTTTTTTCTCCTGATTCATCTTTAAAATAGTCAATTGCAGCTTCTGTAGAAATGGTAAAACCTGGAGGGACTGGCAACCCTAAGCCAGACATATGCGCTAAGTTGGCTCCTTTACCACCTAATAATTCTTTTTGAGCTTTAGTTGCTTCTGCTCTTCCTTGCCAAAAAGCATAGATATATTTTTTAGAAGAATTTTCAGGAGTTAAATTTAATACTACCGGTGAAGGTGTTGATGTAATAGGGGCTAAAAACTGGGCTGTTTTAAATGAAGAAGAAACAGGAAACGGGACAGATAAAGCTAAAACTAAAAAAACACTCAGTGACTGCTTAAAACCATTCATTTAAGAACCTCCAGTTAAAATCAGAAAATAACTAATAAGAGGACTAAAATAGCTTAATTTAGGGCTCTTGTCAACCTGTTTTTGGCGAGAAAAAGGGCGAAGAAAATACCAATACTATCTGCAACTAAGTCATATACATCAGTAACTCTTCCCAATACAAAGCTCTGGTGATACTCATCTAGGAGTGCATAAAAAAAGACAGCCATTACTGTTAATAGGCACTGAAATCGCATGGTTTGGCCCAAAAATGTGGCCACAGCCCCACGCAAAAATAAAAAGGCTAAAATGCCAAATTCAACGGCATGCACCCCTTTGTCCAGGTAAGGGATTTCCCAACTAGGCAGATCATCTGCAGGCAAATTCGACAGATAGAAAATCACCCCTGCCCAAACACATACAGGTGCCCAGTAAAAGAAAGTCAGACTTAAGAAAGAAGATTTTGTCTGTTTTGCCATTATCTTCCCATGGCCAAGCGTTCGGCTAAGAAGCCTGGCAAACCCACATCCAAGACTTTCTTTTGTGTGAGAGGTAAATCATATTCAACTCGCTTGAAATGAACTTGATTGGTTTGACTATCGTAGAGCACATACGAAGCTTTGGGATTGCCATCACGAGGTTGCCCTACACTCCCAACATTAATAATATAGCGGCTCTCTTTTTTCAGATCAACGGTGCCTGCTTCAGAAAAGACAAGACCTTCATTTTCTTCAAACAGACAAGGGAGATGGGAGTGGCCTAAAAAACAAAGACGTGTTTTTAAAGATTTAAACGCCACATCAGCATGACTGCGCGTTAAGACATATCCCCACTCCTCAGGATGGTGTGGAGTCGCATGCACAAAGGTGATTTCCCCAACTTCGCGCACTAAAGGCAAATTCTTAACCCATTCAATTTCTTCTTCAGAAAGCTGAGTTCCAGACCAAAGAACCGCTTCTTTAGCCACAAGGTTAAATGAATCAGCACTCATTAATCCTACAGCTGCATGGTCGTGGTTGCCTGCAATAGAGAGCGCATTCATCTCTCGCACCATCTGCAACACTTCTTTAGGATTGGCATTGTAACCCAAAATATCACCGAGGCAATAGATCTGCTCAACAGCTTCTTTATCAAGTTCATGGCGAACCGCTGTTAAGGCTTCTAAATTACTATGGAGGTCACTGATAATGGCTATCTTCAAATTCACTCTCCTACACTTATTTTACACGAGAGTTACACTCTGTTTATAAAAAGAGTTTTATGACTAAAATACCGCCAATAAGTAGGACTGAAAAAACAACTGTAAGCAAGTTAAAGTATTTGTCGATAAATGTTTTGATTGGTTTTCCAAATTTCCAGATCAAACCAGCCACAAGAAAGAAACGCAAGCCTCGGCTAAAAAACGAAGCAATCACAAAAATAGGGAAATTAATTTCACACACTCCAGCTAAAATTGTGAACAATTTATATGGCAAAGGAGTAAACCCTGCCAACCCAACGGCCAATGCATTGTGGTCATTGTAGAGTTGAGCCACAGTTTCATACTTGTCTGTTAGATGATAAAAAGAGATGATTTTTGTTCCAATCACTTCGTAAAATTCCATTCCTAAAAAATAACCAAACATCCCCCCCATGATCGAACCAACCGTACAGATTAAAGCAAAACGAAATGCTTTAGCTGGAACAGAAAGACAAAGAGCAATCAAAAGAACATCAGGTGGAATCGGAAAAAAGGAAGCTTCGGCAAATGTAATGGCAAACAACGCAGGTACGCCATAAGGTGTGTTGGCCCAGTGCAAAACCCAATCATATAATCGACGTATTACTTTAAACATAGTTGATTCCCTTTTTATGAATGTTTTCGGTATTTCCACACCATTTTAAAAAACCGAATAGTGTCGATAAATGGATTAATTTTACTCACTTCATCGCCCCGATAAATGGTCTTAATAGGGACTTGCGCAATCGTATGCCCAGCTCGAGCCGCTTGGATTAAAAATTCTGATTCTGCATCAAAACGGGTTAATGAAAGGTCTAAATCTTGAATCAATCGTCTTTGAACTAAACGATACCCACACTGCGAATCAGAGACGGTTTGTCGACATAGCTTTGAGACAACCCAAGAGGTGAATTGATTGGTCTTTTTTCGTTCCCAAGGCATGTTAGCTGTATCTTCCATCCGATTGCCAATCACAATAGAAGGATCGCTCTCTTCCATCTTTTTTATAAACAAAGGAAGTTCATTCCAATCATGCTGTGCATCGGCATCTAAAATAATAAAGGCGTCAAATGAAGATTGAAGAAAAGTTTGAATGCCTGTGGCAATCGCAGCCCCTTTTCCTTGGTTTTGCGAATGGGTAATAACTTGAGCTCCCGCTTCAGCGGCTCGCTTTGCAGTTTCATCTGTTGAGCCATCATCGATCACAAAAACAGATTCAACATATTGCTGAACACCGACAATTACGTTGGCAATTTGGTCTTGCTCGTTATAAGCAGGAATGATCGCGCAGACTTTCATCAATCAGGCATATTAATGACTTTACCGATTCTCTCTACAGCTTCAAGGGTGCGTTTTTCATCTTGCACCATAGCAAATCGGACATAGCCTTCACCCTGTTCTCCAAACCCTGTTCCAGGAGCCACAGAAACGCCCCCTTCTTTAACAAGGAGCTTGGTAAAATCGAGCGAACTTTGGCCATGAAAACGAGGCGGTATTTTAGCCCAAATATAAAAAGTCGACTTTGGCATAGGAATATCCCAACCAGCCTGGTTGATTCCTTTGATAAAAAGTTCTGTCCGCTTGCGGTAAATCTTCACAATTTTATCCACATAATCTTGCGGTCCTTCTAAAGCAGCAATCGCCCCTTCTTGAACAGCTTTAAACATGCCAAAGTCACAATAACTTTTAGTCTTCTTTAAAATAGACAGGATCTTTTTATTTCCCACAGCAAAACCCAAACGCCATCCAGCCATACTGTATGATTTAGACAAAGTATGAAATTCAATACAAAAATCTTTAGCCCCTTTAACTTCTAGAATTGAAGGCGCACGATAATCTTTTTCATACACAAAGTCGGAATAAGCTAAATCATGAGCAATCACAATCTCTTTCTTCTTACCCCACTTGACCACATCTTCAAAAAAGCCAAGATCAGCTGTTGCGGTTAAAGGATTATGCGGGTAACACAAAAACATTAATTTAGAACGGTGTAAAATAGGTGCGTCAATCTTATGTAGCTCTGGCAAATAACCATTCTCTTCTTTTAAAGGCATGTCATACAAGATTCCCCCAGCCATGACCACTCCATTAAAATGGACCGGATAAGCAGGGCTTGGAACAATCGCGATATCGTCGTGATTCATTAATCCTAATGAAAGATGGGCAATCCCTTCTTTAGTTCCAATCAACGGAACCACTTCTTCTTCTGGATCAAGCACCACATTAAATTTACGCTCATACCAATTTGCAATGGCTTTACGAAAACGGACTTCTGTATCATCGGACCATTTAGAATAATTGTGCATTTCAGGTTTTTGAGCGGCTTCTAAAAGGGCTTGAACCACATGCTCAGGTGGAGGCAAATCAGGATTGCCCATACCAAAATCAAGCACATCAATCCCTTTAGCCTTTTGTTCTTCTTTTAAGGCATCAATTGTTGAAAACAAATACGGTGGTAATCTTTTTAATCTATGTGCTTCGTCCATAACGTTTACTCTTCTTCCTCTTCGATTTCTGCAATCACTTCATCTACTTCAGGTTTTTCCCCATCATAATAAAAGATATTTGACAAAACTCCTGAAACAGGGACTTTCAACGTGAAATTTTCTTTCACACTGTTCATCTCAACAAGGTCGTCCCCCTCTTCAACAGAGTCTCCCTCATCATATAGCCACTGCATCACTGTAATGGTTGCTTCACCCTCTAATAATCTAGGGACCTTCACTTCAAAAACACCGTCACTCATAGTCAGCTTTTCCCTAAATTATTTAAGAAGCATAGATCTTAACAGACTCTAGGGATATTTCATAACCAATTGTTCCAATAAGATCTACATCTTATTGGGGCTCGAGACACCCAAAAGGGCCAAGCCATTGTGAATCACCATTCGAGTCGCCTCAATCAAAGCTAATCGTGCTTCTCGCAACTCTTTTTCATCCACTCGAACCCGGTGCTTGGTATAAAAAGAATGAAATGTGGCACACAATTCTTTTAAATAATTTGGCACTCGTAAAGGCTCACGCGCTTCAGCCGCTCCCTCTAACATAGTTGGAAAATTAACTAAAAGCTTAATCAAATCAACTTCTTCTTTTTCTTTTAAACAGTTCAAGTCTACTTTTGCCCAATCCAAAGGAAAAGACTCGCCTGTCTCTTCTTGATACTTGGCAAAAATCGACACAATGCGCGCATGTGCATATTGCACGTAATAAACAGGATTGTTGCTTGATTGCTCTTTTGCCAAATCAATATCAAAGTCAAGCGGGCTATCAAGTTTACGTAACACAAAAAAGTAACGCGCGGCATCCACCGGTACTTCTTCGAGCAAATCTTTCATCTCAACCAGCTTTCCAGCTCGCTTAGACATTTTGACACTTTCGCCATTTTTAAGCAGATTGACCTGCTGCACTAATCTAAACTCAAATTTGTCTCGCTTGTAACCCATACCTTCCATAGCAGCTAAAACCCGAGGCGTGTAGCCATGGTGATCTGGACCCATCAGCACAATCATTTTGCTGTATCCACGTGACACTTTATCTTTATGGTAAGCAACATCAGCAAAAAAGTAGGTCGGTTGCCCTTCTTTAGTTACCAACACCCGGTCTTTATCATCTCCAAACTGAGTCGATGAAAACCAAAGCGCGCCCTCTTTTTCATACGTGGTATTCCAATCAATCAACTGCTCTTTTACTTTTTCAAGAGGATTGTCTTTATGCTCACGCATCTCTTTTTCACTAAACCAGGTGTCATATTCCACACGATAATTTTTTAATGTCGCTTGTTGGCCGGCTAAGTTAAGGTCAATTGCTTCTTGGCCAAAACGTTGCTCTCGATCTTCTTGCGACCATGTTAAAGGCTCTTCACCATATTTTTCTTTAAGTTGCTCAGCAATACCGACAATGTATTCGCCATGATAGCCCTCTTCAGGGAACGCAACCGTCTTACCTAAAAGTTCTTGGTAACGCGCTTCCACACTCTGGCCCAGCAACCGAACTTGTCGACCCGCATCATTAATATAAAATTCTTTATGCACGTTATAGCCCACCGCATCAAAAATACGGGCTAATGTGTCACCCACTGCAGCTGCACGTGCACTCACCACATTTAAAGGCCCTGTAGGATTGGCACTGACAAACTCCAAGTGAATCGATTCTTTTTTACGCACAGAACTTCGGCCATATTGATCCCCTTGCTGCAACACATCTAACAACTCTTCATAAAGAAGATGCTCCGCAAGATAAAAGTTAACAAACCCAGGACCAGCAATTTCTGCTTTTTGCACAAAATTTTCAGGGAAGATTCCCCCTTTTTCAAAGGCATCAATAAACGATTGAGCCACTTCACGCGGCGGCTTCTTCACTTTTTTAGCCAAAACCATGGCAATATTTGAAGAGACATCTCCATGCTTAGAATCTTTAGGCAATTCTAATGAGACTTCAGGAAACGCTTCCAAATCCCATGAAAGAGATTTATTCAACGTTGTTAAAGATTGAGTGATCCCTTTTTCTAAGGTTTCTCTAATTTTTTGATTCATCTTTCTTTTCTACTCCAGGAGCTAATATTTTTTGCGCGTCGCCCCACAATCGTTCTAATTGGTAAAACTCGCGGGCTTCTTGAGAAAAAATATGGACCATCACATCAAAGAAATCCATGACAATCCATCGTCCTTCAGCCTCTCCCTCAGAGTGAGAGCACTTTAAGCCTTTTTCTTTTAAACGCAATTTTATTTCTTCAGCAATGGCACGGGTTTGTCGATCACTTCCACCCGCACAAATCATAAAATAATCTGACAACGAAGAGACTTCCCGCATATCTAAAATAACAATATCCGAGGCTTGTTTGTCTTCAGCCGCATCAGCACAATGGAACGCAATTTCTAAAGATTTCATATTACTACTTATATAACCTTTCCTTTTTAATGTAAGCAGCCACTTCAACAGGGACTTCTTTTAAAATAGATTTTCCTCGTCTAACCTTTTCTCGTATTTGAGTGGATGAGATTTCAATGGGGGCAATCCTTAACGCCGACCACTTTAAACCTGAAACACCTTCCACTTTTTGAGTCCGTGGTAACACAAACCCTTTTCGATTAAAGACCACAAACCAACACATTTTTTTCAATTGTGAGATCTGCTTCCATGTCTTTAACTGATGCAACAAATCCGAACCGATCACAAAAAAGAACTGAGTCCCTTTTGGATAAAGCTTTTTCAATCTCTTTAAGGTCTCAATGGTATAAGAGACCCCTTTGCGTTTAACCTCTTCTAAAGATAAAACAGCCTCATCACATTCTTTTAAGGCCAACTTAAGCATTGCCACCCTGTGCTTGGAGGCAATCACTTCTTTACCTTGGCGATGAGGTGCTTGATAACAAGGCACAAACAACAACTCATCAAAACCAAACTTGGCTTGGGCTTTTTCGGCTAAGACCAAGTGCCCGTTATGCACTGGATTAAATGATCCCCCAAAAATGCCAACCTTTAATTTTTTCATACGTTACGATCTAATCTGACCTGTTCCGCGCACAATAAATTTGTAACTGGTTAATTCATCAATTCCCATTGGGCCACGAGCATGAATTTTATCTGTTGAGATACCTATTTCAGCTCCCATGCCAAACTGTCCCCCATCATTAAAACGAGTCGAAGTATTGTGAAACACACCTGATGCATCCACTTCTTGTATAAACTTTTCAGCAGCGGCTGCATCATCGGTCACAATCGCTTCAGAATGACCTGAGCCAAACTCACGAATATGGGCAATGGCCTCATCTATGTCAGCCACAACTTTGATTGATAAAATCAAATCCAAGTACTCAGCTTCCCAATCATGGTCTTCTGCTTCAACCACATCAGAACCTGCTTGAACAATGGTTTGATCTCCGCGCACTTCAACCCCTTTAGCCTGCAGACTCTTCACTATTTGTGGCACAAACGAATCTTTTAAATCTTGATGAATCAACAATGTTTCCATGGCATTACAAACACCTGGGCGTTGCGTCTTAGCATTAAGCACAATCGCTTCAGCCATCTTCAAATCTGCTTTTGCATCGACATAGGTATGGCACAATCCTTTGTCATGCTTCACGACAGGAATACGTGATTGCGATGTCACTGCTTCAATCAAACTACGACCCCCGCGTGGAATCACCAAATTAATATCATGCTCGCACTTCAACAATTCGTTAACCGCTTCATAGTCTGTTACAGTGATTAGCTGCAATGTGTGTTCATGCAACCCAGAATTGACAAACGATTTCTTTAGCACAGTTGCAATCGCAATATTAGAATGAAGCGCTTCTTTTCCACCTCTAAGAATCGTGGCATTGCCTGACTTCAAACAGAGAGCAGATGCATCTGCGGTCACATTTGGCCGTGATTCATAAATCATAAAAATCACACCTAAAGGAACCGCTACTTTTGTTAATTCTAATTTATTCTCAAGCACTTTCTTTGAGATGAGTTTGCCAACAGGATCTTCTAGCTGAGCAATCTCACGCAAACCTATAGCCATCGCTTCAATACGTTTTTCATCTAAGGTCAATCGATCGATCAGTGCTGCAGTCAACCCATTTTGAGTCGCTTTATCTAAATCTTTTTTGTTCTCTTCCATTAAAAAAGAAGTTTCTGCAATCAACGCATCAGCGGCTTGATTCAGCACTTCATTCTTTTTTTCTGTAGATAACAATCCAATAGATTGGCTCGCAACTTTAGCTTGCTTGGCAATCAAACGCATCTCTTCTTCAATATGCATAATAAGTTCTCCTACCCTTGTGGGACAAAAAAGGTCCCAATATCTTTTCCTTCAAACAGATCAACTAAAACATTGGGTTGTGCGCCATCCGCAATCACAACCCCTCTACCTGTTTCAGTCACAATCTTAGCAGCTTTAAGCTTGGTCTTCATGCCACCGGTTCCTAATTCACTTTTTCCGTCACCTGCCATCGCTTCAATCTTGCTGTCCCACTCTTTTACTTCAGAGATGCGAGTCGCATTTTCTTCTTTAGCAGGGTCCACATTAAGCAATCCATCTGTCACTGTTAATAAAATCAACAGATCAGCTTCGACTAACTCTGTCACAAAGACAGAAAGGTGGTCATTGTCTCCAAAGCGAATCTCTTCAACCGCAACCGAATCATTCTCGTTCACAAGCGGCACCACGTTATAGTCCATTAATTTTGAAAAGGTGTTTTTTGCATTTTGATGACGTGTTTGATCTTTAAAATCAGCAGAGGTCATTAAAATTTGTGCTGTCTGGCATCCTTGTTCATTAAACAGGTCGTGGTAAAGGTGCATTAACCGGATCTGCCCGACAGCTGCTACAGCTTGTAACTCAGAAACTTCGTGAGGCCGATCACTCAGACTCAACTCACCCATTCCCGCACCAACAGCTCCTGAAGTGACTACAATCACTTCCAGCCCTTTTTTCTTAAGCAAAGCAATCTGCTCCACCAATTGAGCCACACGCTTTTCATCGAGCTTGCCCGATGATTGAGTGAGCACACGGGTCCCAACTTTAATCACAACACGTTTTGAATTTTGAATACTTTTATTTCTCATCATTTATTTAGTCACTCGATCATGCAATTCATACAACAATTCTTTCAACCCTTGCTGCGTCACCGCTGAAATTGGCAGCACTTGCTTTTTTAATTTTGGAAATGCTTTCTGAAACTCTTTTAAGTTATCAGCCGCTTCAGGCACATCCATTTTATTGGCAGCAATCACCATCTCTTTATCAAGCAAAGCCTCATCATAACATTTCAGTTCGTTTCTTAAGACTTTAAAGTCTTCAACAGGCGAACGCACATCTGTTCCTGCCATATCCAACATAAAAAGCAAGACCTTGGTCCGCTCAATATGCCTTAAAAATTGAATCCCTAACCCTTTGTTCTCATGCGCCCCTTCAATCAGCCCAGGAATATCTGCAATCAATAACGCATGATCACTATCAATCGGCGCCACACCCAATGAAGGCTTTAATGTGGTAAAAGGATAATTCGCTATTTTAGGACGCGCCTGAGACACCACTGAAAGCAAGGTCGACTTTCCTGCATTGGGATAACCGACCAAACCGACTTCAGCAATAAGCTTTAGCTCCAAACTAACTGAAAGCTCGTCCCCATCTTTTCCTTCAGTAAACTTTCTAGGAACTTGATTGGAAGAAGTAGCAAAATGCTGATTGCCTAATCCTCCCTTACCACCCGTAGCAAGGATCACTTCTTCCCCATCCTGCACAAAATCATAAATCAATTCTTCTGTTTCTAAATCTCGAATCAATGTCCCTACAGGAATACGAACTGTGACTGTTTTGCCAGACTTTCCTGTCTTGTTTGAATTGCCTCCATCAGCCCCATCCTTAGCTATAATTCTAGGCTGAAACTTAAAGTCGATTAAGGTATTCACATTGCAGTCAGCCACAAAAAGCACATCACCGCCACGGCCCCCATCCCCACCACTTGGGCCACCTAACGGAACATACTTCTCACGCCGAAAACGGGCGACCCCATCGCCACCATCTCCAGCTTTAATCGTTGCTTTGGCATAATCAATAAACATAAACTACAAATCCATCCTATTCAGTTAAACTTACATAAATAAAAAAAGGAAATACTTGAACTTGTTTCAGTTCGTGTATTTCCTTTTTTAGAATAAGCTAGAGGCTTAAAGCATCCTATAAAGGAAATACTTATTTGGCCTCTGCTGGAATAATATGTACAGTTTTTCTTTTGATCCCAGTAAATGAGACGGTACCAGATGTCAACGCAAAGAGCGTATCATCTTTTCCTAGGCCAATATTACGACCTGGGCGAAAGCGTGTTCCACGTTGACGAACAATAATAGAGCCACCTGTTACAGATTGGCCACCATAAGCCTTGATACCAAGACGTTGAGAATTGGAATCACGACCGTTCTTTGTACTACCTAAACCTTTTTTATGCGCCATTTTATTGCCTCACTAACCTAATTTAATATCTTCTATTTTAACAATTGAGACTTGTTGACGATGCCCTTGAGTCCGTTGGTAGTTTTTACGACGCTTAAACTTGAAGACAATGATCTTTTTCTCTTTATCTTCTTTAAGCACCTTACCCACAACAACGGCATTAGCCACTTTAGGTGTTCCGATTTGGGTCTTACCCTTGTCAGAAACCAACAACACATCTTCAAATTTGTAGTCAGCCCCTGCTTCTACAGGAAGCTTTTCAATAGTAAGGGTTTCCCCTTTTTCAACTCGATATTGTTTCCCGCCAGTCTGAATTACCGCGTACATACTCATTCTCCTAATTAAACCTTTTTTGCCTTAAAAAAGCATGAATTTATACCAAAAGGGTGGGTTTGAGTCAAATAGTTTTTTCTAAGAAAGGTTTGAGACCGGTTTTTGAGCCTTTTTCCTCTGAAGCTCAGAGTAAAACTTCATGACAAAGCCTAGGACCAGATAACCACCAAATCCACAGAATAGAAAGAGTTCTGTGTGAAAAACACCCATACAAATCGCTAAAATAGCCCCTACCAAGTAAAAGAACGGCTGGCGCCCCTTTAAATTGATCCGATTGATCGAAGGGTACCGAATACGGCTTACCATCAAATAAGAGACCGCAATCATCACAATCGGCGCAAACCGGATCCACTCAATAATTTGATACTCATGAAGCAGCAACACAATCGAAACCAGCACCCCTGCTGCAGCGGGTGAAGGCATTCCTGTGAAAACCTTTTTCTCCTCATCATTAATCTGAGAATTAAAACGAGCCAATCTCAATGCGGTACACGCAATATAAACAAAAATTAAAGCAATACCAACACGCCCCATATTGGAAAGCGCCATGGAATAAATCAACCAACTCGGCGCCACACCAAACGAAATCAAATCACTCAGCGAATCATATTGAACACCAAAGTAACTTGTTGAGTTTGTAAGTCGGGCCACCATTCCATCAAGCACATCAAAAAACATCGCAGCAATCAAAATCCAAGCAGCTTGTGTGAATTCACCTTGAGAAGCAAAACAGATTGAAGCGACCCCACAAAAGAGGTTTGCCGTCGTGAATAAGTTGGGTAACAAATAAACTTTCTTCATTATTGTACCCTCCCCAGAATAGTGACGCCCCCTTTAACACGATCACCCTTTCTAATATGAAGAGCAATATCTTTTGGAAGCCAAATATCGACGCGCGAGCCAAATTGGATCAACCCAATCTTTTGTCCTGCCAACAACTCAACCCCTTTTTTAATAGGGCACACAATACGACGAGCAATCAAACCCGCTATTTGTTTAACAAGCACCTGACCTTCTTTGCCTTGAATACCGACACTGTTATTTTCATTAATGTCTGCGGCTTGAGGATTCATTGCATTACAAAATTTTCCCTTTTTGTATTCTAAATGTGTGACCATCCCATTCATTGGAGAATAATTCATATGCACATCAAACACAGATAAAAAAATGCCCACCTTTTTGGCGGGATTTTGATCTGCGGGATTAAGGTCATCAATAATTTGAACAACGGTTCCGTAAGCAGGCGATAAAATTTCACCTGGCTTAGGTTCGGTTCGTTCTTTAGGATCTCGAAAAAAGTAGAGGCAAAACAAAAACAACAGACCTGTCACAATCGCCACAACAGGGAGAATAAAAAGGAATAGAACGGTTAAGAACGCTAAGAGAAGGCTATAAGCCACACCCTCTTTAGCAATAGGAAGTCTCATGTATCGCTACGAAGCTCTTTTTGAATTTCATCGAAAAGAGAATCAAGTTCTCTGGTGGAATCTGATTGAAGAGAAATCTGAGTTAACAGAGCTTCTTCTTTTGCTTGTAAAAATTCGAGCTCAGCCCACATGTTCTCTAATTCACCATGAGTGTCATTCTCATTAGTGATTAAGAAGTCACGTGCTTTAATTTCTAATTGTTTGATTCGAGCTTGGGTCCGATTTAAGGACTCTTGTAGCTCTTGTAAACTCATCCGAATTGGCATAAATACCTCAGTTGATACAACTCAATAAAGAAAGCATTCTAACAGACCAGCCTCAGAAAGGCAACTACTTTATCCCCCTCATACTAGAGACTTTGGTAAATATCCCCTATATATCGGGTTGTTTCTTCGGTCTTATCCCCCACATAATCAACGGTTCCCATTCCAAAAGGCCAGAAACCGCTCACTTCAATCATAAAGTCATTAGCCACATCAAAATAGGTGCGATGATTGAGCATGGGATCAGGCTCTGCTTTTGCTGTTTTTGAAGTCGACGCACACCCTGAAAACAACACCATCACAACAAATAAAACAGACATTCTTTTTATCATGACCTACCCCTTTTTATTTCTCTGGGCTAACCGAAATTTCCGCCGCTCTTCAGCTCGTTTATGCCGCTTTTCATGAAGACTGGTTTCTAAAGTAAGAGGCGGCACAGGTGAAGGTTTCCCCTTCCCATCAATAGCAACAAAAGTAAAATAACATGAATTAGTATGAGTGGTTTTTCCGGTATGCAAATCTTCAGAAAGAATTTTAATACCAACTTCCATTGATGTTCGGCCCACATAATTAACCGACGCTAAAAAATTAACAAGCTGCCCTACTTTTATTGGAGATCGAAACGAGACAGAATCAACTGAGGCAGTGGTACACATCTTTAAAGAATGGCGACTCGCACAAACATAAGCGACTTTATCAGCAATGCTCATGATACTCCCACCATGAACAAAACCAAAAGGATTAGCATCCTGGGGCATCATGAGCTGACTCATCTCAGTCTGCGACTCACTCACCTTCTTAGCTTTCAAGTTCTTACCCATATCCCCTATCTTAATCTTTTTCCCTTCAAAAGCAAAGAGTTATGAAAAACAAACCTAATCAGCGCGTACCAAAAGAGTCTCAAAACTGTTTTTACGTAAAGGTAAAAAATTTCAATTTTGAGTGCAGAAGGTTGTTGGGAAAGCTATGTGAGCGTGAGGCGTATTGGGACATACGTCGAGGGATCACATAGCTTTCCCAACGGCCTTCTGTGCCAAAAGTG
>JAJCYG010000113.1 GCA_029263055.1 Actinomycetes bacterium
CGGCGCGAAGTCGGTGCCGGGAGACAGCGACGCCAGGGAGATCACGAAGAGCGAGCCGGCAAGGGCACAGATGCCACCCGAGATCGCGAACGCCGACAGCATCGCCCGCGCCGGCGACACAGTCGAGGCCGCGGCCATGTCCTCGTTGTCGCGGACCGCGATCAACGTGCGACCGATTCCCGATGCGCGGACCCGGGCGGCGATCCACGACACGATCATCAGTGCAACCAGGCAGAGCAGGTAGAGGCTCCGCCGCGACGCGCCGAAATCGAGGCCCAGGAACGACGGCGGCCGCGGTGGGCGGGGGAAGCTCGTGCCGCCGGTGAAGAACGACTGATCGAAGAGCCAGGAGCTCGCAGCCACGGCGAAGGCGAGCGTCGTCACCGCAAGGAACAGACCCCGCACCCGCAGCGCGGGCAGGCCGATGAGCAACGCGCTGATCACGCCGAGCGCCACGGAGAGGACCACGGCCACCGCCCAGGGCGCCTCGATGCTCGCGTCGAAGAGATCGAACGGTATGGGAATGTCGTGACCCTTCGTGAACGCCACGGTGGAGAGTGCGCCGACGCCGACGAACGCGAACTGGCCCAGCGACAGCTGGCCGGCCCATCCGGTGAGGATCGACAAGGAGAGCGCCACCATGGCGAACAGCACGATCCGGGTCCAGATCGAGATGCCGCTGGAAGTGGTGACGAACACCGGGACCAGGGCGAGCGCCCCGAACAGGGCGACGAGGCCGACGCCGTTGATGTTGCGGACCCACCACACGCCACGCAACCGTTCCGGGATCGGGCGGCTGGCGGGCGAGAGCGACCATCCGTCCTGGCGTTCGCTGCGGATGACCCAGACGACGATGACGAGGACGGCGATGAACAGCCAGGTGTTGACGATGTCGCCGTTGTCGACGTTCTCGCGCACGAACTTCTCGGCCACGCCCACGCCGAGGCCGGCGGCCACCACACCCGGCAACGACCGCATGCGGGCGAGCAGCGACACCACCAGCACCCTCAGGAGGAGCTGTTCCACCAGGAGGTTCCCGGTGTCGTCGACCGCGGCGGCGCTGAAGATGGTGAACGGGGCGGTGAGGATCGCGGTCACGGCGGCGAAGCCGGCGGCGATGGTCCACACGATCGTGGAGACCCGCCGGGGCGATGTGCCGTAGACCCGGGCGGTGTCGGCGTTGTCGGCCGATGCCCGGACGGCCAGGCCGAACTTCGTGCGGGTCATGAAGAGCGCGAGCAACATGATGAGCGCCGGCACGACGAGCAGCACGACGAGTTCACGCGCCGCAAGGGAGATGTGGTCGGTGGGGTTCCAGTTGACGTCGAAGGCCGCCGGAATCGGGCCGCCGGCCGTGATGTCGGGGATCCATGCGACCCGGGCCAGGGTGAGGATCTGTCCGACGCCGATCGTCGCGATGAGCAAGACGAGACGCGGTGAATCGAAGAGTCTTCGCACGACGATGAGTTCGACCGCCATACCGATCACTGCGGTGGCCGCCACCGCCACGGCGAAGGCCAACCACCAGCTCACGCCATAGTTGACGATCATCATCACGAACAGGGCGAGACCGAACACCCCCATTTCTCCGTGGGCGAAGTTGAGCACTCCGGTCGACCGGTAGACCAGCACGAAGCCCGCGGCCAGCGCGGCGTAGGTCAGCCCGGTGATGAGACCGATCACGATCATCTGTTGACCGAGTTCGATGCCGAGGAGTTCGGTCACCCGCCCTCACCTCCGAGAAAGACGGCCCGGGCGAGATCGTCTCGTTCGGCCAGCTCCCGAGCCGGGCCCTCGAAACGCACGATGCCCTTCTCCATGAAGATCGCCCGGTCGGCGAACGCCAGGGCGACGTTGAGCGACTGCTCCACGATCACCATCGTCTGGCCCTTGGCCTTCAACCCCTCGACGACCGACAGCAGCTCCTGCACCACCACTGGCGCCAGACCGAGACTGAGCTCGTCGATGAGCAGCACCTCCGGCTCGTGCATCAGGGCCATCGCGAGGGCGAGCATCTGCTGCTGGCCACCGGAGAGATCGCCAGCCGGTTCTCCCAGCCGGCCGGCGAGCGCCGGGAACGTCTCCAGGGCGGTGGCGATGCGGCGATCGGCCTCTTCCGATTCGATGCGGCTCCCGAGCAGGGCGGCCCCCAGGTTCTCCCCGATCGTCAGTTCCGGGAACGTTCCGGCGCCCCCCCGAAGCTGCACGATGCCGACGCGAAAGCGGGTCTCCGCCTCGGCGTAGGTGATGGTGCGGCCGTTGAGGCGCACCACGCCACGATCGGGGATGCCCAGACCGGAGATGGCCCGCAGCAGGGTCGACTTGCCCGCGCCGTTGGTGCCGAGCAGCGCGACGACCTCGCCCTTCGCCACCTCGATCTCGACATCGAAGAGCACCTGGACCGGGCCATAGCTGAAGTCGAGGTTGCGCACCTGGAGGGCGGGCACTTCCTCCGGCGACGTGGCGATCTTGCGGGTCTCCTCCTGCTCCTCGAGCAGTTCCTCGACCGCGAGGGAGATGTCGCGGCGGATGTGGTGTGCGCCCCGCCGTATGAGCCAGCCACCGAGCAGCGCGGTGGGCGGCGCGATGATGAGCATCGCTGTGCGGTTGTTGTAGGCGTCGGAGAGCTGACCGCTCATCAGCCCACCGAAGAAGCCACCCATCAGGAAGATGAACACCGGCAGCAG
>JAJCYG010000114.1 GCA_029263055.1 Actinomycetes bacterium
CCCCAGAAACTGCGGCAGTCGGTGCAGGCGCCAACGCGCTGTCCCTGATAGGAGCCGGTCAGCATGGGGCCGGTGACCTCGAGAATGGCCGGTGCGCCCGCGCTTGCCGCGCCCATGAGGAGCGCCGGCACGGTCTTGTCGCAGCCGCCGATGAGCACGACCGCATCCATCGGTTGCGCGCGGATCATTTCCTCCGTGTCGATGGACATGAGGTTCCGCAAATACATCGAGGTCGGGTAACAGAAGGATTCATGCAGCGAGATGACCGGGAACTCGAACGGCAATCCGCCGGCCAGCATGACGCCGCGTTTGATAGCCTCAACGAGCGTCGGCACGGTGGCGTGGCATGAATTGTAGGCGGAATAGGTGTTGGCGATGCCGATGATCGGCCTCTCCAGGGCATCGTCGGTATAGCCCATGGATTTCAGGAACACGGTCCTGAGATATTTGGAGAACTCCGCATCTCCGTAGCTCGTGAGCTTGTCCGAGAGACCGCCCTTGTTCGGGGCCTTCTTGTGGGCCATATGTTTCACCTTTCAGGAGTTGGTATCGGCAGGTTGCTCCATGATAGCGTGCTAGTCTGTTCATGCCCAATGCCGCAATGACAAATTCCACAACAGGACAGTTTTATAAGGAGGGAATATTTATGCTCGCCATCATCGTGGATTTCGAAGCCAATCCAGGGAAGGGGGAGGAAGTGCGCGAGGTGCTTCAGACCCAGGCCCGCAATTCACTTGAAAAAGAACCCGGATGCCGCCATTTCGATGTGTGCTCAGACCCGGACGATCCCCACAAATTTTTCCTGTACGAACTTTATGACGATCAGGTGGCCATCGAGGCCCATGGCCAGACCGAGCATTATGCCGCCTTTCGCGCGAGCATCGATCCCCTGCTCAAGAGCCGCAACCGGCGGGAGATGGTGAAGCTGTAGGGCTGCTATTCTCCCCTCCACATCAGAAGATGCCCCTCGCATTGCCTGCAATCGGTGCTGCCGAAGCCTGCGCAAGGAGTGCGGAAGAGCCCCGAGTTGCTGAGTTGCGCCACCAGATCGCATTCATGGCCTCCGGGCGCGGGACTTGCCCACATCCGCACCCCGCTCAAGCTGGTCAGCTGATCGATGTGCCAGTGCATGCGCTTGTCCGCTCGAAAGTGGCGGGCCAGACGGGCACGGATGCCGCCGGGACCGCGCGCCGAACCCGCATAGACGTACCAGCCCGGGGCAAGCGGCTTTCGGGCGGTGCGTGGACGCTTCACGCTCACCGGGTGCGCAATATGCAGGATGAGGGCATAAGCTCCCTTGAGCGCCGGCATGTCATCCACGCCCTTTGCCTCGAGCAATTCGCCGGCAATGCCCGCGCTCATGATATCGCGTAAAAGATCGCCCGGCGGATGTGACATATTCATGATGAATGCACCGCGCAGAGTCGTGGGGTACGCCGGTTAACCGATTGATAGAAAATAATAATCCGGCACATTTTTCCACATTCTGGTTGTGATAGGCTTGGACGAACGCCATATAGGAACGAGCAACCCGTAAAGAAGCATATGGCAGCCAAGACAGGAAACATCGTCAAGTCCGGGCAGGACGGCATTATCGCCGCGCCTGAAAAGGCGCCTGCGCGCTCAAACAAGCAGACCAAGGTAAAAGTGCGCAAACTCGGACCAGTGGCCGCGTTCCTGCGGCCCATTGGGATTTCGCTCGCGCTGCTGCTTGCGGCTTACGGTCTGGCTTCACTCGGCTCTACCTTCTGGCGCTCCTGGCAGCGCAATCAGGACTATTCGGTAGCGGCGCATACCGACAACAGCATCTTCGATATTTTCGTCAGATCGACACTGCCGGAAGACGCGGTCGATCTGGTGGTGCGCGACGTGGACGGCAAGCTACGCCGGGTCGCCGCCGCCAAATCGCAAACCGATACATTCGTCAATGAAACCATTGCGATGCTCGATGGCGAGCGCGACCGGATCAAGCAGGCGGCAGGCGCCGATATCGACGCCGTGTTCGAGAATGCTTTTGCCGACAAGGAGCAGGTGCTGGAAGCATATGCGGACTGGTTCTTCGAGTGGAAGCGCTCCTACATCGTGCTGAAGGAAACCCTCACCTCGGCCGCCACGCGCTTTGTACAGACGGGCGAGTATGAAAGATTGAGCGAGGCGGTGGAGCGCGACCTCAAGGATTATTTCATGCGTCACTACAAGGTTCAGGTGCTCAAACCTGAGCTGCGCGACCAGAAAATTACCGAAGGTCTGGAAATCCTTGTTCGCCGCGGCCACGAGAATTACCGCCGGGTGATCGCCAATGGCGACATGCGCCTGCAGCTTTTTCTCGCCAAGCATACGCGGCATCTGGCCGACATCCCCGCCGATGAAAAGCTCACCGGCGTCAAGCTCGATTGGGACGCGCAGAAATGGAAGGCGCCCACTTATCTCATGGAAGACCGCGCCTTTGCCGGGATTGCCGGGCTAGGCGTTGCGGCGGGCAGCGGCACCGCCGGAGCACTGGTGCTTGGCCCGGTCATGAACCGAGTCATGGCGCGCAGCTTCGGCATGCTGTCGCGGCGTTTCGTCACCGCTTTTGGCTCGCGGCTGGCGCTGGCCGAGCAGGGCGCGGTGGCCGGCACCATTGTCGAGCCCGCGGGCGGTCAGATCGTCGGCGCCATTGCCGGTGTGCTGATCGGCGTGGCGGCGGACTATTTCATCAATGAGGCGCAGGAAGAGTTCAACCGCGAAAAGTTCGTCGCCGCCAACCGTGAAGCGCTCGACGCCACCATCGATGCCTGGAAAACGAAACTCACCGGAAATGTGGATGCTGCTATCGACCGCTGGTTCGACGATGCGCGCAAAGGCGTGGTTCTGGCGCGGAAATAGCGCTGTGGTGCGCACCATCCCAAACCTATTCGCACCCAGCAGCCCAAAGTGCTACACTGCGCCAAGAGGCCGTGGGATAACGGTATAGGCGCACCCAGCATGAAGAAATCAGGCAAGAAGCTTGACCAGCCGGCAACGGCGACCTCGCTGCGCGAAGCCATTCATCTGGCACGTGTCCATGAGGCGGAAGAGCTCGACAATTCCGTCGACCGCAGAAGTACCGAAATGGCCCGCCTGGAAGTACTGTATGCGGCGGTCGAGCATGTGTTCGACGACATTCCATTTGAGGATGATCGCTTCGCTCTGGCATTAGTGCCGAGCAGGCCGGCACGGCTCTGGATCGACATCATGACCTATGTCGCCATGGACAATTCGGGCGAGATTTACCGGATGATCCGTAATGAGGGCACCGGCCGCAAGGTGATGGTCGAGACCGAGGATGTCGGGGTTATGGCCGGCCGGATTACTGAATTCGTCGCCCGCGAGATGGTCGCCCGCGAGCGCTATTCTTCAGGCTTCGATTATGACCGGGCACCCGTGCGGCGCAGGCGCAAGGGCCGGACCGGGCTCGTTATTTCCGCATTCATCATCGGCATTCTTACCGGCGTGGCCGGTCTACTGGCGATGGGGTGGAAATTCATCCAATAAGCGGCCTCTGCTCCAGTTCGGTGACCGGCCCATCGGGGGTGCGCAGGCCCCGTCCGGTCATTTCGCAGCGCCAGCGCCCATGCTCATGCCAGATGCGGAACAGATTGTAGCGCGCCAGCTGGCCTGCCTTGGCGTGACATGACGAAGCTGAAGGTGCGCCGACGACGGGTACGGTTCCCGATCTTCCCGGCAGAACATTGATGGCGTGGACGTGGTTGTGTCCGTAGAGCACCAGTTCCGCCCCCAGAGAGACCAGCAGCGCTTTCACATGAGGAGCCTCGCGCAAGGATCGCCGCCACCCGGTAAGGCCCGGCAGCGGCGGATGGTGGATCAGCACGATGCGGAACGACCCGTCCTCGCCGAGTGCCGCCAGGATGCGTTCGAGCGCTTCCAGCTGGCCCGTGTCGAGCCTTCCCCAGGCGCCAAAGGGCGGCGTGGGGATGGCGGTCGACAGCCCGATAAGCGCGACATCGCCGAACCGGCGCACGGAGGGAAATCCGTTGGGACTGGCGGCAAGTTTTTTCGAGCGCCCGGCACGGGTGCGCATATACGGCTTCCAGCGCCCCAGCCCGTCACGCTTTTTAACGCGCACATAGGCGTCGTGATTGCCCGGAATGACGCTTACCTCATCGGGCGAGCCGAGGGTCTCCAGCCAGGCGCGCGCCTCCTTGAACTCACGGGCCAAAGAGATATTTACGAGGTCGCCACCCACCGCGATATGATCGGGCGTTTGGGACAGCATATCCGCGACGATGGCGTCGAGGACACGGCGCGAATGGATGGCCTTGCGGGAGCGCAGCCAATTGAGGTACCCGAGGAGGCGCTTGCCCGCCAACTCGCGGACCGTTGGCTGCGGCAAGGGCGCCAGGTGCGGATCGGTAAGATGTGCGAGCGTGAACATGTGCCTTGCCGGTCTGAGGGGTTTCTAGAGCGCTTCCGGAAAAGTGGGTACCGGTTTTCCGATAAGAAGCACGGTTAATCAAAGAATCAGGGTCCGATTTTGATTCGATCAAAATTGAACCCTAGCGCACATTTATCCTTTGCAGTGCGGGCATTACAAGCTGGACGATCCGAGATGGTAATCAACACCACCATGTCCAAACTCTTGACCAGGTCTCTCAGGCCATGGTGGCGGCTGACCCGGGGGCTCACGCTTGGAGCGCAAGGCGTGGTGGTCGATACAAGCTCGAAAGTGCTTTTGGTCAGGCACGGTTACAGGCCGGGGTGGCATTTCCCCGGCGGTGGGGTCGAGCGCAATGAAACGCTTCTCATTGCTTTGGCGCGCGAGCTTGAAGAAGAGACCGGCGTCACCTTGAAAGAACAGCCGTTGCTGCATGGCCTGTTCTGCAACGCAGATAAATTCCCTGGTGATCACATTGCCTTGTTCGTGGTGCGCGAGTGGGAGCAGCGCCGCGTGCCCCGGCCCAATGCGGAAATTTCCGAGCAGGGATTTTTCGCCGTGGATGACGTGCCCGCCGGCACGGATGCCGGTGCGCTGCGGCGCCTGGCGGAGCTTTTTGATGGCAAAGACATGAGCGAGAAGTGGTGAAGGTTCCTGCCCGGAAGCCGTTCAGCCAGCTTGATCCATCACATGGACCGTGCGTACTTCCACATTGACATTCATTTCAAGAAAATCTTCCGGTGCACCTTCATAGGTACCCGAAATCGGCATTGCCTGGATGGGCTCGCGAGCGACCGCCACGGGAATGAGATTGTGTCCACCATAAGATGAGTTTGTCGGATCGAATTCCACCCAGCCAGCGCCGGGCAGATAAACCTGAACCCAGGCATGGGTTGATCCCGCACCGGAAATATCACTCTGGGCGCCGTCGATGGCAGGATCGTAGAGATAGCCGCTGACGAAGCGCGCGGCCAAACCTACCGTGCGGACCGCCTCCATCATCAGCAGCGCAAAGTCGCGGCACGTGCCGGCCCCGCGTTGAAGCGTTTCCACCGGCGTCTGGACACCCGGTGAATACCGCTCTTCATAGCGCAACTCATTGCGGATGGCTGAATTCAGAGCGCGCAGGAAAGGCTCCGTCTCGTGAGATCCTAGAGGGGGCATGAGGAAGCGTCTGCTCCATTCGGTAACCACCCTTTCAGGGTCGGAATAATGACGTTCAATCGTGCGGCCGAGGTCAGGAATTTCCGCCAGCGGATAGCTGAACGGAATGGTCCGGGCAAAAGGTTCGATTGGAAATTCCACAGTCGGGAACGGATAGCGGTCAATCACGATCTGGGACTTGAAATACAGCCGGTCCGTTGGCTGATTGAAGGATGCAATGGTGACGGAATTTCCGAACACGTCATGGAGCCAGCGCAGGCGCGCTTGCGGCTCGATTGTGAGCGTTGCGTCCAGCAGCCGCGTGTCATGGCTGTCGCGCGGGCGGAACATCAGGAAATGCTCGCCCGGCATAACCGGGCGGGCATAGATGTAGGTCGTCTCGTGATTGACTGTGAGCCGTTGCACCATTCCACGCACATCCATCGAATCGCAGGCGGGCTGAAACCGAACTGTTTTTTACTGGGTCTGTTTAGTGTTGCCTAGAGCTTTGCTCTCAAGTGGAGCGTATCCGAAATAGGTCTGCCCCACCGCATTTGTCACGTCGGCAAGCAAGCCCTGAAACCTGTCCAGGAAGCCATGCAGCCGCTCGGGAGTAATTTCCTTTCCCGGTCCGGTTTCCAGCGCGAATTCAAGCTCACGTCGCGTCCGTTCCACCTCGGAATGCCGACTCGCACCATGACGCCTTTCCAGATCACGGACCCGATCGGTTATCCGGTCTACGCATAGAGCCAGTGCGCGCGGAAACTCATTGTCGTAAAGCAGGAAACGCTCGATATCCTCCACCCGGGCGCGGCCCGGATAGCGGCTGCGATAGGCGTGATAGCCGGAGACCGAGCGCAGCAGCACATTCCATTGTATGGATGTTATCGCATCGCCCTCATCAAGGGGCAGCAGCCCGTATCCGATATCGAGTATGCGGGTCGTCTGATCCGCGCGTTCGATATATTTGCCCAGATGATAAAAACAGGCAGGCTCTGTCCGCAGAAATGTTCCTTCTATTATTCCCTCGAAGGTCTGACAATTCAGTATGATATTGCTGGCGGTGTTGGCCAGGTTGGACAATGTGATTGCGCCCGCCCCCATCTCCAGCATCTGGCTGTAAAAGATATTCAGGTGCGTCCACATCTCGGTGGATATGAGATGGCGTACCGACCGTGCGTTCTCCCGTGCATTGATGACGGATGAGACGATAGAGGACGGGTTATCGCGATCCAGCACATAGAACTGCAGGACGGATTGCGCGTTCGCTTCTTTGTAGTTTTTGTGGAACTGCTTCGACTCCGAATAGAGGTCCAGAACGCGCTGCCAGTCCGGCCCCTCCGGCTTGTCCCGTGCGTAGGTTTCATTGATGTGCAGGATGCGCGCGACATTCTCGGTGCGCTCCAGATAGCGGCCCAGCCAGAAGGTGTTGGCGGCGAAGCGTGCGACGAGGCTAGACAAGGACCCAGGTATCCTTCGATCCGCCGCCTTGTGACGAGTTGACGATCAGCGACCCGCGTTTCATCGCTACGCGCGTCAGGCCCCCCGGCAAAACCCAGGTTGACTCGCCCGTTAATGCAAAGGGGCGCAGGTCTACATGCCGGGGCTCAATGGTCCGGCCAACAAGTGTGGGCGAGACGGATAACCCGATCATCGGCTGAGAGATATAATTGTCCGGATCGGCCTTGACCAAAGCCCGCAGCCTGGAAAGCTCACGCTTGCTGGCGCGCGGTCCGACGACAACCCCATAGCCGCCTGATTCGCCGACGGGCTTGGTCACAAGCTTGTCCAGATTATCGAGCGTCTTGTTCAGGCCTTCCGGCTCACCACAGATATTGGTTGGTACATTTTGAAGGATCGGATCCTCATCAAGATAGTATTTAATAATCCGCGGCATATAGGCATAGACCGCCTTGTCGTCCGCAACGCCGGTACCGACCGCGTTGGCGAGGTTCACATTCCCTTTTCGGTAGGCGGCAAACAGACCGTTCACACCCAACGCGCTGTCAGGCCGAAACACTTCGGGATCGAGAAACTCATCGTCAATGCGCCGGTAAATCACATCGACCCGCTGCTGGCCGCTGGTGGTGCGCATAAAGACCTTGTCATTTTCCACCAGCAGGTCCCGTCCCTCGACCAGTTGCACCCCCATTTCGCGCGCCAGGAACACATGCTCGAAATAGGCTGAGTTGTAGACTCCCGGCGACATCAGGACGATCGTCGGATGAGACATGTTATGCGGGGCCACTTCGGTCATGGCACGGGCAAGCCGTGAGCCATATCCATCAACATCGGCAATAGGGATGCCGTCAGCCAGATCGGGGAAAGCGCGCATCATCAAATGCCGGTTCTCGAGGACGTAGGAGACACCCGACGGGCAACGCCCATTGTCTTCCAGCACGCGGAACGTGCCTTTTTCATCGCGCACCAGGTCGGTGCCGCAAATGTGCACATAGGTGCCTCTCGGCACATCGACGCCCTCCATTTCCGGGCGGTAGTGCTTGTTGGCCTTGACCAGTTCCGCCGGGATTATCCCGTCTCTCAGAACATGACCATCGTGATAGATGTCATTGAGAAACAGGTTCATCGCCGCCACGCGCTGCTTTACGCCGCTGTCGATGGTGGCCCAGGCCTCCTTCGAGAGAACCCTGGGAATAACGTCGAACGGCAGAATACGGTCGATGGCGTCGCGGTCCGTATAGACCGTGAATGTAATTCCGAGATTGAACAGCTCGCGTTCCGCGTCACGGGCGCGCCTCCGCAAAGCGCTGATATCAAGCTCGTCGAGACACTTGAGAATTTTAGCGAGATGCGGTTGGTCCTGCTGCGACTGCATCTCGCAATAGAACTCACCGCAATCATAGTCCGACATCAAGCCCGCTGAAGCGGTGCGGGTCTTTGTTTTTGCAGATGCGACGATGCAGGTAATCCACTTGGTTCGCAGCTAATGATGTCATGACTATAGTGCAACATTAGAGAGCCGACAAAGGCAGGCATCGCATTTACGACCATATGAAAACCCGGCGGCGGTTTGAGGCCGTCGCCGGGCCTGGGCAGCGCTTGGCATTGGGCATGAGGGTCAGCGCCGCCGCACACCGCCAATCCTGCGCCGGGGATGCGGACGAATCCTGTGCGGGCGCGCCGGGTGCTGCGCATTGTAAATCCGGCGCTGGGTCCATGGCCGCAGCGGGCGCGTTGGCTGCTGGGCGTTATGAATTCTCCGCCGCACCCACGGCCGCCACGGTTTCGGATCGGGCGAGGCACCGGGACCGCCGCGAGGACCGGGAGGGTTCTCCCAGTTTGTTCCGCGCCCGCCGCGCGGACCGGGCGGGTTGTTGTCGTTGTCAAAGAATCTGCGCCAAACCTTTGGCCGCCACGGCAAGGCGTCGGGTGAGGCGCCGGGACCACCACGGGGGCCCGGAGGGTTCTCCCAGTTGGTGCCTGCTCCGCCGCGCGGCCCAGGCGGGTTGTTGTCAAGGTCGGGAGCCGCGAGCGCAAACGTCGCGGTCCCCAGAACAAGCCCGGTCATCAGCGCCGCCAGTGCCAGGGTTCGGTGATACGCATTATTGCGTTTCCTCAATCCGGTATCTTCTCTCTCCTGTCTGTTCCACATGTTTTGCTCTCCTGCTGATTTGGCGGCTCCGGGGCAGGGGTTGCTGCGGGGGCCGGAGCGCCAGATGCGTGGGATAAATTCCCACAATAGAGAAACAATTATGTGGGAAATATTCCCATGTCAAGTATTTTGTGTTATCAAACAGGGATAAGTATGAATGGGAAAACGTCCCACAACGCGTATTTTGAAAGCGATGCATTGACACCAGGCGAACCACATCCGGCATTGA
>JAJCYG010000115.1 GCA_029263055.1 Actinomycetes bacterium
GCCAACATCTACCCACCCCTCCACGTATATACAGATACGACTTCGCCCTGAAAACAAATTGGCGCCTTGCTCAGAAAAGAACTGAAGGAAATTGGATTAGGTGGTTTTAATCCTTTGTCACCTAGAAAACCTGGTGCGAAATATTGTTTTAACCTTTCCGGCTTTATATTTTCTTTCTCTTTGCTCAGAAAATATAGCCAGCGAATCTCTCCCTTGACAATTGATTGGTTTTAAATTACTCTTATCCCGCACTATGAGAGAGTTAACGCAAATGAAAAAAATTATTACATTTAGTTTTTTACTTCTTTTTACCGTTGTTTCATTTGGCCATCCATCTTCCTCTTCTCTTTATTTTTTAGCACCTGAGACCGTTGCTAAAAAGTGGGAACCGATTCAAGAGCTTCCTGCAAATATTTTATATAAGGATCAAGAAGACTATTTTGATTTTGATCCCTCAGATACTAAAACCAGGTCAGTGCTAAAAGACTTTAGATATGACCTCGTTCGAATTGCCCTTTCAGACAACAAATTGAGTGTTGAATTAGACCCAACTACCCGCAAAATTATTCGATTCAACAGCTCTTATATTCGCGCTATGTTTCGGGAAAAAATATTTGAAGGGCTTTACAACCTATTAGATAGTCTTCAAGCAAAAATGAAGGGAATCGAATACACTCGCAAAGGACAATTACAATTTGCCCAAGCACATAAAGCAAAAATTGAAGCATGGATTCAAGAAAACCTTGTCACATTGCAAACGATTCTGCCTCTTATTGTGGAGCTCCCCACAGACAATGCTGGATATGCTCGCAATGAAGCAATGAATAGTCAAACCTCTCGCAAAAAAAGACGTGATTACTTTTCAGTCTATTCACATGCATGGCCCCCAAATGGAGAGACAGATTACCATGGACATGGAGGCGCCCTTGCCTTTACAGCAGCTGTCACACCCGGGTTTATTGAAACCACTCTAACCCCTGAGAAAAACCTTCCCAGACATTGGGATAATCAAGTCTTAAAACTAAACGTTTCTGAGACCCCTCTTCCACCTGGAGTCGCAGGCGTGCTCACTCGAGGTGAAGGCTCAAATCACAAAATCTCGAACCGATCAGAACAAATCGCGATCATGATTGAACTTTATATTTGGAAAGACCGAACCACCCGGCTCAAACGGGTAAATAACTCTATTCCTGTTGAAGGAACCGAAGACCAATTCCTGGTTTTAGATGTTCCTGTAAGTGGAATGCCTTATAAGATCGCAGACCGACTCGCTAATTATGAAGAAAAGAGCAATGTAGAACCAGAAACCTTCTTATCTCAAATGGAAGCGCTTTTTGACTTAGAGACAGAAGACCAACTCTTTAGATCAGATGTTTTAGGCATTTTCACAACTGAGAACAAAGCTCTAATCAGCTTAGAACAGATCAGAGCTTATGTTCAAAAACACTCACCAAATATAATTGAAGTTCACTTTTCAGACAACGGAAGTGACAAAATCGCCTATTTATTACAGCCAGCTCAAAGCACCCCCACACCCCTAACCTCCCCTAGCTTAGAGATCGCAAAGGCACTCTAGATTTGCTATCTTAGTCGCAATGAAAAAGGGCCTCTTTCTTTTATTAGGGATTGTCTTACTTGTTTGCGCCATTGATGCCTCTTTAGACTTTTTTTACTTTACAGGCCCAGGCAAAACAAAAGCATCACAGATCCTTAGCTCCAAACTCAATGCCAATGTAAAGATTGGCCAACTCAAATTTCGACTCCTGTCAGGGTTTTCATTAAAAAACGTTTTAATTGAAGATTCCTCAACAAATAAATCACTCCTAAGCATTAACAAAATCCAAGCTAAACTAAATTATAGGTCTTTGTTTTCCAAAAAGATTGAGTTTAAAAAAATCAAACTCCAAGGCCCCACTTTTAGTATTGAGTCCTTGTCTAAAATCAACTTAAGCACATTGCCGAAAAGCAAACCTAAAGAAAAATTTTCAGTCTTAATCAAACAATTTAAAATTGAAAAAGGAACATTACGCTGGAAAGAACATCTTTTAAATGAGCTTTCAGCTAAGATTAAACTCACCGAGCATGGAGAAGTTCAAGCGTTTATGTCTGGGCTTTTAGACACGCCATCAAAGCCACCCGCTCTTTTTGAAACCAACCTTAGCTGGAGCCCTAAAACAAAGATTGTCTCACTCAATGGTTCCTCTTCTTTTTTTCCACTAGAATTGCTCCAACCTTTTCTTAAAGATCGAATCACTGATTTAAAAGGACTGGCAGGCAAAGCTGATTTGCGATTTCAAGTCGACGGAAGAGTCTTTGATTCTTTTAACCTTCAAATCCAACTTGCTACTCCGTCTCTTCAACTCGCTTTAACTCCATGGCAATGGGAAGGACCTGTTCAACTTCAAGCAAACACAATCTACACGTTTAAAGACCAAAGCTGGCAATATAAAGGTGAAGTTGAAACTCAAACGGGAAAATTTTTCAGTTCACTTTTGCCCACTCCAATTAATCAAATTAAAGGAAAATTTTTATTTGAAAATGATTTCTTAACGACCAATGGTGTTGAAGGCTATTTTCAAAACAAATCAGTTCGTGTGCGTGGTTCTGCAGAAAAAGGAGAAAAACTAATTTTACACGCTTCAGTCTTTACAGACTTAGAACCTGAAAAAGTTTTATCTGTAGCAAAGGTGATTAAACCGAATATTTTTGAACGCTTTGAACTAAAAGGAAAAAGTTTTACTCAAGCTCAAATTCATACAAATGAAATGACTGGCAAACTTGATTGGGAACTCTCTGTTTATTTAAAAGAAACATTTCTACAACTAAAAGACCCAAAACTGAGTTACTCTAATCTCAAAGGTGTCATTTCCGTTAATTCAGAATTGGTTCGTTTTAAAGATATAGAAGGCGATTTTCTTTATGGCCAAAACAATCAATTACAAGCGCGTGCCACTTTAAATGGAGATTGGTCTCTTAAAGATAAGAACTCTTTATTAAAGGCAACACTTAAAGAAGGTGTCATTACTTCTGATTGGTTAAAAAACTCTGTCACTAATGTAACATCTGAAATTTTAATCACACCTGAAAAGATAGAAGCAAGTCAATTTTCTGGAAAGACCTATTCAGATACGTTTGAAGGAAAAACATCTATTCAATTTAAAGATAAAACTCAGCCAGAAATATCCTTTTATCTAAGCTCACCTCAATACAGCCTACTTTTTCAAGGAATTAAACGGGACGGACTCCTTGAGATCAACAAGTTAAGCGGCTATGGCTTTGGAACTACATTTGACATCACAGGACTCGCTCCTTTTTCTTCATTAGAAGAGTGGAATATTGAATCAAAGGGAAAAGTCGATACCATTGCTCTTAAAAAAGCATGGCCAGCCTTATGGGAAAAGGCGCGGTGGTTACAGATATGGAAACCCATTGGCACCATTGAACTTTCTGGCCATTGGAAAGGCATCCCGAAAGAAGATAAAACATGGCATGCTAAAATTCTTTTTTCAGGAAAACGAATTGAAGTTAAAAATCTTTTCTTTGATGATATTACAATGGAATATCATTTAGAAAATAAGATCGCAAAATATCACCATATTGTTGGAAAAATTAAAGAAGGAGTTATTAATACCAACCTCACTTTTGATTTTAATTATAAACCTTCTAGATTTGACATTGATTTAGAAGCCAATCAGATTGACATAAAGAGCATCCCCCTCTTTTTTGAACAAAACACAGAAGAGTTTACTCTTAACGGCCCTTTTGATGGAAAACTATTAATGAAAGGAGAATCAGGCAAACCTGAAAGTGCGATTGGCATAGCGCAACTGTCTATTAGAGATGGAAAACTGTGGGATTCCCCTCTATTGAGGCCGGTCTGGCTCACGATTCGAAGCTTTAATCAAAACCTTGAGAAACCTGTCTTTAAATCAGCATCAGCAGATTTTAAAATTGGAAATGGCATTATGCAAACAGACAACCTCACACTCAAAAGCCCTGGACTCATTTTAACATCAGAAGGATACATTGGATTCAACCAGTCAGTGAACATGGTTTTTAATATCAAATTTATTGAAGATGAAGGTAATGCTATGAAGGTTCTTGCTGCACGAGGACTGAATTGGTTTGGAAAACTATTAGAAATCGAATTCACAGGTTCTCTTTCTGAACCCATTGTTAAAAGAAAATGGCTCCCCATATTTAATAAAAAAGAAGAAGAAACCCCTTCTTAGACTAACTTAGAAATCTTTTTCTGAACAAGTTGAGCTAATTTTTTTAAGGCTTGAGCACGGTGACTGATTTTATTTTTAATTTCAGACTCAATGCAACCAAATGTCTGATCATACCCTTCTGGAATAAAAAGAGAATCATAGCCAAAACCATTTTGACCCTCTTCCTTAAAATCAATACTCCCTTCACAGACCCCATCCGCTGTTCCAATCACTTCTGAAGGGGTGGCCAAAGCAATCACACAACGAAAACGAGCCGTTCGTTTTTCTTTAGGTATAGAGGCCAACTCTTCAAGTAACTTAATGTTATTTTTTTTATCATCAGCCCCTTCACCCGCATAACGAGCTGAATAAATTCCCGGAGCTCCATCCAAAGCATCAACTTCTAAACCTGAATCATCAGCCATCACAAAGTAATTGCTCTTTTTTGCCACAACCGTTGCTTTGACAATGGCATTGCCTTCAAACGAATCTTTGTCTTCAACAATTCCCTCGTTAAAGCCAATATCTTCTAAAGTTAAAAGTTCAATAGGTAGATTTTTAAGTACCACTCTTATCTCTTTGAGCTTTCCTTTATTAGTTGTGGCAACAACTAACTTTACTTTTTCCATTTAAGCACTCTCTTTTGTTCAGCCACAATTTGCTTGATCCCTTTTTTGGCAATAGCAATCATTTCATGCATTTGTTTTTCTGAAAAAGGGTCTTCTTCAGCTGTTCCTTGCAATTCAATAAAACGACTTTTGTCTGTCATCACCACATTCATGTCCACTTCAGCAGCTGAATCTTCTGGATAATCTAAATCTAAAACAGCTTTTCCTTGATAGATTCCCACACTCACTGCTGCCACAAATTCTTTTACTGGAATTTTAGAAAGCAAGCCTTCTTTTTTCAGTTTTTGCAATGCTAAAATAAGCGCCACAAATCCACCCGTTATAGAGGCTGTACGCGTTCCCCCATCCGCTTGGATCACATCGCAGTCAATAAGAACAGAGCGTTCTCCTAATGCCTTTAGATCAGTGACAGAACGCAAGGAACGACCAATCAAACGTTGGATCTCTTGTGTACGCCCTCCAATTTTTCCTGTGGTACTTTCTCGTCTGATTCGTTCATTGGATGAGGCAGGTAGCATCGAATATTCTGCGGTGACCCACCCTTGACCACTTCCTCGCGGAATAAAAGGAGGTATTCTTTCTTCTACAGAGGCATTACACAAAACACGGGTGTCTCCAAACTCAACCAACACAGAACCAGCTGGATACTTCACAAAATTTAAGGTGAATTTTAATTTTCTTAACTGATCTACTTTACGTCCACTCGGTCTTTTCATTTTATCTCCTAAGTTTAATTTAAATGCTCTACTATTTCGTGCGCTTAGCAGGACTTGAACCTGCACCCCAGGCTTCGGAGGCCCGTACTCTATCCAGTTGAGCTATAAGCGCGCAGCTATGGCTTTGGAATATTTTGAGAAAGTTTGTCTAGAAGAGGGAATTTTGTGAAGAAGCGGTAATTGATCAGCTTCAAAACCATTCCAAGATCTTTCAATTGTTCTTTGGTATCTTTTTCTGTGATGGCTTCTCCCAAATGCTTGATAAAATCAGTCAGTGTTTGGGAATCAAGATGGTCTTCAAGATAAGCCACAATCTTATCGAGTTCGCTTTTTCGAATCCAAGCCCCTTTACATGACAGACAAGCCCAAGGATGAATCGGATGCCCTTCATACTTCACCTCATATAAGAGCTGCGCACAAGCAGGACAAGTTTCAGAACGAGCAGACAAAGAATGCGATTCATTCTGTTTCCATAAATCAAGATCAGACCACTTCAAAAACTGATCTTCTCTTTCCATCACTTCTTCAAATTCACCTTGCTCAAACCAAAATGACTCACACTGACGACAACGGTGGAGCATAACCCCTTTATAATTGTTCTCTAATAACTCTTGATGACAGGTTGGACAGTTCATGAAATCTCCTTTAAAATTTGAAGGCCTTTTTTTAATGTTTCGTCACTGGCAGAAAATGAAATGCGAAAATGACTGTTTTTTTCTGAAAAAACGTTTCCTGGTATGATCAATAATTCACGCTCTAATGCTTTTTTAACAAAGGCATCTGCATCTTGATCGGGGGCTTCAGGAAAAAAGTAAAAAGCACCTCCTGGTTTAGTCACATTGTAATGATCTTTAAGCTCGTCGTAAACCCAATCCCGCTTTCGTTTGTAATCATCTATTTTTCCATTCATAGGAAAATCCATGGCAGCAACGCCCGCTTTTTGAGCAAACGAAGGAGCACAAACAAAAGAAAACTGCTGCAGTTTAACCATCTCTTGAATAATCTCTTTAGGACCTGCAGTATAACCCAGACGCCACCCCGTCATCCCATAGGTTTTAGAAAACCCACCCATGGTTAACGTTAAAGGATGATACCGCCCCACACTGGCTTGTTTGTCATCATAAATAAACTGGTCATAAATCTCATCGGAAAGCACCACAATATTTTTTTCTTTTAACAGGTCTGCAATCTCTTTCACTTCTTCTTCTGAAAGAGTCACTCCTGTTGGATTGGCAGGAGTATTTAAAGCAACCATTTTTGTTTTAGGGGTGAGATGTTTTTCGATACACTCTGCAGTCATTTTAAAATCAGGATAGGTATCAACAAAAACAGGTTTGCCCCCCACCAGATTAACCAGGTGTTTGTACATCACAAAATAAGGATCAGCAATCAACACTTCATCCCCAGGATTCAGCAATGTCATAAAAGCAAGCAAGATGCCTCCAGAAACTCCAGAAGTGACAAAAAGTTCATCAAACTGAATCTGTTTTTCTTTTAAATCTTGAGAAAGTCGATCACGTAGTTCAGGAATACCTTGAGTCGGGGTGTAATGGTTAAATCCCTTTTCAATGCTTTCTATAGCCACTTCTTTGATTTCACCTGGTACATCAAAATCAGGCTGGCCAATTGAAAGATTCACTGGATTTTTAATTTTAGCAGCTAGATCAAATACTTTTCGAATTCCAGAGGAATCGATTTGAGACATTCTACTTGCGATCATTAACGGACTCCCCAATACTTATGCCATTGTGGCTGGATGCGTACATCCCATAACTTAGATAAGGCTCTTTCTTTAAGTTCTACGCATTTTTCTTGAGAAATACCAGGCACCCCATTAAGTGGCGTCACAGGCTGTAAGAAAAGCGTGCTGTTTGGATTTTGACTGGCAACCAAATCAATGGCTTGATCAAAGTCACTCGTTTCCACTTCATCAGAAAGAACCATCTTTAAATAATACTTCTTACCTGCTTCTAAAATTGTTTTTAAAAAGAGTGCGTGCTCTTTCCAATAAGCAGGTGTGGCACTCACACTCGGCAATTTTAAATCCATTGAAACCACATCAATCAATGCAATCACTTTTTCAAGATTCTCTGGCAGCACTCCATTAGTTTCTAAAAAAACGTTTAATTCAAGCTTGTGAGCCCAATCTGAAATGTCAGGAATCACTTCAGGATAAAGCAACGGCTCTCCACCCGTGATACTCATACTCTGAATCTTACTCTCTTGCCAATAGACTTTTTCTAATTGAGCAAGAATCGAATGAACAGACTCAGTTTGTCCAATCGAATTATCCGTATCACAATAATTACAGGTCATATTACAGCGAGAAAACCGAAAGAAAACCTGCTTCTCTCCCACATAAGGCCCCTCCCCTTGCCGCGAGACAAAAACCTCATGCACCTTCGCTGATTTATTTTTAGTTGTCGTCGTCATCTTCATTTTCATCATCATCAAAAAAGTAAACACCAGTACCCGGTACCGGTGTTTACTTTTTGGTTGTTAGTGGGTCTGGAAAACCGGCTTCGGTGAAGCCTTTGGCGCGGATGAGACATGAATCGCATTCGCCGCATGGTTTTTTGCCACCTGAATAGCAAGACCATGTTTTTCCAAAATCAAGACCACATTGTTTTCCTATTTCAATAATTTCCTTTTTGGTTTTATTCACTAAAGGGGCTTCTATCTTAATTGCTTTTTTCTCATCCCCTCGTTTGGTCCCTTTTTTAATGGTCTGATTTAACGACTCAATAAAATCAGGCCGACAATCCGGGTACCCACTGTAATCAAGCGCATTGGCTCCATAATAAATTTTCTCTGCTCCAATCGCTTCAGCATAACCCGTAGCCAAACTCAAAAAAATCAAATTACGCGCAGGCACATAGGTTGATGGAATCCCTGTAGACATCCGCTTAACCGAACGCTTTTTAGGCAACTTCACCTTTTTATCCGTCAGCGCACTCCCTTTCCAAGGAAACTCCAACTCAATCTTTTCAAAAGGGACTTTAGCTACCCGTAACAACGCCACCGCACTTTTCAGCTCCCGCTTATGCCGCTGCTTATAATCAAACACCAGCGCATGCAGCGAGACCTTCTTTTTCTTCAAATAATAAAGAAGCGTCCCTGAATCCAACCCACCAGAGACCAAAATAACCGCTTTACTCAAAATACCCCCACTTAATGCTGTAACTCCTTAAGTTAAAGAGGGATTCTAACATGAACAAAGCTCTTTTGCGACTTTTTAAGCTAGAAACGGCAGTAGCGGCGGACTGATTTGGCGAGGGCTGAGGCGATTCTGTCGCAGTACTCTGGGGAATTAAGGTTGCTGGCTTCTTCTTTATTTGAGAGAAAGCCGGTTTCAACAAGAACAGCTGGGACTCTTTTTTGGTGCAAGACTCTAAACTTGGCCATTTTAATGCCTCTATTTTCAGAGCCCGTTGATTTGAGCATTTCTGCTTGAACCAGCTTAGCTAATTTTAAGCTCTTTTTTCCTCTAGAGTTCAAACTAAGATAAGTGAAAAAACCCCCGTATTTTTCAATTCCTTTTGCTTCTTTGTTAGGTGAAAGAACAAAGGTTTCAAAACCGGTTGCTTTTTTATTCGGAGCCGCATTGGCGTGAATGGAAACAAAAAGATCACCCTGATGCTGTTCACAAAATTTAACGCGATCTCCTAATGGAATAAATTGATCATCGGTTCGAGTCATCACCACTTCAAACCCCATTTGTTTTAACAACTCGGTTGTTCGATTCGCAATATCTAAGCAAACTTTTTTTTCTAAGATACCACTACTTGAAGTGGCGCCATGATCTTGCCCGCCATGCCCTGGATCAATCACAATCGTTGGGATTTTCATTTTCTTTTTTAATGGAGGGACTAAATTAGGGGATAGGGAATCATCTGCCATTAAAGCTAAAGGCATTGTCAAACAACTCAAGGCGATAAGATATAAAGTAAGAGACTTAATCATTAGTTGTTGAAAAGAGTGATTGTAGCATTTCCCTACTCCTGAAGTCTACTTTTGGAAGATAGAGTCTTCTAAACCAGAATTAATCTTAATTTCCTGAAAAGACCTTTGTTGGAATTTGTTGACGTTTATAAGAAAGAGCTGCTCTTTAGGGAAAGGGGTTCCCTCTACTTTTTCATAGGCCTCAAATTCAACCACAGTAGTCACATTGCGCCCCATTACCTTAGAAGGCCCTTGGTAACGCCTCAACCAGAAGGTTAAAGGATCTAGATAAAGGCTTATCTTCTCCTTTTCAGAGTAAACCACCTGCACCCAATGAACTTGATCAAAATTATCCAGATCAACCAAGCCTTTGTACTGCCAGTTTGTCTCTTCTTGAGTTAAAAAAAGAGGAAAAGAGCGCAACCGCGCATTTAAAATAAACCGGTCTTGATCAATTTCAGTTGCTTCCGCATCATTTTCAGTTTGCCACGCATCCTCTCCATCTGTGGCATTAATCATTACCAATTCAGGAAACTCAAATTTAAAATAACTTTTATTGGGGAACTCAAACTTTTCCTCCCCTTTTCCTGACATTTCTGTTCCATTAGGTTGAAAAAAAGAAAAATCAAAAGAAGTTTGAATATCTTTAATGGATTGAAGTTTCTCAATACCGCCATAAGCAGCGAGCACTTTGCCTAAAAACTCTTGGTTGTTCATAACTTAATCTCTTTTTTACTCAATTTCTCAATCAGCTCTTTGTTTGCTGGAGGAAAAGTGTATTGAGTCAATTCATCCTGCGCAACCCATTTAAACGTTTGGTTTTCCATAGATTTGGGCTCACCTCCAACCCAATCACATATAAAAAAACTTAACTCAATGGTTCTGTCAGGGTAATCATATGTCACATCCCACACTTTTTTCTTTGGTTTGACCTCAATATCAAGCTCTTCTTTGAGCTCACGTACCACACAGGCTTCTACGGTTTCACCTAAATCTATTTTACCACCTGGAAACTCCCAATGACCGGACAAAGTTTGATCTTCAGTTCTCTGAGAAATAAGGATTTTTCCTTGATGCTCAACAATGGCAACCGCCACTTTAATTATCATGGCTGATTTCGACAAACAACTCTTTGCCTTCGATACTGACTTTAAGGTCTACTAATGATTTGCCAATGGGAGGACCCGCCACACATTTACCGGTATCTGGTTCATAAAAAGCACCATGAGTTTTGCAGACTAAGAACTTTTCTGAATAATCAAAAAAGTCATTGTCTTCTAAATCTAAAGAAAGCGCCAAGTGCTGACAGAGGTTTTCATATGCGTGGAATTCATCTTTCCAACGAATGACGACCCCTTCTTTTTTTTCTTTGTCTTGAAGGTATTCGAATTTTCGGCTGGTGTTGTTTTTAAAATCTTTAACTGAACCCACATGGATTTTTTGATTTTTTTTAGTCATCTAGATCCTTCGTCATCGCTACGCTCTTCCTCAGGATGACGCTATTCTCCGAATGGGACTGAGAGTTGCCGTTCTAGGCCTGTTTTAACCACGATTGGAGACTGAGGTTTAGAGGGCTGGCTAAGCGGAGCGACTTTCCAAAATAGAGGCAAACACTCATCAAACTTATCAATGATTTGTTGGGCTTTTTTACTGCCTGTAAACTCAACATGTTTTTTGAGCATGAGTTGTAAAATTTTAATATCTTCATTTTCTTTGACTTCATGAATGCCGATTAACTGATCATTGTACTTTTTAGGAAAATCACGATGTGGGTCATAAATAAACGCCTTTCCTCCGGTCATTCCGGCACCAAAGTTACGTCCGGTTTCACCTAAGACTAAGATCACGCCACCCGTCATGTATTCGCAACCATGATCGCCTAAACCTTCAACAACAGCCCACGCCCCACTATTACGCACAGCAAAACGCTCTCCACCGCGGCCATTCACAAAAAGTGCTCCGCCTGTGGCTCCATATAAAACAGTGTTTCCAATAATCACATTGTCAGCAGGATTAAAAGCCGCATCTGGCGAAGTCTTCACAATGATCTGACCGCCAACCATGCCTTTACCCACATAATCATTACATTCTCCTTCGAGAATGAAACGAACTCCATTAATATTAAACGTCCCAAAACTTTGGCCGGCACTCCCTTTTAAACCAATTTGAATGGTTCCATCAGGCAAGCCTTTATCGCCATACCGTGAAGCAATTTCATAAGCGAGACGCGTCCCAACTGAACGGTGAATACTGCGCACTTTATAAGAGAGCTCAACTTTTTCTTTTGTCTCAATGGCTTTCATGGCATCTTTAATAATCTGTTCATCTAAAGGATGATCGTCATGCAATGCATTGCGTTCCATTTCACACTTCTTCGCTTTTTTATTGGTTGGATCAGGATCAAATAAGATCGGCGACAAATCAATATTGTCTAATTTGTAATAAGCTAAATCTTCGCGGCGTTTTAATAAATCAACGCGACCAATCAATTCATCCATACTACGAAAACCAAGTTGAGCTAAAATTTCTCGTGCTTCTTGAGCCACACCTTGAAAAAAGTTCACCACGCCATCAGCCGTTCCATGATATTTAGCCCGCAAATCTTCACGTTGTGTGGCCACACCAACCGGGCAGGTATTGGAATGACATTGACGCGCCATCACACACCCTTCAGCCACCAATGCTGCAGTTCCAAATCCAAACTCTTCAGCTCCAAGCAAAGCAGCCACTAAAATATCGCGCCCTGTTTTAAGCCCACCATCTGTTTGCAAGGTAATGCGCCCACGCAAATCATTTAACACTAAGACTTGTTGAGTTTCAGCCAAGCCTAATTCCCAAACAGAACCTGCATGTTTGATTGAAGACAACGGAGAAGCCCCGGTCCCACCATCATGTCCACTAATCATAATCACATCAGAGTGACCTTTAGCCACACCTGCTGCAATGGTTCCCACGCCAGATTCACTCACAAGCTTCACATTAACTTTAGCTTTAGGATTAATCTGTTTGAGGTCATAAATTAATTGCGCTAAATCTTCGATCGAATAAATATCATGATGCGGTGGAGGTGAAATTAAAGTCACACCTAATGTTGAATGACGCAAGTAAGCAATATACTCAGTCACTTTGTGACCTGGTAATTGTCCCCCTTCACCAGGCTTGCTTCCTTGAGCAATTTTAATTTGTAGTTCTTCGCAATTGACCAAATATTCTGGCGTCACACCAAATCGGCCAGAAGCAACTTGCTTGGTACGCGAACAAGCCCAATCCCCGTTCTCTTTTTTCGCAAACCGGCGCACATCTTCTCCACCCTCACCTGAATTACTTCGGCCACCAATGCGGTTCATGGCAATGGCTAAGGTTTCATGTGCTTCAGGGCTTAACGCACCTAAAGACATAGGCGAAGTTGTGAAACGACGTGTGATCGCTTCAATCGGCTCCACTTCATCAATTGAAATCGATTTGGTTTGAGCAAAAGTAAGCATGTCACGCAAACACATTGGCTCGCGATCATACACAGCTTGCGCATATTTTTTATAATCTTCGTAATCGCCAGACTTGGCTAATTTGTGAATCCCTTTAAAGACCGCAGGATTAAATGAGTGAAACTCTCCATCCCCTCGGTAACGGTAATACCCACCTATCGAAAGCTTGGATCCGTTTTCATTGGGTGTGTAAATTTTACTGTGGAACGTAAGATAGTCTTTAGCGATTTCGTTGTAGCTAATTCCTTTAATCTTGGAAGGGGTTCCCACAAAGCAATCCTCAATAATATCGCTATCTAAACCAAGCACATCAAACATTTGCGCGCCACGATAACTTGAAATGGTTGAGATCCCCATCTTAGACATTATTTTCAATAAACCATTATCCATGGCTTGACGGTAGTTATTAAAGGCTTGAGCAATTTCTAAGTTTTCAATTTCACCTTTTTGAATCAAACTCGCAATGGTTTCTAAAGCCAAATAAGGATTAATCAAACTCGCACCATAACCAACCAATGTGGCAAAGTGATGCACTTCGCGTACTTCACCGGTCTCTACAATCAGACTGGCATGCATGCGCATTTTATGACGAATCAAATGATGGTGCACTGCCCCAACAGCTAACAATGAAGGAATCGGCACTCTTTTTTCATTTAGATTCCGATCAGACAACACAATTAATGTTTTACCGGCTTGCACCTGTTTCAGCGCTTCATCACAAAGCTGGTCCACACCTTGCTTCAAACCTTGCTCACCTAAAGACGCATCAAAAAGCATGTCGAGTTTAGCGTGTTGATAATCAGAATCTTTGTTACTTAAAAGAAGACTCAACTCATTATCAAGAATAATAGGACTTGGAAACTTGAGCATTTTGGCATGCTCTTCTTTTTCTTCAAAAAGATTCCCTCTTTTACCGACAGCTGTATTTAATGAAAAGACCAAATGCTCACGAATAGGATCAATAGCAGGATTGGTCACCTGCGCAAACAACTGCTTGAAATAAGTAAACAACTGACGCGGCATTTTAGACATCACAGCTAAAGGGGTGTCATCTCCCATTGATCCAACAGGTTCTTTACCATCTTGAATGGTCGGCTTAAGCAAATAAATCAAATCATCCATGGTGTAACCAAAGACAACTTGACGCTGCAGCAATGTGGACTCATCCACATGAACAACGGGATGTTCTTTTAAAGAATGACTGACCATACGATCTAAATTATTTTCTACCCAATCTTTATATGGTTTTTGGAAAGCGAGTTTTTCTTTGATCATCTCATCAGTCAACATCACGCCTTTGACTGTATCTACGGCAATCATTTGTCCAGGTCCCAAACGCCCTTTACGCACCACATGCGCATCATCCACTTCAAGCATTCCTGCTTCAGAACCCATGATCATTAATCCATCATCCGTCACCAAGTAACGCGCAGGACGCAATCCATTTCGATCTAAACGCGCTCCAATAATGTCTCCATCAGTAAATGCAATGGCAGCCGGTCCATCCCAAGGTTCCATCAAACAAGCATGGTACTCATAAAACCCTTTTAAATCAGGATCCATGTTGTGCATGTTTTGATAGGCCTCAGGCATTAACATAGTCAGCGAATGTAAAATCGAACGACCCGACATCACCAAGGCTTCAAGCACATTATCTAATGCTGCAGAATCACTCCCACCCTCTTGAATCAAAGGTTTGAGTTTTTCAATTTTGTCACCCCAAACAGAAGAATCTAAATCAGCTTCACGGGCACGCATCCAATTTTCATTTCCACGCAATGTATTGATTTCACCATTGTGCGCCAACATACGAAATGATTGCGCCAAATACCAATTAGGAAATGTATTTGTGCTGTAACGTTGGTGAATAATAGCTAAAGCAGATTTGACTTCAGGATTGAGTAAGTCTTTATAAAATTTTAATTGGTCACCCACAAAAAGACCTTTGTAGACAACTGTCTTTGATGAGAAAGAAGGAATATAAAAATCTTCAATTTTTTCTTCTGAAACTTTTTTCTCAATCTCTTTTCGAGTAATGTAGAGCGCACGCTCAAAATCAAGCGCTGAAAGATTTTCTTTATTTCCGATTAAAGCTTGTTCGATTTGAGGCGAGGTATCTAAAGCTTTTTTAACCAATACTTTTTCATTAATAGGAACCACTCTCCAACCCAAAAGATCGAGTTGATTGGCAGCAATTGTTTCTTCAACAATTTGACGGCAACGTTGCTGAGCTTTAACCTCTTTTTTAGGAAAAAAGATCATCCCCACACCAATGATGGTTGGGTCTGAGAGCTTAGCTCCCAATTTTTCTGCTTCCTTTATAAAGAAGGGTTGATGGACTTGAATTAAAATTCCAGCCCCATCCCCTGCTTTGTCAGCATCCACTGCACCCCGGTGAACCAAATTCACAACCACTTCAATTGCTTTTTCAACAATGTCATGAGATTGCTTGCCGGTAATGTTGGCTAAAAGCCCCACACCACATGCATCTTTTTCAAATTGAGGTTGGTATAACCCATTTGTTGCAAAGTGTTCAAGTTGTCTTTGTAATTCTTTATTTTCCATAGTATGAGCCCATTTTTTGAGCAAGGAATTGTAGCAGCAGGCGAGCAGATGGGACAAGCTTAAAATAAAGGTTAAAGCAGACTATTTTTAGCTAAAAAACACCAGATATAGATAAAACCGAAGATTAGCACCAACATATTGAGAATCACAGCCCATTTGTGCGTTTTCTTAAATTGAGACTTTACCTCTGCAGGAACTGATTTTTCATTAGAATAGCCCTTTATTTCAATTTTGAGTTGATGCGCCTTAGGATAGAGGGAAAGCCCTGCATAAAAGGTCATGGCTAACATTAACAGAAGTAAGACTGTGCTTCCGGTTAAACGTAACCCCTGAGTAAAAGAAGTGATTAAGGCGAGCACTGAGCAGACCATCCCCATGAAATAATATTTCGGAAAAACAACATCCAAGACCTTAGAAGTAATTTCTTTAGATAATTGCTTAAACAAAGTAGGTGTAAGGATAAAGGAGAAAAAAACAATTCCCCCTATCCAAACAACTAAAGTGATGAAATGAAAATTTCTTAAAAGTGAAACCATGCCCTATAGCATAGCACAACTAGGCACTTTTTTGAGCTTGAAAACAAGAACGGCACAAAACCGGTTTGATTCCCATTGGCTTAAATGGCACATCAGTTTCTTCACCACAAGAAGCACAAGTCACGATAAAACTCTTCTTAAATCGTTTCTTCTTCTCTAAGCGGCAAGGCTTACAACGAGCGGGCTCGTTTTTAAACCCTTTCTCAGCATAAAACTCCTGCTCAGCTACCGTAAAGGTAAAATCTTCCTGACACTCCACACATTTGATGCTTTTATCTTCAAACGACATAACTTACTTCCTTCCCGAGACACCCAAGTAACCCAAATAAAAAAGAACTGTTAGGATTAACCTCAACAGATCTTCTAGCTAACTTCATGTTTACTAATTGTTTCACTTGTCAGCTGCCCCATTGTTTCTAACTCTAGGATATCAAATTAAAGTATTAATGTCAATTATTTATTTAATATACTTGTAATAGGGTGTTTAAGCTATAGTGATATATCTATTTCTCGACTAGATGGAGCCACGCCAAGCCCTTCGAGAAGAGGCACTTCGGCACCTGGAGAAAGTTGACTCTCTGTCAACTTTGAATGAGCTGAGAGTCGGTCTAAAACCATTTGATGATCCAAATCATCCACTAACCCACGGCGTTGCAAATCTAATAAAGTCAGCAAGTCAGCTTTGGAGCGAAAACCTAAAGAACCAGGATCTACAGACTTTTTGCTTAAGATTTTGTAACGCTCCTCTAAATTCCCTTCTGGAAGGGGGCGATTACGGCTTTTTGTCACTTTGTCTTTAATCACATTTAAAATAAATTCACCAATCAGATCAGAGCGGTTTCCTAATTCAATGTAGCGATCAAACATATTGATTGGCTTGGAACCATACCAACCCCCATCACTAATCCCAATTCCAATCACACTCACTTTTTCTTTTTCTAGTTGATCTAAAATAGGACGAAAACCAGGATTGCCATTCACCCAACGCCCATCAGTTCCTTCAGAAAGCCTTCCACTCGTGTCTTGTCCATCACTCACTAAAAAGACTAATTTGTGTTTTGTTTTTCTTCCTTTAAAGGCTTCTTTAGATTGAACAAGTGCTTGGGTAAAATCTTCAGCACCATGATTCCCTATATGTGACAACATCTGCTCAAACATCTCTAACAATTCTTCAGGTTTCACTTTTTTCAATTTGCCTCGCGAAACTTGAAATGGACGAAACATCACAGGCACACCCGTATGGTCTAACCCTCTAATTTGAAAATTAATACCCACATCCCCTAAATCACCTAACTCTGCTGCCATTAATACAGCTAAATTGGCTAACTGCTCTTTAGCTGACCCCATACTCCCGCTCAAATCAATTAAGAGTTCCACATCAATGGTTTCAATATCAGTCTCTTCAATGGTTTTAACCATAAATTTTTGTTTCCATTCTAAGAAACGCTGCAAACTAAAACGCCCCCCTCCACGAGAATAGATTTCATATTCACGTTGAGCTTGACCTAATAAAACACGACGAATTTGACGGGCATAACGCCGCGATGACTGAGTCACTTTTGAAATGTATTCTTTTACTTTAGCGGAACTTGATTTTGCTTTGCTCTTTTCTGGTGCCACTGCTTCAAGATATTTTTTCATGGCATCAGCTTCTTCAACTGCTGTAGCTGATTTGGATTCTACAGAACTTGGTGATGCAGAAGAAGGTTTAGATTTGCTGGTTCCAGGTTTTGATTTTGGCTTGCTTTTCATTCCCTCTAATATTTCGTTGATCGCCCCTTCAAGATCCCCATCTTTAGGACTTGGCTTAAAGTCTTTCATTGATTCGCCAATCCCCTTACTTGTCTCAGCAGCCCCTAACTCACCAGTTTCTCCAGAACCCGCATCACCTTCACCTGGCTGGCCTTCGCTTGATTTTCCCTCACCAACTTCACCTTCACCTGGCTGGCCTTCGCTTGGTTTTCCCTCACCAACTTCACCTTCACCCGGCTGGCCTTCGCCTGGTTTTCCTTCGCCTGCTTCACCTTCACCTGGCTTGCTTTCACCGCCACTTTGAGCAGATTGAGTTGCATCAGATAACTGATCTAATAAATCTTGTACTTCTGGTGGAATATCTGGCGATGGCCCTCCGGCAGGAGAAGGATCTGGCTTTTTCTTTTGATCAAATAGAGCCATAAAATTTGAAATCAAAGTAGGGCTTTCTGCAAACTTTCTTAAGGTGTATTCCACAGCTCGCTGCGTTTCTCTTTCAATGGCAGCTTTATGTTTACTCGTATTAGAAAAACGCTTTCGATCAATGGTTCGGTCAGGTTTTATTTGAGTATCTGTCTCGCCTAAATCATTTTCTCCTATAGAAACCAAATCATATTCGGGTTGAGACTCTTCAACACGCTGCACAATTTCTTGGTGCAACCTCTCAGGGCTTTTTCTCAGCTCTTCAAACATAAGGGAATAACTTCCAGTATGCGCATAACGAAAAAGTTCATTTGAGAATGTCATATGCGGATGCGATGAAGCATTTTGAAAATAAGAACTTAAAATACGTTCTTTTTCAGGGACCTCTATGACGCTTGTCAAATCAGCAGGCCTCAAAATCACCTTTTCATCTCGAGTTAAACCAAGGGGCTTCTTCTTTTTTGTTTGGGCTGTTTCAATGGCTTCGCTCTCACTCATACCAAAAGCGATTCGAGATTTAAAATAGTACTCATACCAATTGTCTTCCCATAAATAAGGGTCTAATTCATTTTCAGAGTTGCTCATCACAAAATTAATCCAGACATCTTCTCGCTCAGCAATAAAGTATTGCCAAAAACTTTCATCACCGGCAGCACGTTTAAAGACACGTTCAAAAAAGCCTTGAGCCTCTGGACTTAATGTTTTGGAATCAATTACTTTTTTCATCGCATCAAACCTAGTAAAGAGCACATGCCCTATTTCATGACGGGCAATCCCAAGAAGCTTTTGATAGCTTCGTTGAGCCACATCTTTATAACTCAACGAAAGCAATCCTGTTGCTGGCACAAAAAAGGCTTTATCTCCAACCACAACTTGTGTGACCGGAACCTCCGTTTTAGCAGTGTACGTTTTAACAATACGTGTCACTTCATCAATTTTGTCTGCATACTCTTTGCGCACAATTAAAATACGTTCTTGTTCTAAGAAACCATTTAAAAGCATTTCAACTAAAGGAATCATAGGAGCTGGAACCAAACTTTTAGCTTTTACCTCTCGAATAATGGCTTTAATTTTTTCTTCATCTAACCCCACTTCTTTTCCACTTGAAAGTGCTCCTTTAAGTAATGCTGCCATCCCTTTAAGCCCATCCTGCTCTAAAGCTTTAAGTAATCGACGAATAAAATCAGGATCAAACTGAGTGCTCATAGGTGGCCAATGCCCCACACGGGCCACTTCAGACAACCGTTTTCGAACAGCAGGGCTCAAATCAAGCACTTCAACATTGGCTTCTTGTCTCAAACCTCCCATTTCTTCATCAATAGCAATCTCTTCTTCGCGCAAATATTTTGAAGGAAAACGAATCGTGACTTGTTCAGCTTTTAAAAAGCGGTCTAATGCTCCACGCCCACTAAACAACTCTTCATCTTCTTCATTCATTGAAAGAAGCACGGTCACATTTTTACCCCGTTTGAAGAACTGGCTCTCTTCACCTGGAATATCTAGGTAAATATGTTCTGCTCCTTGAGCTAATAACACAAAGAAGGAAAGAATTTCTGGTTTTAAATTGATTTCATCAATCATGATCACTTGATTGTCTTGCTTAAATCGTTCTAGAAAAGGTTGAACACTTTTGGCAAAACGACCATGCACACGCAAGCCATCTTCAGTTCGTTGACCTGCTTGTGGATTGGCCACATACTCCCAAGTCAAATCACTCTCTTCGGTTTGCCCATCCACAGAAAAAACAAAGTAATCTTCAAGGCCTAAGATTTGAGTTAAAAAACCACCTGCAGTTGTTTTACCCATACTTGAATTCCCAACCGTTAAAACAGAACGCCCTGGTTTCAAACGATCAAAGCGATCTTTTCTCGGACTCATTGCGCGCAAGATGCCACTTAAGCGCCACGCCATGGAAGGAACCAATGTTAATCGATAATTAGGATCAACTTCTTCAGGGCGTTTTGCCTTTGTCTCATTAGGCGACACACCCACACCCATCACTTCTAAAACCAAACCAGTCTCTTTATCGACTTTCATTACTGGCATTTTAGGAGGGGTAAATCTAAAAAAGGTTTGAAAGTTTTTGTCTATTTTTTCTTGATCGACTTCACGCACTTTCATCATCACATAGCGGTAAATTTCAAGCAGAGCTAAGTCTCTTCTTTCTGAACTGTTCAGGGAACGCCCTAGTTTAGCTTGTTCATAATCAAAGGCTTGTTTGATCCAAGCAGCTATTTCTAATCCATCGCCTGCATGGATATCATAATAAAAGCCCCCTTCCCATTGAGAAGGAGCTCGATCAGGGTCGAGATAAAAACCACCGTCATCATAATAAAGAAGGGTAAGCACCTTACCAATTAATTTGGACTCACTTGTACTCAAACCATGAAGTGATTGAATCACGGTTTCTAACTCGGTTAAGGAACTCATCTCTTCACGCAGCTCCCACTCCATTTCAGGGTCATACCGCAATCCACTCACAAACACTTTTTCCACACGCGAGAAAAGAGCTGATTCTAAATCTCCTTCTACACCTGCTGGAAGAGTAAAATGAAGTTTAACGTTCTTAGGTAAGTAGAGACGTTTCTTTTCCCCCTCACCTAAGTAAACATCCCAGTATCCATCTTGAAGCAATTGAAATAAAGTACTACGCACATCACGCGGAATTTGATGCAGGTTACGAATATCAAGAATCACGGATTCTTCTGAAAGAGTATTGGGCTCTTCAACCATGTAGCGTGTGATTAACCCTGGACTCCAAGACACTTCTTTACGTGATTCCAAATCAACTGATTCAAAAATTTCAATGCCACCAAAAAGAGTTTCAACTGATTTAAAACGAGTCCCTGCCATTGAAACACGGCGATACCCCATTTCATTGGCTAAAAAGGTTAAAATATCATCAATACGCGCTCCATTTTCAAGCAAACTGATAGTGGCCACTTTACCGGCAAAGCCTTGTGCAATGCCACGGATAGCAGATTCTTCACTTCGAATAAAAGGGACTGTAGCTGAACGTTCAGAAGAGACCTCATTACCACGTAATAACTTCACATCAGAAATATAGACCGACTTTTCATCACGCGTCACTTTTAATTGACGCTCAGCTCCCAAACCAAAGTTCAAATAAAGCGCATCCGCATAACGCTCAACTGACTCAATATCCCCTTCAGTCTCTTCCTCCCGCAAATAATCGATTAATTTTAAGGCTGCACTCAACCAAATCAAGCGATCTGGTTCAGAAGACTGTTCATTAAACGCTTCAATTTGTGAAAAATCAGCAGCCAAAGAAAGGTCAACAATCGATTTAGCCCCTTCTTCAACATCCTCATCTAAAAATCTCAAGTATGTTAAATACGCTTCAAACTCTTTTATAAATGAATCTAATTCTTGTATAAATAATCTAGGATCTGATTGACTTAATAGCTTTTCTTTAACGGCTTGTAATTTTTTCAACATTTTTTCTGCTTTAGTTAAAACTATTTTTGGAGTTAACGAGACAATATCTGATGACGAAAATGAAAAAATCTGTTCCTCTTCTTCGTTTGGTTTTATCGAAGAAATCATTTCTAACAAAATAGAGAACTCCTCTTCCTTATTTTCTTTTTTCTCTAACAAAGAAAACACTTCTATAAAGTTTTTTTCTAAATTCTCTTTTATAAAAAATTGGTTTAATAATTCCTTATCAAAGAACGGAATAATTTTATAATTTTCTTCTGGCTTTTTAAATTGCTCTAGATAATCACGGCGAATCGCTTGTTTTCCAAAAGGAGTGGTTAGATCTGTATTTGACTTAATCAAACTCCAAAAAATATTTTTAACTAAATTTCCACTTAAATTTAACGCCATCAGTTCATCAGGAATCATTTCTCCTTCTAATTCTTCATAAGGGTCTAATGCTTCAGCCGCCTCTCCTTCAAGAGTTAAGAGCTCAGCTCGCGCTGAATCTAAACCCAATCGAACTCCAAAACGCTCTTTTTTATATTTCTTCCATGGATCTAAAGAAATCATTGCTTTAACAAAAGAACGCATTTTGTTTGGAGGAGCCCATGCGATTTGAGCTAAAACTTCTTCATAAAGATCTTCGTCAATTAAGCTTTTAAACTTGTTTGTTACTTGTTTAAAATGGTCAAGATCCCCTTTTAAGATTAAGATCGATAAAATAGAGAACAACTCTTCTTTTTTAATCGCAGTTATATTAACTTGCTCAATCCATGTTGCTCTATTTTTCGAAGAGAGATAAAGAAAGTATAAATGATCTTTTGGGAAAAACTGACTGACTTCAACATCACCATCTAACTCTAATAATCCCCACTTAGAGAGATATTGATCCATCCAATCAGTGGCATAATAAAGGCTAAATGAATACTCTTTAACATCCTCTTTAGAAAAACGGATTTTTTCAAATTGTCCAAACAAGATTTCTTTCCAGAGTGCTTCTGATCGAGTAAAAATAGCATATTCTAAGATGGGTTCAAAAATCAGCATCAAGGCATCAAGATCACGCACTCTCCCTTGCTCAATACTCAAAAATGCAGTCAGCGACTCTTCAACTAATTCCATTCCATCTTTCACACTCAATAAAGAGCCCAGAGAAGATTGAAGCTGCTCAACCAATGGTTTTAGCGCGGCTTCATCAGAGGTTTGGTTGATAGCCTCTGTTAATGACCGAACTTCTACCACATAATATTCAGAATCAATTTCAATCTCTTTTTCCCCAGCCAATTCCTTTAACTGACGCAATAAACGACTTTTCTCACTTATATCTGTCACTTGAGCAATTAAGATTAAGGTTAATTTAACAATCGCATTTTTATCTCGTTCAAATCCACTTTGAGCCACTGTTTCAATCAATTTGATAAAAGCCTCTACTCGCATCACAGGGTCTTGAATAGCTTGTAGATCTTGAGTCACACTTTGAAATTGTTCAGGGGTTCGCCCTCTAACATACTTTGCAATGGCCAGGTCTGTTAAAATCTTTCCTTGGTAATACGGGTTATTCATTGAACGGCTTATAATTTCAATGCGTCGCAGCAATTGGTTACCAGCTTCTTCAACTGGACGAAAGTGACGTTGGATGATTTTTAAAACCGCACTTCGTTCTTCAGGGGTTTGGAGTAATTTATAGTAAGCAGAATGAATTTTATCGACAAAGGCTAATTCTTTGTCTTTAGGAAAACGATCTAAATAAGCAACAATATCTTTAGCCGCAAAAATGATTTCACGCAGGCCAAACTGATACACTTCGGCTAATCGCTCGCCATCATCACTGTATTCAAGAAGGGCTAAAATGGAACGATGAACACGGATTTGGCGTTGAATGAGCGAAAAACGTTCTTTATCTGTTAAGTTTGGCGCGTTGCGATAAATGGAATAGAGTATTTTTTCAAGTTCACGGTCTGTAAAATCATTGTTCATGAAATAGGTGTCGAGTTCAGCCATTAAATCAGGTGAAATAGGTTCGCGCCCTTCATTAGAGGTAATAATCACATGAAAAAGAGGGTGCTGTTTTAAGAGCATGCCTCCCTGAGCCGGACTTTTATTTAAAAAGAGCTGTTTGTCGCCACGGGCTAAGGAAGTGAGCAACTCGAGCAGCTTTTTACCCCGTCGCCCCACAGCCCCTTCATCAAAGATATAAACACCCCCATTAAAAAAGAAATCAAGAAAGGTTGATTTAAATTTTCGTTTGACGCCTAACTTCTTTAATTCTTGAAACCTGAGCAAGTCAAGTTGCTCACGGCTCAGCTCACTTCTTGCTTCCCCTGTTTCTAGATCAATATAATCAAACTCACTGGTTAAGACATAATTTCCTTTTTCATCTTGAATCCATTCTCCAAAGAGTTCTTTTTCATCGACCATGCCATGCTGCGGCTTCACATGAGTGGGCAATCCTAAGCGATTAGCCAAATCTAATCCCACAGCGGTTTTTCCAGAACCAGGTGGTCCTACATTAAAAACCATCCGCCCTTTACGAATTGCTTCCACATGACGTGCTAAAGCTCGCACATGCCGCTCAATCGGAATCAAGTAAGATCCTTTTTCAGCGTCAGCTGCTTCTTTGTCATACACAGGGATTTCAAAGCCATCTATGTTTAAAACAAAGCCATCCTTACTTCGAATATAACGGATGCGCCCAAACGAATCTGTGTACGCCCCATTGTTTCCCTCAATTTCACTCGTATCAACCGACTGAGACTCCACCACTTCAAACTCACTCCAACTCGATTCCCCTGCAGCAAGCTCAACCGGAGCCAAGCCCAAAGCAGACAATGATGTTTTCAACGCTTCATCTTTAAAATTTCTTTCTTCAGTCTCAATGCCGATCTTTAAATTAGAACCTGAGACCTCAACTAATATTTCTTTACCCTCGACAGGTCCTGCATCTACAGGAGTGACCACTATATTCTCTTCACGAAAACTATCTCCTTCAGCGGCAACAACAACCTTAAATCCATCAGTAGTTGTTTCAACTTGAGCAATCATAAAAGATTTTGGTTCAGAAGGATCAAAATCTGAGGCACCAATATCGTGAAAATCAGTTTTTCCATTTGGCCATTGAAAATAATAACCCCCTAAAGGATGGACTCCTACAGACAATCTAACCCCGGAAGCTCCTGAGGATATTTTTTCACCTTGCTGATCAAGACGCCATCCCAGCCAACTATCAATACCTTGAGCCCACTTAACAATAAAAGTTCCATCTTTAAGCGGATAAACCTCCAAACCATCTTTTATAAAGGTTGATTCAATTTTTTTAATCGTGCCGACTTCACCCACTCTTAAATCAATATGGAGCAAAGTCGTCATAGTTATGCCTACTCCCTCTGAGACTTGCTTATGCTTCACTTTAACCAAAGCATACTCAGAGGTATAAGGATGAGCGACTTGTTCAGCGCTCACAATTTCTCCACCTAAATCAAAGTCAGACCATAAAATACTTTTTAAAGAAACCTTTTCTTTAACTTCAGCAGGTTGATCGGCCTTTATTTGAATACTAGGAATGGTAATGCTAAATTTGTGATCTGAAAAATCGAGTTGAAGGGGATCTTCTTTTTTGGGTTCTACAGGAGTTCGTTGAAAAGGGATTGTGTCGTTACGAAGGCTAACACGACCACCAGTATTACGAGATTTGGCTCCTGATTTAAATAAAAACTGATTATTCTCTAAATCTACAGAATTAGAAGAAACACTAAATACTTGATCAGAGTTTTTTCCTAGATCATCAACAAGCCTTCCCTCTTCATCAAAGTAAACAACTCTATTCTCTGTATGAAAAAGAAAGCCAACTCCTTCAACTCTTTCTATCTCTGGCTTCTCTGTCACCCCCATCAATCCTGATGTAGGCTCTTCATTAAAACGTACACGCATAGAAATTTGTTTGTGATCACTCGTCCAACAACGAGCGACCCAGCCTCTTTCATATCCAAGGGTCAAGTAACCGCCATTGACTAGAGGATAAACTTCAGGTTTTACAGAAGAACTTGGTCCACCAAGCACATCTTTTCCAACGTTGTCGTACGCCGTGACATCCCATTCCAGCATCTTTTTGACAATGATATAGCCTCCATCAATGGGAACCACGTTTAAATCATCGTTACTTCGATACATGCTTCCTACCCTACCTCCATTCACATCAAACAACTCCGCGTACTGCACACCACTAATAGTATATGTTGCAATAAAACCGCCATTGGATAAGGGATGAAAAGCAATATTTTTAGCAGAATCAATTTCAATTCCTAACTTATAAGAAAGATCTTTCTTATAATGAATCGTGACTAATTTTAAGTCCTTCTCAGAGATAATTTCATCAAAGTCATCGTCATCTTCTCCCGCAACGATTTCTTTATACGTGACAAGAACATCGCCATTCTTTAAAAAAGTTATTTCTGGAGAATAAATTCCTTCAATCAGTTTAACAATACGTTGCTCTGAGTCACCTAAATCAGGATTAACATTAACCAGATAAAGATCTTTGTGAACATCGTTTTCTAGTCCCTCTATCGCAATTTCCATAAAAACAAGGTCTTGATTATAAGGATGCGGCTTTTGCTCCATCCCTTTAATGGTCCATGCTGTTGGAAACTCTTCTTCAAAACGAAACAGTTGAAATCCTTCAGCACTTTCTATAATACGCTCCACAACGATTTTGTTTTCTTCGGTTCGAACCTGCACCCCTTCTAATGAAGAAGAGCTCTTTTCTACAGCAGGTTCCACCACTTCAGTCTTATCTACAGTAATTTGAATGCTCTTATCTTTATTTTTAACCCCTGTCTCTTTGTCATAAAGATGAATCAAGAAACCTTGATCATTTATCTCAACATCAATATTATGGTCAGCATAACTTCTTAGTTCTTCTCCCGAACCTTCTCCCGAAAAGTTTGGATAGGCTTTTCCCTCATCCCCCTTACCGTTATTATCATAATAAATTGCCGTTGGGGCATCCTCACCTTTAACATGAACTAAACCCCCATTAGGAATCACGAGAATCCTCCCCTCCCTTTTACTAGCAATATACTCAGACTTTATTTCTTCTCCATCTGGTTTTAAAAACACAAGTTCCATGCTTGTTAAACCGGCTCTTTTTGAAGGAGTCTCTCTCTCAATAGCAAGATTCCCATTTGAAAGGAGAAACACTTGAGGCTCTGATACACTTATAACATCAGCACCCATTTGTATTCCTTTAGAATTCATTATTTTAACTACATACTTATTTTCATCTTCTTGAACAACTTGAACAAAACGATCTTCAGGAAAAGATATCACTTTATAAGGAACATCAAAAAAAGATATTGTATCGACTAGAACCTTATAACCTTTAGAAACATGTTTTTTGTCTGAAGTTAAATCAACTAGAATCAGTGCACTCTTGGGTTTAAACTCTGTAAAACCATCTACCTTTCCCCTATAGCGCACCTCTATAAAGGCAATCTCATCGCTATAGGGATGCTCAATCAATTCTGTTTCATGCACTTTTTCAAACTCTAAATCAATCTCTGCTAATACAGCGACAATGCGTTCTTTTTTAGAGGATTCAGCTTCTTTAGAAGGAACTTCTTCGGTAGGAATGGTGCGTTGAATTTTTAAGGTTGTTCCTT
>JAJCYG010000116.1 GCA_029263055.1 Actinomycetes bacterium
ATCCACACTCTTTTCATGGCAGGCCTTTTTTTACTGATCAAAGAACCGAAAACATTATTGAAAAGGCTCGCTCTTCCCGGAGTCATTGGTTTTATAATTGGGTCTCTCCCTGTTTGGATCTTCAACGCCACACATGAGTTCATCTCTTTTCAAGGAAGCAAGTTTGTTGGCGCCAGCAACCTCATCCAATATGCCCCTACCTTTTTCAGTGATGGGCTTGCTTATGCATTTGGCCTCTACCACGACTTTAATTTCCCTCACTACTCAATTGCTCTAATGGCTGGAATGATTATTCTAATTCTCTCGCTGATCTACTTTTTCTTCTTTGAAAAGACCTCTTTCTTAAAAGGAAAAGGGCTTCTAATCGGTTATTTCGTCAGCACTCTCATCATCACCTGCTCTTCTGTTTTTGCTGACGGAATTGGAGGCGGCGGGCTCTATCTGATTGGCCTTATTCCAATCATAGCCATTGCCATTGGAAGTTTTGCTCTTTTCTTAAACACCAAAACAAAAATAGTCGGCACACTCATCATCCTGTTTTTCCTAGGCAACAGCATCGTACAAAACCTTCACCATGAAATGCGTAATTTAGTTTTTCTCAATCCTGCTCATGCAGATTGGGTGCACCGCTACAATCATTCCAACAACGTTTTATTTGAAACATTACGTAAAAAAGAAATTAAAGGAGCCTACAAAGATTCTGATGAAATTTTTAAGCTTAAATACTTAGGCGAACAAAAAATCTATTTCTCAGATTTTTATCAAGACAACTATCCTCCTGACGCTGAAAAAGTAGATGGCTCTGAAAAGATTGCGTTTGTTTTAAGAGGGACTCCTACAGGATTAAGCGAAAGTTTAGCGGCAATGAAAGTTGATTACTTAATCACACAACTCCCTGACTACTTACTTTTTTCTGATTTCAGTTTAAAAGAAAATCAATGGGAAATGATTGACCGATCAAACTGGAAAGGGATCAGCTCACTTCAGAAGAAAAAGGCCCACTTAGCTTTTGATGGAAAAGCAACCACCCGCTGGTCTACAGATAGACCTAAAGAAAAAGGGATATGGGTTCAGGTTGATATGGGCAAAACAGAAGAGATCAGCCGACTTTCGATTCATCCAGGCAACTGGCAAGACTACCCCAACGGATTAAGCATTAAAGTCTCTCAAGACCGATCAAACTGGCAAGAAGTACTCTATCTTCCTCAAGCATCAGGTCCCTTTTTCTGGGACGGCACCCATCCTTTTTATCGCATCAGACGGACACGCATTGATTTTCATTTTGATCCTGTACAAGCGCGCTACATTCATATCGCTAACTTAAATAAATCAAAAAGATATTTTTGGTCAATCATGGAACTTTACGCTTATAAAGGGACAGGCAAAATTAAAGACTCAGAATTTGTTACGGCGAGCGATCAAATCATCAAACAACTTAAAGATAAAAACATTGAATTTGTGGCTGCTGATCACTGGCTTTCAGCAAGAATAAAAACAGCCCTAAAAAAGAAGATCCAAACATATCCATCTAATTTATTTACAGGAATCAATCGACAAGAAAAACCTGACACGAGTGTTAAAGAACCTTTATTCCTCACAAACAAAACAGCACTTATTGTGACCTTTGATAAAGAAACCGAAACAGACAAACATCTTTCAGTGAAATTCAAAAAAGAAAAAATCGGCCCCTATATACTCTACACCAACTTCAAACAAAAAAATCTCCAACCCTTATACTGGGCTGGAGATCATCTTTTAGAGTTATGACTTTGATTTCTCAAACGTGAACTTCCCATTTGCTGAAATATTGATCGTCTCTCCCTCTTTAATTTCACCACTCAGCAATTTCAACGCAAGCGGATCTTGTATCTGACGCTGAATCAAACGCCGTAAGGGTCTTGCTCCAAAATCTGGATCAAACCCCTCTTCAGCCAAACGATGCTTTGCTTTCTCATCGACGTTTAAATGCACATTTCTGGCTAACAGTTTTTGTTCCAAATCTTTTAACTGGAATAAGGCAATCTCTTCTATCTGATCTTGAGTCAAATTATTAAACACAACCAACTCATCAATACGATTAATCAGTTCTGGTCTAAAGTTTTTCTTTAACTCATCAAACACATTCTTTTCTATCTGTTCACGTGAGAGACTACTATTTTGAAAATGCTGACTTCCCATATTCGAGGTCATAATAATCACTGCATTTTTAAAATTAACCACACGCCCTTGGCTATCTGTTAAACGTCCATCTTCAAGAATTTGAAGTAAGATGTTAAACACATCAGGATGTGCTTTTTCAATTTCATCAAACAAGATGACTGCATAAGGTCGACGGCGAATCTTTTCAGTTAATTGGCCTCCCTCTTCATACCCCACATACCCTGGAGGTGCTCCAATCAACTTCGATACAGAGTGCTTCTCCATATATTCCGACATATCAATACGCACCACAGCATTTTCATCGTCAAATAAGAACCAAGCCAATGACTTTGTCAGATATGTTTTTCCTACACCGGTTGGGCCCATAAAAATAAACGAACCAATAGGCCTATTTGGATCAGCTAAACCAGATCGGGAACGCCGAATTGAATTAGCAATCAATTCAATCGACTTATCTTGACCCACAACCCTCTCTTTTAAGCGATCTTCCATATGCACAAGCTTGTCCACTTCCCCTTCTAACAGCTTTGAAAGAGGAATCCCTGTCCATTTAGAAACCACTTCAGCAATATCTTGTTCAGCCACCTCTTCTTTAAGCATCGGTTGCTCGGTTTGAAGTTTTTGAAAATTCTGAGTCGCCTTTTCAAGATCAGCTTCAAGTTCACGCATCACGCCATAACGAATTTCAGCCACCTTATCTAAACGTCCTTCTTTTTCTAATTGAGATTCTTCAATCTTTTTCTTTTCAATCTCTTCCTTTACTTTTCGGATTTGATCAATGATCTTTTTTTCGTTTTGCCATTGAACTTTAAGGTGATTTGACTTTTCTTTTAACGAAGCCAAATCAGCTTCTAATTTTTCTAGACGTTCTTTAGACGCTTTATCTTTTTCTTTTTTTAAGGCCTGTTTTTCGATTTCAAGCTGCATGATCTTACGTTCAAGCTCGTCAATCTCAGTCGGCATACTCTCAATTTCAATTCTTATATGAGAGGCTGCTTCATCCATTAAATCAATGGCCTTATCCGGTAAAAATCGATCTGAAATATAGCGGTCTGATAATGTGGCTGCGGCAATCAACGCACTGTCTTTAATCTTCACCCCATGAAAGATTTCATAACGCTCTTTCAAACCACGCAAAATAGCAATCGCATCTTCCACACTCGGCTCCCCAATAAAAATCGGTTGAAATCGACGCTCTAACGCTTTGTCTTTTTCTACATATTTGCGATATTCATCTAAGGTTGTGGCTCCAATACAACGGAGCTCTCCTCGAGCCAAAGCAGGTTTAAGCAAATTAGATGCATCCACAGACCCCTCTCCGCCACCCGCTCCAACAAGCGTGTGCATCTCATCAATAAAGAGCACAATTTCCCCATCTTTAGATTCAATTTCTTTTAAGACTGCTTTTAAACGATCTTCAAATTCTCCTCGGTATTTAGAACCCGCAACCAAGGCCCCAATATCTAAAGCAACAATCCGTCTATTTTGCAAACTAGTGGGCACATCTCCATCCACAATACGACGTGCCAGCCCCTCTGCAATCGCAGTTTTTCCTGTTCCCGGATCTCCAATTAAAACCGGATTATTTTTAGTCCGACGTGTTAAGACTTGAATCGCACGGCGAATCTCTTCATCACGTCCAATCACAGGATCGAGTTTTCCCTCTTCAGCAAGGGCTGTTAAATCACGCCCATACTTTTCAAGAGATTGATATTTTTCTTCTGGATTTTGGTCTGTAACTTTGTGCACCCCACGCACCTCCTTTAAAGTTTTAAGCACTTCTTTATGATCAAGCCCCCATTCAGAATCAGAAGCTAACGCGAGCAACAAATGTTCTGTGCTCACATATTCATCTTTAAGCTTAGTTGCTTCTTTTTGAGCCAAATCAAAACATTTTCTAAGTCGAGCCGATAAATAAGGCTGCACATCTTGTCCTTCTACCTTAGGTTTACTCTGAATGGCTTGATTGGCTTTTTCTAATAATGTTTGAGCTAAAACACCCAACTTATCTAAAATCGGATGGACAATCCCCTCCTTAAGTGAGAGCAAACTCACCACAAAATGAGGCACATCCACTTCTTGATGGGAAGCTTCAGAAGCTAAATTAAGCGCCCCTTCCACCACCTCTTGTCCTTTTTGAGTTAATTTATCAAAGCGAAACATATTCTCGCTCCTTTCCTTTTAGCTCAATAAACTGCATAAAAGGTGCCAAAACAGAGAAAGCTATAAGCACTTGCAAATAAAAGAACTTAGAATAGAGAGGGAAAACTAAAGAATCCAATTAGAGACATTTTGACACTATTTAAAGCGCCATATTGGCTCTAATTAAATCCTATCTTTTAAAAATCAGAGTCACAAATAAAAGAAGTGCATTCACAACAGAAATAGTCGGGGCTGTAGGCAAGTCCCAAATATAAGAAAAGACCACTCCAATGACAGAAGCAAAAAGAATAGAGGCTATAGCAGCAAAAATAGAAAGAGAAAGTCGATTAAATAACCTCAAACCAATCACTGCTGGAACCACAAGTGAAGAAAAAACATAAAGCATGCCAGCCATCTTAATTCCAACAGCAACAGTTAAGCCCAAGGTAAGATAAAGAAAAAATTCATAGGTTCGAACAGGAAGCTTTAATGTTTGAGCCATCTCAGAGTCAAAAGAAATAAACAAAAATTCTTTCTTAAATAAAAAGTGAATCAGTCCTACCACCAAAACAACACCTGCTAAAACCATGACTTGCTCGTTTGAAACAAAGAGTAAATTCCCTGAAATTAAATCTAGATCCTCTGCCTCTGCAATCGGGTCTTTAGACAAAATGACAATTGCAGCCGAACCAGCAAAAGCATAAACAAAACCGATCAAACTCTCTTTACTCAATTTTTTATTCGAAAATGGAATCCAAAAAATAACAGCCCCGCCAATGGCAAAGAGATAGGCAAACGCATCTGGGGTCAAGTTAATCCAATGACCTAACAAATGGCCCAAGGCAATCCCCATAGCAGCCAACTGAGAAAGTGCCGCTCCCACAAACACAATTCGTTTTAAAACCAAGTAAATGCCCAAATAAGCACACAGCCCTCCTAAGAGCAGACTTGTCAATAGGCCTGCTTGCACAAATGGCTCTTGAAAAATCTCCATTAAATTAATCACAGGGAAGAATTACCTTTTTTCCATTTACGGTCTTAACTTGAATTTCATGCCCATATAGCTCTGAAAGAGTTTGGCTTGTTGCAATTTTTTGTATCGGCTCAAACACAAACTCGCTTAATCCTGTAAGCCCTACTTTTTGAGCATAACCTAAAACAACATTTAGCAGATGACTCACCACAACCACAGTCATTTTTTCTTTTTGATTAATCTTTTGCAATAGCTCCATAATCTGATGCTCACCTGCAATATCCAGATCATTTGTTGGTTCGTCTAAAACCAAAATTGTTGGCTCAACCACCAAAGCACGCGCAATCAAAACCCGTTGCTTTTGTCCCCCTGAAAGATCACGATACGGTTTGTCGATCAATTTCAACATACCGAGTTTGGTTAAAGCTTGTTGCACTCGCAACCCATCTTCTTTTTTTGCGCGGCGCAAAGCTCCAATCATTCCATAGCGCCCCATCAAAACCACTTCTCCAACAGAAAGAGGAAAAAGATCATCCACATATTGACGTTGCTTCACATAACCAAATCGAGTCTCTTTTGGGTTTAAATAAATCGTTCCCGATAAAGGCTTGAGCAAACCTAACACTGTTTTTAAAAGAGTGGTCTTCCCAGAACCATTTGGCCCAATCAAACCAATAAAATCCCCTTTTTCGATGGCAAAAGAAAGCCCGGATAATACCGGGCTTTTCTTTTGATAACCGACTGAAACTAAATCATACTGAATTAAAGAGGTTTTCTTTTTCATTACTTTGATAAAACTCCAATCAGTTCCTTCACATTGTTTTCCAATAGATCTATGTATGTTTGGTCTTCTTTTCTTTCACCGATAAAGTTAGCTAATGGAACCACTTGAGCACCTGTTCCCTTGGCTAATGAATTAACCGCAGATTTAGAATAATATTTCTCTGCTAAAATAAGAGAGGCATTTTCTAACTTCATTCGTTTAACCAGTTGAGCTAGATGATTAGGTGAAGGAGGAATGCCTGGCTTAGGCTCCAAATACCCGATGATCTCTAAACCAAACTGCTCTCCAAAATATTCCCAACTCTTATGGAATGTCACCACTTTGGTATCTCGATAAGGTTCAAACTCAGCTGTTAAGCGATCATAAGTAGAGCCCACCTTTTCTTTGTATGCCTGAGCATTACTTTGGAAGGTTTGACGCAGTTCAGGTTTGAGCCGACTCAATCCATCAGCAATGTTTTGAATTGCTTTAAGCACACTCTCTTTATAAAACTGAAAGTGTGGATTACCAAAAGCATGCACATCCCCTAAGCTCATATCGAGTTTACCTGTTGGTTTTTCTAAAACCAATATATCAACAGATGGATCAATTAACCCATCGGTTCCATATTGAATCTTACGGTTACGAGAGGCAGCAATCAAATCAGGCATCCAAGGATCCATATCCAGCCCCCCAATGACTAAAGCATCTGCTTTAGAAAGGCGCTTAATATGAGAAGGACGCGGTTCGAAAAAGTGAATATTACGCTTCCCCTTATACAAAGAAGAAACCTCAACATGCTCTTTTCCAATCTGCTGAACCCAGTCTTCAAGAATGCGATGAGAGGTCACCACATTTAGTTTCTCAGCGGCAAAACCATTTACCGCTGAAAACATAAACACAAGTACAAGTATCAACTTATTCATTGTAAACACCATCTAGAAATTAACGCCATGAGAGTGGGGACCAAAGCCAAAGACAAATTGAAGCCAAAATTCATTCGCTTCACCAATCCCATCAACATCAATATGACGGTATTGTGCACGCGCATAAGTTGACTCGGTGATATTCCAAGTTACCGATGGCACCACAGCCCATGCTTCTTCACTATCATCACCTAGCAATTCAGTCCAATCATAACGAACCCCAACATCTAAATAGCGATTAATGGAATAACGTAAGAAAGAGTAAAAACCGAGCGGCTCTTCTATTTCATCCCCTGTCACAGCATAAATTTCATTTTGCCATAACAGTTTTTGCTCACTTTCTGGAACATAGTAGCGCAAAACCGCACTAGCTGATTGAATCGCTAAATCATCCCCTTCAAAGTCATCTAAAAGCACATCGTAACCCAAGGTAATGTCAGCATCTTCTCCTAAAGGATGGTTCAGATCCGCTCCAAGATGTAAAATATGATTGCCAAACTCAAGACCTGCTTCTTCCATTGCTTCGGCCATCATCGGACCAGATATCACTGAAGTTGTAACCTCTTCTTCTTCACCATGCTCTTCAACAAGTTCTTTACGTCCGTCGTAAATCCCGGCTTTAAGTTGAGCAGACAAATCACCCGGTGTTGGCAAAAGAATAGAAGCTAAGAACCCATCATCAACAAATGCTTCGCCAAATAACTGGCTGAACACAAGTGGTGAATCAGTATAAGGGCGGAAATGTTGGTGAATTGGATTGACCAATCCAAAATCAATAAATCGCCGTCCTAATGTAGCGCTTGCGTTGTAAGGCAGAGTTTCAAAGTGAACAAACGCTTCTTCAATCCCGACTTCATCTTCTTCAGGTTCATACGCAATGGTAGACCAAGCTTTTATTCCTGGATAGATATAAGAAGCCAAATCTAATTCAATCTCTTGAACATTTAACTCCTCGTTGCCAAACTCGCCAAAATCAGTTTCATCTCCATCTTGAAAAAAGTAATTCATATTGGAAATCAAACTGATATCAGGATTGAGCAACCACCCTTTCTTAGCATAGGAAGTTCCAAGTTTGGGTCCTGAACGAAATTGCTGAGGCACAGGACGTTCTCCTTGTTCAACCAAATCAGTCACAGAAGTAGAAGAGGGCTCTCCTCCTTCTAGAACTTGAATACGGCTTTCAATCTGCACAACACGGTCAGAAACTTTTTGCATCATTGCTTTCAACTCAAAAAGCTCACTGCGAAGCGCTTCTGCCTCCCCGGCAGAAGCAGTACACGCACAAACCAAACAATGGGTCAGTGCAACAAAAATTGATAGTAATTTTTTCATTACTTAGTCCTTAAAATTAAATTAAAACAAATAAAACGTTAAAGCTTAATTAGGAGCAGACAGGAGGTGCGCGAGAACCTAAGCTGAAAATGTTTCTGGAAAACAAAACAACGTTATCTACAGATTGAGATCGTTCCAGAACAGCTAAGGATAAAGAAAGGATATTTTTTGAAGATTCTATAATAGGGGCAAACTGCGAAGATTGGCACAACAAACAATCATGAGAAGAAGGAGTTTCTGACGAGTGGTCGTGATCTTGACGACTACAAGGATCTAAATCACCCCCACAAGACTCACTCAACTCATTTTGGCAGACGGTTACTTCATCATGATGGTCTTCATGCAATAAATGCCCTAAAGGAGAAAAAACCCCTAAAAGAAATAAGGCAGCGAGTATTAATGAAATTGTTTTTCTTTTCATATCAAATTAATCTTATATAAAGTCAGAATAAAAAGCACTTCTTTTTAAGAAACCACTTTGTTTAAAGATTCTATTTCTTTAGATTTTAGAAAACGGCCTTGACCAATGTTAAGACCTTTGAGCTTTAAAGGGCCATAGCTGATGCGTTGCAACGCTCTAACTTTATAATCAAGCTTGGCAAACAGACGGCGGATTTCACGCTTTCTTCCTTCTGTGAGCATCACTTTGAGTAAAACAGCAGACTTTTTTTCAACCGCATTCATCTTTGCTTTTCCATCAGAGAGCCACATTCCTTTAATTAGCTTTACCTGATCTTCATCTTGAAAAGGTTTGTCGATTCTCACTTCGTACCATTTTTCGACTTTATAACGAGGGTGCATCAATTTATTAGCTAAATCCCCATTGTTTGTAAATAAAAGCAGGCCTGTAGAATCTTTATCTAAACGCCCCACCGTAAAAACACGAACGTCATTCTTAGTTTTAATCGCTTTAACTAAGTCTGGAGGCAATAATTCAAACACAGTCTTATCTGCATTCGGATCTGAAGCTGTGGTCACAAACCCTTTGGGCTTGTTGATCATAAAGTAAATCGGCTCTTGAAGCTGAATCCGTTTTCTTTTAAAGATAACGTGATCTTTTTCTGGATCGACCTGGCGTCCTAAATCTAAAATAATCTCGCCATTGACCTTTACTTTACCTTCTAAGACATACGCTTCACACTTACGCCGTGAATCAATTCCTGCTAATGCTAACAATCTTGATATTCTCATTTTAACCACACCAATGTTTCTATATGAACTGTTTTAGGAAAAAAGTCTAATGGCATTGCTTTTTGAACCTGCCATCCTTTTTTCATCATCTCTTTTAAATCCCGAATCAATGACTCAGGATGACACGATAAATAAAGTAGATCTTCTATCTTATCTTTCGAAGCATTGAGTACTTCTTTAGCAGACTCACTCAACCCTCTTCTCGGTGGATCAACCATCACCACTGATTTTTTTTCTTTTTCCCCAGAGATAAACGAATCAAACAAGGCTTCAGATTGGCCACAATGCGCTTCCACATGCATTAACTGAAGCTGAGCTAAGTTGTATTGAGCCAATTTATCAGAATGAGGCGAATCTTCAATCATCACCACTTTGTTCACTAAGTCTTCTAATGAAAGGCCAAACAATCCGACTCCAGAATAAAGATCATAAAAAACTTTCTCTTTATCCCAAATAGGGAGCGCACGAATTTTCTCAATCACACCTGGCAAAATAGACAAATTTGCCTGAAAAAAATTCTCTAAAGAAAAGTGGATTCGCTTGCCATTAATTTCTGTCCACAAATAATCTTTTTCTTCTTGCCGCAACGAACGCCGGCCAATGCCACCCCAGTAAACGCGACTGTCATCGCCTGTCTTTACCGTTAGCGTTGCTGTTCGGTACTTAGGCGGCAATGATTCATTGGCAGCCTTTTTTAATTCAGGAAGAAAGTCTGAAACCGGCTCCATTGCAATAGGACACGCGCCCACATCCACCACAAACTTTTGATTCTTTCCTGAAAACCCAATCACATTTCCATCACGGGTTTTTCTTAACGAAAGATCTAACCGATGACGGTAATGATACTCTTTTGGAGAGACTAAGATCGGATCAAAATCTCCAACCCCTAACTCCATATGAAAAAGCTCTTTTAAACCTGCTTCTTTAATACGAGTCTCTTCAGCATAAGGAATGTCTTGATATTCGCAACCACCACACTCCCCAAACACCGAACAGAGCGGCTCCACTTTAGCCATTCTGTTTCTGAAACTCTTTCATAAAGTCAGCAAGCGCTTGAACCCCTTCAAGCGGCTGAGCATTATAAATCGAAGCACGCAAACCACCCACAAGACGGTGACCTTTAAGACCACTCAAACCAGCAGCAGTCGCTTCTTTCACAAACTTGGCTTCTAACTCTTCATTTCCACCTTGAACACGAAAAACCACATTCATCAAAGAACGATCTTCTTCTTTGATTGGGCAAGTATAAAAATCATTCATCAAATCATAAAGCACTTTGGCTTTGGTTTCATTGTGCTGTTCTATGACTTCCAAGCCACCTTGTTCTTTAAGCCAATCCATCACCAAACCAACCATGTAAATACCAAAAGTAGGCGGGGTATTAAAACGCGAATCATTTTTAATATGATGGCGATATTGAAAAAAGTTAGGAACAGTTGCCGGACAACGCTCAGCCAACTCTTTATCAATAATGACTAAAGCCAAACCTGCTGGGCCAATATTTTTTTGGGCTCCTGCAAAGATCACGCCAAACTTGGACACATCAAGTCGACGCGACACAATGTCTGAAGACATGTCTGCCACTACCGGAACATTGCCTGTTTCAGGAAATGTTTTGTACTGCGTTCCAGCAACGGTGTTATTCGAGCAAAGATGCACATAAGAAGCTTCTGGATTGAGTTTTAATTCTTCTTGTAAAGGAAGACGGCTGAATTTTTCATCTTCAGTTGTTGCAGCCACATTGTACTCTGTTAAAACCTTAAGCTCTGTGATTGCTTTTTTAGTCCAAACACCTGTGTTAATAATATCCACAGGCTTTCCTGGAATATAAAGATTCATTGGCACCATGGCAAATTGATGCGTAGCGCCTCCTTGTAAAAAAAGAATGGCGTGCGTTTCAGGCACATTTAAAATTTGCCGCACACCAGCTTCAGCATTTTCCATCACCCCATCAAATTCTTTACTGCGATGACTCATTTCCATCACCGACATGCCTGCCCCTTGAAAGTTAAGCAACTCTTCTCGAGCCTTTTCTAAAACAGGTTCTGGTAGCGCAGCTGGGCCAGCACTAAAGTTAAAAATACGATCATATTTATTTTTAGTTAAGGTCATCATTTAATCCTTTTCCTTCTAACGACTTCTTTTTCGTGCAAACGTTAAAAATCCTGTATGTCCCACCATATGCAGCTCAGGGCGCACACTTCGACCACTCACATTCCAAGTCCGAACCATAGACTCCATGGTTTCACTTGGTGCAAAAGAACGGGTTCTGTCTAATGCATCCACCAGCTCTTTTACTTGAATTATCGTCGGAGAATAACTAATAAACATTCCCCCTGGTCGTAAAAACTCCACAGCATGCGGCACAACTTGCCACGGCTCTGGCACATCTAAAACAAGTCGATCAACATCTCGTTCTTCAATTCCCTGGTAAATATCGCCTAATTTAATTTCATGATTAGGTGCGTCACCAAAATAAATCTGCACATTTTTAGTGGCGCGGTTTTTAAAGTCTTCGCGCAATTCATATGAAGTTAACTTTCCCTCACTCCCAATCGCACGCAATAAATTAATAGCCATGGCACCCGAACCAATTCCAGCTTCAACCACTTTTGCGCCTGGATAAATATCCCCCCAAGTTAAAACCAATCCCAAATCTTTAGGATAAATAATCGTAGCCGCACGCGGCATCTTTAAAACAGATTCCACTATGGTTGGACGAAATGCATCAAACTTGTGGCCTTTACTTGAAACCAAACAAAACCCATCGGATTGCCCAATCACCGCATCATGGGCCAAAATATTACCACGAATGTTGGTCTCTTTTCCCTCTTCTAACAGGGCTAAAAAATAGCGATCCTTGCTATCAATAAAATTGACCGGATCCCCTACCTTAAAGATATAAGCACTCTTTTTTTCAGCTTCTACTTCTAAGACATCATTATTCACATCAAAAATCCTTTAATTTTCTTGTTTTCAATCAGTTATGAAAGCGAAAAATGGAGCGTTTGTCAAGAAAAACCAAGTTTTCTCCCTATCCAAAGAAGAGAATTAGACATTATAACGTTATAACGTTATAATGTTATAATGTTATAATGTTTTTATAGTCGGGAGAAACTCATGAAACTAGAAAAACGAACAACCATTTACTTTAAGCCAAAGCTCTATAGAGCCTTAAAACTGAAAGCCGCCTCAACAGATCACAATATCTCTGAACTAGTAAACGAAGCTGTCACCATCGCCCTAAAAGAAGATGCTATTGACTTAGAAGCCATTGAAGAAAGAAAAAAAGAAAAATCAAAGTCATTTGAATCTGTCTTAAAAGAACTAAAACGTGACAAGCTTTTATAATATCCAAATCAAAAAGAGTGCTGAAAAAGAACTGCGAAAAGTTCCTCGATCAGATCTTTCTCGTATTGTTTTAAAAATACAATTACTAGCCAAAAATCCCAGGCCCAACAAAAGCAAAAAACTTTCAGAACAAGAAAACTATCGTATTAGACAAGGAGACTGGAGAATCATTTATTCAGTTGATGATGAAAACAAAGAAATCGAAATTATCAAAATCGGCCACCACCGAGAAGTCTACCGCTAAAGATCATTTCTTAACCTTAGACATAAAGAAACAGATCAAACCATTCACCAGACACCCGATCACGCCAGGATGAAGGCCAAACCACTTAGCCCCAGACAAAAAGCCTATGGCAGTAAGAGTCATACCGATAAGAAGGCCAATAAGCGCTCCATTAGCTTTCAACTTGGGCAGATAAAAACCTAAGATAAAAGCTGGGGCGACTTGGATTAGAAGTTCGAATTTGATTTCTAACAAACGCCACAAAGTGGTTTGTGGTTTAAGCGCAATCAAAACCACTATGCCTGTTAAAGTCCAAGAAATAATTTTACCCAATTTAAGTAATTTTTCTTCGGAATGTTTTTGTTTGGATGGCTTGGCATAAAAATCTTGCACCACGATTGAGGACAAGCTAAGTAACGCTGAATCTGCCGTCGACATAATGGCAGCAAGAGCTCCAACTAAAAGCATGGCTTGAGCAAATTGAATCAACCCTCCCTGCTGAGAAAAAAAGCTTAACATCTTCACCATCACTTCATCTGACTGCAAATTTTCTAAACCAGGGAATTGAACAATAGCCATCATCCCAACCATGTAAGCAAAAAAGACCACCACAGCAGGTAAGAAAACCA
>JAJCYG010000117.1 GCA_029263055.1 Actinomycetes bacterium
TGGTTTCACGTCATTCTTAAATTCAACCGATTCTTCGGTTAATGCATAATCTTTTCTTAAAGGATGGCCTTGCCATTCATCAGGCATAAGAATCCGTTTTAAATCAGGGTGTCCTGTAAACCTAAGTCCAAAAAGGTCAAATAACTCTCGCTCATACCAATCTGCTCCAATCCAAAGTTCGGTCACAGAATCAATGGCTTGATCGCGCTTGGCCCAAACCGCAAGACGGATCCGTTCATAACTTTTAGGATCAAGTAACTGGTAAATCACTTTGGTTTGAATTTCTGGTTCCAAATAATCAACCGCAGTTAAATCAATCAGCGTCAAAAAACCACTCTCTTTTAATAAAGATAACACCTGCTTTAGATTCTCAGGTTTTAGCACCAAAGTAGTTTGATCGCGAAAAACCACTTCTTCTAAAATGGCTTCATCAACTTGACTTCGAATATGTTCTACAGCTTCTTTTTGATTCATAAGATTAAAAAAAAATTGCTTACTCTGCTGAGCTCCTTAAATTGGAGTTTCAGCTGCAAGCAATTTTTAACTCGCTACTTTTTTTCTCCGGTTAAAAGGATCTTCGTTTTGAATCTTGTCTTGTAACTTCATCAACCCATTAAGCAATGCTTCTGGTCGAGGAGGACAACCTGCCACATACACATCAACGGGCACAATTTTGTCCACACCTTGAATGATCGCATAGTTGTTATAGATGCCGCCGCATGAAGAACAATCACCCATGGCAATCACCCATTTAGGTTCGAGCATTTGATCGTAAATTGTTTTTAAAATTGGAGCCATCTTTTGACTCACGCGTCCCGCAACAATCATCAAATCAGATTGACGTGGCGAAGCACGAAACACTTCCGCCCCAAATCGAGCCATGTCATAACGAGAAGCTGCCGTTGACATCATTTCAATGGCGCAACATGCCAATCCAAACTGAACTGGCCAAAGCGAACTCTTTTGAGCCCAAGCCACAGCCTTCTTTAAAGGAACAGTCAAAAACGGAACAGATTCTTTAGGATTTAGTCCCATGTGAGCCCACCTTTGCGCCAAACATAAGCAAACCCGACAAGAAGGGCCACCATGAAAAAGGCCATCTCAAAAAAAGCAAAGCTCCCAATCTCTTTAGCAACCACAGCCCAAGGATAAAGAAAGACCACTTCAATATCAAAAACCAAGAAAAGAAGGGCCACAAGATAATGCTTTAAAGGAAAACGCTTCTGAAAAAGGGCTGTTTCGGCTTGAACCCCAGACTCATAGGTCTGAAATTTGACCTCACTGGTCCGAAAAGGGGCAAATAGACCTGTCATGACCAACATAACGCAGGTCACAAAAAGCACGAGTCCACCATAGATAAATAAAGGGGTAAAATCACCCATCAAACCGTCTCTCCCATGAGCTTGTGAAATATTTCACAAGCGTTAATAGTAATACAGACGCTCGAGGGTGTCAAGCAGAAATCAACGGGCAACCCTTGACTTTAAAGGAGGAATCAACTATAATTTTATCTTTATTAACAAGGTGAGGGATGTGAGTTACCTAAATAATCTTATTTCAAGAATCTTCACACTCTTTATAGCCCTAACGCTAATCCTCCCCTTTCAAAAGGGAAATCAAGCTCATTCTATTGCTCAAAACCTCTCCCCCTATTCTCAGACACAATCAAATACCCTCACTCTATTATCCAAACAATACCCGGCAAAAGTGGCTGAGCTATTACACAATCATTTTGCTGCTTTTACAGCATTTGTTCAAACAGCAGAATCATTAACCCAACAACCTAAAGCAGAAAAGAAATGGGAACTTCCATTAGACCGAATTAGAAGAGAACAATTCAGCCAAGTTGAGAACATGTCAACAATCAGTTCTCATTCAATAGGTATTAGAACTTTAGATATAGGAACCCGATATGACTCTTTAGTTACAGCAGGACAAGGAGGAACGGTAAAACTATGGGCGCCAAAAATTGATACAAGTAGAGAACTTATTAAATTAGATCAGTCAATCCAAGCTATTCGAGCCCATCCAACAGAACGAGTGATCTTTGTTGGAAGTGGAAAAAAAGTAAGTCTATTAGGAATTGATTCAAAAACTATCGAAGAGGAACTCTTTGAACAGACCGGCAATGTCACCACATTAGATATTTCATCTGATGAAACATTATTAGTCTCTGGAGCAACTGACAACAAAGTCCTACTTAAAAAGTTAAACACAGACACCGACCCTATTGAGCTAATTGGGCATCATAAAAATGTTCGCTCTATCGTCATTTCTCCTGAGTCACAACTCATTGCTTCAGCAGGGCTTGATAAACAGCTACTTTTATGGAACAGAGATGGAGAAAAGCTACACACCTTTGAAGGCCATCAAAAAGGGATAACCTCATTAGCTTTTAGTCCTGATGGAGACCATCTTATCTCAGGAGACTTGAGCGGAACAGTTATCATTTGGAATATCAAATCAAAAAAACCAATCAAAATAATTCAAACAGGATTGAATCAAGTCTGGACATTAGATGTTGCCCCTGAAGGAGACCTGATTGCCGTTGGAGGAGATGGGGAAGAGTTACTCTTATTTACATTAAACGGAGACTCAACAACACCCACCTATACGCTTAACGGATTCAAACAAGGTGTTTCAGGAGTTCAGTTTTATCCGAAAGGAAGAGGGCTCGCAGCCATAGGAGGACGCGACCGCTCGGTTTATCGTTTCAACTATCCTATTGATCCATTTCAAAAAGGTTCATTAGATTACAACGTACCTCTAACTGATTTAAATTCTATCCTTTCAATATCCGCAATCGACTTTTTTGCAGACATTGTTGATTTTATTAACGAGGCAGATTATCCAAAAATAATTTTAGCCCTCTCAAAACTACCGCAAGATTGGGAATGGGTCTCTCTTCCACAAGAACAAAGCATTGCCTTTAACAAAGAAATAAAGACTTGGGTTCAAGAAGGAACATTTGACGAATTTAAAAACCTGATCACATTTTTTAGCCAAAACCAATCATTTGAATTAGTTGATGAAACCTCTTTACCACTTGAATACCTATCTAAAAAAGTAAAGCAAGCTTCTTCAAAAATCGATTTTAGTGCAACAGCCAAACACTTGCTTTACTGGAAAAAAATTTATGGAGCCCATCATCTTCGAGGTTTTTTAGATCAATTTGAAGTCAATGAAATTTTCAATGCTGTTAAATTAGAAGTTCTTAAGACAACGCATGACATCATTCCACCCCATGGCGTTCAATTTGCTGTTCCTATTAGCATGGATGTAGAAGGAGACCTTACTTACCGAGTTCACTATTTCGAGCCAACTAGCAAGCCCCCTAGTGAAAAAGGACTAAAAAAAGTTCTCGATCAAATTGAAAACTTCACTGCTTTTACAAAAGCAAATAAAGAAACACTCAAACTCTTGTTGCAACAACCCAAAGAGACGGGAGAACTCTCTGTTGGAGATTTCTTCACACTGATTGAATGGGTGGACGAAATGGTCCGCCTCTATTTAAATATGGCTGAAAACACAAAAATTGCTAAAAAAGAACTCTTTGAAACAAAAGACCTCAAATCTCAGCCAGAAAAAATAATTCAAAGATGGCAACAGATCCGAGACGAATCGATTAAACGAATTGCCAATGACTTAGGCATTCCAAAACAAGAACTTGAACAACAAACAACAAAAATGATTTCAGAACAAGCCATACAAGAAATCCAAAAACAACGACTTAACTTTAAAGAACTGCTGAACCAAGCGTTAACAGATCCCTCTCGTGATGGGGGTGAGTTTTATTCATCCTCTTCCTTTTATCAACAAATGACACTTTTTTTAACAGATCTTGAAGAAGACAACATTGTCAACTTGCATGAATTTATCAATGCCCTGCATCAAGTTCAAATCAAACGAAGCTTTTCTATCTCTGCCCAAGAATCAAATGTTGCCGGATATCTTTTTTCAAAGTGGGCTCAACAAACAGAATCACAAGAATGGAAAAAAGGAAAATCAGTCAAACAAATCGAATTAATTGATGGAAGAACAGACCGTTCTGCGGGACAAGTTCCGCAAATTGCTAAAATTTTAGCGTATGGCGTGTTTCATAACACCCATATCGACCCAATGGAAATTGAAGATCAATTTAATATTAGAGTGATTGCCAAAGAGACTGAAGGATGGATCTATTTTCGTTTTGGTGTTCATACTGCTGAAGTCCGTTTTTCTTATGCCCCCCCTTCTGAAGGAGGAGGACTTTGGTTTGAATTTACGGACGACTATGACTTTGAAGAGTTGCTCAAGCAAAGGGTAGAACTGTTAGCTGCTGCGTTTAGAAATGTAGGCATTCAAACCACTTTAGATGGTCTTAAAATTGTGGGACAACTTGATAAAAATAATGGCGCCCGAAGCCAAATCGAAATTGCCACGGCTGCCATTTCTATGGTCAGCATTATCAGCGCCACCAAATTTTTAGAAGCACCTGCACACCAAATGACTTACTTAAGAGAAGGTGTTTCTGAAGAAGCTTTTCAAAAATCTCAGATAGCTTGGGCTAAATTGTTTGCTGCCAATCTGACTCTCTTTATAGAGGCCATGCTGCCAAAAGGAAAGGTAGATCGATATAACTTAAAGATATTTGACCCTCCTTGGGATGGACAAGGAGAATATAAAGATGTTTTTACAGAAAAAATCAAGCTCATGGAAAGTTTTGGTCGACGAAAACTAGAAGAAGCACTTCAAAAATTTGGAATCGACCCAACACTATTAAAGGGTGATTTTGGACAGGTTTTATTTGATCAAGCAAACCGTTTAATTTTAAGAAGTATTGAACAAGGAAAAGCAATACCGCAAACAGAAGAGCCTCAACCCTACAAGCATGATTTAGATACATTTAAAGAATCGGTTAAAAACCCATTAGAAGTTTTTGGAGAACTTTTACAAGATGGAGATCGGTTTGAGTTTGAACGAAGCATTGCTCCTGTGGCTCGCTATCTTGAAAAGTTTGCCACTTTTAAAGATGACCTTGGTTACATTGGCCAGTTTAAAGTTCAAAAAATATCATTTAAAATCTGGGAAGGGACTGTCACCTTCTACGCGCTACGTCACCCCGAAACCAATGACATTGAATTTGCCTATCCTTTATGGGGTCACGCCCCTGTTACGCTCCCTTACTTAGATGAACTCAATCAACTTGTGCGACCCGATAATGTGATTCGCTCTAAAGAAGAGATTTTAAAAATCTTACGTATTATGGGAATTGACTTAGATCAAGTCAGCTTTTTCTCAGAACAAGAAATAGCCAATGGAGAAGAGCTATTAATGCAATGGCTTTTTCAACCCCCTGATCTGACCGTTAAATTAAGTCCTTACTTTTTAGAAGGAACTTCTTTTTCTATGGAAACAGGATACGGCCGTTTAAAATTTTTAGAAAAAGGAAGCAAACCAAGTGATTTTGACCAAGCAATTTTATGCTGCCCTTCTTTAGATCCAAACGACAAAGCTTTTTTAGACGCAAGCAATGGCATGGCAGGATGGGCAACTGGAGACTTAGACCACTCTTCCATTTTAGCGCGTGAAATGAAAAAAGCAGCAGGGGCATTTAACAATGCACAAAAAACAGACAAAGGACTCGAGTTTGAAGTGCTCGATTTAACTAACCCGGTTATCAAATATATCTATGTTGAAGGGCAAAAAGTGCGGCTTGTTTATGCACGCAGCCGAGAACCTAAAAAAGTAGTCATTCCAGAAGGGGGCATTGTTAAAGTAAGTGGAAAAAGAGGACACTTAACTTATATTGGAAATAGCCCTGAAGTCTTAGAAGCCTTTGATCATTTATTTCCTATTAGTTCGATCAAAATAATAAACCCAATCAGCTTTTTCTCATTAATAGAACTGATGAAAAAAGCAGAGGATGCCACGCTCACCAAATTTGTTTTTGAAGTGATCTTAAGTTATTACGAATTGAGTGAATCTCAACACAAACAATTATTTAAGTTCGTTGAAGAAAACCAAGAACTAAAAGCTTTTTTAAATGCCAAAGCAGAATCTCTGTTTAAAGAAGCTGAACGTTATATTTTAAGATCAACAAAATCAATCAATGGTGAAAACACGTCTCAAGAATGTTTTTACCACCTTTACTGGGCTCAAAACCGCATCATAAAATTTCAAGATTTAGCCGCAACCATAGATTACACCCACCACCAGGCTTTCTCTATTCGATTAAAACAGATACAAGACCAATTATTTTCAGCGATTCAAAGCAGAATTGAATCACGCGAAACAGAGATCAAGCAAGAAATGGCATTCATTCGTTCCCAAGTAAATGGAGCAGAATCACTAAATGACGCTCAATACCACCTATTCCAGCGCTTAAAACAACGAGCTGAATTAGTCCATGATGACTCATTAATTGCTGAATTTGATGATTTAGTCAAACTGAGTCAAGAGTACGAAGCAATGGCGTTAGATCGCTTTGTTAAACTTAAAGAACAAAATCAATACAGCATTTTAAAAAGCGACACGCCTATCAACATGGAACAGATCGTAGGATATAAAGCAAATAATTCTGCGCGGTTACGTAGAGCCGCAAAATCGTTAAACAATGACAAAATCAAATATGCCATTGGTTTTGCGATTCCAACGGACATTTATAGAGAATTTATGCGAACACAAGAACTGACATTTGAGATGAAAAAAAGTTGGATTGAAGGATACCAGCATTTAATTCAACTACAACTCGATCGAATTATTTACCCTCAACTAAGAGCACATAGCGAACAAGGTCAAAGAATTGCTAGAGAGTTAGAAGCATTTACTAGAGGCATGTTTAAAGAGCCAATAAATAATGCTTCTTCAATAGAACAATTCAACACCACTCTTTTTGATGTGCGAAATTTTTTATATAGCCATGTCTATAAAAACCAGGATTTCCCTTCATCAATGAAAGAAGCGTTCTCAGCCCTAGGGAGTCTAGCGGTAAGAAGCTCTAGTTTAGAAGAAGATACGCTCACTTCATCAGGGGCGGGTCAAAAAAGATCCGCATTAAATGTCGTTGGAATTGAGCTCTTTTTTGAAGAAATTATTAAAGTTTGGGAATCAGGTTCACAAGCCATACTTGTCGAAGGGATGATCCCTTCTGTTGTTTCAGGAGTTGCTTTCAGTGTGAACCCAAGAAATAATCGGTTTCAAGAAGCACGAGTCAACAGTGCTTATGGGTTAGGAGAAGGGGTTGTCTCAGGAAAAATTAGTTCCACTGAAGCCATTGACCCTGATGTAATGACAATTAACAGAAAGACACACCGTATCATAGAAAAGACAAAAGAAGCGATGGGAAGTAAAAAGAAAAAATATGTTTTTTCTTTAACTGGAGGACTTGTAATCGCCAAAGTCCCTGAAAAAGACCAACAACGCCTCTCTTTAAACGAAGATCAAATCAAACTCTTATCTGAGGCCATTCAATATTTAGAAAGTCACTTTGGTTACCCTATTGATCTTGAATGGGCTTTTGATCCAGAAGGCAATTTAGTTATTCTACAAGTGAGACCCATTACAACGCTTCATGAACCGGTTCAAATCGGTCGAAAACTGTATGAAACCTTACTTAATGGAAAAAAACAACAACATGCCACTTCTGACAGTCTAAAAGCTCAAACAACAAACGAAGCAAACGTAGGACCTTCTATTTAGCGACAAACCTTTTCGTTTGTTGTGCTTCGTCTAGGGTTTAGGTATCATAAGGTCATGACAACCAAACTACTTGATACAAAATCAATCCGATCCATTCTTGCTTGCTTCGTTGCTCTTAACCTTGTCTTATTTGGGCTTTATGTCTCTTTTCTTGAGCCTCATTTAACCAAACCTTTTTGGGAAGCGTTTTCTTTAACATGCCATGGAAGTGCTTTTGTTTTGTGTTGGATTCAATATTTGCGCAAACGTTCTGATTTTATGTTGTGGTGTTCTGTTTGTATCACGGCTCTTTTAATTCGAGATTGGCATGGTTTTCATATAGAAGGATACTCGACGCTAACCAGCATTTGTTATTACATTATTTTAGTGGCTGCTTTTGGTTCGGGTATACCAAAAATCAATGCAATTAAAAAAGCTCTCTCCGAACAAAAAATTCTGCTACTACTTTGGGGCACTACTTTTTTATTCTACGCTTCAAGTTATATTTATGACCGAGGGCTACTTAAATACATTTCAGAAGCAATGAAAATGTACGGGCGCTATATTGAAGAAGCTTCAGAAGCAACAGGGGCGCTGCTGCTTCTTATTGCTGCTCTCATCGTCGTGATTACAAACCGCCCTCAATCTAATGGCTAAAATCTCGCGGATATTCTTGACCCTCTTGGGTGTGGCATATCTGATTAATTTTTGGGTACTGCACGATCAAGTGCTGCCACTTATTGGAAAAGAAGGGCTGCTTCCGCTTGCTCCAGATATTCCTTTTTTAAAAGAACGACTTGGCAATTCTTTTCTGTGGCAATTCCCCACTCTCTTTTTCTGGAATGCTTCAGACCCTTTTCTTTATGCAGGAACATGGTTGGGACTCATTCTTTCAGTCCTACTCATTTTTAAAATTAAAACAAAGTGGGTTCTTGTCTCACTTTGGATTCTGTTTCTCTCTTACGCTACAGCCGGGCGCACATTCTATTCCTTTCAATGGGATATCTTAATGCTCGAATCAACGCTGTTAGCTCTTTTTCTCCCTTCAAAAAAAGAGATCGATCCTCATCCAGTCACTGTTTGGCTGTTTAGATTGCTTGCTTTTAAACTTCTTTTTGAATCAGGCATTGCTAAAGTGTGGGCAGGCGTTCAAGGAGGGTGGCTTAATGGCTCAGCCATGCAATACTATTATGACACCGCTCCGATTCCAACTTGGTTGGGTTGGTGGGCCCATCAAACACCTCTCTGGTTCCACCAAATTGAAACCTATATGACCCTTGTTGTTGAAATAGGCGTTCCCCTACTCTTCTTTTTTGGTCGACGCTGCCGAAGCGCTGCCTTTTTAATCTTAGTCGCACTTCAAATAGCCATTGCCTTAACAGCAAACTACAGTATTTTTAATTTCATGACCCTTGCGGCTCTTTTATTTTTGATTGAAGATAAAGACTTAAAATGGATTGGCATGCGCACAGACCCAGCTGTGGTACCACAGCGTCAACGTTTGAACTGGTTTCCTAAAACAATCGCTCTCTTTATTCTTTTGTTTTCACTTTTAAATTTCACTTATTTTTTAAATCCAACTTTAGCCACTTCAATCGATAAATTTAATCTACAACGCTATGTCAGTACTTTTCGCACCATTAACAATTATCATCTTTTTGCTTCAATCACCCCAACACGGCTTGTGGTTGAAATAGAAGGAACCGATGACGGTATTCAATGGAAATCGTATCACTTTCCCTACTATCCAGGAGAGCTCTCAAAGAGACCTCCCTTTATAGCACCCTATCATCCGCGCCTTGATTTTCGACTTTGGTTTTTAACCTTATCTCAACAAGGTCCAGACTGGAATTACTTCACTCGATTATTAGGAAAGATCTTTCACCACCCAGAACAAGTCGACACTTACTTTTCAAAAAACCCTTTTCCAAACAAATCACCAGCTGCCATTAGATTTATCATCTACCAATACAACATGACATCTCCAGAAGAAAAGAAAGAGACCGGATCATACTGGTACCGACGAGAACATGCCCGCTCTCAAGTTTTTTACCCCAACAACTTCAAAAGGTAAACACCGGTACCGGGTACCGTCGTTTACTTTTTGGGTTGTTGTTGGGTCACGCAGTGGAGAGCGCCAAAGCCGTAGACAAGAGATTCGCAATCAATGCCGACTACGGCTCGTTCTGGAAAGAGTTCTTTTAGAGTGGCGATGGCGATCCCATCATTTTTATGTTTGTAGGTTGGAACTAAAACTAAGTTGTTGGCGATATAAAAATTGGCATAACTTGCTGGCAAACGCCCTTCAGCGTCGCCGACAAAACCTGGCATAGGCAAGGTCACCACATCAAAACCTTTTCCATCTTGATCAACCGCGGCTTTTAATTTATCTAAATTTTTCTGTAATGGTTTAGAGTTTTTATCCGTCTCATCGGTTTCAATGGCTGTCACAATGGTTGTCTCATTGACAAAACGAGTGATGTCATCCACATGGCCATCAGTGTCGTCCCCTTCAATCCCCTCACCCAACCAAATCACATGGTCCACATTTAAATAATCTTTGAGTTTACTTTCAATCACCTCTTTGGATAAACCGGGATTACGATTCGTATTGAGCAGGCATTGTTCTGTGGTTAAAACACTCCCTTTGCCATTTACTTCAATGGAGCCCCCTTCTAAAACCATCTCTGGAACAAAGCGAGGCACACTCAGTAATGATTCAATTTCTTTTGGGACTTGAGTATCAGCCATCAACTCTGGGTACTTTCCACCCCAAGCATTAAACTCCCAGTGGTTCATGGCGAGTTCTTTTTTCCCATTCTTCTCACGGACTAAAAAGTTTGGTGCATAGTCCCGGGTCCAAGCATCCACGGTTTTAACCTGATGAAAACAGATATTCTTTAAATAAACACCCCGTTGCTTTAACCGCGCAGCCACTTTTTCTTGGGTCGCCTCATCATCAATCATTAAAAAAACGGTTTCATGCTGAGAAAGATGAAAAATCATTTCCACAAAAATAGATTCTACTTGCGGCACACGGTCTGGCCACGTCACCGGATCTTTAGGCCATGAAAGCCAGGTCCCTTCATGCGCTTCCCATTCAGCAGGCATTCGAAATCCTTGAGCAGCAGGTTTGTTAAGGTCAGAAGGAGAGGTCATAAATTAATCCAAATAACGTTGTGTCAAACCATCATAGGCATCAATACGGCGATCGCGTAAGAAGGGCCAATTTTGGCGTGTGTTTTCAATTTGAGCCAAATCACAGTCAACAATCAACAACTCTTCGTTATTAACATCAGCTCGGTGCAACACTTTTCCAAATGGATCGGCAATAAATGATTGGCCCCAAAACTTAAGCTCGCCTTCCAGGCCCACACGATTAACAGAGGCAACAAAAACACCATTGGCAACCGCATGACTCCGTTGGATGACTTCCCACGCTTCATGCTGGCCCTCACACACATTTTCGTTTTCAGATTGATGCCAACCAATAGCTGTAGGATAAAATAAGATCTCAGCCCCCCGCATTGCCGTTAAACGGGCTGCTTCAGGAAACCACTGGTCCCAACAAATCAACACACCAATGCAACCATACTTTGTTTGATACGTTTGAAATCCTAAATCGCCCGGTGTGAAATAAAATTTTTCGTAAAAATTAGGATCATCTGGAATGTGCATCTTGCGATACTTGCCTAAAAGCGAACCATCTGCATCAACCACAACAGAAGTGTTGTGATAAATCCCTTCTGTTCGTTTTTCAAAAAGAGAAGCCACAATCACCACATCTAACTTCTTAGCTAAAGCAGATAATTGTTCTGTGGAAGGCCCCGGAATAGTTTCAGCCAAATCAAATTGAGCCACATCTTCGGTTTGGCAAAAGTACTGAGAGCGGAAAAGCTCTTGCAAAGCAATGATCTTAGCCCCTTGAGAGGCTGCTTCTTCAATTTTTTTTAGCCCTTTTTGAAGGTTTAATTCAACCTCCTCGGTGCAACTCATCTGGACTAAGCCTACTTTGACAATATTTGATTTCTTGTTCATAGCGCGCACATTATACTCTCTACAGAACAGAGAGAAAAGACCTTTTCCCTATAAAGCCTCTTTTTTTCATAGGGAACAGGGAGGCTCCCCCTATGAAAAATGATTTCTCTATAGGGGGGATTTATGTACACTACTAGGAAAAGGGTTCAATTTAGATTTTACACCTTAAACCAAGGAGATAAACAAGATGGCTAGAAAACCAAACGCCGCTTTCATGAAACCGCTTCAACCCGACGCTGATTTAGCAGCTGTGGTCGGTTCAGATCCATTGCCACGTACAGAAGTGACAAAAAAATTGTGGGATTACATCAAAAAGAACGACCTACAAGACCCTAAAAATCGTCGTAACATCAACGCTGATGACAAACTAAAGCCTATTTTTGGCAAAGCTCAAGTGAATATGTTTGAAATGACTAAGCTTGTTTCAACCCACTTGATCAAAATCGACTGATCATCGATTGCTTGTAAATAGATAAGGGCCATAGACTTATACAGTCTATGGCCCTTTTTTTGTCTCCAGATATTGGGCCTGGCACCCTTCCTGCAATACCGTTTCTAAATCTTGACTCAAACTCAACTAAAATGTTATACTATTTCGCTATTTTTTTCTTAAGTAGGAGTTTATGAAAACAAGGTCATGTTAACACGTTTTAAAAATTGTTGCCAACTTTTTTCTATTTTGACAAAACTTTTTTTGTCTTTGACTCTATTTTTGCATCCAGCCGCAATCAAAGCAGTCAAAGTAAATAAAGTCTTAGCTCCTTTGAGTCAATCTCAAAGAGAGCCCTCTATTTATATCTTTTCTGAAAAGAGCGGGACTCCCCTTAAGACTAAAGAAAGAATCAATAGAGGGATCCTCCATGCCCTGACCTCTTCTTTAACGATTCGAAACGGAAGCCAGGCTCAAGCCCACAAAATATTTCACCTTCTTCAGACCCTAGAACTCAACCCTAATCTTGAACAAGACAGCAAACTTTTAGATGCAGGTTGGCAATCAATTGATTGGGATAAATTTGAAAAACTCTTTTATACGGCATTAGAAGAAGCTATTGAAGAGCTTAATCAAGAAAAGCTCACCATTAATTATCACAACTTTGGAAATGAGATTATTTTAAATTCAGATCAAAATGAGAACACTAAGAACGGCCCCATTTGGGCAAAGACAACACAAGATGAAAGTGGAAAAAAAATCATTCACATTGCTGAAGGCTTTATTGCTTCTCATTGGCATACTGAAAATCATTTAGAACGGCTCTTTCTTTTTGAGATTTTATTTTATTACACAATGGAAAATAAAGTTGTCAAAATTCTAGAAGAACTCTCTGTCTCAAGCCCTAAAATCCTTGCTGTTCCCCTCTTAGAGACGCTCTCATCTCTCAGCAGCAAGTGGTTTCACAACGACGGAGAGCTCCCAAAAATCACACAGATTCAGCAAAATAATATGACCCTAGCTGCTGAAAAAGAATGGCTCGATTATTTAAATTCAATTCCCGATCAAAGCAGCCTTGATTTTGACCAAGCTCAATTCAAACATAAAACCAAAGTCCTCAATGCATTGAAAGCAACAAACAAACTTTTTCCAACAAAAGAATACTTAATGTTCATTCTAGATAAGTTTTTAAAACAATGCGAGATGACAGAAAAATTCAAATTCTACTATCCCATTCTTGAACGAGAAGAGGTGTCAAAAGAGATTAAAGAAAAAGTTCTTTCTGTTTTAGATTTACCTTCAGATGTAGATCAAGAACTAGTTTTAACTCTTTTTTTAGCAAAGGTCAGAGACCTACTCATTGCGCAAAATATCCAATTAGAAAAGGATAAAATCAAACCCATTTATGAAAGTAGCATTAGCCACTGTTACCGCTACACAACAGACCAAGGCCCAGACTTTTTTATTAAAGTTCCTAGAACAGCGCTTCAAGCCTTCTATTTAGGCTTAGAATATAAGATGCTCGATTTTATTCTTGGCGATGAAGCCCGGCCCGACTTTTTTGTCGATCAAGTTAGAGGACTCAGGATTGTGAATATCAACAATCGTTCACACGTTGCTCTTGTCATGAATTTTGTTGATCCTTCTGAAGATTTAGATGACTTTGTAAAAAGAAAAATAAAAGAAGAAGGGCAGGTCTCTGCACAACAAATACTCTCTATCACCCAGCAACTCGTAGAGGCCTTCACCTATTTCAAAAAAAGAGGCATTTTTTTACGGGATCCAAAGCCAAAAAACATTCTGGTGCAAGAAGATACAGAAACAGGAGAAGTCAGCATCAAGATGATAGATTTTGGAGCTTCCCACTTTGACAAAGAATCACCTCATGAAGAAGATGAAGTGGTTGGAACTAAATTTTTTATTTCACCTCAAGAATGGCTTCCAGATAGCCCTTACTCCTTTGATGAAGAACTCTATAAATTAGGCGTGATTCTTTATTTTATGCTTTCAGGAGATAAATTCCCCTTTAAATCGCCCGGGATTATCGATTCAGAAACACACTATAGAGAGACAAGTCCACAAAGACTGGCAAGGGAGACCATGAACAACCCACTCGCAGCCCTTAATCCAAACGATTCTTCAGACAAAAGGCTTCAAGTATTAGCTAAAATTGTGAACAAAATGCTTCAAAAAGAAGTTGATGATCGATATGAAGGCCTTGAGCAAACTCGACTCACCCTGATTATGAACGGAATCCTACCCGATTCTGTGGGAAGAACACACCGTCAACCCATTCAAAGACTCCTTTTCCCGCAACCAGAAGTTGACACATCTATTTAAAGATTGACTTTGCCACACCTGCATGAAAAAATAATCGAGCGCGTCACCTCGCAACTAATTGACTAGATGTGACTTCTGTATTTCATGATTTAAAAAAAGGGAGAATAAAATGGATAGCCACACCATCACATTGATGCTGCTACGATGGCTTCATATCACAGCTGGAATAACCTGGGTTGGTCTTTTGTATTTCTTTAATTTTATCAACATCCCTTTTGGAAAAACAATGGATGGGGGAACCAAAAAAGCAGTAGTTCCTGAATTAATGCCGCGTGCGTTGTGGTGGTTTCGTTGGGGCGCCATGTGGACATGGGTCTCTGGAGTGGTTTACCTTTATTGGAAATATTGGGTGACTGGAACCGGGGCAACCGGAGATAGCGGACTCTTTAGTTCCACAGCAGGTCAATGGATTACCCTCGGTGGTTTGTTTGGAACCATCATGTGGTTTAATGTTTGGTTTGTGATTTGGCCACGCCAAAAGAAAATCATCACAGCCATTAAAGGGGGCCAAGCACCTGATGCTGGCATGATGAAAGCTGCAGCCCTTGCCTCAAAAATCAACACCTACTTATCTGTTCCGTTGATTTTTATGATGGGAGCCTCAAGCCACTTGCCAGTGATGGGTCCATTATGGATGCTTGGTGTTGTCGGGGGTGGATTTGTGATTGTCTCGCTCTTGTACAAGATTTCAGCTAATGCTGGAGCTAACTTTGGCGAAGCTAAAGCATAAGTTTTAAACAAGTAATTGAATTGGAAAAGCCTCGGTGAGAGAAATCTTATCGAGGCTTTTTTATTTAAATAGCTGTCTCAACAACTCGATCTAAAATAGGTTTCAACATGTCTGTATAAGCACGCTTCACTTGAACAAATCGAGGGTGATCTTGATCTGGAATAAAATAGATCCATCTAAAATCTCGTTTCATGGCAAAAAATCTTTTGATTGCTAACATCTTGAGCTCTTCTTTGCGGACCTCAACAGTGTAGTGAGGCACAGGAACAATTGATTCATCTTTGTACAACTGTGTCGGACGAATTAAAACTCTAGAAGCAAATACATCAGGTCTCTTTTCAATCTCTCCAAGAATGGGCTGAAGTTGTTGAGCAATCAATCCGATCCCTTCCAAAACACCGGAATAAAGGTAGTGTGGAGAAGAGTAAAAATGATCTTTAGGCATATGCAAAAAATGAGAAAAAACCGTGATAAATTGCCCCAAGGTCATCCCCGTATACTGGTCAAAAACCGCGCCTTTACCGATTGTTTCAAAATCAATGGGAATGGCTTGATTAGATGAAATCACAGCATTCCCTGGATGAAAGTCATCGTGCCCAAATAAATACATTATAGATTGAAGTTTGCCTACTTGTTCAAACAACGGTTTTAATTCGTCTACTTTTAAATCCCATATTTGATCTGTCTCTGTTCCTTCATAATCAGGGTAATCTGTGTTAAAGGCTTGTACCCAAACATGCTGATTGTTATGAGAAGAGAAAACCAAAGGGACTATAAAACCTAAATTACGCAAGAGATTTGACATAAAAACCTCATTTTGGACCACATCACCAAACTTATAATACATTGTCCATTCATCGTCAGTATCAGCCGATTCAAAAATAATTTTTTTAGTGCTATTTCTAAACAATGGTGTGGTAAAGGAAACATTGCCAAAAAAATGATCTGTAATATTTTTATCTATTTTTGTGTATAGATTTCTCTTTAAATGATCAGGAGTGTCAAAAGGAAGATCATTTAGATTTTCAACGCGATAATCGCCTTCAATCTTAAAAGAGATTTTTTCTTCAATTCCATTTCCTAATTCATCTTCAACCAAGTAAATCACTTCAACTTCAACATGATTCTTAGTTATCTCAACTATTTTTAACTTAAAATAAGTATGAGAGTCGCCCACTTCTGTAACTTCTATGACATTCAATTTTGACTCTGTTTTAAATAAATCATTAAAAAAACCACTTTCTAATGCGGTTCTTAAAGAGACTTCAAACGGCTCGTAAACCGTGCTTTCCTTCAGGACAGAGTAAGGACTCAAGGCCCAGCTTCCACTTGAAAAGGACAAAAGAATAAACAGAAAGAGAGAAAGACAAACTCTTTTTATATTTTTCATAAGTAATTAACAATAGCAGTTTAATGTTATTTTGTCAATGTCAAATTAAGGTTGGAGCTGAAACACAAAATCAGCTTCTTGTGTCTCTTGTGGTTGAACTTCAAGGACTTGGGATTGGGCTCCCAATTTTTCATGCCATACTTCCACTACATATTTACCTGCAGGCAAGGGAGAAAAAGAAAAGCTGCCATCTGCTTGGGTTACGGCAAAATAAGGGTGATCAAACACACCAATGTAACCTTTCATCCAAGGATGCAGGTCACATCTAATCGGCACAGCCACTTCTGATTCTTTTAATGTGCTCATTCGACGCATTCCTTTTGAAGGAAAACCAATATTAAAACCTCGAGAATTTTTTGCGCGGGCATTCACATTGTGTAGTGTTGGATCACTATTTAATAATTCAATTTGTTGATATTTTTGAATCGCAATAACGTGAGGGATAAACATACACCCTTTTTGATCAAGCAAAACAGATTCTTTTGGGATAGGGAATTGATACCCTTCCAAACCTTCTTTGATATAAACAATGGCATTTTGTAAAAGACCATTCTCAGCAAGGAGGTCTTCTGAAAAAAGATCTCCATGGGCCAACATACTGCATTCTGGATTACCCGAAATTCTTAACTTACGCGCTTTAGGAACCGCGCCCTCAAAGCGAACAACCCCTTTAATGGTGGCAGCCTGAGCCACATCAATGGGCGGGGTCACCGTCTGAACAGAATTAGCTGGTTGCGAACCGTTTTGTCCGCAACCAGCTAATAAGAGAATCAATAAAAGTGAGAGAAATTTAGTTGGCAACAGCTGCATCAACCAATTTTTTCAATTCGCCACTTTGGTAGAGTTCAGTCACAATGTCAGAACCGCCCACTAATTTTCCACCGATAAAAAGTTGTGGGAAAGTAGGCCATTTGGAATAAACTTCTAAATAGTTCCAATAGTCTTGGTCATCGAGCACATTGCGATCTTCAAAAGGAACTTCCAAACGTTTCACACATTCTGCAGCTTGAGCAGAAAAACCACATTGTGGAAAATCTTTGGTCCCCTTCATATAAAGAATTACTTTATTATTTTTTACTTCTTCTTCAATTTTAACTAAGGCTTCTTCTTTTGTAGACATAATCACTTCTCCTTTAAAAAAACTTACGGTGTTTTAGTTTTTATTGATATGGCGTGAATCGCATCACTGGCAATATGCTCATTTAATGGCTGCATCACCATTTGATGTTGTTCAATGAGGCCCTTCCCTTCAAAAGCAGGGGCTGTCACATTGACTTGAAAGTGATCACTGGTTCCGGTTGTGTCTATCACTTCGACTTCTGAATCAGCAATAGCACCTTTTAAAATTTCAACTATTTTCTCTGGGGCAAACATACTCTTCTTCTCCTCGATAATAAGTTGGAATATAATAGTAAAACTATGGATTTAACTCAATTTAAATGCCAACGCTGTAATAAGTGCTGCGAACAACCCGGAGATGTTACGCTTCGCCATGGGGAAGAAGAGCTTATGGCTCAGTTCCTAGGGCTAGACACCCGTGATTTTGTGAATCAATACTGTGATATGCCTGTAAAACCAAGGCTTATTTTAAAGGAAAATACAAATCAACACTGCATTTTCTTAACAAAAGAGGGGTGTTCTATCTATGCAGCCCGCCCCTCACAATGCCGTGACTTCCCGTTAAAATGGATAGCCCCTACTAGCTTTGATACCTGTGAAGGATTACAAAAACTCTTATGAGCCGATTCCCTGTATCTGAAGAAAAAGAAAAAAACCTTTTAGCCAAGATGGCTAAGTTGGGTGTTTTTGAAAAAGAGATTCAGGAAAAGTTTGTCCGCTCTTCTGGAGCCGGAGGACAAAATGTAAACAAAGTCTCTACCTGCGTCTGGCTAAAACATAAGCCAACAGGCCTCGAAGTAAAGTGTCAACGCGAACGTTCTCAAAGCATGAACCGGTTTTTAGCACGGCGTATGCTTCTAAATAAAATTGAGCAAAAAATATTAGGTAAAAAAAGTGAAGAAAAAAAGAAACAAGAAAAGATAAAAAGACAAAAACGACGTCGCTCCCGTCGTGCTAAAAACAAAATGTTAGATGATAAACAGAAAGTTTCAGAGAAGAAGTCACGCAGAAAAAAAGTGGATGAAAGTGACTAGTCTAAAGACTATAAAGCTTCAGAACCCACTTCACCGGTACGAATACGAATCACACTTTCAATATTAGAGACAAACACTTTTCCATCTCCGATTTTACCTGTAGACGCATTCTTTGTGATCGCTTCAACCACTTCAACCTCAAGATTGTCATCAACAACCACTTCAATCTTAACCTTAGGCTGAAAGTTCACCTGGTATTCGCTACCACGATAAATCTCTTTATGCCCTTTTTGACGGCCAAATCCTTGAACTTCAATGGCTGTCAAACCTTGAACCCCTAACTTAATCAAATCATCACGAATCGCCTCAAGTTTATCGGGTCTAATAATCGCTTCAATTTTTTTCATAGCTGTTTCTCCTCTTAATATAATTTTAACATTAAAAGAGACTTAGCGTCAGATTGTAGAAAACAGGTAAAAACGACAATCCTAAGTAACTGATAAAGAGAATCTTATAGCGTTGATCCGTCGATTATATAAATTTGTGTTAACTTTAATATAGATGCATTTATCTAAAATTAGACTCTCAGCCCTAGCTATATGCTTAGGAGTAAGCTTTTCTGAAATCTCTCTAGAAAAGACTTTCAAACAATCTCTTGCTCCAGATTCGTCTATCCAAGAGCAAAAAGAAAAGATCAAACTCTCTCATCTTGAAATAGTCACTCCAGAAAACATCAAACCAAAAAATTTCGACTCAATGGCAAGAACAACATCGCTGTTCCCTCGAGCTGTAGACATAAAACGAATCATGCTTTTAGCTCATGCTTCTGCTCAATCTCATGGTAGAGAAAAACCAACCATTGTCAGTGTTGGATGTGGGTCTTTTTTCATGGAAAACTTAATGGCTCAAGAAGGAGCCACGGTCATTGGAATCGATCCCAATGAAGAGTTAGTAAAAAAAGTAGCACGTATTTACAATCTCAAAGAGACAAAACCTGGTTCTAAGATATATGTTTCGACAAATAAAAAGGCCGACTTAATTGCTATGGTAGGAAGTGCGCGACAAGCCCCTTTTCTTTTATCGAAAATTAAAGGGATTTCTTTTTCCCCTTATCCAAATGAAATTCAAGAATTAGAAAGAAAGCTACAACAAGAGATTCGTCAAATTTCGCCGTTGTTTGATCTTTTTCATGAATTAAGCGAGCAACAAGACAAAACAGCACTATCTAAGGTGGTAGACGAAATAAAAGAGAAGTACCCAGCATTACTTGATCTCTATGAAAAAATTCGTGAAACAAAAATCCGTTATCGATCGGAAGGGAAATCTAACAATCCTATAGATCTTGTTTTTAATTCATGGATGCCCGATGGAATCGATTTAAGAAGGGACTTGGAAGAGTTAGGAGCAGAATTTTTAGTTTTAGCTGGAGATGAGACATGGGAATTTACAGGAGTTGATGTCGAAGCATATTGGTTTTCGACCAATGAAATAGAAGATATCCCTATATTTTATTTTATTAAAGAAGGTATTTTCAAAAACACATATGATGAAAGCCTTCAATACCCGTTAGCCTCTTCTTGGAATGCTCCCTCTGCAGCTTCACATAAAAGTCAATATTATGTCTATACGTCAAAAGACGCATCTAAGAAATCTTTTGATCTAGCAAAAGCGACTACTAAAGTTCAGTTAGAAAAAGAGACTGACATGCCATTGCCATGGGAATTTAAAGATTTTTGGAATGAAGCAGATTATAGAATGACTCCCTTAGAAGCCAGCAGCTGGCGATTGGTTTCTGATCAATTTGCTATGTCAGAGACATTTCGAGAAACCGATTTGGCTAGAACGATAGAATCAAAACATCAAGCATTCTTAAATCTTTTAACTCGGGTTCGACCTTCATTACAAACCATTGAAACATCTCTTTAACACACACACATATATTGGAACAAAAAAAGAAGGGCTTGGCGGTTAGGCCAAGCCCTTCTGGTACGGCTGACTGGGAAGTTTATAGAGCTTCTGCTCCGACTTCGCCGGTACGAATGCGGACCGCGTTAGAGATATCAGAAACAAAAATCTTTCCATCCCCAATTTGACCTGTTTTGGCATTCTTTGAAATCACTTCGATCACTTTTTCTTCCAAGCTGTCATCCACAACAACTTCGATTTTGATCTTAGGTTGAAAACTAACTTGGTATTCACTACCACGGTAGATTTCTTTGTGTCCTTTTTGACGGCCAAACCCACGTACTTCAATGGCTGTCAAACCTTGCACACCTAACTTGACCAAATCTTCACGAATGTCGTCTACTTTTGCTGGTCGAATAATCGCTTCTATTTTTTTCATTTTTATTATTCCTTCTATTTAATTAAACAACTTAAATGGAGTATCCTTCTTCACCGTGTTGAGAAATGTCCAATCCTTCTTCTTCTTCAGACTCGCTCACACGTAAGCCCATAACTGCTTGGACCACTTTTAAGATGATGAAAGTACCCACCATTGCGAAGACGATTGTTGCGCCAACAGCAATTGCTTGTTTGATGATCAACTCAAAACCACCACCGAAGAAAAGGCCATCTCCACCACCAGAGTTTACTGCTGTAGAAGCAAATAAACCGGTTGCAAGCGCGCCCCAGGCTCCACCCACACCATGGACACCAAAGACATCCAATGCATCGTCATAACCTAGTTTGTTTTTCAATTGAACACCGTAGTAGCAGAAAAGACCTGCTGCAAAACCAATGAGAATTGCAGGAAAAGCACCCACAAACCCACAAGCAGGTGTGATAGCAACCAAACCAGCGACGGCACCAGAAGCAGCACCCAAGACACTTGATTTACCGCGACCTAATTTTTCAATCACGCACCATCCAAGGATACCAGAAGCAGCTGCCAAATGAGTGACCAAGAAGGCGTTTGTAGCAACACCATCCATGGCAAGTTCACTACCGGCATTAAAACCAAACCAACCAAACCAAAGAATACCTGCACCCAGTACAGTCATGCTCAAGTTATTTGGAAGCATTGGCTCTTTACCAAATGATTTTCTTCTACCTAACACTAAGGCAAAAACTAAAGCTGAAACACCAGAACTGATGTGAACCACGGTTCCACCGGCAAAGTCAAGCGCACCGAGATCACCAATCCAACCACCACCCCAAACCCAGTGACAAAGAGGGTTGTAGATTAACGAAGCCCAAAGCACAACAAACAAGACCATAGCTCCAAATTTTACACGCTCAGCAATTGCACCTGTAATAAGGGCAACTGTAATGATCGCAAACATCATTTGGAAAATCATGAAAGTCATATGGGAAATAGATCCATTGGCTTCTTCAGCACCTACACCTTTAAGGAAGAGGAAGTCACAACCCCCAAACAACCCGCTAATGTCTGTACCAAACGCTGTGGAATAACCATAAGTAACCCACAACACACTGACCACACCCATGCAGATCACACTGTGCATTAATGTAGAAAGCACGTTTTTCTTACGAACCATACCGCCGTAGAAAAAAGCAAGTCCGGGTGTCATTAAGAGCACCAATGCAGAACAGACAATGATCCATGTATTGTCAGCCCAATTAATCGCAGCCTCTTCCTGCGCTAAAGCGGTTGATGCCATGCCAATCAGGCCAAGCAACGAACCGAATATGATAGATAGTTTCTTCTTCATTTATTTCCTCCCATTATAGTTCTCATTAAAATAAGTACAAATTAAGACAAAAGACGGTCTGGATAAAGCAATGACCGTGCCAAGTTAAAATGACGTGTTTTAAGCAGAAACCAGTACAACAGCAGCGATTCTACACTAAAAACTCAATTTTTTTAAGCATTTTGCCTGTTTTTAGGCACTTTTTGCTAAGGGAGGGGGCTCTTCGTCTTTTTTCTTTTTTTCGTAGAATTGGTCGGATTCAGTAGAGCCTTCAAGGGCTTTGGTTTGAGATTTGCCGCCAGATAAGAATTGAGTGAGTTTGTCGTAATAGCCTGTTCTTACCTCACGTTGGTGGCGGTCTCCGGTGTAGCCTTGTTCTTCGCTTGCAAATTCAGGCTCTTGGACTTTTTCAACATACGCTTTCATGCCTTGATCTTTGTAGACTCGGGCAAATTGAAATGATTGATGCCACAGCCCATGAATTCCGGCAAGCGTAATAAACTGATACACGGCACCCAGTGCAGCAAGGTCTTCTTGAAAACTTGCAATTTCTTTATCTGAAAGTTTGGAGCGCCAATTAAAAGAAGGAGAACAGTTGTAAGCAAATTTTTTATCTTTAAAAGGATGTGATTTGCCCCCATCTGGGCTATAGCCTCGAACTCCTTCTGTAAATTCTTTGAACTCGGCCACACTTGGATGCGAAGTCTCCATCCAAATTAAATCAGCATAAGGGGCATAGGCAATGGCACGACGGATCGAACCTTCGACGCCTCCATGAACTAAAAAATATCCTTTGTCAGGGTCTCTTGCTGGTTTCCATTTTTTAGTGAGATCAAGCAGACCTTTTTTCTCAGCAATATCAAAGGTCATAATTCCTTTTTTAAACGCGGCATCAGACTTAGCCCCCCCGGCTGCTTTTATTTCTGAGCGATTGATAAAGGCTTTAATCTCTTCATAGCTTAGACCTTTTGTCGAGCCAATCATCAATGCTTTGTCGTAAGGGTCAATATCAGACATCAGCAGCTGTGCTGAATCAGCGTCGGTTCGAGCAATTAAAATAGTAGGGGTTTTCATCACATCAGCAGCAATGCGCGCTGTATTTAAGGTTCGAATAAAATAACTGGTGGGCACTAAAACTTTTCCACCCAAGTGACCACACTTTTTCTCGGCTGCGACTTGGTCTTCAAAGTGAACACCGGCTGCACCTGCACGAATCATGCTCTTCATTAATTCAAACGCATTGTTGGTTCCACCAAACCCAGCTTCAGCATCAGCCACAAGTGGGACCACCCAATCAATATCCGGGCGTGTGCCTTCAATATGATGAATTTGCTCTTGTGCTTTTAACGCATTATTAATTTCTCGAACCACATCAGGAACGCTGTTGGCTTGATAAATAGATTGATCTGGGAACACAGACAAATCTCGGTTATTAGCTGCGGCGGTTTGCCAACCACTCACATAACCGGCTTCCAAGCCTGCTTTAACGGCTTGCATGGCTTGATTGCCATTCACAAAACCAAATGTGCGAACCCATTGGCCATTGCGAGTTAACTTCCACAATTTTTCTGCCGCATGACAGGCCCGCGTGTATTCAATGCTGATTTCACCGTGAAGCATTAAGACTTGATGGGGCGTATAATTTCTTTTGATGCCGGCCCAGCGAGGGTCTTTAGCCCAGGCTTCTCTCAAAGCTTGTATCTCTTTAGGGTTTTGGAGCGGTTCCTTATCTTCCTGCATTCGACTGATAATTTTGTCTATTTTATCTAAAAAATCATAGACAAACTCAGGAATAAAGCGGTCTAAATTTTCATTTGTTACTGAAATGGCAAAGAGTTGTTCAGCGACGTTAAGCACCCCTTCATCTTGAGGGTGTTTTTTAATCAGAACCGCTAACTCTTCTTTAAGCATTTGTCGCACATTTTGCGATGTGACACGAACGCCTTGATCTGTTTTAACCGCTTGCCAAATCCATTGCCAAAGTTGCGTGCGCGAAATTTCAGCTGTGGCTAAATCTTCCATTAAATTGTTAATCGCCTTAGCCCCTTTACCACGTAACCAATGAGCTAAATACTCAATACCGACGCTGGCATTAAACCGAATACCCGCCTCAGTGATCTCAAATTTTTCTTTTGTATTCTTGGGATTATTACTCTTAGGAGCTTCAATCAATGCCTTTTCCATAAAGGTTTCATACTCTTTACGATCAAACTCTTTTCCGTTTTTAGGTTTTGCTGATGAATCTATCTCTTTAATCACGTCAGTGTAAGTTAGCTGTCGGCTGAATTGATTCTTTCCGTCGCCCTGTTTTTTAAAAGCAGCGTCGGCAATTTTACGCGTTTGGATCGCCAAACCAGGATGAGCAATCCAGGTTCCGTCATGGCCCCGAACAATAAACTCTAATTCTTTATCTTGCTTTACCTTTTCCATCGCCATTTTATTTAAGTCGCGATCATGCAAAGAGTTTTTCATTAACTTTGTTATCTCTTCTAAAACCTGGTCAATGGTCATCCCATTTGACTTAGCTATTTCATTGGCTAATGGAGAAAGATCAACATCTAAAATGGGATGATCTGGATTAAACTTTTCAGTCACATTCCCGATATCATCAAAGTAACTCCCTTCTAAATGAAGGACCTTCCAAACCTTAGTGGCTACTTTGGAATCCAAACCTGGGATCACAGTTTGATAGGAGAGCTGACTCGCTACAGGGATAAAAGCAGACATCCCCCCCATGGCATGAATGCCCCACTTATGACAGGCTCGAATCAAATTAAGCACATACGCTTTCATGAAAGTGACTTCCATGGTCACCAATTGTCTGTCTGGTAAAACATGGCGGTAATGATTGCGTAACTTTTTAATGTAGTCAAACTGGTAATCCCAACGTCCCGCATTGATCCCTGCAATGTGATCTTTTAAAGCCCAGATCGTTTCTTCAACTTGATAGGTTAATGCCAAGGTCTCAAGCAGCGGTGTCACTTTAATGGTTCCAACAGGAAGACCGAGCATCTCTTCTGAGCGTGTTAAAACTTGGTTCCACCACATCACTTCTTTATAACTTTGTAACTTAGGAATATAATAGTAAGGAGCCGTTCCTTTTTCTGTTAACGCTTTATGATTATGAAAAAGATACAAACCAAAATCGATTAAAGAAGCAGAAACATTTTGACCTTCAACTTGAAAATGCTTGTCTTCTAAATGTAATCCTCGAGGACGAACAAGCAGGGTGGCAATCAAATCTCGCAACTTGTATTCCTTGTTTTGATTTGTGTCAAAATAGGTAATGGTGCCATCTACTGCTTGTTTTAAATTAATTTGACCTTGGATCAGAGCGTCCCATGTTTCACCTGCAGAGTCTTCTAAGTCTGCCATAAAATGAGATGTTCCCTCTTTCCACTCTCCATCTTCGCGGTCAATCAGCCGAGCTGAGTTTAAAGCATTGATCATAATTTTTGCGTCTTGGGCAGGGCCTGTAATTTCAACAGGGCGATACAGCATGTCCTCTTTTAAAGGAACGTCTTTATTGGGCTGCCAACCCTGGGCCACAATCGCATCCCAATCCGCATCGCGAATATGTGCGGTCTCCATTAAAAACTTCCCTCCACTCCCTGCATCCCACAACAATTGCCGCGCATCCCGTTCCTGTAATAAACGGATTCTTTCTGCATTAAACTCAAGATGTAAGTCAGAGACAAATTGGAGAGCTTCTTTAGTGAGAATCGAGTCAAAATCTTTTTTTAGTTTCCCTTTACTCATAACACCCCAAGAATGGTTTATATTATTATTATAACATTTTATATAGAGGAATGTTACGGGGAGTCATTTCGACAGTCGAGATCCCAAACAACGTCATTCTAAGGCATTAAGGCTCGCAGGGTTACTTATAAAGGACAACCGTTGCTTTTGGCGTGTTTAGCGCAGGTTTCATAATTTGATTTTAATCGATTTCTTTAGGGTGAAGAACGAGATCAATACCTTCTAAGACTTCGTGAAACCTTGTTTTGGTTAGAGAACCTATTTTTTCTTCTAAGTCTGATTTATCAACTGTGTAGATTTGAGAAACATTGATAACACTTTTTTTAGGAAGATTAGCTTCTTTTTTTAAGAGCAAAATATTTCCTGGTGCTTTGGCTCGATCTAAATTTGACGTGATGGTACAAACAACAACAGTGTTTATTTTACTTTGGTTAAAAAGGTTATTTTGTATGACCAAGCAGGGTCTGATTTGAGCAGGGCTCGAGCCTGATGGTTTCCCTAAATTAAGCCAGAAAAGATCCCCTTGTTTGACTACCATTCATCAATCACTTTCAAAGAACGTTTTAATGCTTGACGGTGAAATTTATTTTCTTCTTCTGTAGATTCTTGGGTGTAAACTTTATTCAAGGTCTTTAATGTTTTTATATTTTTTTGTTTTTCAATAAACTCTTGAACAGCTTTTGAAAAAATTTCACTGCGTGAAACATGCAGTTCTTTGGCGAGATTTTCTACTTCATGGAAGACACCATCTTGAATGGAAATTGCTGTTTTTACCGTACTCATAATACCACCTCTTGTTATACTATTAGTATACACTATAGTTATACCCAGTCAACCTCTTTTTATAGCTTTTACTCTGGCTGGAAGGGTTACTTATAGAGGACAACCGTCCCCTTTTCAGTGGGGAAGGTAGAAGCCTTTAGCTGGGGAAATTGCTTGAGCCATTTCTGCACTATTTGCTGCTCATCAGGGCGGATCATGTCATCCACGACAATGATTGCGTTAGGACTTAGCTTGTCAAATAAAAGAGGGAGGGCAGGATAGCGGGCTAAAGATTGAGTTTTGAAAAAAGGACCATCCACAAAAAGAAGATCTATTGTTTCTAATGATTGATAAAAAGCAGTGTCATACCACTGCCATTCTTTATCCTCTATTTTAATTGGCTTTAGGGGTGCGTGGATCAAACTGACCACACCTTCTAATTGATGTTTTTTTATTTCATGTTGATTTTTTGAGTAGCACTCTTCATCACTCTCTAACGAGATTAATGAACCTTGTTTATTTAGTTTTAATGCATAGCCCATAATTAAAGAAGAGACACCTGAGCCACATTCAAGAATTTGTTTCGGTTGCTTCTCTATAATTTTATCGACGAGAATTTTGGCTAAATCAGGTGAAACAGCAAAATGACGCAGAGAAGGTAAAGGAGCTATTAAAGGAAGTACTTTGACTATATTGGTAAAGGATTCGGTTTGTTTATAAAAGTTTTCTTGATTCTTTTTTGTTTCAATCAGCGCATTTTTAGCCTGCCTTTGTAGACGGCGATAATGAATAAACTGAATCGCTAACAAAGAGAAAAGAAGGAAAGTGATCGCTATAAGCGATAGAGAAAAGAGAAAAAGAACAGCTGCAATAAAAAGTAAGCCTACCAAGATAAGAAGATCTTTAGTTTTAAGAGACATTTATAAGCACCAACATTTAGGAATACCTTCTCCTTCAAAAATTTATACGGTAAATATAGCATAACTTCAAACTTGTTTATTTTTAGGATTAAATCTTAAGGATTAAGACGTAATATGCTTTTTTCTGAAGGGGAAAAGACCCAAAAGAGCTGATCCCAAGAGAAACAGAGTTATGGGTTCAGGAGCAGGAGCAGATTCTAAAAGAGCAATTTGTCCTACATTACCAAGTCCTGCGGTAATAATATCTTCAACACCAGAACCATCTAAATTTAATCGACGCACTTTATTTTCACCATCACTTGTGACATAAATTTTTCCTGCGACTAAATCTAAATCAAGACCATAAGGAATCGACAATCCGGCAGGAGTTAAATCTTCAATATTGGAACCATCTAGATTGGCTCGTTTCAGTGTATGTGCTCCTCGGTCAGTCCAATAAAACTTACCTCCCGCAGCATCTACAGCAATATCTGCCGGATTACTTAATCCAGTAGTAATTAAATCTTCAGCACCCGAACCATCTAAATTGGCACGCCTAATTTTACCCGCATTTTCAACCCAATAGATCTTGTCATTAGTTAGATCTAAATCAAGGCTGTATGCAAACGGTGTTCCTCCAGCGATGGTTAAAGCTTCTATACTCGAACCATCTAAGTTTGCTCGTTTAATAAAACTTCCTGAAAAGTCTGTAAAATACATTTTTCCACCAGAGACATCTAAGTCTATACCCCACGTATTTATTAACCCACCTGTTGCTGCTGTAATTAAGGTTTCTACACCCGAACCATTTAAATTAGACCGCTGGATTAGATTTGTTCCATAATCTGCCCAATAAATCTTTGAGTTTGTGGAATCAACTGCAAGGGCAAAAGGGGATGACAAGCCAGTCACCACATTTTGCAGATTAGAACCATCTAAATCCGCACCTTTGATTGCAGATCCGCTATACTCGCCAATAAATAATTCAGAGGCTTTTGCTTGAAAAGAAAATCCAAAAAATAAAAGGAGAGATAAAAAAAGAAGAGTAAAAAAATGTCCTGCTTTTAAATGAACAAAAAGGAATGATTTTCTAACTTTATTTTGTTTCAACACCTTTTAAACTCCATAAGATAATTATAACATATGGTCAAGAAAAGGTAGGAGAGGGGCTATTTAAGAGGAAGAAGCAACCACTAAATTTTCAGCTTCAGTGACCATTTCCTCTATGACAGAGAGTCCAGTTTGCCAGAAGGCGGGATCTTGGATATCTAAGCCCATGATGGCGCAAATCTCTTCAGGTTTGCGGGAGCCACCCAGAGAGAGCATTTTTTTAAATTTTGGGACAAAATCTGCGGGGTCTTCTTGGTACTTTTTGTACAAGGCTAAAACTAAAAGTTGTGCAAAAGAATAAGCGTAACAATAAAAGGGTGTGTGAATAAAATGAGGGATATACATCCACCACGATTTGTATTCCTCGGTTAGTTCTACGGCATTGCCATGCATCGGTTCATTGGCTTCTAACCAAAATTGAGAAATTTGTTCGGTTGAAAGTTCTCCTTGCTTAACAGCTCCTTCATGCAACTTGGCTTCAAAGTCAGTCATCACGATTTGACGAAAGACTGTGGCAAACATATCTTCGATTTTACCGCAGAGTAGACCTAGCTTTTGTTTTGGGTCTGTGGTCTGTTTTTTGAGTTTGTCAAAGATAAGGACTTCACCAAATACCGAGGCTGTTTCAGCTAAAGTAAGGGGTGCATCTGCCTCAAAAATACCTGCAGGCCGAGCTAAATATTGGTGAATGCCATGCCCCAGTTCATGCGCCACAGTCATCACATCGCGTTGCTTGCCTGTGTAATTGGTAAAAACCCATGGGTGCAAATCAGAAGTTGAAGAACAACAAAATGCCCCGCCCCGTTTTCCTTCACGCACTTCAGCATCAATCCAGTTCTTATCAAAAAAGAGATCAGCAATAGTACCAAACTCTTTATCAAACTCATGATAGCCGTTGCTGACGATTTGTCGGCATTCTTCCCAGCTGGTCACGGATGTATCTGGCAACACAGGTGCGTAGCGATCATAATCATATAAAGCATCAAGGCCGAGCAGTTTCTTTTTTAAATTATAGTATCTCTCGACGAGGGAATACCCCCCTTTAACTGATTTGATTAAAGACTCCACAACCGGCATAGAAATTTCATTAGCCATATTGCGAGATTTCATAGGATGATCATAATCACGCAACTCATTGCTTGATTTATGATCTTGAGCAATCATGTTAAAAATATAAGTAATCACACGCCCATTATCCTGAAGGCCTTTGGTTAAAGATTCGTGCCCTTTCTGACGCTGTTTACGGTCAGGTGAATAAAGAAGAGCCAATACTTCGCCCTCTGTTTTCTTTTCAGGAGTGCCATTATTTTGAATAGTAAAAGGGATGTTGTTAACCAGCTCATCAAAGAGACGAGAAAAAGCACGGCCTCCTGTGTTGGCTTTGATATCTAAAATCTTTTCTTCAGGTTCACTTAAAAGATGATCAGCATAAAGCCGCATTGTTTCTAAATAGTGTTTGTAAAATGCCACTTGTTTGTCTTCAACCAGAGGCTTGACCACTGATTCATCGAGGCTGGTCCACTGCAGGTCCCAAAACCGAAGATGATGACGTATCTCTGTGAGCTCGAGTTGAACCTTATTATAAAAAGCACCCATTTTTTGATCATTGGTGTGGGCTGCATGCAACAACATTGCATACACAATAGGCTTAGTTGAAATTTCAGTGATGACCTCGAGCTCTTTTAATAACTCAGGTATAGGATTTGATTTTTCTTTGCCTGTTGAAAGGTTGTCTAAAATCGGTTTGTATTTTTTTTCAAAGGCGAGCGCTTTATCTTTAGCAAGCTGAATATCTTTAGCAAGCTTCGGGTCGTCCATTGACTGGTACAAATCAGAGAGGTCCCACACAACACCTTTGGCTGGATTCTCAGACATGCTTACGCCTCCGACGTGGTCGCGCCTTGAGAGGCAGAGGTGACGAGCTTGGCATATTTAGCCAACACGCCTCGTTTGTGTTTTAGCGCAGGAGCTTTCCAGCTTTTTAAACGTGTGACAATTTCTTCGTCAGAAAGTCTGATTTCGAGTTTACCTGTTTCAGCATCAATCAAAATAGAGTCTCCATCTTGAACCACAGCAATCGGTCCACCGACTTGGGCTTCAGGAACAATATGGCCCACAACATGGCCATGGGTTCCACCAGAAAAACGACCGTCTGTTATTAAAGAAACAGAATCACCTAAACCTTTGCCCATTAGTGCCGCAGTCACAGAAAGCATTTCACGCATTCCAGGTCCCCCTTTAGGGCCTTCATAACGAATCACAACCACATCATCGGCTTGAACCACACCGTCGACAATGGCTTTATAAGTCTCTTCTTCGCTATTAAAAACTCGCGCTGGGCCTTCATGCACAATCTTTTTTAAACCCGCAATTTTACAAACCGCCCCTTCTGGAGCCAGGTTTCCACGTAAAATCACAAGCGGTCCTTTTTTCATTAAAGGATCTTGAAAGGTTTTAACCACGACCTGACCTTTTGTAAGTTCTGGCCAAGCATCTAAATTTTCTTTTAAGGTTTTACCGGAAACTGTCAGCACATCGCCATGCAACAAACCTTCAGCCAAAAGAATCTTCATCACACCCGGCACACCCCCGACGCGGCCCAAGTCTGCCATCACATATTGCCCACCTGGTTTTAAGTCCGCCATATGAGGCACGTTTTTACCGATTCGTTCAAAATCATCAATGGTTAAATCGACATCGATTTCACGCGCAATGGCAATCAAATGCAAAATCGCATTTGTTGATCCGCCCAAAGCCATGACTGTGGTAATAGCATTTTCGAATGCGTTTTTGGTTAAGATATCTTTAGGGGTAATATTTTGTTTGAGCAGTTCTAAAAGTTGCAAACCTGCTTGATGACAATCTTCTAATTTCTCGTCGCTAACTGCAGGACGTGAAGAGCTACCTGGCAAAGACATACCTAATGCTTCAATAGCTGAAGCCATGGTATTGGCTGTATACATACCGCCGCACGAACCAGGTCCAGGACACGCATTTTTTTCAATCTCTAAAAATTCTTCTTTGGAAATTTTACCGCCGCTATATTGTCCCACTGCTTCAAAGATAGAAACAATGTCAATATCAGCGCCTTGGCACTTACCCGGTAAAATCGTTCCACCATAAACAAAAATCGCAGGCACATTCAAACGAGACAAAGCCATCAAACAACCTGGCATATTTTTATCACAACCGCCAATAGCGAGCATGCCATCAAAGCGCATGGCGCCACCAACTGTTTCAATCGAATCAGCAATCACTTCGCGAGAAGGCAATGAATAGTGCATGCCATCATGGCCCATGGAAATCCCATCACTCACTGTAATGGTATTAAAAATTTGCGGCACACCACCTGCTTCACGCACACCTGCTTTAGCCTTTTCAGCCAAGCCATTGATGTGAACGTTACAAGGTGTGACCTCACTCCAGGTACTTGCCACCCCAACCATCGGCTTTTTAAAATCTTCATCTTTAAAACCAACAGCACGCAACATGGCCCTGTTAGGAGCCCGGCTATCCCCATCAGTTAACATTGAACTTTTCTTTTTAAGGTCTTTTGAATTCATAGTGGGAAGACTTTATCATAAACCCCTCTAATGAGTGAAGAAGGAATATATTGATATACCGCTAAGCTATTGAAGCTAAAGTGGTTTGACGCAAATATGAAGGATTTTTGTTGCATTTAATCGCTTAATTATACATAATACCGCTAATTAAATAGCGGAATTAATACAAATGATAAAGAGAAGCCTACTCAATAACTTAGAAAAAAGCCTTGTTCAAGAAAAGGCACTCATCCTTTATGGGCCAAGAAGAACAGGAAAAACAACTCTTTTAAGAGAGCTCTGCCAATCAAAGCAAGAGCCCTTTAAATTTGTGGATGGAGAAGATCGCAGTATTCAAGAAATTCTCTCTTCAACCCGGCTTCAAACCTTAAAAGAATTTCTTGGAAAGACAACTTTACTTATTATTGATGAAGCACAAAAAATCCCCAACATTGGAAGTAACATTAAGTTAATCGTTGATCATTTACCTCATGTAAAAATCATTGCCAGTGGTTCTGCTTCATTTTCTTTGGCTCAAAAAGTTGGAGAACCTTTAACAGGAAGACAAATTACGTTTCGTTTGTATCCGCTCTCTTTAAAAGAATTGTTAGACTACGCCGGAATAGAAAACCGAGCCACCTTAACAGAAAACAATCTTATGATTTACGGTGGTTATCCAGAAACATTTAAACTCGACAACGACGAAAAAGCCCAATACCTAAAAGAGTTAACCCAATCGACTCTACTTAGAGATATCCTAGAAATGGAAAATGTTCGTAATCCAAAAAAGATTCAAGACCTTCTTATTTTACTTGCGTTTCAAATAGGAAAAGAAGTCTCTCTTTCAGAGTTAGGCAATCATTTAGACCTACATAAAGACACTGTATTTCGCTACTTAGATCTCTTAGAAAAGAGTTTTGTCATATTAAACATTCGAGGGTTTAGTCGAAACTTAAGAAAAGAGGTAACAAAAAACTCGAGATACTATTTTTATGACAATGGAATACGAAATGCTTTGATTAATAATTTCAATCCTTTAAACCTCCGCGATGATGTAGGAGATTTGTGGGAAAATTTTATTGTGATGGAACGGCTCAAAAGACAAAGCTATCAACAAATGAATGTGAACAACTATTTTTGGCGGACCTATGATAAGCAAGAAATCGATTGGGTAGAAGAACGAAACGGAAAACTGTACGGATATGAATTTAAGTGGAAGAAAAATAAAATCAAAATTCCTTCCGCCTGGAAAAAAACTTACCCCAATGCTAAATACGAAATCATCTCTCAAGAAAATTATTTAGACTTTATTTAAGAAACAAATCGATTGACAAAGCAGCAAATAAGCGTTATTTTTTATTCCAATTATTTGTAGTGCAATATGTTAAAATTTATCCTTAATAAGTGCTTCTTTATTTGCTTAGCAGTAGCAACATCTGTTGCTCTCTCTCTTCCTAAGCAAAGTCTAAAAGAAAACCTCTCTCCTGAATCTATTTTCCATCAACTCTCAGAGGTTAAAAAAAACAAGCGTATTGCCAAATGGGTTCTATCTTATCTGGCAACAGGAAAAGGGATAGAGCTTCCAAAGGCTCGAACTCGTGCGACGGTTTCAGCAGAGAACACTGTTTATCTGACTCAGATTAATGGAAAGCCTGTTTTTATTTCTTCAGTCCGATTAAAAGGAGCGACAAAAGTAACACTTGTTTTAAATGCAAACGAAACAGAATGTATTATTGATGTTTATGACAGGTCGCCGATCTATCCAAGTAGGTACCTTATCAGTTTTCAGTTTGTGCCAAACCACCCAAAATATTTTTTACCGCGCATCAAACTAAAACTAGAAAAAGAACGACACCGGCAAAGGCTTAGCAGAGACAAAGAGAGAGTCCGTTATTTTGTCAAAAAAATATTAGCCAAAGGATACAAATCAATAGATGATTCAGATAAGAAGATCCCTTCTTCAAAAGTAAAGTGCACAAATACAAATAATAGAAACACATTTGGAAACATTCCGAAAAAACTACAAAAAAAACTTGGCTTGAAAAATAGTGTTATTCAACTTAAAAGCAAAAAAATATTAAAAAACATGGGACTAAAACTTGTTTTTGTTTTTGGACTAAGCAATCTTTACTTAGAGCTCTATTCTGTTGATTCAAATAAAAAAATCACTCGATTCAAATTCGATAGAGATAGTCCTGGTTACTTTAAAGAGATAGATAAAAAGGGGACTATAAAAACAGTTAGAAAAAAATCTATAAGCAGAGGCCGCTCTCCTCTTCCAACAAGAACTCAAATGCTAAAATTTAAAGCTGAAAGAGCAATGAGACAATTAGCTCAAAGCTTATAGACAAAAAAAGGGCGGGTTAAATAAACCCGCCCTAAGTCTTTCATTTTAAAAACTAAATAAACAATGCTGTCATCACCAACGTAACGGTGCAGAGTAGTTTGATCAACACGTTGATCGCAGGACCTGCGGTATCTTTAAATGGATCACCGACCGTGTCACCTACAATACTGGCTTGGTGGGCGACACTCCCTTTTCCACCGTGGTGGCCATCTTCAATATACTTTTTGGCATTGTCCCACGCTCCACCACTATTATTGAGGAAGATCGCAACAATCAAGCCAACAATGGTTCCCATAATCAACACCCCTGCGAGCACCTCAACTCCGGTAGCAGGCATATAAAGAGGAAACTTATCTTTGAAAAAGTGGTAATTCCATTTAAAGAAAAGACCAATGGCAATCGGAGCCAACACAGCAATCAAACCAGGCAACCGCATCTCTTTTAATGCGGCTTTAGTGACAATGTCCACACATTGACCATAGTCAGGTTTCGTGGTCCCTTTTAAGATTCCTTTTTTCTTTTTGAATTGGTCTCTCACATTGTTGACCACAGCATAAGCAGTGTTGCCAACAGCGTGAATGGCAAGTGCGGTAAAAACAAAGATCAAGGTGGCACCGATTAAGGCCCCAGCAAAGACTTCAGGCCGCGCTAAATTCACACCTGATAACTGAATCCCATAATAACGGAGCTGATCTAGAAACGCAGAGAAGAGAAGAAACACTGTTAAGGCTGCTGAACCAATGGCATACCCTTTTGTGAGCGCTTTTGTGGTGTTTCCAACCGCATCGAGCCGATCTGTTTTTTTGCGGATTTTTTCAGGTTGTTTGGACATCTCCACAATCCCACCCGCATTATCTGTAATTGGTCCAAACGTATCCATGGCCAAAACATAGGTCACGGTTCCAAGCATTCCCATGGTGGCAACAGCGGTTCCAAAAAGACCGGCATTGGCTAATCCTGAGCTGGCACCCAAATAGTAGGAACTTAAGATCGCGAACATCATCACAAAGATAGGAGCCGCCACACATTCAAACCCCACCGCAACCCCTGTGATAATCGTGGTTGCTGCCCCTGTTTCACACGCCTTAGCAATCTGCTTCACAGGACGAAAACGAAACTCAGTGTAGTACTGAGTGATAAACACAAACGCACCTGATGTGATCACGCCAATCACACCACATAAGAAAAAGTGCCACCAGGCATTGGGTGCATACTCACTGGCAAACACACACTTGGTCACAAAGAAAAGTCCAACCACGGTTAAAATTGTGGTCACAAAATAACCTTGGTTTAAGGCTTTCATTGGATCTTTTTTCTCATCGGTTTTAACAACCATCAAACCAATGATCGAGGCAATCAAACCAATCGCACGAATCACTAAAGGAAGGAGCAACACGCCCATGAGCTGATTGGCTGAAAACATTTCAGAACCGAGCTTCATATTAGCTGCCCATAATGAACCGGCCAAAATCATCGAAGCAATATTCTCAGCAGCGGTTGATTCAAACAAGTCCGCTCCACGACCCGCACAGTCACCGACGTTATCACCAACGAGGTCAGCAATCACCGCAGGATTACGTGGATCATCTTCAGGAATACCGGCTTCAAGTTTACCCACAAGATCAGCACCCACATCAGCTGCCTTGGTGTAAATTCCGCCTCCTAGAAGCGCAAACAACGCCACAAACGAAGCCCCAAAACCATAGCCCACAATTAAGAGAGGAATTTGTGCAGGAGAGCTCACTAAGCCAGACCAATTAACCAATCCAAACAATCCGCCAATCCCTAATAAGGAAAGAGCTACCACAAAGATAGCCGAAACTCCGCCACCTCTTAGAGCAGCTTTAAGCGCGCCATTCATTGATTTTTTAGCTGCCGCCGCCGTGCGAATATTGGTGCGGATCGAAACCCACATGCCCATATACCCCGACGCTAAACTACATGCTGCGCCAAATATAAAGGAGAGGGTGACCCACAACGCGAGCATGCCGGTACCAACCGGATCTTGCGCCAGCGATGGCCGCACAAATGCGTATAAGACAAAGATAAGAACCGAAACCATAATTGCAATTAAAATAATGGTTCGGTATTGCCGGCTCATAAATGCCTCGGCACCTTCTTTAATCGCATCTGAAACTTTCCGCATGGAAGGCGTTCCAGTATCTAAGGCAAGAAGATTTTTAGTGAGCCAGACAGCAAAGAGTAGAGACAGGACGGCGATAATCAGCACAAAACTTAGTTCCATTTTTTTGCTCCCTTGTTTAGGACTAGATTGGTGATTCGAATGGCTTGTGTGCTAACAGCTTAACAAAAAAGAATTCAATGAACAATATGGAATTTATTTGTTAACCTACTCTCTATGATACGTATCAAAAAGATCAACAAACATTCTTTTAAGAAGGTAGAACTTCTCTCTGAAGTCGTTGAACCCATTCAGGGAATCGAAAATCTTTATTTGTTTGGATCAGCTGCAGCTAAAAGAGTCACTCCCTTAAGTGATTTAGATTTTGCTGTTCTTTTAAATGAGCAGGTACCAGAGAAAAAGTACCTCGATTTCAAACTATCCTTAATCGACAAATTTGCTAAAACATTAGGCACATCGGAAATAGACCTTATTCTCTTAAATCAAGCCACCCCTCTTCTTGCCTATGAAGTAACCCGTTCAGGAAAAGTCTTATTTGAACGGAATCGAGGAGAGCGTATTGATTATGAATGTAAAATCATGTCATTCTACTTTCACATGCAACCTTTTTACAAATTCCACCGAGAAGCTTTAAAAGCACGGTTATAATCATGGTTCGACAAGAAGTCCTTCACCAACGCTTAGAAAAACTAGTTGAATATCAACGCATCTTAAAAGATATTCAAAAATACAAAGTAAAAGAATTTGTAGAAAACCCCCTTCTTCATGGAAGTGCCGAGCTACCTCCACCTGAGTATTGAGGCGGTTTTAGATATCAGCCATCACCTCATTAAAGATTTAAAACTCCGTGCCCCATCAGATTATGCTGATAATTTTCAAATCCTATATGAAGCAAAAGTAATCCCAAAGAGATTCTCAGAAAAATTAGTCAAAATGGCCCGATTCCGTAACTTGCTTGTGCACGACTACTTAAAACTAGACCTCAAACAAATCCACTCCCAGCTAAAAGACCACCTCAACGACTTTGCCCAATTCGCTAAAATTATAAAGAAATTCTTATAAATAAGCTATAATGCCGGCCGAGGTTTATGAAAATGATTAAAAATAATTGGACATTAGAAGAGACACAACAAATTCACGATCTGCCCCTATTGGAGCTGGTGTTTAAAGCGCAAGCCCTGCACCGTGAATTTCATCCTAAATCAGAAGTGCAGCTCTGTTCTTTGCTTAGCATTAAAACAGGCGCCTGCTCTGAAGACTGTGGTTATTGCCCGCAAAGCGCGCACTATAAAACCGAAGTCGAACCTGAAAAATTAATGGATGTAGATAATGTGCTCACCCAAGCCAAATGCGCCCACGACAATGGCGCCACCCGTTTTTGTATGGGAGCAGCTTGGCGTGAAGTTAAAGATGGTAAACAGTTTGATGATGTTTTAGAAATGGTGCGCGGCGTAAAAAAATTAGGCATGGAAGCGTGCGTCACCCTCGGCATGCTCACCGAAGAGCAAGCCGAAAAATTAAAAGAAGCCGGACTCACTGCTTACAATCACAACTTAGATACCTCTGAAGAATACTACGATAAAATCATCACCACCCGAACCTATGAAGATCGCCTCAACACAATTGGCAATGTTCAAAAAGCAGGCATCTCTGTTTGCAGTGGGGGAATCATTGGGATGGGGGAGACCATCAAAGATCGTTGCGGCATGTTGCAAACCTTAGCCACACAAAACCCACATCCTGGAAGCGTGCCGATCAATACTTTAGTTCCAGTTAAAGGAACCCCCTTAGAAAACCAAGCTCCGGTTCCAACCGTTGAACTGGTTCGTATGATTGCCACGGCACGCATTTTAATGCCCCAAGCCATGGTTCGCCTTTCAGCTGGCCGAACCGATTTAACCAAAGAAGGCCAAATCCTCTGCTACATGGCAGGCGCCAACTCCATCTTCTACGGCGAAAAACTGCTCACCACCCCAAACCCTGAGCACAATGAAGATCTAGACCTGCTCAACGAAATCGGCCTCAAACAGCTCCAACCCAAAGTATAGTTATACAAACCTTTCTCACTCTAAGACTTTCATCTCCTCTCTTTTCAGAAGGTATACTTATAACTAGAGACAAATAACGAAAGGGTGTTTTGTTATGAGTGAAGAAAAACTAGAAATGCTTTCAGAACTGATGAAAAAGATGGAGCAAGCAGACCAGCAACAGCAAGTGGTTATGAAACATATTGTGGAGCTTCAAAGTGAACTTGAAGAAGAGGGTAAAGATGAGATGGCAGTCAAACTAGGGGAAGCCTTTTCTCAAAGTTCCCAAGCTGAGGGCGTACTCAAAAACTTAACGCACGATTTAGAACTAGAAGTCAACCGCCTAAAAAACGAAGCTGCTTAAATAACAAAAGTCCAAACTTTCAATTTTGGTGCACAGCAAGGCGGAAAACAAATGTTCGGGCGAAGACATATAGATAATATTTCGAGGTCGAACATTTGTTTTCTAACGCGGCTGTGCACCAAAAGTGGAAGTTTGGTGACGGAGGAGGGGATCGAACCCCCGACACGAGGATTATGATTCCTCTGCTCTACCGACTGAGCTACTCCGCCCAAAAATGAGCCCAAATTCTACTCTAAGCTTCAGCCTGGCACAACCAAAAAGATAATAAATAGGTAAACCGTTGCACCCCAGCAAGCTGTAAGCTATAATTCTCTGTATGGAACTAACCTTTCAATTTCTTATTTTCCTTGGGGCGTGTGCCCTCATCTTTAAAACCACAGATCTGTTTGTGCATGGAGCCGTTGATTTAGCTGAAGTACTGCGGCTGCCTAAAGCATTTATTGGGGTCACCCTTGTTAGCTTAGTCACCACCGCGCCAGAGTTTATTGTTTCGGTTACCTCAAGTTATATTGGAGAGCCTGGACTGGCTGTAGGGAACGCCCTTGGTTCGTGTATTTGTAATATTGGTCTTGTTTTTGGAGTCGGGATTGTTTTACGTGAAGTGCGGGTCGATAAAAATGACTACAAGTACAAGCTCTCTTTTCTGGTCGGTGTGCTCTTACTCATGCTCTGTTTGATTGCCAATGGGGTTCTTTCTCGTCCTGAAGCACTTCTTCTTTTCGGAGTGCTTATTTTCTTTTTAATCTCCAACTATAAGTTAGCCATGCATGAACGTGATGGAATTAAAGAGCTGATTTCCCCAGATAAAAAAAATGAGCGTATCAAAAAAGGGATCATAAAATTTATTATTGGGGGAGTGGGAACGGTTTTACTTGCCCGTTTTGGAATGGTGCAACCCGGCATTGCGATTGCCACTGCCTTTAATGTGCCCACCATTATTATTGGGCTCACTCTCATCGCTGTAGGAACCTCCTTACCTGAACTTTTTACGGTGATTATTTCAAGCCGAAAAGGACATAGCGAGATTGCATTAGGCAATGTAGTAGGAGCCAACTTATTAAACTTACTCTTTGTTTTAGGGGCTGCAGGGTTAATCAATCCATTACCGATTGATAATGAAACGATTATTTTTAATATGCCTTCACTTTTAATTTTGACCGTGATCATGTTTTTCTTAGGGTTTCGAAATTTAAAATATGAACGCAAAGAAGGTTATGTTTTACTCGGTTGTTATGTCCTTTATCTCTTCTTGTTGTTTGGATTTTTTTATTAAAGGGACCAGTCGCTTCGACGGTAATCTTGGCCAAGCTGTCCTAAAAGATTACGGCTTTTAGCATGTTGAGGTCTATGACTTCTAATCGGAATCACTCCTAAATAAACATAACCTGATGTGGGACTGTTTCCAGGCAAGTTTCCATCTGCACTCACAATCGGCCCTTGTATCCCTTCACCAAACGTATGGCCATTGATTTTAAGTGAGCCATTATTGCGACTCATTTTTGGAATTGAAACCAATACTTTTCGTTGCTGACGCGCAATCGAGGCGGCGTGAGCCGAAGCAGCTGAAACAGGTGTGACCACTCCGGCAACTCTTGGATCAAACAGCACAATCGAAGTGTAGGTTGTCACATAAGTGCTGACCAATAAAATAGAAACATTTTCTTCACCCGTCTTATCCATCTGTTCCCTTAATTGCTCCACTGCTGTTAAGGTTTGACGAGCATCGTCTCGCTCAAAAACAAAACGAGCTTGAACCGCCCCTCCAGAAACCCCTTCACCCATTGCGAGCAATTCCGCATTTAATTGAGGATCCAGCACCGGGCCAGGCACCACTAAAGAGACAGGACGCATTTGTAATAAATAGGGTTTCCCATCTTCAACCGTGATTTCGGCTTCAATCGGACCTCCCGCAAAACGATTGAGCTGTTCGGAAAGATCACGCAATTGCACAAACAAAGCAGGGTCTTTTAGTTCTAGACTTTCTTTTCCTCCACGCCGAGAACGAAGGGATAATGGCTCCATAGCTCTTCCCCCAACCAAAGTTTCCCCTGCAGTTTGAAATTGAAAATCTCCATTCACATAAAGTTCTTGAGTGGCTAAATCATGACTCTGAATCACCCCTGAACCTGAATCTTTGCTTGTCTCTCCATCAATCATTTTTTGAACAATCACGCCAGTACCCCAAGTCTCTGAAACATGGTTCTCTTCTCTAAAAGCAACAGCTTTAGGATCATTCCAAGAGGTATAGACTTTTTCAATGGCAAGCAACACGTCCTCAAATGTGGTCAGATTTAAAATCGAATCTAAAAAACCAGGCATGGAAACAAAACTCCCACTTCGAGCAGAGAGTTTTAGCGGAATGGTATTCACCACTTCAAACTGCTCACGAGACGCTTCAATCAATCTGATTTCTTCAGAATCGAGCACTTTAAAATTAAAAGAGAAATGCTGTTTTGCTGCTTCTTCTAGTTTAAGAATTTCTTCTAGAACATCTCTCCGGTAATGAGGCGCCTCACCTAAATAACGATAAGATCGACTCAACACAAAACCAGGAGGAACAGGAAAACCTTGTTGAGCTAAGGCAAAGAGATTTGCCCCCTTTGTTCCAAATTCAGCAGAAGATATTTGATCATTCTGAGGCTGTGCTGAATCTAAAAAATAAAAGCGACTGATCTCTAGCTTGGAATCAGAAACAACACCAACAGCTGTCTCATCTAGAGGCGCCTCACCAAAACGAACTAAAGCTTGCTCCAATAACCGAATCGCAGGCTCCTCAGCTAAAAGATCGCCAATCACCACCTCTTCAAGTTGATTCATATTCTCGATCTCACGCAATCGGTTTTTTAACTTCTCTTTAGGCATTTGAGCCGCAAGTGCTGCCAGCTTTCCTTTAAAATGATGATTGAAAAAATCATAAATTTTGGCTAATTCAGCTTTGATCATTCGAGCCAATTCTTTCCGTTCTTTTAGCGGAAGGTCTTGATCCTTCCAAACCATCCTGAGCTGCTTCATTCGCCATGTTGCCAATCCAGAAAGTTCAATCTGCTCTATCAGAGAAGCAATGTAAGAAATCGATTGGTTTGGATCTGTAAAGTTTGTCGAAGTCGATTCTAAGAGCTGGTCAATTGCTTGTTTAAATGCCAAGTCTTCTTCAAATTGAGAAAGTTTTTCTTCGCTGTAAATCGCCTGAAGACTTAGGATATTATCTTCATATTTTCCAAAATCAGGCCTTAAGAAGCCTGTCGGTGTTTGCCATTTTTTAATTAAATCTCGTCGGTGTTTAAAAAGAGCCTCAAGTGCAGTTTCTTTATTCTGACGTAAGGCTTGTGCCATTCGAGGATCTTGGTTTTCTTTTTTCTTTTCATATCGGTTTTTTAACGATTCACTTAAGAGTTTTATTGTCCCCAAAGAAGGGGGATAAAAAATAGAGGTCTCTCCATTTTCTTCTAACCGATGGTAGAGCTGAGTCATTCCAGGAAACCACTGCTGGAGCGGTTCAAAGCTTTTTAACGTAATTGATTTGCCTGATAATTGAGAAAAAAGGTCATGT
>JAJCYG010000118.1 GCA_029263055.1 Actinomycetes bacterium
CAGTGAGTGAGGTGCTTTATCAAAAGTAGAGATGTTATTCTTTTTTATAGTCCCTAATTTAGAGTCGGAGAATGAGAACGATAAAATGAATGGAATCAAGTTAGCAAAAGTGTTGTCGTTGGTTGTTATCTTAACAGGAATAGCTGTTATGATAGGGTGGATTTTTGATATTGCGCCCTTAAAAAGTATGTTGCCTATTTGGGTAACAATGAAATTCACAACTGCTTTCTCATTTTTTTTGAGTGGCATCACTTTATTTGTGATTGCAGGTTCTTTAGAGCGACAGTCTGTTGCCACACAATTAGTTCTCCCTTTAACCTCGCTAATGCTTCTACTTCTCATGGGAACTCTTTTAGCGTCTGTTTTTTTATGTGTTCGAACTGGGATTGAGGATCTATTTGTTAGAGAAGAAGGGGTGGTTAAAACCATGATTTTAGGGCAACCCTCTGCTGGAACCATGATTAATTTCATTTTAATGGCCACATCAGGTTTGTTAACCCTGCTTGCCATTGAAAACTTAATTTTAAAATTAAAATGCATTGGTTGGGTTGTTTCTTTTATAGGGACAGTAGCTATTTTAGGTTACCTCATTGATCGACCTTTTCTTTATTACAGCATTCAAGATTGGAGTACAGCAATGGCATTTCATACAGCTGCTTTATTTGTCTTGTTAGGAGTAGGGCTTATCATTATTCGAAAGGAATAGAGGAATTAGCTAATGTCTATTAGGTTAAGACTTATATTTTCACTGTTGACCATTGCAATTGTTCCTATGGCTTTTACCTCTCTTTTGTTGTTTACTAATTTAAAGGGAGTTATCGTAAAGAACTTCATCAATGAGTCCCCCTCTTTAGTTACAAATGAAGTGCTGCTTTCTGAAATTAATTCAATAGGACAACTCTCGCTTATTATTTGTTTTGTTTCTCTGTTCTTGATTTTAATCATTGCTGTTTCAATGGCACAAACCATTTCAAGACCATTGAAATTATTAGAGTTTGGAGTTAAATTCGTAGGTAAAGGTAATTTAGACTATAAATTAAATGTCGAATCTGATGATGAAGTGGGTCGAGTATCTCTTGCATTTAACCAAATGGCAGAGAATTTAAAAAAAGTTACAGCATCGAAAAATGAATTAAATAAAGAAATCGATCGTCGAAGTAAAGTTGAATTTTTATTGTTAAAAAGAACAAAAGAATTAGAACAATTAAGTACTACTCTAACTGAAGAAAAGAAAATGCGTGAAGCCCAAAGAAACGCTTTAAATAATACAGCGCTTGTTTCAGAAACTGATTTAGAAGGGAAGATTGTCTATGTGAACGATCCATTCGTGAAAATATCAAAATACACTGAGAAAGAACTCTTAGGTCAAGACCATCGAATTATTAACTCAGGCTATCATCCTCACTCATTTTTTGAAAACCTTTGGTCCACTATATCTCAAGGAAAAGTGTGGAAAGGAGAAATTAGAAATCGGGCCAAAGATGGTGCTCTTTACTGGGTCGACACAGCGATTGGCCCTATTTTAGATGACGAGCATAAGGTGATGGGTTATATCTCTATTCGGTTCATCATTACTGATAGAAAGCAACTAGAGAAATCTCTTAAAGAATCTAATCAGGAGCTTGATCAGCAAGCACAAAGACTTAAAATTTCTAATGAAGAATTAGAACAATTTGCGTATGTTGCTTCACACGATTTGCAGGAACCCCTTCGCATGGTAAATAGCTATGTCAAGCTTTTGGAAGAAGAATACAAAGGAAAACTCGATAAAGAGGCTGATAAATATATTCATTATGCTATTGATGGTGCGGAAAGAATGATGTTGTTGATCAATGATCTTTTAGCTTTTTCACGAGTAGGATCTCAGAGAAAAGAAGTTAAAAAAACGGATTGTTCTTTGATTTTAGAGGAATTATTTCAAGATTTAAAACTGGTTATTCAGGAGAATAAAGCGAGCATTACTCATGATCCGCTTCCAACAATCATGTCTGATGAATTACAAGTAAGACAACTATTTCAGAATTTGATTGGAAACGCCATTAAATTTAAGGGTGACAAACGACCCGAAATTCATGTTGGAGTCGAGCGTGAGAATAACGAATGGAAATTTTCCGTTCGAGACAATGGAATCGGCATTGATTTAAAACAATCTGATCGCATCTTTGTGATTTTTCAACGACTGCATAGTCGAGATAAATATCCTGGTACTGGGATAGGTTTAGCGATCAGCAAAAAAATTGTGGAACGCCATAATGGCCGAATTTGGATAGAGTCCAAACTGGGACAAGGAACGACTTTCTTTTTTACTATTCCAATAATCAAAGGAGACAAATATGAATAACGGAAAGCTAGTAGATATTCTTTTAGTGGAGGATAATGCAGGGGATGTGGTTCTTACACGAAAAGCGCTTGAAAAAAGCAAGGTTTTAAATAATGTAAACGTAGTGGAGGATGGAGAAGAAGCGTTAGAATACCTTTACGGCAGAGGCAAGTATGCTTCAGCAACTCGTCCAGACCTTGTTCTGTTAGACCTTAACTTACCAAATAAAGGTGGGCTGGACGTTCTTTTAGAAATTAAAGAGGTTGATGAGTTGAAACAGATTCCTGTTGTTATTTTAACCAGCTCTGAGGCAGAAAGAGATATTGTCAAAAGTTATAAGCTACATGCGAATTGTTATATTCAAAAACCAGTAGATTTTAAACAATTTGTTGATGTGGTCAAGAGAATCGAAGGATTTTGGTTCTCGATTGTGATGCTCCCACCAAAATAAAACTGCCGGAGGCCGGACTTGAACCGGCACGGAAGTTTCCCTCCGAGGGATTTTAAGTCCTTTGTGTCTGCCATTCTACCACTCCGGTTGTGCATTTGAAGATGGGCCATAGCAATGAATAAGATGCTGTTTTGGAATTCAAATTTAAAGTAGGCTGAGCCAGCAACTCGTGCTGAGATGGCGAGTAAAACCCATTGAATAGCTTGAATTTTCAGTAAGACGGCGCATATCGTTTTCCCTTATTAACAAGATGTGGTTCAAAACTCGCAAAACAACACACTGTCTAGCGGGTCATTTCTACAGAAAAGGACATATGGGGTGCGTCGACCCTTTGAGTGTATACAAATTTGTGCATTTATAAGGCTTCTACATACAATTGTGCACAATGAAAGAACTTTACTCTAAGTATAGTCTGTATAATGCTTGCTAGAAGTGTTTTATGAATAATTATAAATGGCACTGTTCATGCTATTCATATAGTAGAGAAAGGGGAGTGAGGCAACCATGGAAAGCATCAACAGAAAACTTAACAGCTCCAAGGGTTTGTCCCCTCTGGCACATGAAATTAGTGAAGCTGAAAAGCGAGCTTTAAATGAAGCCGCAATTGTTTCAGAAATAGATTTAGAGGGCCACATTACTTACGTTAATGACCAATTTGTTGAAATATCACAATACAGCCGGGAAGAACTTATTGGACAAGAATATCAAATTTCTTATTCAAAAAAGAATTCTAAAACTTTACTTGAGGATCTTTGGAAAACGATAAACAAAGGAAAAGAGTGGAAAGGCGAGATTCAAAATCAGGCAAAAGATGATTCTCTGTATTGGACGAATGCGACCATAGCTCCTATTTTTGATGGAAAGGGCAAGCTGATTCAATATATTTCTGTTCAATGTGATATTACAGATCGAAAACGAATAGAAGAAGTCTTGGCTACTGAAAAGGAGTGGCTCTCTGTCACATTAAGAAGTATGGGTGAGGGTGTGATTACAGCAGATTTAGAGGGAAAAATAATATTGATGAATAAGGTTGCTGAAAATCTGACAGGCTGGACTTTGGAAGAGGCCAAAGATAAGCTTATTGGAGAAGTGTTCTGCCTTGAGAATCAAGACTCTACACAATTTTTTGAAAATCTGATTAAAAAAGTATCAGAAACAGAGCGCGCTATTAATTGGGAGAGCGAATCTACTTTAATTTCTAAGAATGGCCAAAAGAGAAGTATTTCAAATAACTATGCAACAGTTAGGGATAAAGATAGTAACACTGTTGGGATAGTCGCGATTTTTCGAGATGTGATGGAGAAGAAAAGAGTAGAAGAAGAGTTGAGCAAAGCCAGTAAATTAGAATCCATGGGAATTTTTTCTGGAGGGATTGCTCATGATTTTAATAATTTTCTTACAGTTATTCTCGGTAATCTCTCTATGATAAAAGAACAGATTGGAGAAAAAGAGGATGTTGCTGAGTTGTTAGCAGAAGTAGAAAAAGCAACTATTCGAGCAAAAGATTTAACGCAACAGTTGTTGGTTTTTTCAAAGGGGGGAACTGCTTTAGTTAAAAAAGTAACTTCTGTTTCAAAGTTGGTTCAAGAAGTGGCTCATTTTTCATTAAGTGGTTCTAATGTACGTTGTGAATTTTCTTTAGGCGATAATTTATGGCCTGTTGAAATTGATATAGGACAAATTAATCAGGTTATCAATAATCTCATTATCAATGCTCAACAAGCGATGTCAATGGGAGGTGTGATTCAGGTAAACACTAAAAATGTAACCATGGGAATTGATGAAACAGATGAGGCTTTGCTCTATGAATGTCAAAAAGAAAAATACGTTAAGATTTCGATTCAAGATCATGGAGCAGGCATTTCAAAAGATAATTTAGACAAAATATTTGATCCTTTTTTTACGACAAAGACAAAAGGGAATGGTTTGGGTTTAGCCACTTGCTATTCAATCATTAAAAAACATGATGGTATTATAAAAGCTATTAGTGAGCCTGGATCTGGAACTCTTTTTAATATTTACCTTCCAGCTGTTGAAAAAAATGTTGAGCAAGAATCGGATGAAAAAGAGCCAATGAAGCTTGGTAAAGGGAATATCTTAATTATGGATGATGAGGAAATGGTTCGGGACGTTTCTGGCAGGATTTTATCTCGTTTAGGATATAAAGTTCAGGGGGCTATAGATGGAGTACAAGCCATTGAATTTTATCAAAAAGCTCAAGAAAAAGGGGCTCCTTTTGATGTTGTGATTTTAGATATAACTATTCCAGGTGGTATGGGCGGACAAGAAACAATGAAAAAGATTTTAGAAATAGATCCTAATGCCCGGGGAATTATCTCAAGTGGTTATTCAAATGATCCGGTCATATCTGAGTTTAAGAAATATGGGTTTGGGATGTTTATGATTAAACCCTATAAAATGGAAGAGCTTGGTAAAGCAGTGCAAAAAGTTTTACAGAAAAAGTGATCAGAAACAAACCTTCTCTAAACCAAATAAAATATGCCGGAGGTCGGACTCGAACCGGCACGGAAGTTTCCCTCCGAGGGATTTTAAGTCCTTTTTAGTGTAAGTTAATGATGTAAGTATTTTGTAATAAGCAGGATGTATTATTTATATAGGTGTATGGTATGATAATTAAGAAGACCTTCTTGAGGTATTAATGTTATTGCTCAGCAAAAGAATATTTTTGTGTGCGTGTCTGTTCTTGAGCATGAGTTCTACATCTTTTAATCAGTCATATTCTCTTTCTGCTAAATCAGATTTTTCTTTAAATAGAATCCCATTAGAAGTGAGCTTGAAGAATTTATTTCTCGGGTTGAAAGGAGAGCGTTGTGACGCCACTTTAGAGGAGCTGGAATCAGTCTTAGAAATTGAGTCAAATCAATATGAATTGAAAGAATTATCTCAGAAACAGTTAAACATAATTGGAAGTTTTTATACTAACTCTGAGACAGCTTCAAGAATTAAGAAATTGATTGAAAATCAACAGATTCAGGTTCAAGTTTTTTCCAATTCCGGAAAACGAATTGGAAATCAATTTGATTCGATTGCCATTATTAGAGAAGGAAAATTAATTGTTTATGTTGGAGATTATATTTTTGAAAAATGGGACAGTATCATTATACTTGCTGAAATTTTAGCCTTAACATTAATGGAAATGGATGAAACACCAATAGAAAAATCGCTGGTGTTGGGTAAAACTTTTAAGGACAAAGTTAATGGATTGTCCCCTTACAATGCTTATTTGTTGAATTACGCAGAGAGAAATGGACTTCTAGAACCCGAATTAAGAGAGTATCCACAAGACAATCGCTATCAAATGTTAAGCAAGCTTTCTGAAGATCAACGAAGGTCATTAATTGAAAAATTTGGAGCTGTAGAATTAGAAGGAGTTTCTTTGACTCAAAAAATATCTATTAACAAGGCTATTGACGATTCTACTAGCAGTTTTAAGAATCGAAATTTGTCAGAATATTTTTTAAAGATGATGGTAAGAAAACATTTAGAGCTTGTTCCTCAACAGGTTGATTCAGTTGAAAAGAAAATTGTGATCAATCTAAATTCAGAGAACCTTTATTTAGAGTCTAGAAAACAAATTGATGATTGGTTGAACTTACGGTTTCCTTCTGTTTCACCTGTGGTTTTAGAAGATGACATTCCTGATGTTTTTCCTCGTGAGAAATATAAAGACAGGCCTGATGAAGAGTATGAAAAAGAAACGGATGGTTGGAATGAAGAATGGGATCCTTCTAAGGAGGGTGGAGGAATTGCATTAATGCCAAGTGTTAAAGAGAGGGTTTATGGTTGGGAAGAAACTATATTTCAACCAGCTCCACAGAAAGAGACGGTAGGAGAGCGTTATGTAAGGTTTATGAAAGACGTTTCTTTAGAAGGTGAAAACGCGGTTTTGTCTGATCAAGACAAAAAGGAAGTAGAGCGGGAGAAAATACTCCCCAAAGAGAGACGTTTTGAATTAGATCCTGCTCAGAATCAAAAGATTCGAAATTTTTTAAGGAGTCATCTTGAAGAAACGTTTTCTTTAGAGAAGCCTCTAAATGAAAAATCTATTCCAATAAAATTAATGGAAAAATTATTTGCACATATTATATTGGCTGAAACTCTCCCTTTTTCAAATGGTGATTTTTTTCATTTTCAGTTTTTTCAAGAAGGAAAAGGTCTCATTTTAGATATAGAAATTGATCCTATAAGAAAAATTCTTTCATTGTCTCAGTCTGATAGTTTTACAAGTGAAGACAACTACAGAGGCATTAGATTTAATCTGTCTGATTCATTTGATATAAGCAAAACTCAGATTAGAGATGTTGAGATTCAAACTCCTTCTGGAGATGTTAATTTATTTGAATTTTTAGTCCATCAAGGTGTGCTTCCGACGGAATCGGATTTGCGAGCTCATTATGATCTCCCTCTGACATTTGAAATGTTTTATTATTTTGTTCTGACTCCGGAAGGGATTGATTGTGAAATTGACCGGAGTGGAGCAAGGAGGATCTCTTTTTATCAGTCTGATCAAGGACTTCAAATTGAGCAAAAATCTGTTGGAGTTCATCGAAAACTTCAATGGGCAAGAATGGTCCATGATTCTCGTTCAGCCATAAAATACGTCTCTTTGGTAAGCAAAATGGCCATGAAAGGGCATACTCATCCTGCTATAGGTGAGGCAGGTATAAATGATATGAGCAATGGCGATGTGAGGGGGAATTTGTTTCTTAATGAAAAGAGTATAAGAGTGATTCCAGAGATGATTGTGCATACTTTAGAAGAAGGAAAATTTCTAGTTCGAATATATACGCCTCATAAAAAAACCATTGAACAATGGATCAGGACACCTGATTCTGAACGTCATCAACTTGCATTGGAAATGGCCCTCAACTTGACAGATTATTATGATATTGCTTCTTTTGATATTGATTGGGCCTATTTGCTGAAAGAACCAGAGTTCACTTATAACTATGTTGAGCCTTTTGTTGGAGATGAAAAGATTCAAAGCAAACCTGTTTTTTTAAATAAAATTGATAAACCAGATGACGATGATAAAGAGGGTGGAGCTGTTTTAAATAAGCTACCTGACGATCCTTTAGGTGGGCCTATTTTTAATAAAATGCCTGAACTCCCTTTATTTTCATTTCAATTTAATCGAGTAGAAAAACCAACTGTTGGTGCTGGAGTGGGGGCTCGAATTGGCCCAGGGGACTTTGGTGGAGCAGGCTCTTGGGAGCCGATTGACCCAGATTGGTGGAAAAAAGAGACTTCAGATTTTGATGATGATGAATCAATAGTAGAACTGACTCCTCCTGAAAAACTAGAAAAGGGACTAAACAACAACCCTGCTTCTAGGTCAATAGAATATAGCCTTTAAAACATGAGCTCCAGAATCTCCGGGTTCTCGTAGGTGTTGGCGAAGACTTCTAAATGATTAACCCATATCCTCCGTCCAAAAATCTTCTTTTTCTATCCTCTTTATTTTCCTTTTTGT
>JAJCYG010000119.1 GCA_029263055.1 Actinomycetes bacterium
GCTTACTATGGAGGTCTGGCTCAAAACAGTAATGGTTATAGAATTAATGAAAAAGGAAAAGTGCTTTATTATCAGGTTGACGAATATGGTAATCATATTCTTGATGAAAATAATCAGTTTATACTGGCAACTAAAAAAACAGGAAAACCTATCCGGGCTTTAGATTATGAAAAGATCCTTTTTCAAAATGACCCGGACAGTCGAATATTAATTGCTACATATGATTCGGGTTCCGTGGGGGTAACATTAACAGCAGCAGATGTGGTTGTCTATGATGATTTAGCTCCGACTTACCGTGATCAATACCAAGCCGGAGATAGGGCGCATCGTATTGATAATGATCGAAAAAAGAATGAAGTTAAATATTATTGGCTGCAGGCTTTATATCCTGAAGCCTTTCTAAGACAACTCCCTAAAGATGTGAGAGAGGATTATTTTATTCCAGGAACATTTGACCAAGTTCATCTTCAGAGTCTTAAGTGGCAGGGGAGGATCTTCCGCCGGATTATGGATGGGATTGGGAGTGAAACTGAATTAAAAAATCTTCATCGTCGTTTTATACGTGAGAAATTACCGTTTCTCTTTGCAAAAGGTGATATTGAAGAAGACGACGAACAAGAGACAGGCTTTATTGCACAAGGTGAAGAAGCCCTGAAAGAATTTTACAATAGGGTGGATCAGATTGAGCAACCAATAAACGACTTAACATATCAATATAAACGTGGACTTCTTACCCTTTTAAGAGTGACAAATCAATTCATGAGTCATTCGGATTATTTTCAAGAAAAGCTTCAAGAGATTATAGATAAAGTGAACCAATTTGATTTCAAGGTGTATGGTTTTGAATCAATTGTTAAAGGGGAAGAGGACTATGTTTTGTCTCACTATGATAAGGAAAGAAATATTTTATATATTGCAACAGATGTCATCGAACAATTAAACAAACGCGTGCCTCCGTCTTTAAAAACTTTAGCTGATGAGTTTATTTTGCATGAGCTTCTTTGCCCTTCCTTTAGCCACTATCTTGCCATATTCTTGCAACAGCAAATTTTAAGCATACATTATCCAAATAAGCAGGTTTTAGAGGAGCAGTCTTTTGTGGATCCATATAAAGGTTTATTAGGAGAGGCATTAAGAGAGATTATTGGTGAAAAGCTAAATGGGGATAACGATAATATAATTCCCTTTGATAGAAGTTATTCTCCCCATAATCGTTTAAGATTCTTGTTCGAATTGGATATCTCTCTTGAGGAAAGCGTGTAATTTAAGCTATTCAATTAAGCTTTCTCTTACATGTTTGTAGCGTCAGGAAAGTGAATCCGATTTGATTTATCTTGAGTCACTGCAAAAATACTGCAATTCCAACCGACGTGAAATCATAAGTAACCAGTGGAAAGATTGATAGGATTAGAGATGCTTACGTTTATGAGTCCCCTGCTCTGCCATTGAGCTACAGGCCCTAATGTGTTGTAAGTCTCTGAAAACAAAGGAAAAGCAAACAACAAATAACTCTGCGATGTTATCAGAAAACCCCACCCGTTATCTAGTAAAATCACGGGCTTGCAAGTGCTTTATGAACTGTGCCTGTAATCTTTTATAACCCATTGACAAAAGGTGGTTTATTTGATATATTATTAACTTCGAAAGAGAAAGGGTACTGCTGTTTATGCGCCGTTTTATTCGTAGCTTTCTGTCATTCTTTTTAGTTTTACTGATGTTGCTCCCAGCCAACTTGTGGCAAGGTCTGTCTGCTCATTCTAACCTTCAACCTCGCTCTTTCATACAAGAAGAAGAAATTGTTCTAGCCATTATTATGTTAGCTCAAACTGGAAAACTTTCTCTATCTGCTTCATCTCTTCTTCAAACAAGATTTCCAAATACGGGGACTAGAGGGCTGACAGTTATTCGAGGCAGTGACTCTCTCTCTGAAACACTGCAGGGAAATGTAAGAGGTGGAGTCTATATGGACGAGCAGCTGAAGCGAATAGAAAGACAAGGCCATGCACAACCCGGAGATTCCGAAGCTCAATTCCAACTTGTTAGAGAAGCATTAAGGGGTGGTGAAATTGCCCAAGCTATTGAGGCATATCATACCTATCTCATCGCCATGAGAACCTCTTCATTGGAAGAAATAGAAATTTTTCCTATGACCTTAAATAGAATCTACGAAACAATCAGTCATGAGCTAAAGCAAAACAATCTTACTTTATCCCATTTGCATTTTCTCTTTGGAGCATTTTTTCTTCAGCTCAAAGCCTACAAAGAGTCTGGTTGGCCGCAAGAGGGTCCCTTAACTAAGCAAAAGATTTATAATCACATCTTTGGGAGTTTGCTCGGAGGTTGGGAAAGTAATTCTTTATTTGGTGAAGATCGGTCAGCTCGAGAAAATAGCGTCCGTAGTTTAAGCACTGCGATTTTGTTTCAGATGCGGGGGGTAAAGAAAATCACAGGCTTTGGAGAAGCAGAGCAAGAAATGTTCGGAGAATCAAGTGAATATGATCCTGACCAACCCTATTTAGTTGTTCCAGCTAATATTCTTGTTTGGACAAAGAATTATGTAGATCTGCGTGGTGCGAATCTAATGGTGGCGGATCTGCACGAGGCGAATCTGTTCGGTGCATATCTGAGCAATGCCAATCTGATTGGAGCTAATTTGATCCGAGCAAATCTAGAAGAGGCATCTCTAGATGGGGCGGATCTGCGTGGAGCAAATCTGAGCGGTGCTAATCTGATGGTGGCCAATCTTCCCAATGCGAATTTAGATGGAGCAGATCTGATCCTAGCGAATTTGACTGCTGCGGATTTGACCGAAGCAAATCTGAACAGAGCAAATCTGATCAACGCGAATCTAGAAGAGGCGAATTTGAGTAGAGCAAATCTCTCTTTTGTGAATCTAAGCGGAGCAAGTCTAAGTGCTGCGGATCTGCGTGGAGCGAATTTGCGCGGTTCATATCTGTCCGAAGCGACTTTGAAAGGGGCAATCATTTTTCGTTCTCAATTAAGTCAATACTCTGATCTTTTTACAGAAGAACAAATAGCATCGATGGTCTTCGCAGAAGACGTTATTTTACCTAGCGCTGCTTTAGAAGCTTCCCTTTAATCTAATAAAAACTTTATTTCAACCACTTACAGGTCACTGACCAACCGGGCAAGATCAGACTAGCTTTAAAATAAAAATTGACAAAATAGCCGTGTTACCGTATAGTGGTAATACTAAATAGAGGGGTTTTCAAAAGTGGCATTAACAAGTTTTAAAGATCAGGGGACTGAAGATGTTAACTATGGAAAGAAGACAAAGAAATCGTTGAAACTTTTGCCTCAAGAATTGCATAAAAAAGCACAGATTAAGTTAGCCCGTTTGGGGGCTGTGAGTAGTCTTAATGATTTAAAAGAGATCAGGGGCAATCGATTTGAAATCTTAAAAGGGGATCGTAAAGGTCAATATAGCATCCGAATAAATGACCAGTATCGAATCTGTTTTAATTGGGTGCATGACAACGCTGAAAAAGTAGAGATTATTGATTACCATCGGTAATTAATCTGAAGGAGGAACAAATGTCTAAAATACATGTGACGCCGATTCATCCAGGAGAAATTTTGCAAGATGAATTAGAGGAACTTGAGTTGACTCAAGCTGCTTTAGCTAAACATATCGGCGTGTTGCCAAAAACCATTAATGAAATTTGTCGAAAGAAGCGTGGCATTAGTGCTGAAATGTCCATCAAGCTTTCTAAAGCTTTTGGGGGTTCTCCTCAATTTTGGTTAAATGCCCAAAACAATTGGGAGTTGAGCCAAATTGATGCGTCTAAATACGACAAAATAAGTCCTGTTGCTGCTTAAAAAGCCCTTTTCTAAAAATAGGCTAAATAGTTGACGTTGGGGCTAAAAGCTGTCAAACTTTGCATCCAATTTGGGGCGATTAACTCAGCGGGAGAGTGCTACCTTCACACGGTAGAAGTCAGAGGTTCGATCCCTCTATCGCCCATTTTTCGTTCGCAATGGGGGCAGCTGCGGCGTTGGATGACAACATCACAACCTCGACGTATTTAAAAATACGCCTCGGCTGTGATGTTGCCATCCGCCTTGCATCTGCCCCCATTGCGAACGAAAAAGGCGGGATTAGAAAAATGGTTTTTGTTTTGATTCTCAGGGGTTTTAGGAATTCGTTGACCCTAGGGGAGGGACGTGCTAGTCTCTTGTTCTTAAAGATTTAGGGAAGGTTTTATGGAAGAAGAAACATCAAATGTATCGATTCGGCCAGAGATTGATAAGTTGCTCTTGCTTCAGGAAAAAGATACTAAAATATTAGAATTGACTGAAGATTTAGAAGAGCAGCCCAGAAAAATAGCTGCACTTAGAGAGTCTTTTTTAGGACAGAGCCAAGATTTAAATGCGGCAAAAGAAGAGAGTAAGGCTAAGCAAGCTGAGATGAAGAAGATTGAGCTTGAAGTTGAGAGTACCAAGCAAGAAATCTTAAAGCATTCCAACCAACTGTTTCAAGTTAAGACCAACGAAGAATATAAAGCTTTAGAAAAAGAGATTGCGCTTGAGAAATCTCAAAGTGGTGAAAAAGAAGATGTCATCCTTGAAGATATGATGGTGATTGACGGGATAAAAGAGAAGATCAAAACGCTTGAAGAAGCACATGCTAAAGATGAAGCTGTGCTTAAAGAGCAAGAGGTTGTGATTGAAGAACGAATTAAGAATCTAAAAGCTCAGATAGAGCAACTTCAAGGTGAGCGCCATAGTATTGAAGTTGATGTGCGAGACGATATTTTGAGCCTTTACAATCGAGTGTTAAATATCCGTCCTGAATCCCCTGTGGTTCCTGTTCGCGATCATATTTGCATGGGTTGCCATATGGAGCTGATTCATCAAAGTTCTTCTGATGTGAAGCGTTGCACTGAAATGGTATTCTGCGAAAACTGCTCCCGTATTCTTTATGAACCTGTTGAGTAGAAAATTTTAAAATTCCTTCCTACTATTTGTATAAAATTCTGATATAGCTTCTTCTACAGTATTTTTGATATGATTTACTTTAATGTGAGTTTGACTTGGGCAAGCGAGGCAATCGCTCTGTTTCGGCAGAGAGGAAAGTCCGGACTCCATAGGATGCAGTACCTCGTAACGCGAGGGAGAGGCTTGGGTGACTGGGCCTTTACGGATAGTGCCACAGAAATAGACCGCCTCTTTCGGGAGGTAAGGGTGAAATGGTGAGGTAAGAGCTCACCGCTTGCTTGGTAACAAGCAGGGCATAGGTAAACCCTACTGGGAGCAAGGCCAAATAGGGTTCTGACTAAGGGGGATCCCCCCGAGTCCTCTTCGGAGGTGCAGAACCGGGTAGGCTGCTTGAGGGGTGGGGTGACTCACCTCCTAGAGAAATGGTTGCCACGCCTTCGGGTGACAGAATCCGGCTTATCGCTTGCCTATTCTTCATTGCGTATTAGGGCTTTTATTCAGCCCTAATACGCAATACTTCTTACCTCCCAATGATTTAGATTGTATTTAGTCATATCCTTTATTAACCCTATCTCGTATTTTCTTCTGTTAAACCGTGACTTACGCTTTTCTTCCTTTCAGATTATTTTCTTTTGCTGCTTGACAGTGGTGGGAAGGTGGGGTATATTGATGAGTAAGTGGGAGATTGTGGGAAAAAGTGGGAGATTGCTAGATCATGTTTTACGGTGAATATAGACATTCTATAGACAATAAAGGGCGACTCATTATCCCGTCTAAATTTCGGGAAACGCTCAAAGAGTCCTACATTGAAAAATTTGTGGTGACCCGGGGTCTAGAAAAATGTCTGTTTGTTTTTACTACGCATGAATGGACTCAACTTCAAAACAAAGTAAAAAACCTTTCTTTGATGAAAGCCAATGCCCGTTCTTTTTCTCGAATCCTTTTTTCAGGTGCACATGAAGCGGTTTGTGACAAGCAAGGGCGTATTATGATTCCGCCTCACTTAATGGATTACGCCAGTATTAAAAAAGAGACTGTGGTGGTTGGGGTCTCAACTCGTTTTGAAATTTGGGCAGATGACTCTTGGGAAAAATTTGTGAATGCATCTTTAGACAACTATGAATCTATAGCTGAAGAGTTAGTTGATAAAGGGCCGTTAGAAGACAAATAGAAAGGGGTTTTGTCATATGGCGCACAGAAAAAAAGCCACAAGAGAACTATTTAGCGAGGGCATTAGCATTGAAGAGATACGGCGGATGCGGTCGATGGGAAGCGATTTGAGTCGGTTAGGTTATGACTCTTATATGATTCGATTGTCAAAGAGAATGAGTTCAAAGAGTTTTTATAAGTTTTAATAAGCCCCTTAACAAGAAGGTAGATATGAAGAAGAAAGCTGTAAAAAAACCAAGACCTAAAATTAAAAGGACAAAAACAAAACATGTGCCTGTCATGCTTAAGGAAGTGCTTAAGTATTTGCAGCCTAAGTCTGGAAAAATTTTTGTTGATGCGACTTTAGGGATGGGTGGGCACTCAAAAGAATTGGCTAAAAAAGTGGGAAAGGGGAAATTAATTTCTCTGGATCAAGATGAGTTAACGCTTAGAGAGACTCAGCAAAATTTTAATGGAACACGTGAATCAGTTATTTTTGTTTGTGACAACTTTAGAAATATAGGGCAGGTGCTTCGTAATTTAGAGTATGACAAAGTCGATGGCATCTTGTTTGATCTGGGAATCTCTTCTTGGCAGCTAGAGCACCATGATCGTGGTTTTAGTTTTATGGAAGAGGGGCCTTTAGACATGCGAATGAGTCGCGATGGAAGTCTAAAAGCCGAAGACATTGTGAATAGTTATTCACAAAAAGATATATCACTTATTTTAAAAAAATATGGTGAAGAAAAAAATGCGAGTCGAATTTCTCGAGCCATTGTACGTGAAAGAGACAAGCGGCCGATTTTAACCACAACTCAGTTGGCAGATGTGATTAAGGCGACAACCTATGGGTATCGAAAAATTCATCCTGCCACTCAAACCTTTCAAGCCTTAAGAATTGCCGTAAATCATGAATTAGAAGCCTTAACAATGGCTCTTTCACAAGCCGTGGATCATTTAAAGCCAGGGGGCCGTGTGGCTGTGATTTCGTTTCACTCTTTGGAAGATCGTATTGTTAAAGAGACCTTTAAACGATTTGCTTTAAAATGTATTTGCCCACCTGATTTTCCTCACTGTGTGTGTGGAGAAACAGCCATTCTTGATGTTGTGACAAAGAAACCTGTGATAGCAACTAAAACTGAGATCAAAACTAATCCACGAGCACGGAGTGCTAAATTGCGCGTAGCGGAGAAACTACAATGATAAGAGGAAACCGAGTCCGAGGAACCAACCGATTAAAAAGACACCGTGTGAAGATGAGCAAAGAGACTGAAAAGAGTTTACTTGTTGTGCGCTTTTTACTTTTCGCTGGCGTGATTGTTTGTGGGTCTCTTTTTTATGTTTATCAGCACACGCAATTAGTGCACACCGGTTATCAAATCCGTAAAAATGAAAAGACGTTGCAAAAGCTAACTAAAGAAAACAGTCGTTTGGAAATGAAAATTTCTAAAATTAAGTCTCCAGTTTATTTAGAACGATTGATTGTGACGTATCAGTTAAATTTGAAAAAACCAAAAGAAAAGCAAGTGGTACGCATGCCTTTGTCAGGAAGCAAACAGCAATGGGCTCATTTGAAGTAATCCTGGATTCAGAATATGTTGATGCAGTGCTTTCAAAGCGAACCAGGTGGAATAGGGAAAGCGCGTGAACAAACAGATCACTCGAAAAATTTTAATTGTTGCTTCATTCTTGCTTATAGGGGTTTTAGGAGTGAGTTTTCGTCTCTATTACCTGCAGGTCGTCTCGTATGAAAAGTTGGCTAAGAAAGCTCGTTTTCAGCATCACATTGAATTAACGCTAGAGCCGCAACGAGGTGATATTGTTGATCGTAATGGCGAGCCTTTTGCGATTTCAGTTGATTCCAAATCTGTTTGGGCAGACCCTAGAAAAATTTCCAACCCTTACGAAGTGGCATCTCAACTTTTTACAATTTTAGATGTGGATGTTCAAAAAATAGCTGAAAGACTTTCAAAGAAGAAAAGTTTTGTTTGGGTTAAACGTAAGATTACAGAAGGACAAGTTGTAAAGTTAAAGACTTTAGATTTACCAGGCATTTATTTGTTAGAAGAGCCTAAACGGTTTTATCCTAAGGGGAATATGTTATCTCATGTCATGGGATTTGTTGGGATTGATAACAAAGGATTAGAAGGACTTGAACTTCGTTTAGATAAGTACTTAAAGGGCATTCCTGGCAAACGTGTCACTGGCCGAGATCGTAAGGGGCGCGAAGTGATCACAATGCGGGACGAAGAAGTGCCACCTGTTCAAGGTTATAATGTTGTTTTAACCATTGATGAAGTGATTCAACACATTGCTGAAAAAGAGCTGGAAAAGGTGTATCAAAAATATAACCCAACAGGGGCGATGATTGTGGTGATGAATCCAAAAACAGGGGAAGTGCTCGCATTAAGTAATCGTCCTACATATAATTCAAATAAGGTGCGTGTTTCTAATTCTGAGATGCGACGTAATCGAACGGTGACAGATTACTTTGAACCAGGTTCTACATTTAAAGTTATTTCTGGGGCTGCTGCTTTAGACCAAGGTGTGGTTCGATTAAATGAAAAGATCTTTTGTGAAAATGGTGCTTTTTGGCATGCAGGCCATGTGTTGCATGATACTCATCCGTATGGAGACATCACATTTAAAGAGGTTATAGAAAAATCGAGTAATATCGGAACCGCTAAAATTGCTTTTAGATTAGGTTCCTCGCGACTCTATAATTACATTCGACGATTTGGATTTGGTTCTTCCACACGTTCTGGACTTTTTGGTGAGACCGGTGGCGTGGTTTATCCGCCTAAAAAATGGTCTAAATATTCTTTAGTGGCTGTTCCTATGGGGCAAGAAGTTGGAGTGACAGCCCTTCAAATTACAAGTGCGATCAGTTCTATTGCTAATGGCGGTAAGCTCATGAAACCACTTATTTTGCATCGAATTGTGGATGAGAATAATAAATTGATTAAAGAGTGGCAGCCTCAAGAAGTGAGGCAAGTGGTTTCTAAGAGGGTGGCAAATGATATGACCCGGGCTTTAGAAGGGGTGGTTTCTCGTAAGGGGACTGCTTATAGAGCGCGTGTGCCTGGTTATCGTATCGCAGGAAAAACAGGGACAGCCCAGAAAGCAGAGCCAGGCAAAGGTTACTCTAAAACCAAGTATGTGGCCTCATTTATTGGTTTTGCCCCTGCACAAGATCCTCGAATTTGTATTGGGGTTTTTGTGGATGAACCTAAAGGAGCTTATTACGGCGGGGTTGTTGCCGCACCGGTATTTGCCAATGTTGCTGCAGAAGTGTTGAAGCACCTAGATGTTGCACCTGAGAATGTGATTCAAGTTGAAAATCAGCTCCAAAGTAAGGCACCAGTGGGAGAGGCAGTCGAGAGCTAGGAAGGAGGGCTACGATGATCGCATTTTACCGTCGAGCTAGGCTTTTTCTTCTTGAAGTTGCTATAATGAGTTGTTTTATAATTGTTGGCGTAATCGTAATCAGCATATAAGAGAAGACACCTATGAAATTATCGGAAATACATGGACTCAATTGGCGCGGTGATCGACGCCAATTAGAGGGTATAGAATTTTCATCGATCGCTTTTGACTCAAGAAGAGTTCTTCCTGGTTCCCTTTTTGTTGCCATTGAGGGTCAAACCGCGGATGGACATTTGTATGTAAATGATGCCATTGATCGCGGAGCTTCTGTTGTTCTGGTTCAAAAGGACCAAGAGGAGTGGGAGACAAGTCGAATTCCTGTTCTGCAGGTTTCAGATACTCGGCTGGCATTAGGAGAAGCCGCCTCTCTTTTTTATGGGAATCCTTCTTCTTCATTAAAAGTTTTTGGTGTGACTGGCACAAATGGAAAAACCACCACATCTTTTATGATTCAAGAAATAGCTAAACAGTATGGTAAGTCTTACGGCGCCCTAGGCACAATTAAATATGACTTAGTTGATAAGCAAGTTCCGGCATCAAGAACCACACCTGATTCTTTAAGTTTGGTTGGTTTGATGGCTGAAATTTTAAAAGTAAAAGGGGATGGGGTTGTTTTAGAAGTTTCATCTCATGCCTTGGATCAACAACGGGTCCATCCTATAGAATTTGATGGGGTTGTTTTTACAAACTTAAGCCAAGATCATTTAGATTATCATGGCGATATGGAAAATTATTTCCAAGCCAAGAGAAAACTATTTTTTCAAGTTTTACGTCGAAGTAAAAAAGAAAAAAAGTGGAGTGTCATTAATATTGATGACCTTTATGGTCGACGGCTTTTTGAAGAATTACCAGGCCATAAAGTCAGTTTTGGATTTAGCCAGTATGCTCAGTTTCGGGCTGTTGATATTTCTATGGATATAGATGGAAGCCGGTTTCTTTTAAAGACACCGAAAAAATCATATCCTATGCATTTATCATTACCTGGAGCCCACAATATCTTAAATTTTTTAGGTGCTGTGGCTTGCCAAAGTGAAGTGATTGAAGACTTTGACTTTTTGAATGGCCGATTTGATCTTTCAGTACCAGGTCGTATGCAGCGATTTGTTTCTAGTAAAGGAGCACCTATTTTTATTGATTATGCTCATACAGAAGATGCGCTAAAAAAAGTTCTTTTAACATTAAAACCGTTTGTTAAAGGGAAACTGATTTTGGTTTTTGGATGTGGGGGAGAGCGGGACCGGGGAAAAAGACCTAAGATGGGCAAAGTGGCTTCGGAATATGCGGATCGTGTGATTTTAACCAATGACAACCCTCGATCAGAAAGTCCGATGAATATTGTGCGAGAAATTCAAAAGGGATTTATTCGTAAGGCTGTTCCTGTAGAAACTCAACTCGATCGTGAACAGGCTATTTTGAAAGCCCTTAAATTTGCTCAACCCGAAGATGTGATTTTAATTGCAGGTAAAGGGCATGAATCCGAGCAGATTTTAGCCGAAGAAATTGTCAATTTTTCAGACATAAAGGTACTTGAACGTTATGCAGAGCTGTCCGTTTAAAGAGATCAGAGACGCTTTGAAAGTAGAAAGCTTTCAAGGTAGTTTGATTGACTCTTTGAATTCGTATTCGATTGATTCACGTACGATTCAAAAAGGAGATCTTTATTTTGCCATAAAAGGAGATCGCTTTGATGGCCATGATTATATTGCTGAGGTTTTAAAAAAGGGAGCCGCAGGAGTTGTCTATTCTATAGACATGGCCATTCCTTTATCAGAAGAGCAATTTGCTTTTAAAGTTTCTGATACGTGTGAAGCCTTTCAAAATTTATCGCATTATTATCGAGGCAAGCAATCGGTTGATGTGGTCGGTATTACAGGTTCTAATGGGAAGACAACCACAAAAGAGTGGGTGTCTCAACTCTGTGCCATTAGTTTAAAAACACATAAAACAGAGGGAACAAAAAATAATCATATTGGTGTGCCGCTCACTCTTTTAGAGCTCACTTCTGATCACCAAGTGGCTGTGATTGAAATGGGTATGAGTGGATTGGGTGAAATTGATCGTTTAGCTGAGATTGCTCAACCTAATTTTGGGATTGTCACTTCAATTGGTTCGTCGCATTTAGAGCAGCTCGGATCAGTTGAAAATGTTTATAAAGCAAAAAAAGAATTGGTTGATCGCGTGGCTCAAAATCAAGGGACTCTCTTTTTAAATGGAGATGATCCTCTTGTAATTAAAATGAAAGATGAGACAGAGGCCAAAGTCTTTACTTTTGGCACCGATCCTTCTTTTGATTATGTGGCTCGCAATATATCTGTATTAAAAGATAGTGTTCTTTTTGAGCTTGTTGTTAAAGAAGAAGGTTTTGTTGCTTCTGTGGCATTGCCTCATTTGGGTCGACACAATGTGTTGAACTGTTTGTCTGCTGTAGCTGTGGCGCATCAATTAGGTGGCGCGCTTGATCTGTTAGTTGCGGGTTGTTCAAAATTAGTGGCTCCTTCAATGCGACTGGAGCAGTTAGAAAAAGATGGCGTGCTCTTTATTAATGATGCCTACAATGCAAATCCTACATCAATGGAGGTGGCTTTGGACGTGCTTGAAGAGATGGAGATAGAAGGAAAGAAAATTTTTGTTTGTGGTGACATGTTGGAACTTGGCATGGTCTCAGAACTCGCTCATCAGCAGTTGGGTGAGAAAGTATATGACTCTAAAGTAGATGTGCTGGTTACCTATGGGCATTTGTCCCAAGCCACAGCGCAGAGAGCCATTGAAAGCGGGATGAATGAGGCTGATGTGTTTGTCTGTTATGAGAAAAAAGCGATTCCAGACATTCTTAAAGATGTGGCCACACCAGGAGACGTGGTTTTGTTAAAAGGGTCTCGCCGCAATCAATTAGAAAAAGTATTAGATGAATGGCGTAGTGATGAGCAAAAGGAAGTGGTGAATAGTTAATGCTCTACTATTTTCTGTACCCTTTAAGATATGAGTGGTTTGGATTTAATGTTTTTAAGTACATTACGTTTAGAGCTGTGTTTGCTGCAGCCACAGCCATGATTTTGAGTATGGTTTTAGGCCCTTTTGTGATCCGCTTTTTATATAAGCTTAAAATAGGGCAAGAGATTCGAAAAGAAGAGTGTCCTCCTTTATACTCTTTGCATCAAAAAAAAGAGGGAACCCCAACTATGGGGGGAATGCTCATTTTATTAGTGTTGTCTTTAACCATGTTGTTGTGGGGGGATCTCACAAATAAACAAGTTTGGATAGCCACATTAATGACACTTGGTTTGGGTGTGGTCGGCATGTTAGACGACATCATAAAGATTAAAAACAAACGTTCTAAGGGGTTATCTGCTCGAGCCAAGTTTGCGGGGCAGATTATATTGAGTTTAGTTTTAGCTAGTATTTTGTTTTGGGATCCTGATTTAAATAGTTCGATGCGGGAATTTTATGTTCCTTTTTTAAAAGAACCTCTTTTTACAGATATGGGATGGCTCTTTTTTGTTTTAGTTCTGTTGGTCATTGTGGGTTCGTCTAATGCTGTGAATTTAACCGATGGGTTAGATGGGTTGGCTATTGGAAGTGTGGTCATTGCTTGTTTTGTGTTTACTGTTTTTGCTTATGTGGTCGGGCATGCAGGATTTAGTGATTACTTAGGACTCAAACATATTAATTATTCAGGTGAGCTGACTGTTTTTTGTGCCACTTTGATTGGAGCCGGTTTAGGTTTCTTATGGTATAACGCGCCTCCTGCTCAAATGTTTATGGGCGATACTGGGTCGTTAGCTCTTGGAGGGGCTATTGGCACAGTGGCTCTGTTGATTAAAAAAGAGTTATTACTTTTTATTGTTGGGGGTGTTTTTGTCATGGAAGCGCTCTCTGTTATTTTGCAAGTCTCTTTCTTTAAGTTAAGAGGAAAGCGAATCTTTGCCATGGCTCCGATTCATCATCATTTTGAGATGAAGGGATGGGCTGAAACTAAAGTCACCATTCGGTTTTGGATATTAGCGATGATTTTTGGATTGATTGGCCTTGGGTCGATTAAATTAATGTAGGTAATAATGATAACTTTAAAAGATAAAAACTGTTTAGTGATTGGTTTAGGTAAGAGTGGGCAAGCAGCGATTTGCTTGTTGGCGCAGAACCAAGCCCATGTTTTTGCGACGGATCAGTCAGAAAAAGTGATCCTTTCTGAAAAGGTTGATTCTTTAGTTCAAGCTGGAACAGTTCAAATAGAATATGGTAAGCACTCTAAAGAGTGGACGGGCGACATTGATTTAGTGGTGGTCTCACCCGGCGTGCCTCAAGAATCTTTACCTTTAGTTTGGGCGCGTGAGAAGAAAATCCCTGTTTGGAGTGAAATAGAGTTAGCAAGCCAACTTCAAGAGAAGCCAATCATTGCTATTACAGGCTCAAATGGTAAATCAACCACCACAGCTTTGATTTATGAGCTGTTACGTGCTCAAGGTTATTCTCCGGCTATTGGGGGTAATTTTGGCACCCCTTTTTCTGAATTGCTTTGTCTGCATCCTAATGCCGACCTATTTGTTTTAGAAGTGAGCTCGTTTCAATTAGAAGGGTGTTACTCTTTTTCTCCTCAAGTTTCAGTCTTAACTAATTTATCTGCCAATCATTTAGATCGCTATCCAACTTACTTTCATTATTGCCGTGAAAAAGGAAAACTCTTTACCACGCAAAAAAAAGAAGGTCGGGCTATATTAAGAAGAAATGATTTTAATTTATTAAAATCCCTTGGAACGGTATTTAAGCAGCAAACTCTTTTTGTTGATCCTCAGCGAAGAAATTTAACCTCTGAAGCTTATTTTATAGAGGAGAAGCTCTATATAAGAACAGAGCAAGGTGAGGAGAACGTTTGCCTTATCGACGAGATTATGTTAAAAGGGAAACACAACTTAGAGAATATCTTCTGTGCAATCAGTGCTGTTTTGCCTTTTGGCGTTGAAATTGAAGCGATTAGATCAGTCTTAAAACGCTTTAAAGGATTAGAGCATCGAATTGAAAAAGTTAAGAGCATTGATGGAGTCCCTTATATAAATGACTCAAAGGCAACTTCCACAGATGCGGTTAAACAAGCGTTTAAAAGTTTTGACTCGATTTGTTGGATTGCCGGAGGCCGTAATAAGGGAAGTGATTTCTCTTCATTAGTATTAGATGTGCAAAAAAAAGTAAGGCATGCTTTTTTTATCGGCGAATCCAAAGAAGAGATGGCTCAACTTTTTGATCCATTTATTCAAGTTGAGGTGGTTGGTTCTTTAGAAGAAGCCATAGAAGGTGCCTCTCGAAAAGTTAAAGATGGGGATGTGGTCCTTTTTTCACCCGGGTGTTCTAGTTTTGATATGTTTCAGAGTTTTGAGCATCGAGGGGATCGATTTAAAGAAATTGTGTCTAAATTGTAATTTGCGGAGGCGTTGGGATGGAAAAGCAGAGTTTTTTAGTTTATTTAGGCGTTGGATTTTTAATGACCTTAGGTGTTTGGGGCTTGATGGGAGGATGTTCCTCTTCAGAGATTGATTCCAAAGTAGCTAAATCTGAAGAGACAATTTCTCAAAAAGAATTGGCTATGCCTAAAAAACAGGCTAAACAAATGGAGCGTGAAGAAATCCGTTTGAATCCAACACCTGTTCAGCCTATAGAGTCCCCTGTAGAAACAGTAGAAAAAGAGAATGTTGTGGTTGAAAAAGAAAAAACGGTTTATCAAAAGAAAAAAGTGATTGAAAAGCGCAATGTTGTGAAGAAAGTTAAAAAGTTTAAAGAGATTGAAGAAGAAAAAGAAGTGACTCACGTTGTGGTTAAAGGAGATACTTTGTGGGGTATTAGCCGACAGTATAAAACAACGGTTGAGAAAGTGATGGACGCAAATAGTTTGGAAAGCATGAATGTTCGTATTGGTCAAAAGTTAACGTTTGTGGCCACTGTTAAGTCTCAAAAAGAATACTTTGTGAATGAAACGGTTCAAGAGCGTGTTGAAGTAATTAAAGAAGTGCCTGTTAAAGTGGTTGAAAGAGTGGTGGAAGAGCGAGTGGTTTCTAAACCAGTGGAGAAAGTAGTCGAAAAGCCTGTTGTCAGACAACAGCCAGCTCCTGCTAAAATTGAAAAAGTGGAGCTACCAGAACAACCTAAAAAAGAAGTCGTGGCTCAACTTAAAAAAGAAGCTCCTGCCCAAAAAGGACCGACCATTGAGACTTTTACGGGCGAGTTGTTGACTCATGAAGTCGAGGAGAAAGACTCTTTAGTTGGCATAGCCTCTCAATATGAAACCTCAGTTGTTTTTTTACAAGACATCAATGGTCTCACTGAAAAATCTCAGCTGCATGAAGGACAAATCTTATTGGTTCCTGGAAAATAGGGTATGCAAAAAGAGCAAATTGGCTTGACCCTGATTGTTTTTATTTTAATCGCCATTGGTATTGTGATGATTTACTCTACCAGTGCGATTTATGCAGCTGAAAAATTTGATGACAGTTACTTTTTCTTAAAGCGCCAACTCTTTTGGCTCACTCTGGGTATTTTTGTTTTCCTCGGTATTACTAAAATTCCTTATACAGTATTAAGAGAGTACAAGTGGATTATTTTAGGCTTGAGTTTGCTCTTATTAGTGGCTGTTTTTATTCCTTATATCGGTAAAACAGCAGGAGGGGCGCAACGTTGGATTCGTGTGGCTAGTTTTACTTTTCAACCTTCTGAGTTTGCCAAGATTGCTCTGATTATTTTTTTAGCTGATTACCTCACATTACGTCAGAGAAAACTAACCCATTTTTTTAAAGGTTTTTTACCTTGTCTGCTTGTCTTAGGTCTTTTTTTAGGTTTGATTGTGTTGCAGCCTGACTTGGGTGCCGTGATTTTATTAGGAGCCGTGGCCTTTATTCTTTTCTTTGTCTCCGGGATTCGAATGGTTCATCTTTTGACACTTTTTTTAATTTCCCTGCCTGTGTTGTATCATTTTATTTTTAAAGTCACTTTTCGTCGTAATCGTATGTTGGCCTTTATGAATCCTTGGCAAGATCCAGAGGGGACTGGTTTTCAGATTATCCAATCCTTTATTGCTTTGGGATCAGGTGGGGTGACAGGCATGGGATTGGGAGGGAGTCGGCAAAAACTTTTTTACCTTCCTGAAGCACACACTGATTTTATCTTTTCAATTGTGGGAGAAGAATTGGGATTGGTTGGAGCGCTCAGTATTGTGGCTCTTTTTGCCGGCATGATTTTTTTAGGTTTTCGCATTGCGTTAAAGGCTCAAGATCTTTTTGGTCGTTTGCTTGCATTAGGTTTGATCTCTATTTTAGGGTTACAAGCTCTGATTAATATTGGAGTGGTGACCGGTGCATTGCCTACTAAAGGGTTAGCCCTTCCTTTTATTAGTTATGGTGGATCGAATTTAATTATCAGTTTGATGATGGTGGGTATTTTGATCAATATTGCAAAATTTGGTGGAAAACGAAAAAAGAGTCATGCGGCGACTCGTTCGTTTGATCTAACACCTCATATTTAAAAATAGAATGATGACTTATGAAATTAATTATTGCTGGAGGCGGGACTGGTGGCCATCTTTATCCGGGGATAGCTGTTGCCAAACTTCTTTTAAAAGAACAACCTGAATCAAAAATATTGTTTATTGGTTCTTCCAAAGAACTTGATTCAGAGTTATTAGACTATGCTGGTTTTGAATTTGACTCTCTTCCACAAAAACCATTTCCTTCAATTAAAAACCCATTGTTGATTCTTAAGTTTATTTCGAGTTGTGTGCAAAGTTTTTTTCAAGCTCTTCCAAAAATCCGTCGGTTTTCACCTGATGTGATATTGGGAATGGGAGGGTTTAGTTCTGTGCCTACTGTTTTAGCGGCTAAGTTCTTAGGCATTGCTTCTGTTCTGTTTGAACCCAATATCTATCCTGGAAAAGCCAATCGTTTTTTAGCTCCTTTTGCTCGAAAAGTCGCGGTTGGCTTTGACTCTCATGAAAAAAGATTTTCGCCCAAGAAGTTAGTCTGTGTGGGGATTCCGGTTAGAGAAGAGATTTCAGTTTTAGCTTCTCGTCGAGAGCCTTATAAAAAGAAGGATCTCTTTACATTGCTTGTCATGGGAGGATCAGGTGGGGCAAGAAAGATCAATCAGATGGTGGCAGAGGCGGTTTCTCTTTTTAAAAA
>JAJCYG010000120.1 GCA_029263055.1 Actinomycetes bacterium
GCCTATGACGATCAGGTCTATGTCGATGACCGTACGATCGACAGTCACATCAAACGGCTTCGCAAGAAGTTCAAGCTGGTCGATGACAGCTTCGATGTGATCGAGACGCTCTATGGTGTGGGCTATCGGTTCAAAGAAAACTGATGAGTATTTCTGGCGATGGCCGTTGAGACAAACCGGTCGATAACATTTTCCGGCACCAGACGCATTCTGCGCGGTCCGTTGGATGCGCTCCGCCGGGTCGCAAGGAAGTTTGAGTCCGGTTTTCCCTTCGCCAGCCTCACCCAGCGCATTGTTATTCTGAATCTGTTCGGTTTCGCTATCCTGGTGACCGGCATACTTTTCCTGAATCAATTTCGTGCCGGGCTGATAGATGCCAAGGTGCAGTCGCTGTTGACCCAGGGCGAGATCATCGCCAGCGCCATCGGCGCCTCGGCGGCCATCGACACCGAACAGGTGGTGCTGGAAATCGAGCCGGCACGGCAAACCGGGACCGCCGGAAAGCAGACCGGCATCGCCCAGTCGGACCAGGGGCTCGGCTCGCTCGAATTCGCCATCAATCCCGAGCGCGCCGCGCCCGAGCTGCGCGATCTCATCCGTCCAACCAAAACCCGGGCGCGCATCTACGACCGCAGCGGCGCACTGATACTCGATTCCGATACGCTCTATTCGCGCGGTCAGATCCTTCGCTACGACCTTCCTCCGCCCGGCGGGCAGCAGCCGGACGTTCTCACGAAATACTGGCGTAAGATTTCGAAGTGGCTCTGGCCGCAAGAGCTGCCGTCCTCCATCGAAGCCGGCGGTATCAACGGCAAGGATATTACCGAAGTCGCGTCGGCGCTCAGTGGCATTTCGGTGCCGATCGTGCGGGTCAACGACCGGGGCGAGCTGATTGTCTCGGTTGCGGTTCCCATACAGCCGGTGCGCGCCGTGCTCGGCGTTCTGCTGTTGTCGACGCGCGGAGGCGACATTGACGGCATCGTCGCCAGCGAACGCTGGGAGATCATCCGTATGGGGCTTTATGCGGCGGCGGTATCGATGCTGCTGTCGGTGCTGATGGCCCATACCATCGCCGGGCCGATGCGCGATCTGTCCAATGCCGCGGAGCATGTGCGCCGGCGCATCAAGGCACGCGCGGAAATACCGGATTATACCCACCGGTCCGATGAGATCGGTCATCTGTCGGGTGCGCTGCGCGATATGACGTCGGCGCTCTACCGGCGCATGGACGCCATCGAGAGCTTCGCCGCAGACGTGGCCCATGAACTCAAGAACCCGCTGACATCGCTGCGCAGCGCCGCTGAAACCCTGCCGCGGGTCAAGACCAGGGAGTCGCGCCAGCGCCTCATGGACATCATCGGTGAGGACGTTCAGCGGCTCGACCGTCTGATTTCCGATATCTCCAACGCCTCGCGCCTGGACGCGGAACTGACGCGCGAGGACGCGCAGCCGGTGGACGTCGCCCATATGCTCAACACCATCATTCCGGCCTTCACCCAGTCCATTCGCGGGCAGTCGAGAAAGATCGTCCTCGATGTGCCCGAACACAGCAATCGCGGGCGCAACCGCTATATGGTCATCGGCCATGACAGCCGTCTGGGGCAGGTCATTACCAACCTGCTGGACAATGCTGTTTCGTTTTCCCCCGCGCGCGGCAAGGTTTTCGTATCGGCGCGCCGCGTTGGAGGGGAAGTTGAAATCACGGTCGAGGACGAAGGGCCCGGTATTCCGCCGGACAATCTGGACAGGATTTTCGATCGCTTTTATACCGACCGGCCGGGCGAGGATGCGTTCGGCAAGAATTCCGGCCTCGGCCTCAATATCTCGCAGCAAATCGTGACCGCCCATGGCGGCAAGATATGGGCGGAGAATTGCGCCGGCACGGCCCGGGGCCCCAAGGGGACCGGAGCAAGCGCCAAGCAGCGCGGCGCCCGCTTCGTCATCCGGCTGCCCGCGGCCGTGGTGAAAAGGACCTGACGGGTTGGCGGGGCTTGAGCCTGGCGGCGGCCTGCTTGTTCATGGCACCTGCGTCGCCATAACCGGCCCAGACATGGGCGTGAGGGGGGCGCTGTTGAGAGGCGCGCCCGGCTCGGGCAAGTCCGACCTGGCATTGCGGTTCATCTCTCATTTTGGCGGCGATGGCTCATCCGGGCAGTGCGCTCAGCTGGTCTCGGACGATCAGGTTTTGCTGTCGCGCGACGGAGATACGCTTCTCGCCCGCCCGCCCGGCACTATCGCCGGGCGCCTTGAAGTGCGCGGGATAGGCATCGTTCAGGTGGACCATTGCGGGCAGGCTCCTCTTGCCGTGATCGTCGATCTGGCAAGCGCGGACGAGGTGCCGCGCATTCCCGAGGACCCGCTGCCTTGCGAGGATGTGCTTGGAGTTTCCGTTCCCGTGCTGAAACTTAATCCGTTTGAGATATCAGGCCCGGTCAAGCTCAAACTGGCTCTGACGGGCAGTCCGTAAGACAAGGTGTTTGTCCAATTCCATCACGGCTAGCCTCTTGCGCTGGACGCGGAGCGAAGACAAAGTGTGGGCCGCCCCCGATCCGGAAATGGATGGGGGTAATGATAATTGTCGATGATCACAGTTAAGGGGGAACAATGATCGGACTTGTGATCGTGACCCATGGAGGACTGGCGCAGGAATTCCTGGCCGCGCTGGAGCATGTCCACGGGCCTCAGCAACAGGTGGTTGCCATATCCATCGGCCCCAATGACGATATGGAAACCCGGCGCAGCGAAATTATTGAAGCCGTCAATAGCGTCGATTCGGGCAAGGGCGCGATCCTGCTGACCGATATGTTCGGCGGCACCCCGTCCAATCTGGCGATCTCGGTCATGGAACAGGCCAAGGTCGAGGTCATCGCCGGGGTTAATCTGCCGATGCTCATAAAGCTGGCCAGCATTCGCGGGGA
>JAJCYG010000121.1 GCA_029263055.1 Actinomycetes bacterium
AGAAGCCATCGCGCTCAAGGAACTGACCGAGGCGCTGGACAAACGACTGGCCCACTGCATCGGACACGACAAACCGGGCACCCCCACCTTCGGTCTGGGGTCTTTCCTGAGCGGCGACAACGACGTGGTGTCCGCCCTCCAGGAAGCGCGCGTGCTCGTGCGGAGGATGAAATGACAGACCACTACCCTACCGCCAACATCATCAAGGTGTGCGTCGCCGTGTGCCACTACCTCGGCAAGTATGACGCACACATCGAGGTACTCGCTGACCACTGCGAGTGCTCCGTGATGACCATTCGCCGCGCGATCAAGCATCTGCAGACCGTCGGCGTGCCCATCCACCATATCCGTGACAACGACACGGGCAACGGCCTACCCACCGAACACTACTGGCGCCTCGACAAAAAACTAACGCGAGCAGAAGTCGGGGCCCACGTGTGCTTCATCTTCCTCCCCGAGGAAGAAGCGCAAGACCTCCTCGAACTCGCACAGCATGCAGGAGCAAACCCATGAACACGCCAGAACACGACAAACTCCGCGCGGTCAAAGACGAAAGCCAAGGCATCGGCGCGTTCCTGGATTGGCTCGCCTCGGAGGGGTTCACCGTCTGCCGCTTTCAGAACCTCACTCGTCACAGCGACGACCTCGGGGACTACACCCCCTCGGGCTACTACCCCACACGCGAGGGAACCGAGAAACTTCTCGCGCGTTACTTCAACATCAACCTGAACAAGCTGGAGACCGAAAAGCAGGTCATGCTTGACGAACTGCGGGAGGCAAACCCATGAACACCACAGACCCCACACCTCTCAACGTCTACGTCGGTAACTCGTACGTCGGCAAGGTCGTCCTGGTGCCCGGCGGCGCGCGGGCTGTCCCGCGCGATGGTGAGCCAAAAGTGTTCACCGGCTCTGGCTACGCGGAAACGTGGCTGCGTGAACGCATCTTGGAACCGAGCAAAGCAGAGGAGATCTCTCGGCTCCACAGCGTAGTCTCCTCGCTACTCGCCATGGTGCTGCTCGCAAGCGGTTGCTTTGAAGACGTGATCCCCGAAGGCAACGGAACGAACAGCACGAGCACGGGCACGGACACGGGCGGGACCTCAAGCAGCACGGGCAGCACCGGCCCGAGCACCGACAGCACCACTGGTACCAGCACCGACAGCGGCTCTACGAGCGCCGTGAGCGGCTCGACGGGGACCAGCGGCTCGACGGGGCCTCCCGGGAGCACCGGAGGCTCCACGGGGAGCACGGGCGGCTCCACGGGCTCGACAGGGGCTGTGTGCCCCGGAGACCCAGGTGCCTCGCCCGCGCTCACTGCGTGTGACAACGACTGCGAGTGCGAGTCTGGCGCATGCTTCCTGCCCGAAGGACTCGGCGGGAGCCCCCAGGGGTTCTGTCTCAACGAGTGCTTCAATGGGCTCGACTGCCCCGACCCGGAAGCCGGGGCCAACGTCGGCTGCGCTGACAACTTCGTCGGTGATGGCACGAAGCATTGCTTCCACGGTTGCCCGACTCCCGGCTTCGTCAACAACTGCCCCGAGGGATGGTTGTGTTACGACGTGGGCTCGGGAGCACTCGGCCAAGCTGGTACGTGCTTCCCGTATCCGTGATTCTCCAACGTGGTGGTTGGGGGCCCCGTCTAGCTTCGGCTAGGCGGGGCTTTTTTTTTGTGCCCTGTAAGGGCTCGAAGTCCGACTCCCAAAGGCCGTGATTTTGGGACTCGAAGGTCATCCAGCGGAGGCCAATTTGGCGCCTTTTCCGCCTATTCTCCCCAAGGCTCTAAAAGCCCTCCTAGAGGGCCATTTAGAGCCTTTTACGTTTTTTTTCGCTGACCCATGTCCGGATGGGAGGCTGGGCGGCGTGTATAGGGTGTATGGCAGTTGATTACCGGTTCCCAGGGGCTACAGACGCGGCCCACGACAGCGTCTCTTCTCCTCTCTCCCGCGCCCTGTGGGGCGTCGTGGAGGCGACCATTGAGCCTGGCCAGACGTGCGAAGCGGCCTACGTGGTAGCCGACTACGAGGACGACAAGGGCTTCACCGACCACGTGTTCGACACGGAGGTGGGGGGCGAGGAACTCATAGCGGCCTTGTGGGCGGCCAAGGTCGAATACCAGGTCGAGACTGCGTGGATTGTGCGTTGCACAGACGTGCGGCTGGGAGCCACAGGTCTCTACATTCTCATCTTGCGTGGGGACCAGGCTCAGCCATTGGTAGGGCCTTTTGCCGACCCCATGGGGTGCGTGGAGGCGCAGGAGTTCCTGGTCAAACGGTGGAACCTCCACGAGATGGAGGATCTCCGCGCGACGGAGCAGTCCTGGAACTACGACACGTCCGCGATGTTGCTGGCGTGGAAACTCCGGCGCTTGCTGGAGACTGGGCTCGACACGGGAGTAGCTTTTCCCGTGGAGCAGTTCCACGCTTTGTGGGATGAGGCCAAGAAGCTCCAGGTTGCGAACCTGGTGAAACAGATCCTCAACGATGGGTCGTCGCCTATCGTGTGGGCTGGTTGGTAGCTCTTTTCCCCCTGCGCCACTTCCAAAGTGGCGCATTTTTGTGCGCGCAGCAGGACTCAAAGTCCGATATCATCACCCCATGGCACTCACCCAGTTCGAGAAAGACTGCATCGACGAGATCCACGACAACATCATCGCGAAGGACAGGCCTACCCTCGAAGACGACACCGACCTGGACACCATCAAGCACGGCACGGAGGCCGCACGCCAAACGCTGCTCACCAACTACATCAACGACACGGGGCTCGCATTGGTGGCCACGGAGATCTCCGCCTACGACGAAGAAACCACCCGCATCGCCGCGCTGAAAACCGCAGCCGAGGCGAAGCAGACCGCAATGCAAGCCTACGTCACGTAACGATGCTCGCTCACCCCATGTGGTCGCTCTTGCGCAACCTGGTCGACGGTGAAGATACGCGCACCGAGTACGCCAGCCGCACGGAGCTTCACCGCATTAGACAACTAGAACGACGCGGCGTCATGGACTTGGTCGAGAAAGCCGAGAGCATCATGGAAGTTGGAGAGCGCCTCGAAGATGCCGTAGGAAACCTCTTGGTAGCCGCCGAAGAAGCCAAGGAAGGCGAGACCACCACGCTACGCAAGATGTTCGGAGATACCCAAGTCGAAGCTCTCGTGAAAACGTACGAAGACGACAAAGCCTAAGTCACCGCCCGTACTTCTCCACCAACTCCACCGCCATCTCCCGACTCTCCAACCACCCCGAGCACGTGCCAGACTCCACCAACCACGGGCGCCATCCATGTCCACTGCGTTGCAGTACGTACACGATGCCATGTTGGTTCGTGTGTTCCCGGCTCTCCACCACAACACCATCGTGGCGCTCTGAGTAGGCCTCACCCATCTGCCGCTCTAGCTCAGGATTCACCCCCAGGAACCTACCATGCCTGATTGCCTCCTCTGCAACCGTAAGTCTCCCAACTACACGGGGCTGCACAAACACCTCTCCGCGGCGCACAAGATCCGTGCCCTGGCGTACTACCTCAAGTTCCCGGGCGCGATGCTGGAGCGTCTGGACTCACAGTCCGAGAAGGTCCAGGTCCGCGAAGACCTCACCCCGTGCTGGGAGTGGACGGGGCTGCGCGACTCCAAGGGGTACGCCCGGATGCGGGTCGCCGGAGCAGCCACGGCTTTCGGGCACCGCAACGCACTGCTGGCGCGGGGGGAAGTGGTAGCACCTGAGTTGTACGTGCTGCATGGGTGCGACAACCCCCCGTGCGTGAACCCAGAACACCTACGCGGAGACACGCCAGTAGAGAACGCCCGTGAGCGCAGTGACCGGGGACGGTCTTGCTGTGGCGCCGCTCACCACAACGCGAAGCTCGATGACGACCGGGCGTTTATGGTGCGTGCGGAGAAGTGGGCCGGATTTTCCCACAGCCAGATCGCCGATCGCTTCGGCGTCTCCAAGTCCGCCATCGACCACATCGTTGCAGGCCGGAACTTCGCCCACGTCGGGGAGCCCCATCCCGACGTGTTCTTGTTCTAGCCCTACAGGTAACCTGCGTCCTTCAGGGCTCGTCGCACCGCCCCCTTAGCGGCGCGGCGAGAAGATTCGCTACCAGTGTCCTCAAAGCCGTCCACGTCCGCCTCCCAACACCACCCGGCATCTGTCTTGTAGACCATCCCGAGGTAGTCGCCGTACCCTGCGTCGGTGTAGAGCAAGCACAGGGTCCGTCGCTCCTGAGAGTCGTACTCCCGGAACCTGGCAACCATTACCGCTTCCGAACGAAGAACCAGACGATGGCCGACACCACGAACACCAAGACTCCCTCGGGCCACGTCAAGTGGATGAGGGCGCCCGACTCCACCAAGGGGTGAAGCGCGATCATCCTGCTGACCGGTTCATGTGGGAGTCTCCCGCCGTACCGCGTTCTTGATACTGACCCCATGGGGGTTGGGTGGGTCCGCGACGGTCTCCTTGATCGTGTAATCTTCCTCTTCGATGCCGAGGCCCTCAACCATCGCACCGTTGCTGCCCGGTCCATCTCCCATGCGGATGTTGAGGTTGCCCGAGCCCTCCCCCTTCCCCGCCTCGATAAGCACGTCTCGCACCGAGGCATCCGGCTTGAACTGGCTGGCCACGTACACGGCGGTTTCTATGGCACGCACGAACTCGGTGGCGACCTCGTCCATGGTGACCTCGGCGGAGATGGTGGCCTTCCCGGTCTCCACGTCGAACGTGAAGACGGCCTGCTTCTCCTGATTGAAGATGGTGATTTTCATAGGACGTCCATGAACTTCCAGGCGACGACGGCGAGCGCGATGATGACGGCCACGGCCACGAGGGCCCCAGGCCAGCCCATGGGTTCAGCGACGGCGACATCGGCAGCAGGTTCGAGGAGAGTGAGGGCGAGCGCGGTCACGACGCGACTCCCCGCACGGACCAGAGGTGGTTGGTGTCCATGGGGGAATCGTACCCGGTCTCGGGCGCCGGGGTCGAGCCCGTTCGGGGCCGCGCCACCGAAGAAAAACACGGGCAGGTCCGTTCCGTTCGGAGTTTCCCGGACAACTTATCCACAGGTGCGCACCTGCGCTTGCGGACGTATCTCGACGTATCTCGACGCATCTTTTTCAAAGATACGTCGTCGAGCTACACCCCCTCTACTACTCTTCTAATACTACTTAACTCTTAATTGGACGTATTGACGTATCTTTTCGTCTTCTATCCCTCCCATTTTTGGTGCGCAGGAGCGCAAGAAGTAGTGCGGCGCGCGCAAGGTGTTTTGCGCTGTACGCACGCGTAAATTGCCCCGGGGGGCCAAAAGATACGCCCATACGTCCGCTACCCCCAGCAACCCCCCTAGACGTGTAGCCACATACCGATAGCTGGCGTCGCATCTTTTTCCCGAGATACGTCCGTTACGTCCAAATCCGAGGTGACCTCTAGGAGCGCAGACGCGCAAGAATCTTGCGCTACCAACGCTTCTCTAAAAACCAAGCGTTGGTAGCGCAACGAAGCGTAGGTAGCGCGAGATTTTTTTTGGCCGCGGGGAGAGTTACCCACAGGGGCTACAGCCGAGAAGGCTTCACAGCGGCTGGGTACTTCTGCGCCTTCTCGTAGGTGTCCACGACCTCAGCGCCGGTGATTATGGCGCTCGGATGTCCCGGCTCTATCCAGAGCGTGGGGCGTCCCCCTTCGATAGCGACTTGCCGCGGGCTCCGCCCTTTGGTCAAGCCGGGGTGCTTCACGTACCCCATGCGGGTCAAGATCTTCGCCAGCTTGAGCGGGGCAACCTTGCAGTGATTCTCCCGGAGCAGAGCCATGGCCTTGCGCGAGGAAACCCACCCATCCATGAAGCCTGGGTCCTCCGCGGCGATGGCAGCGGCGATGTACTGGGCTTCCGCGGAGCGAGACGCTTCAACGGCTTCTTGATGGGTCGTGGTCTCGGGGGCGACCATGCAGCCGATGGCGGGGTTCATCTCGTCGGGGATGACGTAGTTCCACAGGTAGTCGGCCACGATGGCGAAGCCCTCTTCGCGGAGCCAGTTCCACAGCGACTCAAAGTACTGACGGGTCATGCCCTGGGCGAGCATGTCGGCCTTGGTTTGCTGCGCGCAGAAGAACATTCCCCAGCGGCGCTCGTTGGGGTCGAGGGGGATCGCGTCCTGGTGATTGGTTGTGATGATGAAGTTGCAGCACACGTTTTCGGTGGTCTGGTCAAAGCCCTTGCGTTCGACCTGAATCCGTCGAGCCGTGATCAACGGCTTGATAATCTCGACGGCTGACTCCGAGCCGCCCATGTGGATGTCTTCCACCACCACGAGTACCCGGTCCTGCATCCAGCCGTTGAACTGGGCGTTGACGCTCACGCCTTTCATGATATGGACGTACTTCTCGCCGATCGCGTGCATGAGCGCCTCGGAGACCATCGACTTGCCGTTGCCTTGGACTCCTTGGATCAACGGGCACCAGGTGAACTTCGTACCCTGGTGTTGGACGCACGCAGCCATGTAGGACAGCAGTCGTTCGGCGTCATCCCCGTTGGGTAACATCTTCTGTACGTGACGGACGAAGCGAGAGGGGTCGCCCTTCTTGCGGGGAGGCTCGGGGTCACGCCAGGTGTTGGCCAAGGTCTCGCGGCCCCTCTTCACCGTGAGGTTGTAGTTGAGGGGCTCGAAACACAGGCCGTTAGCGCGACGAAACGTCCAGCACTTCGATTGGTAGTAGGCTTTCCAGGCGTTGGTCGTGTGGTCTTTCCCCGTGTGGTCGAGCGCGAACTGGTAGTGACCGAAGAGAGTCTTGAACTGGCCGTCACCGGTGATGAGCACCCCTTCGGGCGTCATGACCTTGTGGACACTTAGGACATAGACGTAGTCCTTGAACATCTCGAAGACGGCCTCAGGCGGGCAGTAGGGGTAGCCGTCGATGACCGTAACCTCATCGACACCGATGGGGGCAGCGGTGGACGGCGCAGTCGCTGGTGGGACTACGACGGGCACCGGGGCTGGCGGTGCAGCCGGTGGGGCATTCGCCGCAGGTCCCCCAAGCAACATCGAAGCGGTTGCGAAGTCCATGGGGGGTGTCGGTACTGGTGGGGGCGACGATGCCGCCATGGCTTCGGCGATGAGAGCTTGCTCTTGGGCTTTGACGTCGGCTTTCAGCGCCCTGCCGCGGTACACGTCGCGCATCCCCGCCACGGCTTTCATGATCGTGTTGGGCAGGTAGTCGTCTCGGTGCTCCCACTTGCTCCGGGCGAGTGCTGACTTCCACATGAGGCGCAGCATTTGGTCACAGTTCCCACCGGTCCAGAACGTAAGGTGGGCGGCCAAGGCCATGTCAGCACTGCTGGCGTCGTAGGCCTGGTCGGGGTGTGGGTAGGTGGCCCCGAGCGTAAGATCGTTGGCCTCCCAGAGGTCTTGGAAGCTGGCTTTGCCGCCGAAGACGGCCTTGGCGGACTGGCTGGCGAGCGCCTTGCGGATCAGCGCGTCATCGTCGGCGATGCCCGAGCCCGGCTGAGACTCCGTGGTCCACTCTCCTGTGAGGTCGGCCCCCGGAGGGAAGTATGTCGTAGCCAGCGTCTGGAAACCTGCCGCACAATCCGTGCTGGCGTCCCCCGTGGCGCCGGTACCGAGGGCAACAAACCGCTTGGTGGTATACAGTTCGATGTGGAGGTCGAGGTTCTTCTTGCCGTGAATAAGGCCCCTGGCGCAGCAACCGAAAGCGTGCAGGCCCCGCCCGGAGCATGAAGTCTCGATTGCTGCGCCTGGGAGCAGTGAAATCAGTTGATAGGCATGGTCGGCCCAAGGGCGGGGCCCTTGTGGAGTAGCACACTCGTCGATGTCGAGAAAGGCGAACGGGTCATTCTCCGTGAACACGAACCCGATGCCGAGCCCCGCTGCAGTCGCAGCGGCCACCGCAGTGGCGGAATCCATCCAGTTAGATGGAATATGTGGGTCGATATTGTGGCGGGTTTGGGGGTCGGTCGGGACCTTGTCTGGCTTCGGTTTGCCGGGGCGCTGCACCAGCCGCCAGCAGATCCACTGGGGGTACGCAGCCATCGCTGCGAGCGCGGGAGGAATGACGGGCGGTGGAATCACGGACTACAACTCTCCTGTTGAAAAGCGGGCGTAGCCGCCGTGCGACGCAACCAAAGCGAGGAACCTCTGCTGGGCTTCTTCGCGTTTCGTTCCTTTGAACTTCCAGTTGGAGCGCTTGCACTCCAAGGCAACAAACTGTCCGATGGTGCGCCCCAGGTGGGTGGGGTCGATAACGACCGGCCGGATACCGACAAGATCGCTGGACTTCAACAACTTGTTCAACTGCGCGGAGTCGTTGGCAAGTCCGTACCGAATGAAGCGTCCTTTGGGGTCGTAGCAGGCGCCCACATTATTTCTGAAAACTGTCCAACCAGCTTCGCTGGCTTGCAATCGGACAGACGACACCACATCGGCTTCACCGTTGCCTGAGGGGGCTTTCACCGTGTGGGTGGTGAGATGCGCTCCGAGGTCAGCAATAGCCTCGGGAGAGACCGCCCATCGACGGGCCCATTCTTCGAGGACGTAGGTCATGAGGCGGGTGCCGGGGCCATGCATTGTGCAGCGAAAGGAAGGGTGGCGCGGATGCGTTCACACAGTTCGTCTGCATCTTTGGCAGTGAGCGCCCGAGCACTGAGCACGTCGATACCGAATTCCAAGTAGAAGGACTTGAAGGATTCACGCTCGGAGAGTCCTTCGGACAGTTTCACGCCACGCCACCAATCCATGACGTGGCGCAGTCGCTCTTGGGCTTCTTGCGTGGCGCGCAGTCGGTTCGTGTTGGCGCGGATACCGATCTCCGGGCAGCCGCGTTGGAACAACTCTTGGGCGTAGGCAGCGGGGTCCATGTCCACGCGAGCAACCGCGTTGCGCATCGCTTCCAAGGTGGCGGCGTCTAACTCGACGAGGTCGCCGTCCACGTGGGCGGGGCTCGAACGAGAGGTAGGACTGGGCACGTAGTCGCAGTACGGGCACGCGACGAAGATGCGCTTGAACGCGCGGGCGCACCCGGGACACACCTTGAGGGACATCGGGTTGAGGGCCGGCGCCTTGGCGTCACGCGACTTGAGCGAGTAGACACGGTAAGCATCTGGGAGCCCATGCTCCACGATGTTGCCGACGTGGTCGATGATGATGGCGAAGTCCTTGCCTGGAATGGGACGTAATCCGCGGCCGAAACTCTGTGAATAGAGAGGAAAGGATTTGGTGGGCCGAACGAAGCTCACCACTTCTATGGCGGGGAGGTCGAACCCTTCGCCAAAGATGTCCACGTTGACGAGTTGGAGTAGCTCCCGTCGTTCAAAACGGCGGATCGTGTCCTCCCGCTCCCCTGCCGGGGTCTTAGCGTGAACGACAGCAGCGGGTACACCTGCTGCGTTGTAGGCATCTGCGAGGATCTGGGCCTCGGCGACGCTCACCGCGAAGGTGATACCGAGCTTGCCGGGTGCCCACTTGAGGTAGTGTGCGACCACGTCACCCGTGATCTGGGCCTTGGCCACGACGGTCTGCATGTCCTGGACGGAGTAGTCCCCCGTGGCCCGGGAGATACTGATCTGGGAGACGTCCAACGAGGATGGTGGTACGTAGATCTGGTAGTCGGAGAGGTGGCCAGCGTCGATAAGCTCGCGCATGGGCGGTCCCTCGACAATGTGCGTGAATACCCCGGAAGCGCCCTGTCCGAGCCCTTTGCCGTCTGCGCGCTCTGGCGTGGCCGTGACCCCCAGGCCCTTTGCGTTCGGGAAGAGGGCGACAGCGCGGCCCCACTTGTTCTTGCGTAATAGATGATGGGCTTCATCCATCACCCACAAGGTCACGCTGAAGCGCCACTTGTCCGAGGCGCGCCCGATAGAGTCCACGCTGGCGACGGCAACATCGGACGTGGCCGAGTAGCAGGAGCGCCCGATCTTCTCGACGTTCTTGCGGACGATGGCCCGGACCGTTGCGTCGGGCGCGATGATCCGGTGGACGACTCCTTCACGGGCGAGAGCCAGGGAGATCTGTCCCACGAGTTCCCGTCGATGCGCGATGACAACGGCTGGACCGTGGTGGTCCCGCAGGATGCGGGAGAAGACGACCGTTTTTCCGGAGCCGGTCGGGAGCACGCCGAGCGGGGTTCCACCCTGCGCCCATACGCTGTCGATCCCGGCCTTCAGGTCGGACTGATACGGGCGGAGTTGCACGAGAAAAATGACATTAGGTGTTGACGACCCTGCGGGTCAAGGCGTACGTTGCGTGTCGCCCCGCCCGGCACATCCGACCGTCAACCACGTGTTGCGGGGCACAGGAGTGTTTGCATGAAAATCACGCTGAGTTTTTCCTCCGGAGACGCCGAGGAGATCTCCGAAGCCCGTCGGGTTTTGGACCTCTTTACCGCTGCACCTTCTTTGATCCCGGTTGGGGCTCCGCCCCCGCCTGCGCCCGCTCCGCCGAGCGCGGTTCCGCCACCGGCAGCCGCTGCGCCGGCTCCTCCTGCGCCACCCCCTCCCGGTGCGCCGCCGCCTGGAGCAGCGTTACCCGCTGGAGCAGCGCCGCCGGCACCCCCGCCGCCGGCACCAGCACCCCCGGCCGCCGCCGCGCCACTTGCTGGAGCCGCACCGCCCGCGGGAGGCGCACCACCGCTCGCAGTCGTGCCCAACGTGGAAGTGGATGCTCTTGGGCACCCTTGGGACAAAGAGGTACACGCTGGGTCTCACAAGAAGATCAAAGACGGCTCGTGGCGCCGCAAGAAGGGGAAGAAGGCCGCCGACGTGCTGGCACATTTTGCGGCGGTCGGTGTTGCCGGGCCTCCTGCTAGCGTGGTTCCTCCCACGCCGCCCTTGGCTCCGGTGCCGCCCGCAGCCGCAGCCCCAGGAGCCAACGGAGCGGTCACGTGGGAACACGTCGTGCAGGCGTTCCAGGCCCGGTCTTCAAAGTACACGCAGGAGCAGATTCAGGGGGCTTTGCGCTCCGCGATCATCGAGCCCACCACCCTGCACGTCAACCCTGACCAGTACGCTGCCGCGATTGCAGCATTGGACGCTCAATGCCCGATGTAGCCGCGCCGCGACCGCCGGTGGCGCCGCGACCGTCTTCTGCGGAGCGTTGGTGCGGTGGCGGCTGTCCGGGCTCTGTGGCCTTGGCAGCCCGGTATCCGCAGACTACGAACGCTGCTGGCGAGAACGGTACGCGGCTTCATGGTCTCGCTGCTACCGCTCTGAACGGTGGTGAGCGCATCTACGGGGCCGAGGACGCCAAGGTCGTCGACCCCTACGTGGCCGATGTTTTTCGGGAGCACTGGGGGCGACCGGGGTCGGAGTTGCGTATTGAGAAGGGGGCCCAGTGGGCGCTCAATCCTCTATTGAAGGGGACTCCCGATGCGGTCTTGCTCGACCCAGCGAACAAGCTCCTCATTATCTGGGACCTGAAAACGGGGTGGCGTCTTATCGAGGCGATGATGAACTGGCAGTTGATCTGCTACGCCATTATGTTGTGTCCGCCGCAGTGGACCATTGAGTTGCGCATCGCCCAGCCATTGCCCTACCACCCGGACGGTTCTATTCGCTCGTGGGCGCTCAACTGGGCCCAGCTTATGCAGTTGGCTATGAGGGTTGACGCTGCCGTGAAGGAAGCGATGGCCCCGGGCGCTGTTCTGCGGCCCGGTAAGCACTGCCTCTACTGTGATGCGTTGACGGGGTGCGTCGCTGCGCGGGATGTGTCCCTCGGCGCAGTGGAGTATGCAGCAGGCGAGCCCGTAGAACTCCCTGACGAGCACATCGGACGGGAGCTTGAAGTACTGCGCGAGACCGTGAAGATCCTGGAGCTTCGCATGGGAGCGTTGGAGGAATCCACCGCAGCAAAACTTCGGGCTGGCGCACAGATCCCAGGCGTAGCCATGCGCGAGGGCAAAGGCGGCAAGACGAAGTGGGCCGTCGATGAAAAAGCTGCCCGTTCTACCATCCACCTCCTCACCGGGAAGGACCCGGCCGTTCCACACCTCCCTACTCCCACTCAACTCAAGAATGCTGGGGTGTCGGAAGCAATGCTCCGGCCCCTCACCAAGTATCAACCTGGAAAAATGGTCGTGTCCACGGACGTGGACGACCGAGCAAAGAAAATCTTCGGCAGTGAGCCGAACATGGAGCACATCAAATGACCACGCAAAAACCACCTGTCTCTCCCGTGGGACGCCTCGTTGGCGGCAACCCCTTCAAGGCCAACGACAAGGACTTCGACGGCCGTCCCCTCATGACGCGGGACCAGAAGCCACGGGTCGAGTACCTCGTGCAGATCGCGTTCCTGAAAACGGACGCGCTCACCGAGGAGATGCGCACGTACATCTACCAGACCGCCATGGAGGCGTTCCCGACGTTGTTCGTGCAGGGGCAGCCCCCGCCCGGGTTCAGCTTCAAGTGGACCGACGGTGACAGCACCGTCCCCAACCAGCGCGGCACGAAGCCGTGCGAGAAGGAAGGGTACCCGGGCTCGTGGGTTCTCACGTTCAAGAGCGCCTTCGCTCCGAAGATCTACGGGCAGAACCAGGAGCCCATTGTGGACGAGAAGGCGATCAAGCGCGGCGATTGGGTTCGTGTCGGTTACTCGTGCAAGGGCAACCAGTCCCAGAGTAAGCCGGGCGTGTACCTGAACATCTCCATGCTCCAGTTGTGCGGCTACGGCGAGGAGATCGCTTCGGGTCCGGACGCTGCGGTCGTGTTTGCTGCCCCCATCGTGTTGCCCGCTGGCGTGTCGCCCACCCCGGTGGCTCCGGTTGGCGCGATGCCGGGCGCCGTGCCTGGCGTTCCCGCTGGCGTTCCTGCCGGCGTTCCCGCTGGCGTTCCTGCCGGCGTTCCCGCTGGCGTGCCCGGTGTTCCTGCCGCCGTCCCGGTCGGTGTTCCCGCTGGCGTGCCCGGTGTTCCTGCCGGCGTCCCGGTCGGTGTTCCTGCGGGTGTCCCGGGCGTTCCCAGTGTCCCTGCAGTCGCACCGGCTCCCGGCGTGCCCGTCGTCCCCGGGATGCCGGCGCCGGCTCCGGTTCCGGGATTCGGTGCTGCGCCTCCGGCCGCGCCGCCTCCTCCGGCGGCCAAGCAGACGACCCCCGGTTCGCCCACCTACGCGTCGTTGGTGGAGGCGGGGTGGAATGAAGACCAGATGCGGGCCGCAGGGTACCTGCCCCCGATTCTGCATTGATCTCGGGCATCGGTGCCCGTAGCCCCGTACCGGCACGTCGCCGGTCGGGGCTTTTGAGGTGTGAGCCCCGCAACCACCAAGATGGGGGAAAGGTTTGGCCAGTTGGACGTGGTCCTGTACGCAGGAGACGCCGACCAATGGCTGTGCTTCTGCGCGTGCAGGAATTCCGTCACGGTGCCCTACGCCGATTTGCAGGGCGGCCACATCCGTTCATGCGGATGCCAGCGGGAGTCTCGTCGCTTGGTGGTGGGGGAGACGTGTGGCCGACTCACGGTCGTGGCCCATCGCGAGGGCGACGCGTGGGAGTGCCTGTGCGCCTGCGGCAAGATCGTCAACGTGCTCGACTACAACCTGCGTACGCCGGCGTCGCAGTCTTGCGGGAGGTGCGTGACGTGACCCCTGCGGTGTGCAACGTCGATCTGGAGACCTACTCGGAAGCCGGGTACTGCTTCGACGGTAAGCGGTGGCGTTCTGTTGCTGGAAGTCAGCAAGGTGGACTCCCCGCAGTCGGGGCTGAGGTCTACGCCGAGCATCCTTCGGCCGAGGTGCTCATGGCGTGCTACTCGTTCGACGGTGGCGTCACGGTTCACACGTGGGTCCCCGGGATGCCTAACCCCGATGACTTGCTGGAGCACGTCCGCAACGGCGGCATCATCCAGGCATATAACTCATTTTTTGAGTGGCTGTTCTGGGAGAAGGTGTGTCGTCGCCTTTACGGCTGGCCCGAACTTCCTCTCGCTAACACGCGCGACACCATGGCGAGCGCTCGGGCCTACGGCCTTCCGGGTGCCTTGGGTAACGCCGCGAGGGCTTTGGGGCTCGCCCAGCAGAAGGATACCATCGGTAAGGGACTGATCCGTCGGTTCTGTGTCCCGCGCAACCCCACCAAGACAGACCTGCGCATGCGCTGGTACCTGGGGGATGACCACGAGAACGCGTTCCGCTTCTACGCGTACTGCCAGCAGGATGTTCGCACCGAGGCGGCGGTGGACGCAGCATGCCCACCGCTGTCTGAGTACGAGACCGCCGTGTGGAAGCTCGACCAGGAGATCAACGAACGTGGTGTCGCCGTCGACATGGAGGCCGTGGAGAACTGCGCCGTCTTGGTGGCCGGCATCTCCGAACGCCTGACCGCCGAACTGGTCCGTATCACCAACGGCCGTATCCAGAGCGCGAGTCAGGTATCGGAGATCGTTGCCATGCTCGCCGATTACAGCATCTACCTCCCAGACCTCACTGCCGACACGGTGGAAGAAGTGTTGTGGGACAAGGCCCACCTAGTACACGCGCACTCATGGGCCCGTCGAGTACTGGAGATTCGCCGAGACCTCGCGTCGGCCAGCGTGAAGAAACTCGCCGCGCTGGGGCGTCGTCTCTGCAAGGACGGTCGCGTGCGCGGGCTCTTCGCCTATTACGGAGCGGAGCGCACGGGGCGTTGGGCAGGCCGGGGTCCGCAGCCGCAGAATCTTCCTCGCGGCAAAGCCAAAATCGTGAAGTGCACCGAGTGTGGGACCCGCCAGGGGCCGAACCCGCAGTGTTGCAAATGCTGGGGCCCGGTGGAAAAAACGAAGTGGAACTTCGATGCCGCGCTGGAAGCCCTGGAGTCCTTCAAGGACCGCGACGTGGACAATGCCATCCTCCGCTGGGGCGACGTGCTCGCTGTCATTGCCGGTTGTCTGCGTTCCCTGTTCGTGGCTGCTCCTGGACATCGGTTCGTGTGCTCCGACTACAGCGCCATCGAAGCCGTCGTGCTCGCTGCGCTCGCGGGCGAGGAGTGGCGCCTGGAGGTGTTCCGGACGCATGGGAAGATTTACGAAATGTCGGCGTCGAAGATCACCGGCACCCCGCTGGAGGACTACCTTGAGTACAAGCGGGTCAACGGCGAGCACCACCCTGACCGCCAGGCCATCGGAAAGGTCGCGGAGTTGGCGTCAGGATACGGAGGGGGCCTCGGAGCGTGGAAGGCGTTTGGTGCCGACGACCACATGACCGAGGACGAGATCAAGAAGAACGTGAAGCGGTGGCGCCAGGAGTCACCGGCCATCGTGAACTTCTGGTACGGCCTGGAGCGAGCAGCGATCAACGCCATCCTGAGCCCCCACACGGTCTACGAGTACCGAAACATTCGCTACTACTCCGACGGCAAGGTGCTGCGCTGCATCCTCCCGTCTGGCCGCGCGCTCGTCTACCACGAGCCGACCGTGGAGGATGGCGTCACGCCGTGGGGCGACCCCACCAAAGTCATCTGGTTCTGGGGATGGAACAGCAACCCGAAGTACGGCCCGATGGGTTGGGTCAAGATGAAGACCTACGGGGGGCGCCTCACGGAAAACGTGGTGCAGGCGGCGTCGCGCGACCTCATGGCTCACGGGATGCTCCATGCCGCTCACGCGGGTTACCGCATTGTGCTCCATGTTCACGACGAGCTTGTGTGCGAGCAGCCGGAGGGCCACGGCTCCGTTGAAGAACTGGAGCGTCTCATGGGCACGCTCCCACCGTGGGCCGAAGGGTGGCCCGTGAGGGCGCAAGGAGGTTGGATTGGAATCCAGTACCGCAAAGATTGACGAAGAGTGGAAGGACGTCGTGGGCTGGGAGGGTTCTTACCAGGTTTCCGACACAGGTCGAGTTCGCTCTTTGGATCGGTCTATCACGCGCGTAGATGGGGTAGTTCTCCGCGTCCGGGGGCAGATATTGAAACAGGCCACCCATAAGAACACTGGGTATCGCCTCGTGTCTCTAGCCCGCAACTGCAACATCACTCACGCGTATGTGCATCGTCTCGTTTTGGAGGCGTTTGTAGGCCCATGTCCACCGGGAATGGAAACGTGTCACGGAACGGGAGAAGGACGGGGGGACAACCGGCTGACAAATCTTTCGTGGGGTACCCATGCGCAGAATGCTGGCCCCGACAGAGTCCGCGATGGAACAATGTTGAGTGGGGAGCGCAGCCCGGCTGCGAAGTTCACCTGGGACGAGGTTCGGTCTATTCGGGCGGACCCACGTTCCGGAAGAGAGTTGGCCCGGGTGTACGGAGTTCAGAGGGTTACGATTTACGACATTCGCAACTTCCGTAGTTGGAGGGATGACCCATGCTCTTCGACAACGTAACCCTCACGCCCCCGGCCAACGCGAGCGACGACCAGGTCCGCGCCATCCAGGACGTGGAAGCGTGGCTGCGGGGTGACGTTCAGGAAATGACGCTCGGGGGCTACGCCGGAACCGGCAAGACGACGCTTATCCGCTCCATCGTGGACAGCTTGTCCGATGAGCGCGTGGTCGTAGCTGCGTTTACCGGCAAGGCCGTGTCCGTCTTGCAGGACAAGGAAATCGAAGCCCAGACGCTCCATAGCTTGTTGTACGAACTGGAAGGCGCCCCCGAGGCGTGGAGCATCGCTCGTGAGAAGTGGCGGGCGACCAAGAAACGCTTGGTGGCGGAAGGCGTATACCCAAGTGAAGGTGCCGTAGAAAAAGCGGGAGACGATGGCGTCTTGAACGACGAGGACGACCGGGCGCACACGCAATGGATCTTCGCGCAGAGGGAGTACGGCTACGACTTCGACCCAACCCCCCACTGGGTGGACGTGCCCGAGATCGAAGCCGAACTCGTGATCGTGGATGAAGCGTCGATGGTGTCCAACCAGCTTTACGACTCGCTCCGGGGCCACGACGCCCGGCTCCTGTTCGTAGGGGACCACGGTCAGCTTGAGCCCATCGGGGAGAACCCCGGCCTCATGATGAACCCACAGATTCGGCTGGAGACCATCCACCGCCAAGCCGCCGGCTCGGAGATCATTCAGTTCGCCCACCACCTACGGGAAGGCGGCGAACCACGTCATTGGACCGGTACTGGGGCCGAGGTTATCGTCAACCCGCGCGAGCACGTGCACTACGGGGACTTCGACACGATCATCTGCGGTTTCAACGACCGACGCGTCCATCTCAACCGCGTCGTGCGGAACGAACTCGGGTACTCGGGTTCGCTTCCCCAGGTTGGCGAGAAGCTCATCTGTCTCCAGAACAACCGCCGCAAGGGCATCTTCAACGGTCTCATTTGCGAGTGCCTGCAAGTGGAGGAGACCGACGATGACAACGTGATCCGTCTGATCGTCACCAACGCGGTGGGGAGTCCCGTCACAGTCCTCGCATGGCTCCCCCAGTTCGGGGAAGAGAAACAAGCTCCGTACATGGGGCGCCACATGTCCATGTTCGACTGGGGTTACGCCCTGACCTGTCATAAGATGCAAGGTTCGGAAGCAGACAACGTGGTGGTGGTGGAACAGATCTCCTACCGGTGGGCGGCGGAACGGTGGCGTTACACCGCAGCGACCCGAGCCGCCAAGAAGCTCACCTACCTGTGCTGATGAAGGAAGGACCCATTATGGCTCAACGCGTAGTTTTTCGAGGCACTCAAGTCATAGCCAGTTTCGACCGTTTCGGTGGTGGCGATATGGCGGGGGTAGAACTTGGCCTCCCTTCTTCCCTATCCGCTGTGGTGGAAACACTTAGATGGGTAGTTTTCGCGTTCCTTGAAGATGCCGACTTGCCTTCTTATGAAGAACGTATCTCCTACTGCATGGAAAACGACAATGGGGTGCCGGTTCTACTTCAGTGTTGGAACGATGCTCGGGAGCGGCAAGAGAGCGCCTTCAGTTTGCTTCAACTCGCTCGTGAGGTGCATGGGGCGTCTCTTCCAGGCACAGAGGACGACTTCGTGATGCCGCTTGGCCTTCAGCCTTATGGGCATCTCACCGACAAGTTGAAGGACGACATGCAGGTTCGTTGGGACGATGGAAAGTTGGTTCGGTTGCAAACGTACTTCATGTTCTCGGCCCTACTCCTGATGCGTCAACATGTAGTGGATAATAGCGGGGACCCGAGTCCCATTCGAGCGGGTCTAAAGGGAGACGCCCCGTATTGGGAGCACGTCTACGCTTTTTTGTGTGAAGCGTTGGTGGGCGGTCTCAGCATGTTTTTCCATGAGCCTCTCCCCTGGTGCGGGCCCACCAAGGCTGCCGCTGATACCGCTTTGAAGCGCATGCAGGATTTCAACCAGTGACGGATGAGAAGTACCGGAGAGTGACAGACCCATGAAGGCTCAAGTTTACCGAGGAACCGAAGGAACAGCCGTTTCTCTTTCACACGGCGTCCAGGAGATTTCTATTGCGGGGTTCTATCCAGGGCCCGGGGCGTTCACTCAAACCGCGACCCTCACTCCAACCCAAGCACGGCGAGTAGCGAAGTGGCTCCTTCAAGCTGCCGACGTGGTAGAGAAAAAATGACCACCTTCGTCCAAGTTTTCCCCCGCTTCGATCCGGACACCTTCATGCTCACCGGGTATCTCGGAGGCGACGTACTCCTCCGGGATGCGGCCTACCGCGGGGCGCGGCTCGCCGTGGAGACGAAGGGCGGCTCGTGTGAATGCTGTGGGCAGACGGTCAAGGTGTACCGACGCTCAATCTATAAGCACATGGCACGTTGCCTCATCTGGCTCGTGACCGAGTACGCGCACAACGGGCAGGAGTGGGTCAACCTCAAGGAGGGCCCGGTGTTCCGCGGTGGCGACAACACCAAGCTGGCGTACTGGGGCCTCATGGTGGCTCATCCGACCGTGGAGGAGAACCTCTACAAGCCCACGGAGTTGGGCGTGGACTTCGTGATCCACAAGGCCACCGTGCCGCGGTATGCCTACGTTTACGACGGGCGCGTGTACGGCTTCTCCCAGGAGCAGCGCGGCATCGCGGAGTGCCTCAAGGGCGGAGGATTCAATAAGGATGAGTTGATCGAGGCGGTCGCAGCGTGGAATAGGGGAGCCCCATGAAGATCCGACTCACCCAAGACGTGCCGGTCGAGAAGAAGCATGGCATGACCAAAGGCCGCGTGTTTGAGACTGTGGAGGAGGGTCACGACATGGCCACCGTTAGGGGTGACGTTGGCGAGCCGATATTGCTCCAGTGGCACGAGTACGAGGAGGTAGACGGTGAGCCACGCACGTAACATCGCAGCCATCCTGGGGCTCGTCGGCACCGTGGTGCTCGTGTGGCGCCTGTACGTCGTGCGTGGTGAGCTTGCGCAGGCGCAAGACGCCCTGGCGACAGAGAAAGTCGAACATGTCGTCACGGCCGACAAGCTTACCGAGGGCGCTTCGGAACTCCTGGATAGCGAGGAACGCCTGAAGGAGCTTGGGGACATCTGTGAGGAAGGTGCGGCGGCGTCCATGCGGCGACAGGAGATGCTGTTCCGGTGCGAGGAGAAGATCTGCGGGAACAGGTGGGTGCCCTACGACCGGCACAGCCTGTGTCTCAATGCGTTGTGGGACGTGGACCCCGCAGCGGGGGAGCGTTTGGAAATGGAAGAACTCGACGCTGCACGCAAGCAGAACGAGAAAGATGCCCAGCGCGCGGCTGAGGGGATCTCCTTCGTTACCGTGGATCTTTACGACCGGTGCGTGGGCCTCCTCCACACTTGTGACGAGCACGGTGTCGTCGGGTCACGCAGCCTGGTTGACGAACTGCTCAAGTTGGAGGAACAACGATGAAGTTGTTCTGGGAGTTGTTCCTGGAGTTTCCGACTACGTGCATCGGGTGCGGCCGGAAGTTTATGGCGGTTACGTGGCGCGGGATGTTCCGGTGTCACCGATGCAAGAAAGGTGCTACGGGATGAATAGTGAGAGCGACGCTTTTATGCCCGACCGGTTCAAGCCGCTGGTGAAGATCTGCGAGGCCGCAACGGATGGCCCGTGGGTGGAGGACGACGGATACATCCATTCCGTACCCGCGACCGTGGCTGTTACCAAGTACATCGACCGTCTCATGTCCGACCCTGCATACGACGCAGAGCAGGGAGGCGACCAGAAGGACCGGCCAGAGACCGTGGTTGCACTGTGTGATCAGGACTTGCCCAACTTTGAGGCCGACTCTGTGTTCATCTCCACGTTCGACAAGCCCATGGTTCTGGATATGCTCGGGGTGCTGGAACAGGTGGGCAGCCTGCGCGACGCCTGGCGGGCGGAGGTGGAGGGCCAAAGCGAAACGGCCATGCTGGAGGAGACCGCTGTTCTGTTTGAGAAGTACAACGCCCTTCTATCCCGCATTGGAGGAGACTGGTCCGAATGCGGCAAGTGTGGAGCGTTTTTTCCGAAGGGTGGTCGCTGCCTAAACCACGACACCCCACGGGAGGGCGAGTGATGTCGGAAGGCATGTATTGCCCGCGCTGCCTCCTGGCCGTTCATCATGGGGAGTGCTCGCCCAAGCTCTCCGGTGAGGACGCGCTCATCCAGCGCATCGCAGACCTGGAGGCCGCGAACGCAACTCTCCGTGAGGAGACGCGAGAGCACGCAGATGGAGAGCGGATGGCTCGCGCGTTGCTTGTGGACGCCGACCGCGGACGACTTGAGTGGCGCGGCGCGTGTGAGCGCGCGGAGGCTCAACTCAAGGAAGCCGCGGAGCGAGCGGAGGTGGCGGAGGGTCTTGTGGCTATGCCCCAAGTGGCGGCTCAAGCAGAGGAGAACGCCATCGCCAATCTTCAGGGGGTAATCCACGACCTCCGCGACCGTCTCCAAAAGGCCGAGGTTCGAGTCCGCCAGGAAATCGGTCTCATCATTCGGCAACGAGCAGGGCACCTACGGGACCAGCTTCTTGAGTCCAACATCCCGTGCGCTCGTGAGTTGGAATCTCTAGCCGTCTACATCGAGCAAGACGGGAATGCTGATGCCCCCCTCGCGGAGGCGACATGGCTACACGAAGTGGCAACGTTGAGAGACCTTATCGTTGAAATCGAGGAAGATCGCGACTTGGCGCTCGGCGCATCGGAGCGCCTCGCTGCGGACCTCGTAACGGCGCACGAAGAGCGCGACCGGCACGAGGCAGTGTTGGTCAAGATCGCTAATCTCCCCGCACCGTACGATGCCGTCGAGATTGCGCAGGGTTATCTCAGTCCATCGGGAGACCCCCAGGAGACCGAATAGATGCGAACCATCTGGAAGTTCAAGATTCCTCTTGAGGACGAACCCATGGTCTCCATGCCGGAGGGCGCGGAGGTTTTGCACGTCGGTGTCCAGGGCGGTGCCCTCGTCGCTTGGGCATCTGTTGATACCCGAGCCAAACCCACACCTCACCGGTTTCAGGTCGTGGGGACCGGTGACCCACTGCCTGATAGGCTCGGGTTCCACGCCGGTAGCGCCCAAATGGGCCGGTTCGTCTGGCACGTCTTCTGGTCGCCCGAGGAGAGCGACCATGGCAACTGACCAAGAGCCGCTCCAACCCAAAGAGGACAAGACCATGGAACCCATCGAAATCACGATCGCCCGCACCTGCCACGAAGTGAACCGAGCCTACTGCGCCGGGCTTGGGGACGAGTCTCAGGTCCCATGGAGCGAGGCCCCGGACTGGCAAAAGGACTCGGCTGTTGCAGGGGTGAAGGCCGTGCTCGACGGAAGCGCTTCGACGCCAGAGGAACAACACCAAGCCTGGTACGACACAAAGGAAGCAGACGGCTGGGTCTACGGCGAGACCAAGGACGCCGACGCCAAGACGCACCCATGCATGGTGTCGTACAACGAACTGCCCCGAGAGCAGCAGGCTAAGGACGCTCTGTTCCGCGCGGTAGTTGAGGGGATGCGGGTGGCCGATGACTGACCAACATAAGCGCGTTCGCTACGTCATCCGGTCCAGCGGAAAACAGGTGGAGATGTCGGTGGGGCAGTATGTTTCCATGGCTCTTCAGAATAGGGCTCACGACGAGGGTCAAATGGAGTACTTGGAATCCCAGGTTGAGGGGCTTCGCGATCTGACGATCCGGCTGCTGGAGGTGGTAGTGCCGCTCTTACCAGTTGAAGAGGTCACGGAGATTCTTGGGACCTCCGCCTGGTTCGAGACAGACCGGGAAGTCGTGGAGGTCGAATGAAAACCACGCTCGACCTGTGGCCCAGCCGCACCGTCATCGACCTGGTGAACCCCAACCCGGATGACTACTGCATTGAAGACATCGCGTGGGGGCTCTCGTGGGAGATGCGGTTCGCGAATCACATCCCGGTTTTCTACTCTGTAGCGGAACATTGCGTGCACGCAGCGGAGATTGCTCTCGCGCTGTTCGAGATGGGCCCTCTCGCCCGCCCTCTTGCGTGTCGGTGTCTCCTGCACGACGCCCCCGAAGGCGTCGGCTGGCGCGACCTCCCCTCACCCGTCAAGGCGCTCATCCCAGAGTACAAACGGTACGAGAAGATCCACCAGCGCGCCATCTACGAACGCTTTGGTCTCGCCCGCGAGGACGAGCTACTAGACACCAAAGTCAAGGCGATCGACAACCACCTCTACGAGCTTGAGCACAGTGAGCTTCGGCTAGGCGTCAAGCTCTCCGGGGTGGAGTTGCAGTTTTGGTCCCCTGAGGTAGCGCGCGAAAAGTTCCTGGAGATGTTCCACAAGCTCTTTCCAGAGAAGGTGTGGTGATGGAACGCTGCGCGGGATGCAACAACTTCGCTCCATCGCCACTGTGCTTCCAGTGCGAGAAGGTCGCGGATAACTTGCGCGGGTTGGAGCCCGATACCTATGACACTGACTTCGGATACGCCATGGGGTTGCGCCGCATGTGGGATGGGATGCAGCCTCTCCTGGAGTGGGTCTACGACACGACGGAGCATGACGTTGGGTTTTATCGCGAGGGAGGACAGTCTACGCGGCTCTTCCAGACCGTGTGTGAGTTTATGGAGGCGTTGCGGAACAGTGGGGAGGAGACGGAGCCTTGGGCCTTTGACACAGCCGATTTCGTACCCTCCATTCGGGTCATGCAGTTTTTCTTGGAGCATGGAGAAGACTGCGACCGGTGGGATGTGAAAGAACGCTCCATCACAAACATATCCACGGGAGAAGAACGTGCTGCGTGGGAAGAGTTGGCTGCTCCGATCCTACATACGCTCACTGTCAGGGGGGCGCTCGAAGATGAATCCTAACTGGCAACCAGTCTGACCGCTCAATAAGTGGCGAGAACTCCAACAACCACAGAAAGCAACCCAATGAACGCAAAAGAAAGTCAAGTCGTGAAGAACTGTATGGACACCATCGCACTCCGCGTTACCGAAAAGCTGCTCAACGGTGAGGCGGCGAGTCCGGCGGACACCCAGGCTCTCATGGCCCTGTCGCTGTGGCGCATCGACGACGAGGGCCTCGCGGTCGTCATCGACGAGGAGGACTAATGCTCGTCTGGATAGACCTTGAAACCACGGGCCTCAACGAGCACGAGCACGTCGTCTTGGAGGTGGCGTGTGTGATCACCGATGATGACCTGGGCAGCGTGGCGGAGTACACGAAGCTCGTCATCGACTGCGACCCCACCCAGTTGGTTCCAGCCAACGACAACGACCCGCAACCAAACGCCATCTACGCGGAGCACTTCAACAACGGCCTCGTGGACGAACTGAAGCTGGAGTACCGCACCACAGGTTGGCAAGACCGCTCAACCCCACTCCTGGTGGGCCAGGGATTGTGCGACTTCATCCGGCAATGCTGCCCGGAGCCACCCCCGCTCGCTGGGGCTTCGGTCCACTTCGACCGCAAGTTCCTGGCCAAGCACATGCCGTGGGTCCTGGACGCGCTGCACTACCGCAACGTGGATGTGTCCACGGTGCGGGAGCTTGCGAAGCGATGGCGCCCCGATATGCCAATGCCACCGAAGGCGGGGAAGCACCGAGCGCTCGACGACATCTACGAGTCCATTCGGCTTCTTCGTCACTTCCGGAAGGAGGGCTTCATCGGATGAGCACCTTCAAGACAACCGTCTGGTGGTTCGCCCTGTGCGTGTTCGCGTCGGGCTGGATGGGCTTCGCGTACCTGGATGGGGCCCTGGAAGAAGCACGAGCCCAACGCGACGACGCGGAGCGCCGCATGGGGGAGTGTATCGACATCGCCTCCGACGCCCGGGACGAGGCGCTCATGAGCGAGACCGCGTGGGACCGGGCTGTCTCCGAACTGAGCTACTGCATGCTGTGGGAGGGGCACCAAGGCGGCGGGATGAACGGCGGTCAGTGCCTGGGTCTTGAGTACTGGACTTCCTACAACGCCTACGCGGGACCGGGATGAAGACACCACCCACATGGCGTCTAGACGTAGACCGCTGCGAGGGTGTCGTTGCCACTGTCAACGTGAGTGATGATGTGGGGCGCCATGTGGCGACGTTTTTCGGTCCCGGCATGGAGTCGGAGGAAGACTCCTACCGGGTACCCAGCGAAGATGAAGCGCTCCGTCGCGCCCACGAGTTTGTATGGGGGTGTGGAGCACAACCGGAGATACACCTATGACTGAGAACACCGAGAACACCGAAGAGACCGAAGAGACGGCACCCCTCCTGTGGCTTGTAAATAAGGGCGGCGTGACTATCCGCGCCCCGAGCAGTACCCCCGGCGAGGTACGCATCCTCCTGCAGGTGGACGAGGAAGTGTCACTCCCCATTGAAGACGCCCGCGAACTACTCACCCATGCGCTCGCCCACATGGGCGGCAGCATCGCCCGCGCCGATACGTCGGTAGCGGAGGTCGCGATAGAATTGTGTGCCCAGCATGCGAACATGCGCGAGCAGGCCGAGAAACGCCTGGCGGCGTTGCAGGAAAAGCATGCGCTCCAGGCTCGCCACCTTGGCGAGTACATGGGGCGTCTCAAGAAGTACGAGAACAAGGACTGAAAGGAAAACCAACATGACCAAAGTAGTTTCGATCACCCCCGTCCCCGTACCTCTTATCGTGGAGAACGACCAACTTACGTGCCCCCTATGTCGCGCCGGAAATGAGCCGGGGATAGAGGTACATCTCCAATCCGAGGTGTCCATGACCGAGGATTCAGACAGGGAAAAATGCGTAAAAACCCGGGTGTGGTGCAACACTTGCGAAGCGATTTTAGAGCTTCAAGTAACGGACCATGATCGTGGGTATGGCGTGTGGCTCACGCTTTATCATGTCGGTTTCAAGCATGTGTCACGAGAGGGCGGTCCATGAAATACTTTTTGGATACGGAGTTCGTAGAAGACGGCGAGACCATCATGCCCATCTCGCTCGCGCTCGTGCGCGAGGACGGCCGCGAGTTGTACCTGGAGTTCGAGTTCGATGAGGACAAGGCGGTCGCCCACGACTTCGTGCGGGAGAACGTGCTGCCCCACCTACGCGGCCAGGAGCAGTACACACGCGATGAAGCGGCGCGGCGTATCTCCATGTTCATGGGCCTCGGACCGCGGCACCCGGCGGAGTCCAAGCCAAACATTGAGGTCTGGGCATACTTCGCGGACTACGACTGGGTTTTGTTCTGCCAGGTGTTCGGCACCATGAGGGACCTCCCCAAAGGGTGCCCGCGGTACTGCATGGACCTCATGCAGTGGTGGACGCAGCTTGGCTATCCACGCGGTGTGAAGCCACCTAAACCGGTGAAGGCTCACGATGCGCTCGCGGACGCGGACTGGAACCACGAGTTCTACAAGAACCTGAGCAACTACGTGGAGTACGACGCGTCGTTGGATGAATCGGAAACGGAGCAGTGGCTTACTGATTTCCGCACACTGGACGAGTTAGACCCTGCGCGGGCGAAACGCCTTGTCGAGGATTGGAAGAGTCGTCTTCAGGGTCATGGGGTAGAACCCCCCGAACGCGACTACGAGGACTTTGCAGCATACGCTTTGGCAGTACGAAATGCCTTGGCGGATTTTCTGGGAAAGAGCGGTCTATGAACAAGACCCTACGACTCACCTGTTTCCACGCGGACGAGTGCGGCGAACGTGTGGAGGTAGACTTCTACGCGATGCGCAAGCACGAGACGGCGCACAAGGAACTGCTCCGGCACAAGTGGACCTTCGGCGTTGCGCGGGACGGCCACGGCGGCGTGATCTTCGACCCGCTGTGCTACGCGTGCGGTCGCGAGACAATCAAACGGATGCTGGACGCCGGGGGCACTCTCGACCCTGAAGCAGCGAAGAGTATCCGCAAGTTGTACCCGGACCTGTTCGAGCCCAAGGAGACAAGCTGATGGACACCCCGGATTCACCCGACGATCACTACGCCCGCACACACGAGTTGCTTGACGCCGCGCGTACTGCCACCGCAGACCCCACCTTGACGGGTCCCATCCGGAAGGTGTTGCACCTCCTCATTGAGGCTCTGGATGCAAGCACGTTGGGGTGGTCTGGGTTGGACCTCCCTGAGGAAGCGGCTACGACGGCGCCTCTTTCGGAGATACCCACGCTCCGCACCCTGGTGATCCAAGGGAAGAACTGCGTGTCGGCGCTCAAT
>JAJCYG010000122.1 GCA_029263055.1 Actinomycetes bacterium
ATCCCATTTGAAGATGCCTTTACTGATGGAACCGTTCGTTTTGCTAATGTGAGTTCAGCAACTCGTATTGGACCTTATCCTAGCTCTGGCCCTTCGATTGTTGAGATTGGCCCCCATGCTCCAGTAGGACCGTTTCAAGATTTTACGCTCATTGGTGGAGATAATTTTTACAATGTGACTTCATTAACAGCACCTTGGAGTTTGGCTCGAGGGGCTTTTTTCTACCACACTGTATTAAATGAAAAAATCGATTATTTGACTCTTTGGGCAAGTGATGAAGAGCCGATTCGTTTTCTTGGTGGGGGAGGAGCAGACTTTGATGAAGCTCCAGACCATTATTACACCGGTGGAGATGTGACTTGGCATGTGAATGAAGCTTTGGATTTGGGTGCGACCTTGTTTGTGTCATATGGAGATCGTACTCAGACAGTTTCTGACCACGTTGTTTCTTCAAATTACTTTTTAGATTTAGAATGGTTTACAACAGAAGGTGAAATTGCTCAAACTGAAGATGAAGTTGCTTGGACGACAGCTGTTGATATTTATAGTCCTGAAAATAGTTACCGAATAGGGGCTGCAGCTCGAGATATTGATTCAGACTTTTTTGCGATTAATGGTCAGACAGCAGATCGGGGTGAAAAAGGAATTATACTCTCAGCTGACGCTGATCCAACTGCTTATATGCATTTTGATGCAAGCATTGATCGTTATCGTGATCGACTCTTTCCTAGTTTAACGTCTCCAACAAAGTACAATACCGACTTTATTGTGCGAGGCCGTTTTGATTTACCATGGAGATCTTATTTTACAGCTACCTATCGTGATGCAGATAAAAAAGGATCTTTAATTGGACGGACTGAAAGCTCATATAGTTTTCAATTAAATAAAACGTTTTCTCGTCCTCGAGGGTTAGGTCTTTTTGCTCGATATGAAAATCGAACAGTTGATAACTTAAGGTCTTCTTTATTGAGTTATGATCGGACTTCTTTTAGGTTGGGAGCTAGATGGCAAATTTTAAGAGGACTTTCAATTGGAGCGACTCAAGAGTGGGCTCATGTGGATTCAACAGATGATACAACAACCTTAACAGTTCCTCCTCCTGATTTTGCAACAACTCCAATCTTTATTCCTGTCACATCGTTTCTTGTTAATGAACGTACAAGTCCGACACGATTTACTGCTGATATCAATTATTTTACTCAAATTGCGCAAACACCCTTCTTTTTAGATGGGCGTATTCGTTGGGAAGATGAAGATGATACAGAATCAATTAATAGCTTTTTTGCTGGGGAAGATACATTACAAGGGGACCTAGAACTTTCTTATATCCCATCAGAAAACTTTAAAATGTATTGCAGAGGTCGTTTAGAAGAACGTAAAAGCGAAATCAGCGGAGAACGTGACCTTGTAGAGGCTGAAATAATTGTTGGAGCGAATGTTCTATTTGATACAGGTGTGACTTGGCACCCAGAGGGTGTGATTCGTGGGATTGTTTTCAAAGATCTGAATGGAAATGGAATTTTAGATGAAGGGGAAACAGGGGTCTCTGATATTGAGGTCTTTACAGATGACGCACGCATAAAAACAGATGCTGAGGGCTCATTTGATTTAGGAAAATTACGAGGAAAGATTTTTAGAACCACAATTGATTTAAAAACCATTCCTGCGGGTTATATCAACACAACACCTTTTGCTCAAGATATCTCGATTCGTCAGGGTAAAGTCAGCGAAGTCTATTTCGGAATTATAGCTCGTTCAGGAGTTCGTGGAATTGTTTTTAATGATGTCAATGGTAATGGTTTTATTGACGGAGAAGATAAAGGTTTAGGCCAGGTTACGGTTCAAATAGATCAAGGTAAAAAAGTCATCACTGATTTTGAGGGACGTTATTATTTTGAAAATGTTCAACCAGGAGAGCATGTCATTAGTTTGGTCCTTGATTCTTTGCCACTTAATTTTCTTCCTAAAACATCGGTAAAACAAAAGGTAAAAGTAGCTGAAGGTAGAACGCATACTCGTTATTTTCCTGTCCAAGCCACTCGAGAAGTTGCAGGAAACGTGTTTATTGATGAAAATGGTAATGGCCAATTTGATCAGGGTGAAAAAGGGGTTGAGAGAGCCATGGTTGCTATTGGCCCTAATTTGATTGTGACAGACACAAAAGGGAATTATACATTTAAGAATTTACCTTCAGGAAAGCATATTGTTGAATTACGAGCTAAAGCTATTCCTGAGGGCTATTCTTTAGCTACATCAGGTACCCATTTGATTGAATTACAAGAGGGTGTGGAGCAGTTAAAGAATATTAACTTTGGTATTAAAAAAACAAAAAGAGTGAATAATGAAAAAGTGGCTTTTAACAATAATTAGTGTTGCCTTTATTAGTCTTTGTTTGCAGTCTCAAGCAAAGGCACAAGTTCTTAACGTTAATGGGAGCACAGCTCCAGGCACTATTTTTGTTGCTAAAATTGAATTTGGCCAGTTGCTTCCGGCAGTTACTATTTTCTTTGGTGCTGGGGCTGTACCTGCTCATCCTGCTCCAACACGACTCACTCAAGCATTAGGAAACCCTGTTAATGAGCGTGGTTTTATTTGGCCTAAAGAAAATTTTGTGGTTTTCGGTGATAGTGCTAATTTTATTACAACAGGGACGGGTGTGGTTGGTTTTTCATCTCCAGCACCTGCTGTTGAAACAGTTCTTTTATATACCATAACACCTGCTGCAGGGGCCTTTGTTGGCTCGGTTGGTTATGGATTTCCTGATTCCTCACCTGACCAGGCTCATGGAACCTATAATGTAACCATTAGTTTAAATGCATTACCTTTGGGACAGCGTGTTACTTTTTCATTTCGATGGGAAGTGGTTCCGGAATTTAATTTGGCTTTGGTTCCATTAAATGGAGCAAATGGGGATTTTGGTACTGTTTCTTTTGGTGAAGGAGCTGCAAACCAAAACTTTATTTTAGCCACTCAAACAAACCAGGGTGAACAATATATTATTACTATGGGCACATCAGGAATCACCAATCAATTTGGAACCGATTTAGAGGGAATCACCATTTTCTCTGACGGTAATTCTGGAAATCGACTAAGAAATGTAGAAATTCCCATTGCAACAGCAACACCTTTATTAACGGATCAGGAGATTGTGTTGTACCGTTCTAATCCTCAAGGAAATTCTGATTTTTTCAATCTTGGAATTGCCATTGTTCCTCCGTTTGGTCAACAAGCAGGGGACTATGCAGGAACCATTCTTTTCACTATGACCACTTTATAATTCATGCCTGAATTAAGAAAAGATCCACTTGTTGGTCGTTGGGTTATTTTTTCTCCAGAAAGGGGAAAGCGCCCTACTGATTTTGTCTCTCCAGAAGAAGCCCCTTCTAAAGGGAATAATTGCCCCTTTTGCCAAGGCCGCGAAAATGAGACACCCCTAGAAGTTTACTCGGTTAGAAAAGAGGGAACCAAGCCTAATACGCCAGGTTGGTCTGTTCGAGTTGTTCCTAACAAATTCCCGGCTTTAGCCCCGGAAGGGGTTTTTCAAGAGCATAAAGAGGGGATTTACACCCGAAGCACTGGAGTGGGTGCTCATGAGGTGATTATTGAAACCCCAGAACATAATTTGCATCTAGAAGATCAATCTGTAGAAGAGATTGCTAAAGTATTAGAAACATACCAACAGCGAATGAAAGAGCTTTTAAATAATTCAAAAAATGAATATGTTCTTATTTTTAAAAACGTAGGCAAAGAAGCAGGAGCTTCTTTAGAGCATCCCCATTCACAGTTGATTGCAACACCTGTTTTGCCTAAAAGAGTGGCTGAAAAGGAGAATGGATATGCCGCTTATTACAAAGAGACTTCGACCTGTATTTTTTGCGATATGATGAAGCAAGAGTTACAAGAGAAGAACCGAATTGTCTATGAAAATGAGTCTTTTTTGGCTTTTTGTCCCTATGCGTCAAAGTTTCCATTTCAAATCTGTTTGTTGCCTAAAAACCATGAAGCAAATATGATGAATATTTCAACACAAGAGGTGAAACTTTTTGCAGACTGTGTTAAAGTGACACTCAGTAAGTTGGTCCAAGCTTTGAATAAACCGCAATACAACGTGGTTTTGACGGTAGGGCCAAGAAAAAAAGATTTCCACTGGCACTTGGAAATTTTACCAAGGGTAACCCGCATTGCTGGTTTTGAATGGGGTTCAGATTTTTTTATTAATCCAGTCATGCCTGAGGCTGCAGCAAAAGATCTGCGGCAAGCATCGCTTTAAGGAGGATAAAATGTTGAACCGGCTGATT
>JAJCYG010000123.1 GCA_029263055.1 Actinomycetes bacterium
CAAATTGTTCTTCTTGCAGAGGAAAATGCTGAAGAAATATTAAATGCAAGTTTTTTATCCGATGTCATCGAATTCGAGAATTATAGACAGCTTTCTTTATATATTCTTATGCTTGAAAGTGTAGGAAAAAATAATGGTTTAGTCTTTTTTAAAAAGATTCTATTGCCGCTAAGAAATAACTTAAAAACAGTATTAGATTTTAAAATATTGCTTTTTATTGCTGTGAATTCCGGTAAATTATCTCTTGATGACCATAGAATTAATTACTTGCTAGATGTGTCGTTGGTTCTTTTAAAAATAATTAAAAGGGATAAAGATTTAACCGATGTATTTAATTTTTTTCAGCAACTTGATTCGCAAGAGCCAGAGTTTATTCTAAGTGGATTAATGGAAATGCATCTCCTTATTAAAGACCCAAAAAATATCACCGAAACCTTATCTAATTTACGAACTATTTACAAACAGCTTGGTCGGAATTACGGATTGTTGCTTATTAATCAAGTTTCAAAAAAAGTAAATGCTATTACTGATGACAGGAACTTCCTTCAAGCCGTTATTATTTTCTATCGCGTTTTATTGAATAATAAACATCCAGATGAGTTTGATTCGGTAATGTCTGGAATTCAAAAATTTATTGATATTAATAAAATATCAAACCTTGAAGAGCTTGAAGGATTTGTAGATTTGATCCTAAAACAAGATTTTTTGCTCTATATTCTTAAAGCATTGAAGGATGAGGGGAATATCTCACCAAATTTAATTCAAATATTTGAAAAGTATGCTAATGCGAATATTCAAGATAAAAAATCGAAACTGGAATTTATTGTGGATATTGTTAAAGAAGAAAATAATTTAGACGTAAAAAGATTTCTTATTAAATATTTAATTAATACTAGATTAATACCACTTACTTCTGATCAATTAATCAGACAAGGGGGCGTTATATCTGCTAGAGATGAACTTCGCAGAATAGTAGAAGAACTGATAAAATCTTCCTATCAAGTGGAAGAAGAGTTGATGCGTTTATTGGAAAGTGTAATTTTATCAGATCCGACAATTTCATGGGAAGTGCTGATTGTGTTATTACAATACTTTCCTCCTGAAAAATTAAAATATATCTACTATTATTTAACTGAAATCCATTTTAATGAAATTCAAACATCAGATATTCCTCCTTTATCTGAATTTTTTCCATTATCTGAAAAAATTAAATCGGTATGGGATAAAAAAAATACAAAAGTTTTAATTGTCCATAATATAGCCGATGGTATGGGAGATGAAATTATTCGAAATGCCATTTTAATGGAGTCATTACTTCGCTATTCATCTTTAGAAATTACCGTTTATACAAACAGGCCGTTTCTTTATTCTCATCCCAGAATAAAAGTTTACCCTCTATCAGAGAAATCATCATTTTTATCTCAAGCCAGCTCTTATGATATAGTTATAGACCACTATGACCCTGTTCAACGTTATGATGATAACTGGGCCGAAATACTCACTAACTTCCTTAAAGATAATCCCCCTCAAATTTATGTAAACACAACTAAAGATGATGATTCGTTCATACCCTCAAAAGTTACATTTAAGAGTACGGACGGTAAAACACATGAAATTAAAGTGTTTTCAGACAGAATGAATGTTTATACATCTGTATATCATTTGTGTGCTGAACTTGGTCTAGCTGCCTTACCAAATATAGTTAGACAGTTTAGAAATTCTTTATTTGTTAACCTTCCAAATGAAAAATCTGAAAAATGGTGGGAAGAAAATGTTGAAAATAAAAATATGGAAAATCGACCGGTTTTAGTTGTTAACTTTTTTGGTGGAGAGCACCCACTTAAAGGCCTTTATGATACGAATGATATTCTTGCTAATTTGGCTAAAATTGTCAGCAACGGGTCTTTTGTCGTTATACTTTCTACACATCAATCCTGGGGTTCAGAAGCAAGGGCCCAATCAATTGTTGATAGATTGATTGAGGTGTCTCCTCAATATAAGGATTACCTTGTCGTTGCGCCTGAACCAGGAAAAGATCCTTTATTGCATAAGTATATTCTTGCTTATTCTGATGGAGTTTCAACAATAGAAGGGGGGATCATGCATTTATCGATATTAATGGGTAAATCGGTTATTGTTTCTAAAATGATTGGTTCAGGTTCTTTCTCCAAATGGGTCACTCCATCCATTTCTAGTGATCAAATAATAAGTAGGCAAAATGTAGACGATGTTAATGTTGTTAAACAGTATTTAGATGAAATAGAAGCTCTTATAAGTGTTTCAGTTTATGAAGTCGCACTTTAATTAAAGGTTTTATAACTGTTCTAGGTTTATCTTTTTCATAGTTTTTTTATTAACGTCGACCTGAAAGTTTCCTATTTCAAAAAGAAGGCGTTTTATTGAAAAAAGACGTAAATATGGTATACTTAAAGTGATGTGAAAAAAGTAGAATTGTTTTTTTTAGTTTTTGTGTTGATTCTTTCTTTTATTGGAAGACCTGATGTAATAGGAGATCATGACAATGGTTTCTTTCTTGCTCCTAAAAGTGTTTCTGAGATTCTTCTGCCCCCAAAAGTTCACCAATATATAGAGGCTCTTCTTGTCGAAAAAAGAGAATTAAAGCTTCTACCTGCTTCACAATCACAAAATAGGCTTACAGAAATTGAGCTTGATCTTATTTTGTTAACAGGACCTGATCCTGAGACTCTGTCTAATGAAGAACTCAAAAAGCGTATAAAAATTTGGTTTAAATTGTGGCTGAAGAAAGAAAAATCAATTGTACAAAAGGGCTTTTTGATTCGTTATTTTGGAATAAATGGGGGTATAGAGTTATCTGAAGATTTTTCTATCTCTAGGTATAATGACCTTTTAGAGCGTTTAATTTCCGTAAAATGGCTTTTAGTCGATCAACGTGAATCAAACTTAACAGAGCGTTCTTTTTTGTTTGCCCAAGTATTAGCTGAAATAGGATTGGAAGGAAATCAAGAAACAATAAGAGAAGCAGCTCGAAACTTTATTCAAAAATACAGACCTCGAGCGTTTCTTATAGGGCCCATTACTGTAGCAAGAGACGAAGAATATGAAGTTGCAAACCAATTATTAGAAACGCTGGAAAAATCAAAAAGAGCCGCAAGTAATCTATACGTACTAATGGGCATAGAGGTAGATTTAGACGAACTTGATTTTTTTGAATTTGCTCATCAGATAAATTCATGGATGACCTATCAAGGAATGTTAAAAAAAGAAGACTCGTTACTTGATCTTCGTTTGAAACTTGAAGGATTGTTTGAAAAAGAAAAAATTAATTTAGAGCCTTCCATTCCTGAGCTATTAAGTCTAATAAGAGATGTTCTTCCACTCATTACGGACATGGATCCAGGTGATAGAGCTTGGATTATTTCGGATATCGCGGAGATTTTAGTAAAGGTGGATCCAGACCAAGCAGCACCAATATATTCTCAGCTCATTGATGAAATCCAATATAGGCCTCATATGATAAATGGTATGGAAGAATTTGACAGACTCAAAACAATTAGAGTCATAATTGAAATTTTGGCAAAAACAGATATTGACCAGACAGCACCAATATATTCTCAGCTATCTAACATGATCGAAAACATACTTCCATACATTTCAGAAAAGAATATTAGAATCTTTGTCAAGATTTTAGAAAACATGGATATGGACTCTGATCAAACAGCTCTAATATATTCTAAGTTCTCTGATATAATTCAATTTAGACCAAGTGGGGACCCATTTGTTCAAGCTGAAGCTATCATGAGTATTGCTGAGGCTTTAGAAAAGATGGATCCAGACCAATCGGCCTTATTTTCAACTCAAATTGTTAATATGGTCTCAAGATTATTATCGAGACTTGAAGAGGATTGGCCACCGATTTCTGCAAAGAAAAAAGCCAAAACAATCAAGGCTGTTTCCGAGACTTTAGCAAACATGGATTCTGATCAAGCAGCTCCTTTATTTGCTCGGCTAACCCAAGTGATATTAAATTTACTTCCAGTCCTTGAAAAGGAAACGACTTATCACAAGGCTGAAAGTATCAGGGCTGTTGTTGAGGCTTTAGCAAATATGGATCCGGATCAAGCAGCTCCTTTATTTGCTCTGTTAGCTCAAATGATCGAAGAGTTACTTTCTCCTATTGCAAATATAAAAGATCCAATGTTAAAAGCCAAAGCTATCAGAGATATTGCTACGGCTTTAGAAAAAGTTGATTTCCAACAAAAAACGGCATTATTATCTGAGCTCACTGAGTTGATCAAAAACCTTATTCCACTCATTGCAAAAGAAAAAATATGGCAATCTGACAAAAGAAGCGCTATAAATAGTACCGTTATAGCTTTAGCAAATATGGATCCGGATCAAGCAGCTCCACTATTCTCTAGTCTCATTCCACTCATTGCCGGTATAGAAGAGCCCCTTTTTAGAGCTGAAGCTATTAGGAATACAGTCATGGTTCTGGATAAAATAGATTTGAAAGAAATAACCTTCTTATTTTTAAAGCTCAATGAAATGAATCAAGCTCTAATTCCAATCGTTATTGATATGGATACGCCACGTGTTAAAACTAAAACTATAAGATACATGGTTGAGACTTTTAGCTCTGTAAGAAAAAGGAATTTAGAACTTTCACAAAATTTTGAGAATTCACTTAACGAAATTTATTTACATGCTAATGTGCTCGGAAAGACATCTTATTTTTATGCTAGTTATTTTTGGGCTGTCTCTAAAGGTAAAACATTAAATGATTCTACGTGGAGAAAATGGGATACTGCGGTCGGTACTGAAGTTAAACATTTATTAGACGATCTATTAGGCCTTCTTGACCATCTCAAATACGCTAAAAAGTATGAAAATGAATTCAAACAGTTAGTCAGAGAAATAAAAAGCAAGCAACCTTCTTTAACTCAAAGAGAATTATTGTATGAAATAATGGTTCAATTAGAGGGGCTTAGTTTAGATGCTCGTATTCTGTTTTTAGAGAGTTATGTGGCTACAATTTTTACATATAGCGAAAGTTCTTCGATTGAATTAAACCGTAGTCAAATGCAAACAGAATTAAGTTTAAACCTAATAACCTATTTGATTGAAAGCTTTCCTAGAAATGAAGTGGTTATAAATCGTATTCTTTCTATTTTTATCAATTATTTAGAAGAAAATAACGACAGTGATCTTGCTAAAAAGGTGGGCCATTTCTTAACCTCTCTAGAGTTGCATCTTTATCAAAATAATTTAATTGAGCGTCTAAAAGAAAAAATGACAGACCCGCCTGAAAGTTTAGATAGGATTCGCTCTCATTTAATCAAAGCAGCTATAAATCAAGCAAAAGCAGCAAACCAACCAACAAAAGAAAGATTATTGTTTCAATTCTTCGAAGATAGGCCATCTCTCCGTTTGCCTTTATCTGAAAATATTTTTTCCATAAGCTTGTAGTAAAAAGAATGGCTAGAGTCTAATCTAAAATAGAGTTTTGAATGGAAGGTTGTCCTTGACGAAGAACATAACATTCTGTTATTCTGAACCTTATCAATTGTCATCAAGCTAGGTAAGGAGTTTGCACGTTATGGGAAATCGTCGTTTGTTTGGCCGTCTGTTTACGGCTTTTGTTGCTTTTACTTTAACCTTTTCGATCCAACCCTCTTTCACAAAAACCTCTTATTTAAGCCCTTCATCAGATATGAGTGTCCATTATGAAGTGTTTCAGGAGCTCAAAAAAATTGAACAAAATCTTCACCCGTTGTTAGGTTTGCCTGCAGTTAAGCTTTTGGCTGAATTGGAAGCTGTGGAAGGTGATTTACTCCTATTAGATGATGGCTTTTGGCCAAAGTATGAGGCTCTACGCAATGAGTATGAGCGGATTATGTTGGCTCCCTCAGGATGGGTTTATGACAAGTATCCAGCTTTAAGACAAACAGATGGTAAGGGAACGGTTCTATCTATTACAGCTGATTTGATGTTAGAGCACCCAGAACTGATCGGTTTGGGAACAGGTGGGTTAGGGGTGTTGAAACGAGATGACACCTTTGCGTTTGGAGAAGCTTTTGGAAATGAAGATTATTTTTTAGTCGCTCCTTTTTATAATGAGCGTTCTAATCAAGTTTTAGATGAAAAGGGTCAGCAAACGTGGGCGTTTCAACCTGTTGATAAAGCAAAAGCGCCTGTTGAAGAAGTCGGCATTATTCGGATTCCTTATGGTTTTGATGAGTATAAGAATGATGATTTAAATGATCCTGAAAAATTTGAAGCGTTCAAGCAACTTCAAAAAAAGCGTGTGGCTAGCGGAGAGATTCCGCCTACCAGTCGATTTATTTACGTTAAAGTCTGGAAAGCAAAAATGGGAAAAGGGAATCTTCTTTTATTGGATACTGACATAGATGAAAATGAACAAGAAGATCGATATGTGAATCCAGAAAAAGCAGCCGAACATTTTTCTTATTTGGAGCAGTTTGGATTTGAGCGTAATGCGCGTCATGATAGAGATATTATGAGTCGTATTTACCCTAAAGAAGTTCCTGGTAAAGATTCTCAGCGTCAACGATTCAAACAGTTTGTGATTCTTAGTTTGGGTTCATTTAAAGCGTTTCAGTTGGTGAATAAAGATAGAGGAATTGAGCGACCTACTTTTCTTCACTTAAATGATCCCCACGTGGCTCCTGCTGCAGCTAAGGTTTTCGCCGATGATTTTTATGAAGATGTTTTGACCGTTTATACAAACCATACTTTAGTTAAAGGGGCAGGGACTCAGTGGTTTCATCCTGACGAACGTCAACAAAACGAACATCAGCGAAAAAATATTTGGTTTCACCCAACCTATTATTTGCCCTTCCACAGTGTGCCTGGAGTTTCTCCTGTTTTTCAACGGGATGGAGCGATCGAGTTTTCTCAAGCGGCTGAATCCATTGTGGCTGATATGGTTAAGTTTGGACGAGTCAACGCGGTAAACTCGGATGAGCATGGCCCTAAGCTACAAGAACAAAAACAAGATTTATATCAAATGTGGGATAACTTAGTAGGCGTGGATAATGGGGTTGATATTAATTGGGCACCTCCTGAGTTTCGTTTTCAGTGGGAAGGGCTTACCCCTGAAGAAATTCAATCTAAACTAGCTGAGTTTATGGACCAGCTCGATGACGAGACCATTGCTGAAGTTAAACGCAAAGGAAAGAAAGACCTTGTTCGTTTTATCGAAGAGCGTTACGGAATTAAAAATGCCATTGATCCAACTAAAATGTTAGTGGTCTTTGCCAAGCGGATTAATGCTTATAAAAGACCTAAAATGGTTTTAGAGATTGTGGATCAAATTAAGGAAGCGCTAAAAGATCGTGGACAAGATGAAGTGATCCAAATTATTTTTTCAGGGAAATCAAATGATAACGATAAAATTGGAGAGAGGCTGGTCCAAGAAATTGTTAAAGCTGAAAGAGAGTTTGAAGGAAGAGTTAAGGTTTTGTATTTGCCTGATTATCATATTGAAGTGGCGCAAAAGTTATTAGTTGGCGCTGATTTTTGGCTCAATACGCCTCGTCGTCATAAAGAAGCAAGCGGAACAAGCCTGCTTAAAGGATTGATTAATGCGACGCCTTTAATATCAACTCAATCAGGAGCTGCTCTGCATAAAGCCTTTTTTGAACATGGGGAAAATGCCCTTTTAGTCGACGTCAATGCAGATCCTAAAGCCAATGGAGAAGATGTCTATGAAAGGCATCCTGAAGATCTGTTTGTAGAAGAGATTGAAAAAGGACAATTAGCTAAGTTAATGGTAGAAGCCCATGACCTTTTTTACCGAGCTAAAAAACAACAAAAGTTTCGAAGTATGCGTCGAAAAGGGATTGCCAAATTATATGAAGTGAGTTCTTTGAGACAGGGCGTGGATCAAATAGATCGAACCTTTATCCCTCTTTTAGTCAAACGTGACTTTAAAAAAGATGTCGATTGGATAGAAGCTTCTCCGGTAGCAACAGGTGGCGCACATTTTGAGGTGGATGTTGATTTGGGTAGTTTTTCTCCTAAACATGTTCGTGTGGGAGTTCTCTATCAAGATTCATCAATGACTGATATGCCATGGGAAGAACATTTTTTAGATCATGTTCAGCCTATTGATGGAAGAAAAGGGGCGTATAAGTTTAAAGCTCAAATTCCATTGCAACAAGGCGAAGCTCGATATGTTGTTTTTCTTGAATACAAAGCGGGTGGAGCTTTATCTAAAAAAGTGTTTGCTGATGATTTATGGATTCAAGAGGTTTTAAATGAACGTCAGTGGTTTTTTAAAGATGGCCGGGGCATAAGAAAGCCGGGTTATGGTCAGTATAATAAGGTTTATGTCTTAAAAAGTGCGGATACAGATGGTTCTCGAACCTCGTTAGGGTCAAGCATTTAGCTCTAAACTAAAACCTTATATTGACAGAACAGCGACGATAAGATATGATTCTAGCTTATGAATCATCACCTTACATTTGCGTTTGCTGCGCTTACAGTTGTTTTGATTATTGTGGCTAAAGAGTTGGTCCACCCTGGACTGGCACTGTTTTTAGCTATGGCTGGAATTGCGTTTTCAGCTTTTAAATTGAATTTGTTTGCCCGCGATTAAAAATTTTAACCAGCAGTAACTGACCTTTTTGTTCTTCAATCCGATCAAATAGTGTGTAGAAGCGATCTGTTTGAAAGATTGTTTCATTGGCTTCAATTAAAATAGAAAATAGGTTCTCAGAGAGATTGAGTCTCAGAAGAGTAGGGTTTGAAGCTTGTTCTAAACTCTCTTTTAAAGTCGAACTGATTTTAATTTCTTCTTCTTCAGATAAATGACCCCATGGCTTAGTTTCATTGATTATTTTATCAACCGCTTCACTTGTTTCATTATTTGAAACTTGAATCAATATTTCAGTATGCATGTAGGATTTAACCCGTTGAAAATCACCTTGTGTGGCTTGATTGAGTGACTGCTCTAAAGCTTTTTCTACTTCTTTAAAGAGGATCGGTTTATGAATGACTTGGACTTGATTGGATAAAGGTGTTTTAGAAAAACTTGATGTGAGGGCCACGATCGGTGTATTGGGTAATTGCTCGATTAATGGCGTGAGCAGATCATCCGCTGTGATGATGCCGTCACAAGGTGTCGTGTTTTTAAGGGCTTCTTTATTGGTTGAAACCTCTAAAACAGAGTAGCCTTTAGTCCTGAGGTGTTGGGATAACCTTTGTCTTGAGTCGATATTGGTATCAATTAAGATGAGGTTTTTAAAATCACTCATGAACTCACCTTTTTTTCAAAAATATAGAGTGCTTCATTCCCTTTGGCATTGTGGACTGCTTTTACTAAGTTTGGAAAAGAAGGGGTTCTTTCATGTAAACTTTTAGTCCGATTGCCTAGTCCTTCGTCTTTAATCTGAACTAAAAAATGATCTCCTGATGTGGAGGCATTCACCTCAATTTTTTCACTCACTGAAGCAGCTTGTTTCAGAATAGTGTGGAGGCTTTCATAAAAAAAATCCCCTTCTTTTATTCCTTGCACAATCACTTGCGTGACTGCTGGAATAAGAGAAGGGGACGAGGGGAGCTCAAAGCTCCATTTTTGTTCGACGATCAAGTTACTTTTGAATCCAGTTCATCATGCTACGAAGTTCTTTACCGACTTCTTCAATAGGATGACTTTTTTCTGATTCTGTAATCTTGGTGTAGTTAGGTAAGCCATTTTTATTTTCGTCGATCCATTCTTTGGCAAATTCGCCGTTTTGAATTTCTTCGAGTACTTTTTTCATGTTGTCTTTCACATGAGTATCAATGATTCGTTTACCGCGTGTGATATCTCCGTATTCAGCAGTGGTGCTGATGGAGTCACGCATGCCTGTGATTCCTTTTTCATAAATCAAGTCAGTGATCAGTTTCACTTCATGCAAACATTCAAAGTAAGCCAGTTCTGGTTGGTAACCTGCGCTCACCAATGTGTCAAAACCAGAACGAATCAACTCAGAAAGACCCCCACAGAGAACCACTTGTTCTCCAAAGAGATCTGTTTCGGTTTCTTCGGTAAAAGTTGTTTCTAGCACTCCAGCACGGGCTCCACCAATTCCTTTAGCGTAAGCAAGGGCTGTTTCTTTGGCATGTCCGGTCGCGTCTTGGTGAACCGCAATCAAACAAGGTGTTCCAAATCCTTCTGTGTAAGTACGACGCACCATGTGTCCTGGGGACTTTGGAGCAATCATCCAAACATCCACATCTTTAGGAGGATCGATGCAATCGTAACGAATGTTAAATCCGTGGGCAAATGCAATTGATTTACCTGCTGTTAAATGCGGTTTGATTGAGTTTTCATAAATGCTAGGTTGAGCTGTGTCAGGTGCGAGAATCATAATGATATCAGCTGCTTTGGCTGCTTCACCTGTTTCTAAAACTGTTAAGCCTTCTTTTTCTGCTTCAGCTTTAGAAGCACTTCCATCGCGTAAACCTACCACAACGTTAATTCCAGAATCTTTTAAGTTGAGCGCGTGGGCATGTCCTTGCGAACCGTAACCAATAATTGCCACGGTTTTGTCTTGGATTAAGCTTTGATCTGCATCTTTTTCATAATAAATTGTAGCCATTGTAACCTCTCATTTTTTTTATCTATTATTTTTTAACTTTTATCAGCGTCATCCTGAGCGGCGCGAAGGATCTCGAGATTCTTCGGCTTTGCCTCAGAATGACGCAATAGGGCAATTAAATTTTTCTGACTATTGCAACCTTACCGGTGCGAACCACTTCTTTAATGCCAAAGGGTTTGAGTAAATCTAAGATGGCATTGATTTTGCCTTCATCTCCAGTAATCTCAACCACAACCGAGTTGAGCCCAACATCAATGATTTTGGAACGGAAAATATCAACAATTTGTAAAATTTCAGCCCGATTCTTAGATGTGCAGCCTACTTTGACCAAAATTAACTCTCGTTCCACATGGTCTGCAGTGGTGTAGTCCATCACTTTGATCACATCAATGAGCTTGTTCAGCTGTTTGTTGACCTGTTCTAGAACATGATCATCTCCGCGAACAACGACAGTCATTCTAGAGACTTGAGGGTCTAGAGTCTCAGCAACACTCAAGCTATCAATGTTAAAGCCACGTCCACTGAAAAGGCCGGATACACGGGATAAGACCCCGAACCGGTTTTCTACTAAAATCGAAATGGTGTGTCGCATGGTTTCTCCTTAAAAAATAGATCTAAATGGACTAAAGGAAGGAAATTATAGCAATTTCAGTGAATCTTGCAAGGATTAAGATGCTGCGGCTACAGCTTTTTGAGCTGCGTCTGCCATGCCATCTGCCGAAATAATATCAAGGCCTGATTGGGCGAGGATCTCTTTACCTAAATCAACGTTAGTTCCTTCTAGCCGAACAACTAAGGGAATTTTAAGTCCCATTTGTTTGGCTGCTTCAACCACGCCTGTGGCAATCACGTCGCATTTCATGATCCCGCCAAAGATGTTTACGAGCACTGTTTTGACTTTGGGATCAGAAAGAATCAATTTGAATGCTTCAGTCACTTTTTCAGTTGTGGCGCTTCCACCTACATCTAGAAAGTTAGCTGGTTCTCCTCCATGGAGTTTGATGATATCCATGGTGGCCATGGCCAGTCCGGCGCCATTAACCATGCAGCCGATATTGCCATCTAAGCCAATATAAGAGAGGTCAATCTTAGAAGCTGCGACTTCGCGTGGGTCTTCTTCAGCAGGATCCCGCATTTCAGCAATCCGCTTATGGCGGTAAAGAGCATTGTCATCAAACGACATTTTGGCATCCAAGGCTTCGACCGCATCTTCTTTTTTTAAGATCATGGGATTGATTTCAATTAAAGAGCAGTCATTTTCAACAAAACATCGATAAAGATTTAAAACCATCTTAACCGCATCACGAAAAGATTTTTTCTCACCCAATCCTAAAGCATACGCAACTTGTCGGGCTTGATAGGGGTACATGCCAAAAGTAGGGTTGATCTCAAGGTGAAAAATTTTTTCAGGATGATTTTCAGCAGTCTCTTCAATGTCCACGCCACCCTCAGAAGAAGCAATCAAACCAACGCATTGGTTCTTTCTATCGACGACAAAACTTAAATAAAATTCTTTTTCAATATTGGGTGCTTCAGCAATATAGAGACGAGAAACTTTTTTCCCTTGAGGTCCGGTCTGTTTGGTGACCAGAATTTTACCAAGCATTTCTTCGGATTCTGTTTTGACATGATCAGGGTGATCAACCAGTTTGACACCCCCTGCTTTGCCGCGTCCACCCGAATGAATTTGGGCTTTAACGGCTAATTTCTTTGTAGTAAGCGTTTTAGCTACAGCATGGGCTTCATCAGCACTAAACGCATGTTTCCCTTTTGGAATGGGAATTCCGTAATCAGCTAAAATCTCTTTGGCTTGATACTCGTGAATGTTCATAAGTTGCAAATCATACCGAAGATACAGTTTCCCAGCAAGCAAAAACCCCAAAAGGTAAACACCGGTACCCGGTACCGGCGTTTACCTTTTACATGGCTGTTTCGAAATAGATGAGGGTGGCTGGGATATTAAGGGCTTCTTTGACTTGTTCTTCTAAGACGGTGTCGGCAAGAGGGTCTTTGTGGATGTCAAAGTTTGAAGCTGTCTCTTGGTTGTTAAAGGCAACTTGTATAACAGGACGGGGGTGTTGTTCTGTGACCAGTTCTGCTGTAATGGTTTTTTCTCGGATGAGTTTGGTTTTTTTCTTTAAAACGGTGTGCGTTACTTTTAGTTGTTTTAAGTCTTGAAGCATTTTATCCATGCTTTGGTAGCGATTTTCAGCATCAAAGGCGGTTGCTTTTAAAATGATTTGTTCTAATTGTTCGAGTACTTTTGATTGTTTGCCCAGTTCTTTTTCAAGCATACCTTTGTACAAGTATTCTTCATGAGCGTAATCAAGTGATTTGATTTCTAAAAGTTTTGTGATTCTGCGTGAATTTGGAAAAGGGGATTTCCCAACAAGCATCACGTAGAGTAAAATACCGACCGCATAAATATCTGTTCGGTAATCGATTTCGATTCCTTCAACAGGATTGACTTGTTCTGGGCTCATGTAGTGAGGTGTACCCATGATGTTTCCGGTTTTGGTGAGTTGTGTGTTGTTGCTGACATGAGAGATACCGAAATCTAAAAGTAAAACATTGCCTTCATGTGTGAGGAATAAGTTTTGTGGTTTGATATCTCGGTGAACAATGCCTAAGTTTTGTCCGTCTGCTTCAAAGTTGTGAACATAGCTTAATCCGGCACTGACTTGAGACGTGATTTCAACTGCTTGTGCTAAATTTAGGTTTCCTTTTTTCAAGACTTCATCAACAGGTTTTCCTTCGATAAAATCCATGATGTAAAAGTTGTTGGGAAAGGTTCCTGTGGCTGTGACAGAGATAATGTTTTCATGATTGAGTTGCTGCATTAGGTTTCCTTCACGTTGAAACCGAGCCACCATTTCTTTGTTTGCTTCAACACCCTCTAACAATTGTTTGATCGCGACATATTTTTGTTCTTGTGGATCCCAAGCTTTTTCTACTTTTCCCATTCCCCCTTGACCGAGTACTTGGAGAATAAAGAATTCTTTTAAGACACCCTTAACAGGAGTGACAAATCTTGAGATCAAAGTTTCTTCTTGAGTTCTTTTGTTCCAAGCAGGAACTTGAAAGAGCCCCGCCTTTAATTCAGATTGTTCGATTAAGAAGTCATTGGTTTCAATCAGTTTTGTTTCATCACCTGTTTTGCGATTGATAGCACGAAAAAGTGTATTGCCATGTTTATCTGTGCCAATGGGGTCTTTTAAAATTAAGTAATTAAATTTTTCTTTGGTTTGGCTGTGATGTGGTTGTAAAAGAGCTACTTCTTGTTGGGTTTCAAAATCCCATGCACGAAAGAGAGAGCCTGCGTCAAAATTAAAAGTTTTCATGGAAACAAGCATTTTGCCCAAGTTTCTTAAAGTCACAATCTCTTTAGCTTCAAGATCAATTGCTTCCATCACAAATTTACCGGTCTCACTTAGTTTCATTTGATCGATCATTAAAAAAGAACCGTACAATGTGGCTGAATGTTCTTTGCCTTCGATCTGAACGTTAAATTTATTTCCTTTAATTTGTTTTAGCTCAATGGAATCGAAGTTTAAGTTATCTAAGTCGATCGCTTGGTTCAAATTCATCTCTTCTTCAATCATGGAAGGGATTGAAGGCAAAGGAGTGAGCACCCCGTTTAAAGGGAGTAATCCTGCTAAGCTAATTTTTCCTGAGACAGGGGTAGCCAATAGAGGGCTGATAGGTGAAAGGTTTTGTGGTCCTTTTCCTTGATCCCCTTTAAGGGTGATTGAGCTTGAAACCATGCTCGTGATACATATTAGTGCGACCCAAGTTTTAAAAGTGCTCCATTTCATAGCAGTTATTCACTTCTCCTTTAGTTGGTAACCTATATATTCAATTGTCGTGCCATCTTTTCTGTGGCAGTTTTTCTTGACCAACTCCCCATGAATCCCTTAAGGTGTTGGCTTAAATTTTAGAGAGCCAAGACTTTGAAGTTACCTTTGATTCAACCCACATTAGATGCCTTAGAAAAGAAACTTACCCAAGAGTTTTCTTCTTATAAAGATATTGCTGCTGAATTGGCTCAATATGCTGCAGGGGGACAGGGCAAGCGTTTACGCCCTATTTTAGTTTTCTTAAGTGGAAAGCTATTTGGTGAAGTCGATGAACGCCACATCACATTGGCCAGTGCCATTGAACTGATTCACACCGCAACCTTAATTCATGATGACATTATTGATGAAGCAGAGATCCGCCGCAAAAAGCCAAGCTTAAACCATGCTTATGGACCTGAGCTAGCTGTGATGACAGGGGATTTAATTTTATCCCATGCCATGGGCTTACTTGTTTCATTGCCTGATAATAAAGCAGCGCAACAAGTGACACAAATCACTAATGAAATTTGTGAAGGGGAAATGTTGCAAACCTTTCGCCGTTTTCATTTAGGGATTTGTGAGCAAGAATATTTAGAAGTGATTGAAAAGAAAACAGCCTCGCTATTTGGTGTGAGTTGTTCTGTGGGTGCTGAGTTTTCTGGTGCCGATGCTCAGTCTGCCAAAGTAATGGGTGAGTTTGGCCGTACCTTAGGGATTGCGTTTCAAATTGTGGATGACTGTTTAGATATTGTGGGCAGTGAAAATGATTTAGGTAAATCACTTGGCACAGATATGAAGAAAGGGAAGTTAACGCTTCCGTTTATTCGTTTGCTGGCTCAGCTTGAAGGTTCGGCTCGTGACGAGTTAGAAAAATCAGTTTCTGTTCCTTTAACACCAGAAAAAATGCAAGCTCTTCAAAAAGAATTACGTGAAAAAGGAATGGTTGAAGCAGCCATTCAAGAAGCAACTCAACGTGTGGCCCAATCCAAAGAAGCACTTAAAGGTTTAAACCTGAATAATAAAGAAGTGCTTGATGCTCTCTTTGAAGTGGCTGATCAAATCTTTGTTCCTCTCCAAGAAAAATCTTTAACTTAATCCTACTGACAAATCAAACTGGCGATTGCTTCTTCTTTAGTATGAGAGAGGGAGAGGGCTATTCTTTTTAGCTTTTTCTTTTTAAAGAGGGTTTTGGCTTTGCCGCTTAAGCAGAGGGTTGGTTTTCCATTGTTATCCTTTTGAACCTCAGCTTCTAGCCAATCTTTTAGAGGGATGATCTTTTCGAGTGCTTTTTTTGCGGCGATTCGAGCTGCGACTGGTTCAAGGCCTCGCTTTTTGTGTAATTGGCAATAATCAAGTTCATAGGGGGTTAGAAGTGTGGATAACTTCTTCTTAGAGAGTTTCTTAACTTCTTTTATTTGGATGAGTTCAATCGCATGTTCTACATTCATATTGGTTCAGTATACTACATTAGAATGCGTTTAAGGGGGACTATTTTTCATTTGCTTCTTGACTTTCCAGGCTCCCTGACTATCATGGTTCGGAACATTTGAAAAGAATAGAGAGTAAACAGGAGGTTTAGCATGTCCTTGAAAATAGGCATTAACGGATTTGGACGTATCGGACGGAATATCTTCCGTATTTTACAAAATCACAGTGATGTTGAAGTCATTGGGATCAATGATTTGACAGATGCCAAGACATTGGCTCACTTGTTAAAATATGACTCTGTGATGGGTCGTTTTAAAGGTGAAGTCAAAGCTGAAGGTGATGCTTTGGTTGTTGATGGTAAGAAAGTACAAATTACCGCAATTAAAAATCCTTCTGAACTTCCTTGGAAAGAGCTTGGAGTTGAGATTGTGATTGAGTCAACTGGAGTTTTTTCAAAGAAAGCAGATTGCTTGAAACATGTTGAAGCAGGGGCTAAGAAAGTTCTTTTAACTGTTCCAGCTAAAGATGAAGTGGATGCTACTATTGTTGTGGGTGTTAATGACGATACATTAAAAGATTCAGACCAAGTTGTTTCTAATGCTTCTTGCACAACAAACTGCTTGGCTCCAATGGTTAAAGTATTGAATGACGCTTTTAAAGTGAAGCGTGGAACTATGACTACCATTCACTCCTACACCAATGACCAACGTCTGCTTGATTTGCCTCATGCTGACTTGCGTCGTGCGCGTGCTGCTTCTTTAAACATTATTCCTACAACAACAGGGGCTGCTCGTGCCGTCGGTAAAGTAATTCCTGAGTTGAACGGAAAATTAGATGGTATGTCACTTCGTGTGCCAACACCTGTTGGTTCGATCACAGACTTTGTGGCTGAAATCGAAACAAGTGTGACTAAAGAGCAAATTAATGAAGCTTTTAAAAAGGCAGCTGAAGGTCCTTTAAAAGGAGTTTTAGTTTACAGTGAAGATCCATTAGTGCTTCAAGATATCGTCGGTGATCCCGCTTCTTGTGTGTTAGATGCGCAATCAACTATGGTTTCTGAAGGAACTTTGGTTAAAATTCTAGGTTGGTATGACAACGAATGGGGTTACTCAAATCGTTGTGTTGACTTAATCAAATTAATGTCTAAATCTTTAGCAACCGCTACTGTTTAGTTTTAAGTTTGAAACTTGGCTGGTTCCTGTTCAAAAAACGGGAACCAGCTGTTTGTTTATAAAGGAAAAAAGCAAAATGGCTAAATTGTTTATTGAAGATTTGAAAGTTGAAGGCAAGCGTGTTTTAGTGCGTGTTGATTTTAATGTTCCGTTAGATGAGAACTTAAATATTACAGATGATGCACGTATCCAAGCAGCATTGCCTACCATTAAATATGTGTTAAGCAATGGTGGGTCACTTGTTTTAATGAGTCACTTAGGTCGTCCAAAAGATGGGCCTGATTCCAAACTTTCATTGGCTCCTGCAGCCAAACGTCTTCAAGAATTGCTTCCTGATAATAAAGTCACACAATTAAATGATTGTGTGGGCGAAGAAGTTGAAAAAGCTGTTTTTGCACTCCAACCAGGTGAAGTGATCTTGTTGGAAAACTTACGCTTTCATAAAGAAGAAAAGAAAAACGATCCTACGTTTGCTAAGCAATTGGCTAGCCTAGGTGAACTTTATATTGATGATGCGTTTGGAACATCACACCGCGCGGATGCGTCTATTGTGGGTGTGACCGAACACATTGATCAATGTGCGGCTGGTTACTTGCTCATGAAAGAGATTGAGTATTTGGGTAATGCGGTTGGCAATCCAAAGCGTCCGTTTGTGGCTATTTTAGGTGGCGCAAAAGTGGCAGATAAAATTCAAGTGATCGACAATTTATTAGATAAAGTCGATGTGTTGATTGTGGGTGGCGGAATGGCGTACACCTTTTTAAAATTCCAAGGCTTTGAAATTGGAAAATCCCTTTTAGATGAAGAACGCATTGGTTTAGCCGGTGAGTTGTTAGAAAAAGCTAAAGCCAATAATGTGGAGCTATTGCTTCCAGTTGATTTTATTGAAACAAACGACTTTAGTGGAAACGGAACCAACCGTATTGCTGAAGGCGCCATTTCTGCTGACTTTGAAGGGGTTGATATAGGCCCTAAATCAACAAAAATTTTTGCAGATAAAGTAAAAAGTGCACAAACCGTTCTTTGGAATGGCCCGGTGGGTGTGTTTGAAAAAGAAGCATTTGCTAACGGAACTAAAGGAGTGGCGCAAGCCATTGCTGATTCTGATTCCACTTCCATTATTGGAGGAGGCGATTCTGCAGCCGCAATTTTAAAATTTGGTTTAGTGGATAAAGTGAGTCATGTTTCAACAGGTGGAGGAGCTTCTTTAGTTTACCTCGAAGGAAAAGAGTTGCCTGGAATCGTGGCCTTAAGTGAAAAAGAAAGCGCAAAAGTTTAGGAGCCTATCATGAGCCGAAAACCAATTATTGCTGGTAACTGGAAAATGCATAACACCATTCGTGAATCAATTGATTTGGTGACAAGTTTAAAACGTGAATTGTTTGATGTTGAAGATGTTGAGATTGTGGTGTGTCCTGTCTTTACAGCACTCTCATCTGTGGCAGACACTGCAGCAGATTCAAACATTGGAGTCGGTGCTCAAAATTTATATTGGGAAGAAAAAGGGGCCTTCACTGGCGAGATTTCACCTGAGATGGTTAAAGAAGCAGGCGCAAAGTATGTGAT
>JAJCYG010000124.1 GCA_029263055.1 Actinomycetes bacterium
CCTCTTTTTGTTTTTCCCACAGTTTTCTTTTACGACTGATATCTCCACCATAACATTTAGCGGTTACATTTTTTGACATCGCTTTAATGGTTTCGCGGGCAATGATTTTTCCGCCAATTGTAGCTTGGATTGGAACAACAAACATTTGTCGGGGGATCACATCTTTTAATCGAGCGGCTAAAGCACGTCCCCTCGCCTCTGCTTTATCACGGTGAATAATGTTTGAAAAAGCATCCATGGGTTCGTTATTAATCAAAATATCAAGTTTGATCATATCAGATGGCCGGTAATCTAAAAGTTCGTAATCGAGGGAACCATAACCATGAGTGAGTGATTTTAATTTGTCATAAAAGTCTGTCACGATTTCAGATAATGGGAGCTCAAAGGTGAGCATGACACGTGAAGAATCTAATGTTTCGGTGTGGGTGCATTCCCCTCTTCTATCTAAGGCTAAATTCATAAGGGCTCCAATGCAATCTCCTGGAGCAATCACTGTTGCTTTAATAAAGGGTTCGCTAATCTTGTCGATAGTAGATGGATCAGGAAAGTGAGTTGGGTTGTCTAAGCTCATCTTCTTTCCGTTATTGAAAGTGACCTCGTAAACCACACTTGGAGCCGTTGCAATAATGCTCACATTATATTCTCTCTCTAAACGCTCTTGGATGATTTCCATGTGAAGTAATCCTAGAAAGCCGCACCGAAATCCAAAACCCAAAGCAAGCGAACTATCTAATTCATAGAAAAAAGAGGGATCATTGAGTTTGAGTTTTTCCATGGCTAATTTAAGCATTTCATAATCATCACTGCTAATAGGATAAAATCCACTAAAGACCATTGGCTTAACTTCTTTAAAACCAGGCAAGGCGGTTGTGGCTGATTTTTTGAGATCGGTGACAGTGTCTCCTATAGCCACATCCCCCGGGGCTTTGATGTTTGCCACAAAATAGCCTACATCCCCCGCTATAAGTTCTTTTACAGGGGTTTCGTTTGGTTTAAAGATACCTACTTCAGTCACTTCAAACGTTTTACCCGAGCTCATCATTTTGATTTTTTGCCCTCTTTTTAGACTTCCGCTAAAAAGACGTACATAGACAATGACCCCTTTGTAGTTTTCGTAAAAAGAGTCAAAAATAAGGGCTCGAGTCTCTGGCGCATCAACGTTTTTTGGAGGGGGGATGAGCTCCACAACCGCTTCTAAAATTTCTTCTATGCCAATGCCTTGCTTGGCACTTGCTAGAATGGCTTGATCGCTTTCAATGCAGAGAACATCTTCAATTTGTTTGCGCATTTTTTCTGGATCCGCACTTGGCAAATCGATTTTGTTGATCACAGGAATAATGGTTAGTTTTTGATTTAAAGCTAAATGGACGTTGGCTACGGTTTGAGCTTCAACCCCTTGAGCTGCGTCAACTATAACCAGTGCACCTTCACAGGCTGATAAACTTCTAGAAACTTCATAAGTAAAATCTACATGTCCGGGTGTATCAATAAGATTTAATATGTATAATTTTCCGTCTTTTGCTTTGTATTGAATAGTAACAGGATGCGCTTTAATAGTAATACCGCGCTCGCGCTCAAGGTCCATGTCATCGAGCATCTGTTCTTGTAAGATGCGCTTATCCACAGTATGAGTGAATTCCATTAAACGATCAGCTAAGGTAGATTTACCGTGATCAATGTGGGCAATGATGGAAAAATTTCGAACTTCGGGGCGTTCCATTAAATTAACTCACCGCTTTTTCAGCAGCAGATCGAATGTCGAGAATCGCTTGTGAGATGTCTGGTTTGCCATAGATGGCACTACCGGCAACGAAGACATTGGCACCCGCTGCAGCAGCTTGTGGGGTTGTTTCAGGAGTGATTCCCCCATCAATCTCAATATCAATCTCTTTGCCAGATTGGTTGGCAAATTCGCGGGCTGCTTTGACATTATCTAATACTTCAGTAATAAATTTTTGCCCGCCAAAACCAGGATAAACAGACATAATTAAAATATAATCGACTAATTGCCCCACTTCTTTAGAAATGGTGAAGGGCGTATTAGGATTAAAGACAATGCCGCATTTTGCGCCTAAATCTTTAATTGATTTTAAGGTCGCTTCTAATGGATGAGGTGCTTCTACATGTACACTCACTCTATCTGCACCTGCTTTGACAAATTCAGGGGCATACTTGTCTGGGTGATCGATCATCAAGTGCGCATCTAAAGGGAGTTTTGTTGATTTTCTGAGGGCTTTAACCACATCTGGGCCAATTGTGATATTGGGCACAAAGTGGCCATCCATTACATCTATATGAAGCCAATCCGCACCCCCTGTTTCAGCACGTTTAGCTTCTTGACCTAATTGACCAAAATCTCCAGCAAGTATAGATGGGGCTATTTTTATATTCATAATTAAAAATGCAATTCTGACACGATTTCGTCTTTGCTTTTAACAGGGCCTATTAAAGCCATGTTTAATTTTTCATTCACAAAAAGTTCTTGAGCCACTTCTTGAATATCTTCAGCTGTTACAGACTTAATGTTTTTAATGATCTCTTCTCTCTCTGGAATTTCATCGCCACAGAGCAAGTTTTCTCCAACCCAAAGCATGTTATTCATGGTCTTTTCTAAACTCAACATAAATTGACCGATAAAATATTCTTTAGCTCGGCCAAGCTCGTCTTCGCCCATTTTATCTGCTTTGATTTTACCCATTTCTTTTAAAATAACAACAAGGGCTTCTTTAAGCTTTTTCTTTTCTAAACCTGCTGAAACATTGAAAAAACCAGTGTCATAAAAGCGACTCACCGACGAGTTCACGTCATAAGCCAACCCTCTCTCTTCTCGAATTTCTTGAAAGAGACGGGAGCTCATGTTCTCGCCTAAAGCAATTGAGAGCAATCGTTGCGCATAACGTTTTGGATGATTGCGTTCATAACCCCGTACGCCCACACAAAGGTGAAACTGTTCTGTTTTCTTTTCATTAAAAAGCGATTCTGGTTTAGATTGATTTTCGTGAGACGGATCAAAATTCATTTTAGGTTGATTGCCATTTTGAGGAAACCATTGAGAGGTTGCGTTCATCACTTCAGCATGGGTCACTTTACCTGCGACTGCCACCACTGTTTGATTGGGCACATAGGTTTTTTCTTTGTATTGAGCAATATCATTTGGTGAAAGATTGCTTAATGTTTTAGGTGTGCCTAAAATCATCTGTCCTAGAGGCTGATTAGGCCATAAGAGGTGGTTGAAAAGCTCATGCACATGTTGAGACGGTTGATCTAAGTACATGTTTATTTCTTCGTAAACCACTTCTTTTTCTTTGTTGATTTCTGTTTCATCAAAGGCTGGGTTTAAAAACATGTCACTTAAAATTTCAAATGCTTTTTCAAAGTGAATACTTGGAACTTTAAAATAAAAGCAGGTGTATTCTTCGCCAGTAAAAGCGTTTAAAACGCCGCCCCGTCCTTCAATCTCTTCAGAGATCTGTCTGCCGGTTCGGCTTTTGCTTCCTTTAAAAAGAATATGTTCAAGAAAATGAGATACGCCGTTTTCTTTTTCTGTTTCATAACGACTTCCTGTTCCCACCCAAAAGCCAATGGAGACTGATTCCATGTGCGGCATTTCGTGTGTGACCACTCGAAGTCCGTTGTCTAATGCGTCAATCTTTGTCATCTATTTCTCCTAACGGAGGTCTATTTCGTTTTGACTCTAAATAGCCTTGTAAAATCCATTGTGCTGAAAGTGAATCAATGCGCTTTTTACGCTTTTGTCTACTGAGATCCCCTTCTAACATGAGCTTATCTACAGCCATGCTTGAGAGGCGCTCATCCCACATTTTAATAGGAAGGGAAATGTGCTCTTTCATTTTTTCCACAAACTTCAGTACCCATTCAGCTTGTGGACCAACAGACCCATTCAAATTAACGGGATATCCTACAACAATTTCCCCTATCTGGAAAGCGTCTATCTGCTCTTGTAAGGCTTTAATATCCGCTGTCCAAGATGAACAGACTAAGACAGGCTTAGATTGGGCTGTGATGCCTAATTCATCGCTCACAGCTAATCCGATCCGTTTGGTACCGACATCTAAGGCTAGTATTCTCATAGGTGTTGGGTCAGGCTCTTCTGTTTTTTGAGAGTGGCTAAAAGTTGTTTGATCTCTTGTTCGTTGTCTTTGTGAGCCACTAATGTGACATCAGGTGTGGAAACAACAATTAAGTTTTTAACCCCTAAAGTCGCAACCAAACCATTAGTTGAAACTAAAATAGAATTTTTTGTTTCGTGAGCGAGAATAGCTCCTGATTGAGCATTCCCCTTTTTATCTTGTTTTAAATATTTTGAAAGGCTAACCCACGACCCCACGTCATCCCAATCAAAAGGAGCTTTAGCCATTAATACTTTATTGGCTTTTTCTAAAACACCGTAATCAATTGAAATTTTTTCAAAGGCTTGAAATGATTTTTTGAGTGTGGCTTGTTGGTTGCGTTTGCCCCAAGCTTTTTCAATCTTTTGTGCATTCTTATAAATGTTAGGCAAGCAGCGTTTGATTTCATTTAAAATAGTCGCCACATTCCAAATAAAGATGCCGCTATTCCAGTAAAAACTTCCTTTTTTAACATACTTTTTAGCTTTGGCTAAATCAGGTTTTTCTTTAAACGCTTGAACATGAAAAAACTTGTTTTTACCCGGAGAAGCAATTGATTTTTTGATTTGAATATATCCATAACCAGTATGAGGTGTTTTAGGCTTAATACCGAGGGTGACAAGGGCTTCTTCTTTTTGCGCCATCACAGCTGATTCACGTAAAATTTGGTGGAATTTAGCTTTAGGGGCAATTGTGTGATCAGCCGGCAAAACAGCCATCACTGCATTCTTGTCTTTACGTGCAATCAGGCTTGCGGCTACAGCAATGCAAGGTGCGGTATCTTTTCCAATGGGCTCGCCAATAATTTGATCTTTTTTAAGACCCTTACATAATTTTCGAACTAAAGCGACATGGGCTTCATTGGTTAAAATCCAAATGTTAGAAGGTTGAACCAGTCCCTTTAATCGGTCGACCGTCTCTTCAATTAAAGATTTACTTCCTTTAAGATTTAAAAATTGTTTTGGGGTTTCTTCTCGACTTTGTGGCCAAAAGCGTTCCCCTTTTCCTCCGGCCATAATCAAAACATGTAAGTTCTTCATTTAAAGTTCCCTGGTTAATGTTTGAACAAATTCTGTAACGCTTGGAATCATTGAGGGATCATCTCCCTTTTCTGCAATGCGCTTTACGATAGCACTACCGACGACAATGGCTTCACAATGGTCTTTGAGTTGTTGTATGTGTTGTGGCTCTGAAATGCCAAACCCAACTGCGATAGGCACTTTTACTTCTGTACGTATTTCATCTAATCGACTTTGCAATCCCTCAGCTAAATTGTGTTGCACTCCGGTCACACCTAAACGTGACACATAATAAATAAAACCAGAGGCAAGCGAACTAATTTTTTTGATTCGTTCTTTAGGTGTTGTAGGTGTAATTAAGAAAATGGTTTTTAAACCAGCCTCTTTAAAATCGCTTGTAACAAGACTGGACTCTTCTGGAGGTAAATCTAAAGCAAGTGTTCCGTCGACTCCTGCTTTGACTGCATCTTGAGAAAATTCTTTTGTGCCATATTGAAGTATTGGATTGAGATAAGAAAAAAGAACAATAGGGATTTCTGTTTTTTCTCGGATTGTTTTAACAGAATCTAAAACTTTATGAAGTGTGGCGCCTGCATTTAAAGCACGCATTCCTGCTTCTTGATTAACGGCTCCATCGGCAATCGGGTCTGAAAAAGGAATGCCGAGCTCAATGATTCCTACTCCTGCTTTTTCTAAGGCTGGGACGAGTTTTTCGGTTTCTTTAAGTGAGGGATCCCCTGCCATAATATAAGCAATAAATAGAGGTTTCCCCTTTTTCTTAGCTTGTTGGAATGCTTGATCAATTCGGTTCATGACAGTCTTTTGGCTACCTCATCAATGTCTTTGTCCCCACGTCCTGACAAATTGACGATGAGTATTTCATCTGGTTGGAATTTAGAAGCTATTTTCTTAGCATAAGCAATGGCATGTGCACTTTCTAAAGCGGGAATGATTCCCTCAAGCTGGCTCAGTTCTTGAAACGCATCTAACGCTTCTTGGTCTGAAACATTAGCATAGGTGACTCTATCAAGGTCTTTCAGATAAGCATGTTCAGGTCCAATAGCGGGATAATCTAATCCTGCAGAAATGGAATGAGTTGAAGCCACTTGCCCGTCGTCGTCTTGAAGAATGTATGTTTTACAACCATGCAACACTCCAGGCCGTCCTCCTTCAAATCGCGCGGCATGTTCTCCGAGTTTTTTTCCTGTGCCTCCGGCTTCAACACCATATAGTTTGATCTCTTTATCTTTTAAAAACTCGTAGAAAAGCCCAATTGAATTACTCCCGCCACCGACACAGGCTATTAAAGCCGCTGGAAGAATTCCTTCTTTATCTAAGATTTGTTGTTTGGCTTCATAGCCAATCACTTTTTGAAAATCACGGATCATCATTGGAAAGGGATGTGGCCCTAATACAGAACCTAAAACATAGTGAGTGGTGTCGACATGGGTGACCCAATCTCGCATTGCTTCATTAATCGCATCTTTTAATGTTTTAGCTCCTTGATTCACACCCACAACTTTGGCGCCTAAGAGCTTCATTCGTGTTACATTAGGGGCTTGTCTGGCCATGTCCTCTTCCCCCATGTAAACCACACATTCTATGCCAAATAGAGCCGCTGCAGCAGCTGTAGCCACGCCATGTTGCCCGGCTCCGGTTTCAGCAATCACCCGTTTTTTGCCCATTCTCTTAGCAAGTAACAACTGTCCTACGGAATTGTTAATCTTATGGGCTCCGGTGTGAGCTAAATCTTCACGCTTCAAATAGATTTTAGCCCCACCATATTTAG